>CAIKAR010000089.1 GCA_903825465.1 uncultured Hyphomicrobiales bacterium | reverse complement strand
GCGCCTAGCTCCGCTTGCCCTTGGCGCCGGTGATCGCGTCGTACACGTTGCAGGCCAGCCCCGTGGCCTCGTAGCCGTCCTGGCCCATCGCCTGCGCGATGGCGAACATCTGGCTGGCGAGGCCGACGAAAGGCATCGGCACCTCCATCTCGCGCGCCATGTCGAGCCCGAAGCCCACGTCCTTCGGCATCCACGACTTGCGCGGCTTGAAGTCGCGGCTGACCACGATTTCCATGATGCGGCGCATCGCGATCGAATCCTGCTGCGAGTTTTCGAGAATGGTTTTGAAGGTGGCCTCGTCGAGGCCGCCTTTCTTGAGCCAGGAGCCGACTTCGACGAGGCTCAGGTGCTGGACGGCGGCCAGCATCGCCATCGCGTTCTTGACGAGCTTGGCGTTGCCGAGCTCGCCGACGTGGAGAATTGACTTGCCCATGGGCTTGAAGACGGGCTGGTTCTCGTCGAACAGGGCTTTGGGGCCGGAAAACCACAACGCCAGCTGGCCGGCGGCCGCGACCTCCTCGACGCCGCCGGCGGACGCGTCGACGATTGTCCAGCCCTTGCCGCCGAGAACCTCGCCGGCCTCGACGATTGTTTTTTTGTCGATGCTGCTGAAATCGATCCACGCCTTGGCGCCCGACGCCGCCTCGACGAGGCCGCCCTCGCCAACCGCGACCGCCTTGACCGCGTCGTTGTTCGGCAACATCGAGAGCACGAGTTCGCAGGATTCGGCGACCGCCTTGGGCGAGTTCGCGAACCGCGCGCCCTGGCCTTCCAGGCCCTTGGCGCGCGAAGGTTCGAGATCGTTCACGACGAGCTTGTAGCCGGCCTTGATCAGGTTGGCCGCCATGCCGGCGCCCATGCCGCCGGTGCCGATGAATCCAATGGTCTTCACGCGTCGCGCTCCCTTGCAATGTGTCCGGCCGAACCCATGCCACGGGCGGCGCGGTTTTTCCAGCGGCGGACGCGATTGCGGAGCCGCGCGGGAGCGCGCAATATCGACGCGGGAGAAAACGCTCATGAATCCTTGGCTGGTCGCGCGCGCGGGCATGGCCCGGCACTTCTGGACCTACGCGCTGTTCTTCGCGTTGATCACGCTCGCCACGGCCATCGGCGTCGCCGTGTCGGCGCAGGAGGCGGCGTTGCGGCAGGGCAGCGCGCGGGCGGCGGACAAGTTCGATCTCGTCGTCGCCGCGCCCGGCAGCCAGACCGATGTGACGCTGGCGGCGATCTATCTGCGGCCGGGTTCCGTGCCGCTGATGTCGCCCGCCGACACCGAGCGCGCGCTGGCGGAACCCCGCGTGAAATTCGCGGCGCCGCTCGGCTATGGCGACAGCTACCACGGCTCGCCGATTGTCGGCACCACGTCGGCGTTCGTCGACTATCTGTCGGGCGGGCTGCAACTCGGCCACATGTTCGAGGACGAGAGCGACGCGGTGGAAGGCGCCGCGGTCGATCTGCCGCTGGGCGGGCGCTTTCATCCCGTTCACGGCGTCGGCGAGGACGACGAGGACGAAAGCGACCCCAACCATGTCCATCACGAACACGCGGGAGTCACGCTGAAGGTCGTCGGCCGCATGAAGCCGACGGGCACGCCGTGGGACAACGCGATTGTCATCCCCATCGAATCGGTGTGGCGCACGCATCAATTGCCGACCGGCCACGCCGAGGGCGAGACGCGCATCGGCCCGCCGTTCACGCCGGGGCGCGTGCCGGGCTCGCCCGCCATCGTCATGGCGCCGCGCACCATCAACGACGCCTATGGATTGCGCGGGCTGTGGCGCACGGCCTCGACGATGGCGTTTTTCCCCGCCGAGGCGCTGGTGCCGCTCTACGCCGTGATGGGCGACATCCGCGACGCCATGAGCTGGTTCGCGCTGGCGACGCAGGGCCTGGTGGTGCTGGCGATCCTCGCCGGCATTGTCGCCATCCTGTCGCTGCACCGGCGCCAATTCGCGGTGCTGCGGGCGCTGGGCGCGCCGCGCCTTTACATCTTCGCCTGCGTGTTCGCGCAGAGCGCGTTTCTGATTGTCGGCGGCGCGCTGGCGGGGCTGCTGCTCGGCTGGCTGTCGGCCTTCGTCGTGTCGGCGGTGTTCGCGGCCAAGACGGGCATCGCGATGCCGCTGGAAATCGGCGAAAGCGAGATCGACCTGGTCGCGGGGTTTGTCGCGTTTGGCCTCGTCGCCGCCATCGGGCCGGCGATCGCGGCGTTTCGAAAGCCGCCGATCGAAGCGCTGTCTGGGCGGTAGAGCCGCTTAATCCGCGCCGGGCGCGCGCGCGGCGCGCGGATTGCCGGGCCCCAGCGAAGCGCCGGCTTGCGGCGGCAACCGGAAAAACACGAAGAGCGAGGCGATCGACACGACGGCGAGGGCGAAGAAGCCGGGTCCGATATCGGCCGCGGTGGGGGAGGCGTCCGCGTGCCACACAAGGCCGAGATGAATGACCAGCGCGGCGAGCCCGACGCCGAAGCTTTGCGCCAATTGCTGGCTCATGGCCGCGAAGCTCGTCGCGCCGCTCATGCGCGAGCGCGGCATGTCCGCGTAGGCCAGCGATTGAATCGCGGTGAACTGGTTGGAGCGCGCGACGCCGCCGATGAACAGCAGGACGAGAATGAGCGAAAACGGCGTCGAAGGCCGGAAGAACCCGCAGATGACAAGATAAGCGCCCGTGACGGCGCCGTTGATCAGCAGCGAAACGCGAAAGCCGAAAAGCCGCAGCGTCGGACGGATCAGGAAGCGCGAGGAGAACGACCCAATCGCGCCGGCCAGCGTCGTCGCCCCCGCGGCGAAGGCGCTGAAGCCGAAGCCAAGCTGCAACATCAGCGACAGGAGGAACACAACCGCGGTCGTGCCGACGTAGAACAAAGCGCCGCCGGCGATGGCGAAGCGGAACGTCGGCACGCGCAGCAGGCTCAAATCGACGACGGCGTTGTCGATCCGCCGCGCGTGCAGCACATACAGGACGCCGCAAATCGCGCCGCCGACAATCACCGCGGCGACGACTTCGGCGGGCAACAGTCCGCGGCCCATCGATTCAAAGCCGAACACAAGGCCGATCACGGCGGCGGACAACAGAATCGAGCCGCGCACGTCGAGCGGCGCGCGCGGCTCCGGCGGAAGATCGGGAATTTTCGACCAGACCATCGCCAGCCCGAGAACGCCAATGGGCAGGTTGATGAAGAATATCCAGGGCCAGTCGAAGTAGGTGACGATGAAGCCGCCAACCGAGGGGCCGAACAGCGGCGCGAGCGCCGCCGGGATCGACACATAGCTCATCGCCTTGACCAGATCGGTCCGCGGCGCCGTCTTGGCGACGATCGTCTGCCCGACGGGAATCATCATCGCGCCGCCGATTCCCTGGACGACGCGCGACACCACGAGCGCCGCGAGGGATTGCGACAAGCCGCACATGAGCGAACTCGCGGTGAAAACCGCGATCGCCGTCAGATAGACCCGCTTGGCGCCGAAGCGGTCGGCGAGCCAGCCGCTGATCGGCACGAAAACCGCGAGCGCGAGCAAATAGGAGGTGATCGCCAGGTTGAGGCGAAGCGGATCCTCGTTCATCGAGCGCGCCATCGTCGGCAACGCGGTCGCGATGACGACGCCGTCGAACTGATGCATGAACTGCGAACAGCCGACGATCAGGGGAATCGCAAACGAATAGCGCGCGGCTGCCATGGTGCTGTCGTGAACGGGAAACGCGGCGAAACAGCCGCGCCGGGCATGTAGGACAAAACCGCCGCCGCCGCCAGTCGGATCATTCAAGCGGCCCCGAAGACCGCGGCGCGGCGTCACAGCGGCGTCACATAAGCCGCGGCGCGATTGCGGGACGCCGCGATGTGGGTCAAGGTGCGCGTACGGAGCCGCCGCGCGCGGCCTATGTGGAAATCGGGAGGACGCCATGACGGAAGGCTTGAGGACGGAAGCCTTGAAGGCGGCGGCGGTGGCGCTCGCCGTGTTGGGCGCGGCGCAAGCCGCGGGCGCGGCGGACGCGACGTTTCAACGGCTGCGAAATCCCGAGCCCGGCAACTGGCTGACGAACCACCGCGACTACAGCGCGCAACGCCACGCGCCGCTGTCGCAAATAGACAAAACGAACGTCAAGAACCTGAAGCTGAAATTCGCGCTGCCGCTCGGCGGCACATCGGGCAACGAGGGCGTCGAGGCGACGCCCCTCGTCGACGACGGCTTCATGTACATCGTCGATCCATGGGGCGTCGTTTACAAAATCGACGTCCGTTCCGGATCGCGCGGCGCCCTTGTGTGGAAGATGGACCCAGGCCAGCAAAAGCTCGACCGCGACCGCGGCGTCGCGCTGTGGAACAACCTCGTGATCTCCATCACCAGCCACGACGGCCGCGTTGTCGCCACCGACCGCGACAGCGGCAAGGTCGTCTGGGACAAGAACCTTCACGACCAGCCCGATCTCGAGCTCACCGCCGCGCCGCTGGCGCTCGAGAACTCGATATTGATCGGCGCGTCGGGCGGCGACCGCGGCGTGCGCGACTGGGTGGCCTCGCTCGACGCCCGCACCGGCGAATTGAAGTGGAAGACCTATTCCATTCCCGCGCCCGGCGAGCCCGGAAGCGAGACCTGGAAAGACAAGAACAACGCCTGGCAAACCGGCGGCGGCGCGTTCTATGTGACGGGCTCCTACGACCCCGCGACGAACCTCTCCTATTGGGGCTCGGGCAATCCGGTGCCCGGCTATGATTCGCATTTCCGGCCCGGCGACAACCTCTACACGTCGAGCGCCATCGCCTTCGACGCCGCGACCGGCAAAATCAGCTGGTGGCACCAATACAATCCCAACGACAACCACGACTACGACGAGACGGGAACGCACATCCTCCTCGACGAGATGGTGAACGGCGAAAGCCGCAAGGTCGTTTCGCACACGGGTCGCAACGGATTTGAATATGTGTTCGACCGGCTGAACGGCCAGTTCCTCAAAGCCGGCCAATACGTGAAGGAAGTCACCTGGACGAAGGGCGTCGACGTCAAGACCGGCAAGCCCGTCGACTACGATCCAGCCCGCGACGTGCAAATCTACAACGAGGGCCCCAACGTCAACGACGACGGCCGCACGCGCCGCATGTGCCCGGACACGTCGGGCGGCAACAATTATTGGCCCGCGTCCTACAGCCTGAAAACGAAGACGATCTATGTCGCCGCGAACGAGGGCTGCGCCAACGTCACGCCGGACTATCAATCGCACACGAGGGGCAATTTCGTCGGCGGCAAGACGGCCGACGCTGGGCGCATCACGTCGAGCGTGATCGCGATCGACCCGACGGACGCGAGCGTGCGCGGCCGGAAGGAGTTCGACTATCCGAATTTCGCCGGGGTGCTTTCCACGGCGGGCGGCGTGGTGTTCACCGCCCTGCTGGACGGGACCATCGTCGCGCTCGACGACGAGACGCTCGATGAATTGTGGAGCGTCAACGTCGGCGCGGGCTTCAACGCGCCGCCGATGAGCTACGCCGTCGATGGCAAGCAATATGTCGCCATCGCCTCCGGCCTCTTCAACAACGCGCGCGGCAAGCTGAAGCGCGCGCCGGAAATGAAGGACCAGCCAAGCGCGGCGATGCTGTTCGTCTTCGGCCTGTAAGGGCGCCATTTCGAAGTCCGCGCCCGTCCCGACACAAGCGCCACGGCGCGGGCTTCCCGCGGCTGGAGAACGGGTTTAAACAGGCGCGCGACATCCCGCACAGGAGCAAGCCATGTCATCCCATTCGGAACCCGCGACCGTGCGCATCGCGCCGAACAACCCCGTGTTCGACCTCCCCGTCATCGTCGGCATCGAGGAGGGCCTGTTCGCCCAAGCTGGCCTCGATGTGGCGTTCTCCGCCACCTACGCCGACCGCGAGCGCGACAACGCGCAAACCCCGTTCATGGGGCGGCTCAAGGAACAGTTGTTCGATTGCGGCGGCGCCGACAGCTACAACGTTTGCGAGTGGGCCAGCATCGACAGGCTCGAGCGCGGCGCCCGCGGCGGCAAGCTCGCCGCGCTGCGCGCCGCCGTCGCCGCCCAGGCGATCCTCTCCTTCGACGACGCCCTGCAGACGCCGCGCGACATGGTCGACGTGCCCGTCATGGTGCAGGAACTCACGGGTTCGCACTACACGACGCTGCAAATGCTGGAGAGCGCCTGCGGCGCCGGCCATGTCAAAATCGAAAACGGCGGATTGCCGCAGGCCCGCTGGGCCGCGCTGAAGGCGGGAACGGCGCGCGCCGTCGCCGTAATGGAGCCCTTCATCAGCCTCGGCCTCAAGGAAGGCGCGCACATCATCGCCGCCTCCTTCTACCGCGGCGGCGAGGTCATCGCGCCCGATCTCTCGCCGGAATTGCGCAAGGCCTATTACGACGCCGAGAACAAGGCGGTCGACATGATCAACGCCGACTTCCGCAAATACGCGCGTCACATCGCCGCGCAGGCCAAGGGCGCGCTCGAGCCGAGCGAATTGCTGCGGGCCTTCGTGCATTACAAGCACGTCGATCATTACAGCGAGGAGTTGTTCACCCGCGCCTACGACTGGATGAAGGCGCGCGGCATGAGCGACGGCCACAGCGAGCACATCGCGCTCGTTGTCGGCTGACGGGAGCTGGGGATGCGGGAGAACGTCCGCCGCGCGATGGCGCCGACGCGCGAGGAGATCGCGGCGCTCGAAATCGGCTCCAACGCCGCGGCGGCGCGCGAGCTGCTCGCTGGCCAAGGCGGCGGCGTTCTCGACATAGGCTGCGGCGAGGGCAAGTTCACGCGCTCGCTGGCGCGCGAATTCGCCGAGGTCGCCGGCGTCGATGTCAAGGAAAAGCAAATCGGCGCGGCGAAAGCCGCGGCGGCGAGCGAGGGCGTCGCGGTCGATTTCCGCGTCGCCAGCGGCGAAGCCTTGCCGTGGCCCGACGGACACTTCGACGTCGTGGCGTTTTCAAACAGCCTGCACCACATGCCCGACGCGGCGCGGGCGCTGAAGGAGGCGGCGCGCGTGATGAAGCCCGGCGGCCTTCTCTACGCGATGGAACCCGTGCCGGCCGGCAACTATCACGACGCGACCGTCCTGGTGAACGACGAAACCGAGGTGAGGACGCTCGCCTACGCGGCGATCGAAGCGTTGGGCGCGGCGGGCTTCTCGCCCCTGAGCGAAAAGATGTGGCGCTCGACGCGCGACTTCGCCGACTTCGAGGAGTGGCGCGAAGACCAGATCGACCGCGACGTCAAACGCAAGGCCCTGTTCGACCTGCGGCCGGCGGAAGCGCGCCGCCGCTTCGAGGCCAACGCCGACACGAGCGGCGGCCGCCTCGCCTTCACGCAGGTGTTCCGCGTGAACCTGCTGCGCAAGAACGCCGCGATCTGATTTCCCAAGAGGCCGCGCATGAACCACGCCTTCGTTTGCGACGCCGTGCGAACGCCCTTTGGCCGCTACGGCGGCGCGCTGTCGAGCGTGCGGACCGACGACCTCGGCGCGTCGCCGCTGAAGGCGCTGATGGCGCGCAATGCGCGGGTGGATTGGGCCGCCGTGGACGATGTTTTGTACGGATGCGCCAACCAGGCGGGCGAGGACAACCGCAACGTGGCGCGCATGAGCCTGCTGCTGGCCGGCCTGCCGCACACCGTCCCCGGGGCGACGATCAACCGCCTTTGCGGCTCCGGCCTCGACGCGGTGGGAAGCGCCGCGCGCGCCATCGTCGGCGGCGAAGCCTGTTTGATGATCGCGGGCGGCGTCGAAAGCATGAGCCGCGCCCCCTTCGTCATGCCCAAGGCCGACAGCGCCTTCAGCCGCGCCAACGCGGTGTACGACACCACGATCGGCTGGCGCTTCGTCAACGCGCTGATGAAGAAGCAATATGGCGTGGACGCCATGCCCGAGACCGCGGAAAACGTCGCGGTGGAATTCAATATCGAGCGCGAGGCGCAGGACCGCATGGCGCTGGCGAGCCAGACGAAGGCCCTCGCGGCGCAAAAGGCTGGATTTTTCGACGCCGAGATCGTGCCCGTCGCCGTGGCCCAGAAAAAAGGCGACGCGATCGTCTTCGCCAGGGACGAACACCCGCGCGAAACCAGCCTCGAAGCGCTCGCGAAATTGAAGGGCGTGGTCAGGGCGGATGGAACCGTCACCGCGGGCAACGCCAGCGGCGTCAACGACGGCGCCTGCGCGCTGATCGTCGCCGACGAGAAGACCGCGGCCAAACATGGCCTGACACCGCGCGCCCGGATCGTCGGCATGGCGACCGCCGGCGTGCCGCCGCGCGTCATGGGCATCGGCCCGGCGCCGGCGACGCGCAAATTGCTGGGCCGCGTCGGCGTGAAGCTGGACCAGCTCGACGTGATCGAGTTGAACGAGGCCTTCGCGGCGCAGGGCTTGGCGGTGTTGCGCGACCTCGGCCTCGCCGACGACGACCCCCGCGTGAACCCGAACGGCGGCGCCATCGCGCTCGGCCATCCCCTCGGCGCGAGCGGCGCGCGTCTCGCGACGACGGCGGTCAACCAGTTGCGGGCGATCAAGGGCCGCTACGCGCTCGCGACGATGTGTATTGGCGTCGGCCAGGGCGTCGCGCTGCTGCTGGAGCGCGTTTGACTTTCACAGCCGGTCCCCGCCATCGACGCCACCCTTCGAGAGGTGGTTGACTCTCCCCCCGTCGCCGACCACTTTCGACCGAAGATCGGGAGGCTTCCATGCGCGCTGGCGCCGGATTTCATGTCATCGCCGCGGCGGCGGCGCTCGCGGCCGCGCTGTCGTTCGCCGGCCCGGCGCGCGCGCTCGACCATGTCGAGATGGCGACCGCCGGCACATCCTCGGACGTCAGCGTTTTCATCGCCAGCAAAAAAGGGTTTTTCGCCGACGAGGGCCTCGACGTCGCGATGACGCCGTTCGACACCGGCGTTAAAATGATCGCGCCCTTGGGCACGGGCGAGCTCGACGCCGCGACAAGCTCGGGCAACGCCGCGCTTTACAACGCGGTGGGGCGCGGCATCGGCCTGAAGATCGTCGTCAGCAGCGGCAACGCCCCCGCGGGCTACGGCCACAACCTGCTGATCGTCCGCGGCGACCTGATCGCGTCGGGCCGCTACAAGAGCCCCCGCGACATCAAGGGCATGAAGATCGCCATGCCCTCGACGGGATCGAGCGCGACGGCGACGCTCGCCAACTACCTGCGTGGAATCGGCCTGAAATTCGAGGACATCGAGCCCGTCTATCTCTCCTATCCCAACACGGTCGCGGCGCTCGCGAACGGCGCGATCGACGCGGGATTGACGGCGGAACCCTCGGCGAGCCAAGCGATCACGGCCGGCTACGCCACGCGCGTGACATCCGACGATGTCATGGACCCCGGCCACGAGGCCTCCGTCACGCTGATGTCGGGAAAATTCATCAACGAACGGCCAGACGCCGCGCGCCGCTTCATGCGCGCGTTCATCAAGGGCGCGCGCTTCTACAACGACGCGTTGAAGGATGGATTGATCGCAGGCCCCAACGCGGACGAAGTGGTCTCGATATTGACGGAATACACGGCGATAAAGGATCCCGCGATCTACCGCGCCATCGCGCCACAAGGCGTCGATCCCAACGGCCGGCTCAATGTCGCGGGTTTGCAGAAAGACCTCGACTTCTACAGGACGCAGGGCTGGATCGAGGGCGGGGTTTCGGCGGCGCAAGCCGTCGATCTCCGCATGACCGAGGCCGCCGTCCGCGAACTCGGTCCCTACGTCGCGAAATCGAAATAAAAGCCGGTGGAGACCGCCCCGATGACGAACGATTCCGGCGCCGAAAAGCGGGTCGCGCCCGCCCTCGCCTACACCGACCTGCGCGAATGGATCGAGGAGGCGCGCAAGCTCGGCGAGGTGCGCGAGGCCAGCGGATTGAGCTGGCAACAAGACATCGGCATGGCCGCGGAAGTGCTGCTGCACGACGAGAAGGCGCCCGCCGTGGTGTTTTCCGACGTGCCCGGCACGCTGAAGGGCAGCCGCGTGCTGGTGAACTTCTTCGGCGGCAAGCGCGCGGCGATGACGCTTGGATTTCCAACCGACATGACCAAGCTCGAACTGAGCGAGGCCTTCCGCGTCAACTACATGGCCGACCTCAAGCGCGTCGAGCCGCGCTACGTCAACGACGGGCCGGTGTTCGAGAACAAGATCACGGGGGACGACATCGACGTCGGAATTTTTCCGACGCCGAAATGGCACGAGGATGACGGCGGCCGCTACATCGGCACCGGCAGCTTCAACGTGACGCGCGACCCCGAGGAGGGCTGGATCAACTGCGGCACCTACCGCGTGATGATCCACGACAAGCAGACGGTCGGCTTCTACATTTCGCCCGGCAAGCACGGCCGCATCATGCGCGACAAATACGAGGCGCGCGGCGAGCCCATGCCCGTCGCGATCGTCGTGGGCTGCGACCCCATGTCGTTCCTGATGTCGTCGAGCGAAATTCCCTACGGCGTTTGCGAATACGAAGTCATCGGCGGCATCCGCGGCAAGCCGGTCGACCTCGTCAAGGCGCCGATCACCGGGCTGCCCGTGCCCGCCGACGCGGAAATCGTCATCGAGGGCTTTGTCATGCCCGGCAACATGAAGCCGGAGGGGCCGTTCGGCGAATGGTTCGGCTACTACGGCTCGGACGTGCGGCCCGAGCCGGTCATGGACATCAAGGCGATCTACCATCGCAACGATCCGATATTGCTGGGTTGCGCGCCGCAGCGGCCGCCCGACGAGATCGCGCGGTACCGCGCGCTGACGCGCTCGGCGATCGTGCGAGAAAACATCGCCAAGGCGGGCGTGCCCGACGTGACGGCGGCCTGGGCGCATGAAATCGGCACGGCGCGCCTGTTGTTGGCCGTCGCCATCAAGCAGCGCTACGGCGGCCACGCGAAGCAGGCGGGCCACGTGGCCGCCATGTGCCACTCCGGCGCCTACGCGGGGCGCTACGTGATCGTCGTCGACGACGACATCGACGTGTCGAATCTGGAGGAGGTGATGTGGGCGGTGCTGACGCGCAGCGATCCAGCGACATCCATCGACATCATCACAAACGCCTGGTCGACGCCGCTTGACCCGCGCATCGAGCCCGAGCGGAAGGCCAAGGGCGACTTCACAAACAGCCGCGCCATCATCGACGCCTGCAAGCCTTTCCACTGGAAGGACAAGTACCCGAAGGTGAACCAGCCCTCGCCCGAGATGCGGGCGCTGGCGCGCAAAAAATTCGGCTATTTGACGGAGTGAGGGAAGCGCTTCCGCCTACAGCGCCGCCAGCTTTGGCGCGACCTCGGCCATGAACTGCCGCCATGTGCGGTCGCGGCCCTCCTTCACGCCCCAGTCCTTGCCGCAGACCAGCAGCAGCGCGCCGAAGCCGCCGACATCGTGGTGGAATTCGGCGAGGATTTCCGCCACCCGGTCCACGTCGCCGCAAACGAACGCGCCCGAGTCGATCAAGTAGTCCAGATCGATGTCGCCGCGCGTTCCGCCCGCCGGAATGTAGCCGTCGAGACGGCCGCGGTTGATCGCGTCGATGTCGGCGTTCGCCAGTTCCCGCTTCGCCTGCGCGACCGAATCCGCGATGTACACGAAGCGTCCGACGCGGACGCTTTGACGCGACGGCGCGCGCTCTTCGCCCGCGCCCAGGCCTTCCCCCTTCGCGCCCAGATATGTTTCGATCATCGCGGCGAGCGGCGGCGCCGGCGTCGTCCATGTCAGCAACGGCAGGAAACCCTTGCGCGCGGCGAGCTCCATCGTCGAGTCCGTGCGCGAACAGGCGATGCCCACCTCCATGCGCGGCTTGGTGTAGGGCATGGGAACAATCCGCGCGTTTTTCACTTGCCAAAAGCGGCCCTCGAAATCGAACGGCTCGGGCTCGCTCCACGCGCGCAAAATAAAATCGATCGATTCCGCCGCCATTTCTCGCGGCGCGCCGGGCATCTTGCCGCGCGGCTCGCCGCCGCCGCCGAGGCCAAGGCCAAAGCCGGCCATGTAGCGTCCCCGCGTGATGTGATCGCAAACCGCGGCGTCCGTCGCCACTTGCAGCGGGTGGAAGAACGGCAGCGGCCGGATGCCGGGGCCAAATTTGATTTGCTTGGTCAGCGCCGCCGCCTTGGCGATCAATATGTCGGCGCTGGGCAGATGATCCGGCTCGGGCCGGCTGACGAAAACGCCGTGCTCGCTGATCCACGCCTCGCGAAAACCGAGGTCGTCGGCGAGGATCAATTCCTCCAGATCCTCGTCGTAGCTGTCGGCGGCGATCTGGTTGCGACGCTGCCCGTTGGAAAACACGCCGAATTGCATCGATTTGCTCCCTCATCGCGGCCGCGTTCCCTGTTGGGGATTGGCCGCGGCTTTAACCGCGGCGATGACGCGCGAATGTTTTTTTTAAGTTCTCCTTCGCTCGTATCGCGGCTTGACAGATTGCGCAATCGTCCGGTCAATTCCACGGTCACAGGGAGGAGGCCGGGATGAAGGGGATGATCGAATTGAGCGCCGCCGACCGCGCGCTCATCGAGGCCCGCCTCGCCGCCGCCACGCCACCGCTGGGCCGCGAACTCACGCGCGAATTGCTGCTCGAATCGCAAAAGCTTTACGCTGACCTTCACGAGGCCCCGCCCTACGCTGGAATCAAGGTGAGCGAGGACGTTCCCTACGGCCCGCGCCCGCGGCAGCGCCTCGACATTTTCGAGCCGGCGGACGGCGCGGCGAAAAGGCCCGTGCTGGTCTATGTCCATGGCGGCGGCTTTGTGCGCGGCGACAAGAAAAGCCCCGGCCTGCCCTACTTTCACAACATCGGCGTCTGGGCGGCGCGGCGCGGCTTTCTGGGCGTCAACATCACCTACCGGCTGGCCACGACCGACCCGGCGCCCACCGCGCAGGACGACGTGACCGCCGCGGTCGAATGGATCCGCCTGCACGCGGGCGAGCACGGCGGCGACGCCGGTCACATTGTTTTGATGGGCCACTCCGCCGGCGCGGTTCTCGTCGCCGACCAGATCGCGCGCATGGGCGCCGACACCCGCGGCGTCGTCGGCGCGGCGCTCGGCTCCGGCAATTATGATTTCGCGAAGCTGGTCAACGCCGTCAACGTCGGCAACTACTATGGGCCGGATTACGCGGCGCATTCGCCGCTGCCCGGCGTCCGCGAGTCGAAACTGCCTGTCATGGTGTCGGTCGGCGAGATTGAGACCCACGATTTTCAGGAACAGGCGCTTACGCTCGTCAACGCGTTGTTCGAACGGGATGGAAGATTTCCCCGCTTCGTGCGCCAGAGCGGTCAGAATCACTACACGTCGTGTTTCCGCATCGGCTTCGGCGCCGGCGACCCGATCGAACGCGAACTCGAGGCGTTCATCCGCGTCGATTGCGCGCCCAATCGCGCTTAGGCTTGAAGCGCGCCCGGGCTTGGTGGCGCGCCCGCCGCGCGCGTGCTACGCCCTCGCCCCAAAGACAGCCCAAGGGCGGGGAGCTTTGCGTTGGCGGAGAAAACAAGACGGCTTGAGGGCCAGGTCGCGCTCGTCACCGGGGGCGTGCGCCGCATCGGCGCGGCGATCGCGACGGCTCTCGCCGAGGAAGGCGCCGACATCGTGATCAACGCCCGCTCCTCGCGCGCCGAGGGCGAGGCGCTGGTGGCCAGGCTCAAAGGCATGGGCGTCCGCGCCATGCTCATTCTCGCCGACGTCGTCGATGAACAGGCCGTCGCCGACATGGCGGCGCGCGTCGTCGCGGAGTTCGGCGGCCTCGATATTCTCGTCAACAACGCCGCCAACCGCGGCGAAGGCGCGCTGGCGACCATGACGCTGGCCGAGTGGCGCGCCGTCGTGTCGCCCATCGTCGACGGGGCGTTTTTGTGCTCGCGCGCGGCGGTTCCGCACATGGTCGCGCGGGGCAACGGCCGCATCGTAAACATCGGCGGCGTGACGGCCCACGCCGGCGGCCACGAACGCGCGCATGTCGCCGCGGCGAAGGGCGCGCTGGTGGGCTTCACCCGCGCGCTGGCGGTCGAGTTCGCGCGCAACGGGGTCACCGTCAATTGCGTCGTGCCGGGCAAGATCGGCGGTCCGCGCTCGGCGACCTCGGGCCGCAGCGTGACGCTGCCCCCTGGCTCCGGGCCGCTCGTCGGGCGCGAAGGAACGCCGGAGGAAGTGGCCGAGGTCGTGCGCATGTTGTGCGCGCCGACCGGCGCCTACATCACCGGGCAGACGATCCACGTGAACGGCGGCATCGTGATGCCGTGACCACGCGGCGGAACAGGCGGCGCGGGAGCGCCGCGGAGGGGCGCGCATGTCGTTTGTCGAAATCGCCGGCCTGACCAAGCGCTACGGCGCCTTGACGGTCGTCGACAATGTCTCGCTGTCGATCGAGAAGGGCTCGTTGATCTGCCTGCTCGGCCCCTCGGGCTGCGGCAAGACGACGACGCTGCGGCTCGTCGCCGGCTTCGCGGAGCCCGACCAAGGCGAAATCCGCGTCGGCGGCCGCGCGATCTCGACGCCGAAGTCGAGCCTGCCGCCCGAGCGGCGTGGCATGTCGATGATTTTCCAGAACTACGCGCTGTGGCCGCACATGAGCGTGTTCGAAAACGTCGCCTATGGCCTGCGCCTGCGCAAGATTCCGGCCGACGATCTGAACAAGCGCGTCGGCGCCATTCTCGACGCGACGAAGCTTTCGGCGCTGGCGCGGCGCCATCCCGGCGAGCTGTCGGGCGGGCAGCAACAGCGCGTGGCGCTCGCCCGCGCGCTCGTCGTCGAGCCGGAAATCCTCCTGCTTGACGAGCCGCTCTCCAATCTCGACGCGAATCTGCGCGAGGAAATGCGCTTCGAAATCCGCCGCCTGCACGACCAATTCCGCTTCACCAGCCTCTACGTCACGCACGACCAGACCGAGGCGATGACCGCCGCCGACGTGGTGGTGGTGATGAACCAGGGCCGCGTCGAACAAACGGCCTCGCCGAGCGAGATCTATCGGCGCCCGGCGACCGGGTTCGTGGCGCGCTTTCTTGGCGGCACGAATCTGTTCGAGGGCGCGAGGTCGGGCGCCGACGCCGTGGATTGCGGCGAAGGCCTCGTGCTGCGTTGCGCGGGCGGCGCCTACGCGGCGGCCGGCCCCACCAGCGTTTCCATCCGCCCGCACGACATCAAGCTGTCGGAAGCCGCCACGGGCGAGAGCGTCAACAGCGCGCGTGGAACCGTCGCGCGGCAAACCTATCTCGGCTCGCACCGCGACTATCTGATCGAACTCGCCGGCGGCCGGCAAGTCCGCGTGGTCGCGCCGACGGAGATCGACATTGCCGCCGGGCGCGGGGTGTGGCTTTATCTGCCGCCCGCCGCGTGCTGGGCGCTCGAACGCTAGGAAACGCCCATGCGAAGCACACATTCGCGCCAAGCCAATCACGCGCTCGCGACCGCGCTCGCCGCGCTGCTTGTCGCGCCTTGCGCCGCGCGCGCGCAGTCCGCTGGGACCTACGAGGTGACGCCCGAGTTGATCGCGGCGGCGGAAAAGGAAGGCAAGGTCGTCTGGTACACGTCCGCCGACACCGAGGTTGTGGAACGCCTCGCCAACGATTTCCACGCCAAATATCCGAAGATCGAGGTGAGCACCGAACGCTCGGGCGCCGAACGCAACTTCCAGCGCATCAACCAGGAATACGGCAGCGATCTGCACGTCGTCGATATCTACGAGGCCTCGGACGCGGTGCAATTCCCGATCTTCAAGCGGGCGGGATGGCTGGCCAAGTCGCTGCCCGCGGAGGTCGTGAAACTCTGGCCGAAAAACGGCGTCGACCCCGACGGCGAATTCGCCACGGCGCGCGCCAACCTCAGCGTGATCGCCTACAACACCAAGTTCATCAAGCCCGCCGACGCGCCGACAAGCCTCGCCTCGCTGCTCGACCCCAAGTGGCGCGGCAAGATGGTCAAGGCGCATCCCGGCTACAGCGGCACGATCATGACCGCGACCTATGTCATCAGCCACGCGCTGGGTTGGGACTATTTCGAGAAGCTCGGCCACCAGCGCGTCATGCAGGTGCAATCGTCGTCCGATCCGCCCAAAAAGCTGGCGCTCGGCGAACGCCCCGTCATGGCGGACGGCAACGAATACAACATCCACATTCTCGCGGAGAAGGGCGTGCCCGTCGTGCCCGTCTACGCGCCGGAGGGCACGCCCTTCGTGCCGGGCAACGCCGCGATCCTGAAGGACGCTCCGCATCCCAACGCCGCGAAGCTGTACTTCGCGTACATCTATTCGCTGGAGGGACAGCAGGGCCTCAGCGACGTGGGCGGATTGCGTTCGCTGCATCCCGGCGTGAAGGAAAAGGCCGGGCGCGTGCCGCTGTCGCAAATCAAGCTGCTCGAATCCGATCCCGTCGCGCTGGAAAAAGAGATCGAGACGATCAAGCAGAAATACGAGCAGTATTTTGGCACCTGAATCGAGCGCCGCCCTGGCCGCGCCGGCGCGGGGCTTCGACGCCTTTCGCCCGCTGGCGGGGCTGTTGATCGCGGTGTTGGCGGCGCTCGTCGCGCTGCCGTTCTTTTGGCTGTGCTGGTACGCGCTCACGGACGCGAAGGGCGCGTTCACGACGGCCAATTTCATCGCGCTCGCCACCGACCCGACGATGACAAAGCCGTTCGTTCTGGCGCTCGCCATGGCGGCGTGCGTGTCGGCCCTGTCCTGCGCCATCGCGGCGCCGCTCGCGTGGCTTGTCGCGCGCACCGACATGCCGGGCCGCGGCGCCGTGCGCGCGCTCGTCATGGCCTCCTACGTGACGCCGCCGTTTCTGGGCGCGGTGGCGTGGGAGTTTTTGGCGGCGCCCAACAGCGGATTGATCAATCAGGCCTGGCGCTGGGCGTTCGATCTCGACCCGTTCGACGCGCTCGTCGACATCTACACCTTCGAAGGCCTCGTCTTCGTCATCGCCTGCTACACGTTTCCCTATGTCTTCACGCTGGTGGCGACCGCGCTCGACAGGGTTCCGACCGACCTCGAGGAAGCCTCGGCGATCCTCGGCGCGCGGGGCGCGCGCACGCTTTCGCGCGTGACGATGCCGCTCGTTCTGCCCGCGCTGCTCGCGGGCGCGTTGATCGCGTTTTTGCAGGCGCTGACCATGTTCGGCTCGCCCGCGATCCTCGCCATGCCCGCCGGCTTCCACGTCATCACGACGAAAATCTGGAGCCTGTTTCAATATCCGCCGCGCCTCGGCCTCGCCGCCGCCGCCTCTTTTCCGCTGCTGATTATCACGATTCTTCTGTTGCGCGGGCAAGCGTGGCTGCTTGGCCGCGGGAATTACGCCGTCGTCGGCGGCAAGAGCGGGCGGGCGCGGCCGACGAAACTCGGCGCGTGGCGGTGGCCCGCCGCCGGCTTCGCCGGAATAGTTTTGGGGCTGACGGTCGCGCTGCCCTATCTCGCGCTGCTCAAGACCGCGCTGACGAGCGAGGTCGCGGGGCCGCTGACGCTCGACAGCCTGACGCTGCACAACTTTCATTTCGTGTTGTTCGAGCTGTCGTCGACGCGGCTGGCGCTGCGCAACACGTTTCTGCTCGGCTTCGGCGCGGCGACGATCGGCGTCGTCATCGCGCTCGCCGCCGCGTGGCTCGTCGCGCGAGGCAAATCCCGGCTGACCGGCGCGCTCGGATTTCTCGCGATGGCGCCGGTCGCCATTCCCGGCGTCGTGCTTGGCGTCGCCCTGTTCCTCAGTTATTCGCGCCCGCCGTTGCAGCTTTACGGCACGTTGTGGATTCTGCTGATCGCCTTCCTCACGATTGAAATGCCGGCGGGCTACCAGCAATTCGCGTCGGCGCTGCGCGGCCTGCATCCGGAGCTGGAGGAGGCCTCCCGCATCCTCGGCGCCTCGCGGCTCACCGTGCTGCGCCAGATCACCGCGCCGCTGCTGCGCGCCAACATCGTCGCGGCCTGGTGCTTCATCTTCATCGGCGCCATCCGCGAGTTGTCGGCGACGATCCTGCTGACGACCTCCAACACCAAGCTTGTTTCCGTGATCATCTACGACCTCAACGAGAGCGGCGACCTCGGCGCCATTTCCGTGCTCGGCATCCTGCTTCTCGTCATCACCTTCGCCGTTGTCGCCGTCGCCAACCGCCTGCCCGTGCTTGGCGGGCCGCCGCAAGCGCGCGGCTGACGCGCGGCCCTCGTCTCCCGTCCCGATTGGAAACACACATGGCTTCTCCGCACCTCACGCTCGGCGTCCTCAACGGCGACGACATCGGACATGAAATCGTGCCGGCCGCGGTCGCCGCCGCCCGGGCCGCCGCCGAAAAGCACGGCTTGAACATCGCGTGGAAACCCATGCCCATCGGCGCGAAGGCGCTTGAAACGCACGGCACGACGCTGCCCGCGGGCACCCTCGAAACGCTGCGGACCTATGATGGATTCATCCTCGGCCCGATCGGCCACCGCGACTATCCGAAGGGCCCCGGCGCCATCAATCCGCATCCGGTCATGCGCAAGCAATTCAACCTCTACGCCAACGTGCGGCCGACGAAATCCTTCGCCGACATCGGCTGTTTGAAGGACAATGTCGATCTCGTCATCGTGCGCGAGAACAACGAGGGCTTTCAACCAGACCGCAACGTCGTGATGGGCACGGGAGAGTTCCGGCCCACCGACGACATGACCATCTCGGTGCGGGTGATCACGCGCGTCGGCAGCCGCCGCGTCGCGCGCGCCGCGCTGCAACTGGCGCAAGCGCGGCCGCGCAAGCTGCTGACCTACGTCCACAAGGACACGGTGTTCAAAATGGGCTGCGGCATGTTCAACGAGGAGGTGCTCAAGGCGGCGACGGAATTTCCCGACGTGACCGTCAACGACTGCATCGTCGACACCTTCGCGATGCGCCTGCTGCGCGACCCCGAAAGCTTCGACACGGTGGTGACGACCAACATGTTCGGCGACATCTTGACGGACGAGGCGGCGGGCCTCGTCGGCGGCCTCGGCATGGCGCCGGGCCTGTGCATCGGCGACGGCGATTTCGCCATGGCGCAGGCGACGCACGGCTCGGCGCCCGACATCGCCGGCAAGGGCATCGCCAACCCCTACGCGATGATCGAATCGACCCGCATGCTGCTCGACTGGCTCGGCCGCCGCCGCGATCTGCCGCAAGCGGTGGCCGCCGCGGCGTCGATGCAACGCGGGGTCGCCGCGGCTCTCGCCAATCCAGCGACGCGCACCGGCGACATCAAGGGAACCGGCGGCACGCAGGCCATGACAAAGGCCATCATCGCCGCGATGTGAGCGCTTACGCCCGCAGCGACGCGAAGGCCGCCAACGTCTTCGCCGCGAACAGGTCGCGCGACATTGCCCGCAGCGATTCCGCCTGGCCCGCGTTCCAGCCACCATGCAGGGCGTTGTCGACGCATTTCGATTCGAGGTCCGTCGTCGTCAGCGGCTGACGCGCGCCGCCGCGCATGTGCGGCTGGCGAAACTCTTTGATCGATCCATCGCGCAGCGTGGCGCGCAAATGCCCGGTGAAGTTGTTCGGATACTCGTCGTTGGGGTCGATCTCGTAGCGGATTTTCGCCGCGAGTTTCAGCGCGTCCGGATTCCCGATCGCGGCCTCGGTGAATTGCGCCAGCCCCGCCTTGCGATCGAAAAAGCCGATCGCCATGCAGAACGGCGTGGAGAATTTCGCGCCGAACGGCGTGTTGGGCGCGTGCTTGACCGCCAGCGGCTCCCACAGGCGGTGGACCGTGCCTTCGCCAACCTTGCAGACGATGTCGGCGATGTCGTCCGCCTTGACGCCGCTTTCGGCCAGCTTGATGGCGCAATCGATGAAGGGCTGCGTCATGGTTCCGCAGGCGTAGGGCTTGTAGGCGATGTCCTCCATCAGCCAGTTTTCGCCCAAACCATCGAGCAGCAAGTTAAACGCGGGCGCGGCCGAGGGGGCGAACGCCTTGTAAAATCCGTGCGTGCCCTCGAAGACCGTGCGCGGCCCGAGGAAGCCGCCGCGCGCCATGAGCGCCGCGCGCAGGCCCGATTGCGCCGACCAGCCCGCGTGCATGCGCTTCGTCCAGGTGCCCTCGGCGAGATATTCGATGATGCCGGACGCCATGCTGCCCGCGACGCCCATCGCCGAAACGGTTCGCGCGCGATCCAGCCCCAACGCCGCCGCGCAGGCGCCGGCCGCGGCCATCGTGCCGAACACGGCGGTGGGGTGAAAGCCCGCTTTGTGGATCGCCTTCGGGGTCACCAGGCTGAGCCGGCACAGGAGTTCGACGCCGGTCGCGACGCCGATCAAAAACCTGTCGCCGCCAAGCCCCTCTTTTTCGCAAAGGGCCGAGATCGCCGGAATGATCACAGCGCCCGAATGCACGGGGCCGCCTTCGAACGTGTCGTCGAAATCCTCGCCATGCGCCGCCGTTCCGTTGACGAGCGCCGCGCTGAACGGATCGCAACCGCCAGCGTGGCCGAAAGCGGTGCAGCCGCCGGGGCCGCCAGCTGCGAGCGTCGCGGCGACATAATCCTCGTTGCGCGCCGCTACGCAGAGGCCGACGACATCGAGAAACAGCTTTCTGCATGTTTCGACCACGGCCGGCGGCAAGGCCCGCGTTTGCGACGCGACGAGCCAGTCGGCGACGGTTTCCGCGATGGTGTTGACTGATTTTTCCGGCATCGGCGCGGCCCCCGTTCGACGAGCGCCTTTTGGCCCCTCCCCGTCGGGCGCGCAAGTCTGGCGCGCGTCGCCGCGGCGCCCTTCCCCCCTCGCGAAATCCCCGCTATGTCAGCCGCGAGCTTCACCCCCGTCGCGAGGATCGTTCCGCATGCGTTACATCGATTGTTTCAACCATTTCTTCCCGCAGGGGATCTGGGACAAGATCATGGCCACCCCGGGCGCCGTCGCCGACATCGGCGCGCGCATGCGCGGCGTGCCCGCGATCTACGATCTCGACCGTCGCAAGCAGGTCTGCGACATGTTCCGCGGAAAATACGACTACACGCAGGTGATTTCGCTCGGCATGCCGCCGCTCGAAGCGCTCGGCACGCCCGCCGAGGTCGAGGAATTCGCCAAGCTTGGCAACGACGGCATGGCCGAGCTGTGCGTGAAAGAGAAAGACTATTTCTGCGGCTGGCTCGCCTCGCTGCCGATGAACTCGCCCAACGCCGCCAAGGAGCTTGAGCGCGCCTTCAAGAACGGCGCCTGCGGCGTGCAGATCCACACCAACATCAACGGCAAGCCGCTCGACGAGGCGGAATTCCGCCCGGTGTTCGAAGTGGCCGAGAAAGCCGGCAAGATGGTGTTTCTGCACCCCTCGCGCGGCGCCTTCGACCTCTCCGACTACAAGACCGAGCAGAAGTCGAAATACGAAATCTGGTGGACCTTCGGCTGGCCCTACGAGACCTCGGTCGCGATGGCCCGCCTCGTGTTCGGCGGCGTGCTCGACGACCACCCGAATCTCAAGGTGCTGGCGCATCACCTCGGCGCCATGGTGCCCTATTTCGAAGGCCGCGTCGGCCCGGGCTGGGACCAGCTTGGCAACCGCACCACTGACGAGGACTACAAGACCTTGCGCGCCAACATGAAGAAGAGCCCGCTCGCCTACTTCAAGGACTTCTACGCCGACACCGCGGTGTTCGGCTCGAAGGCCGCGACGGATTGCGGCCTCGCCTTCTACGGCGCGGACAAGGCTCTGTTCGCCTCCGACTGCCCCTTCGACCCGGAGAAGGGCCCCGGCTACATCCGCGAGACCATCGCGATCATGGAAAAGCTGGATTTCAGCCAGGCCGACAAGGAAAATATCTGCTTCAAGAACGCGCAGGCGTTGTTGGGAATCAAGTAGCTTTCTTTCGCGGGCGGGACTTGCTCCCGCCCGTTTATTCCCGCGCTTGCTCCAGCAGCCTCGACAGCGTTTGCGGATCGCTGGGAAACCCCGCGCGTATCCACAGCGCTTGCAGGCGCTTCAATGTTTCGCCCATGCCGCGCCCGGCGGGCACGCCGCGCGCCATCAGGTCCGCGCCGCTGAACGGCAGCCGTGGCTCCGGCGTGTCGCTGAGAAAGCGCCACGCGGCTGTCCAACCGATATCGTCGGGCGCCACACCCGCCTCCGCCTGCGCCAGCATGACCGCGTCGAGCGCCGCGCGCCGCCCGTGGATCATCAGCGTTTCGCGCAGTCGGCCCGGCGGGGGCGGCGCTTCTTGTCCGTGCCGTTCCACCAGCGCAGCCGCGCCCTGGCGCAGGCGCACGGCCTCCGCGTTCGACAGGCGCCAGTTCGCCGCCAGCCGCGCGGCGTCCTCCTCGACGACGACGAGCAGCGCGCCGAGCCGCGCCAAGGGGTCGGGCGCGATTTCGCGGGCGCGCTCGATGTCGATGAAGGCCCGCAGCCGTTCGGGATAGGCGACGCCGCCGGAGATCAGCCCCAGAATTCCCGCGTCGGACATTTCCCGAGCCACGAAGGCGATGCCCGGCGCTGTCATCGTTTTCAGCATCTCGGCGCGGATTCGCTCCCGCGCCAGCCCCGCCAGGCCGCCGCGTTCGGCGATCGCCGCGTCCAGCCCCTCGCGGTCGAGCGGCCCCTCGCCATGCCAGGCGTGAAAGCGGAAAAAGCGGACGATGCGGAGATAGTCCTCGCGCGCGCGCTGGCGGGCGTCGCCAATGAAGCGGATTTTGCGCGCGGCGATGTCGGCGAGCCCGCCCGCGTAGTCGTAAACCCGGCCCGCGGCGTCCGCCGACAGCGCGTTGACGGTGAAGTCGCGCCGCCGCGCGTCGGCCTCGAAATCGCGGCCAAAGCGCACTTTGGCGTGTCGCCCGTCGGTCTCGATGTCCTCCCTCAGCGTCGTGACCTCGAAGGGCTTGCCCTCGACGATCACTGTCACGGTGCCATGGTCGACGCCGGTTGGCGCGGTCCTGAAGCCCGCGGCCTTGGCGCGGCGAATGGTCTCGTCCGGCGTCGCCGTGGTGGCGAGATCGACATCGGCGACCGGCTTGCCCAGCAGAGCGTCGCGCACGGCCCCGCCGACCACGCGCGTTTCCTCGCCGCCGCCGTTCAGCGCCGCGATCAACCGCGCGAGGCGCGCGTCGCGCCAGAACGCGGCGCTGGAAATATTGGCGCTCGCGAGGCCTTCGCCGATCCGTACCATTGGCCAGAGGTAGAAAGCCGCGCCGGCGCCGTCAATCCTCCCGCGTCTCGCCATCGACCGGTGTTCACGCTATAAGCGCCGCGAGAACAAAGCTTTCGCGCCGCCAAGCCTTAAACACGCGAGGAAACCCCCATGCGCCCATACGCCAGCCTTCCCATCCTCGCGCTGTTCGCCGGCCTCGCCGCCGCGCCGGCGCTGGCCGCGGACTACGACATCCACGTCGTCATCCCCACCAGCGGCGGCGGCGCGTTCGCCGGCAAGGGCCAGCAGGATGTTCTGGGAGCGCTGACGGAGGTCGTCAACAAAGCGGGCGGCGTCAACGGCCAGAACATCAAATTCGTCTATCACGACGACCAGACGAGCCCGCAGGTCGCGGTGCAGTTGATAAACGAGATTTTGCCGCTGAAACCCAAGGTGGTGATGGGCTCGAGCCTCGTCGCCATGTGCCGCGCGATGACGGCGCTGATGAAGAATGGCCCGGTGCATTTCTGCTTGTCGCCGGGGCTGCATCCAGCGCCGGGCGGCTTCGCGTTCTCGTCCGCCAGTTCCTCGACCGATCAGGTCGCCGCGACGATCAATTATTTCCGCGAGAACGGCGTCGCCAAGATCGCCGCCTTGCAGACGACCGACGCCAGCGGCCAGGACGGCGACGACGCCATCAAGGCCGCCATGGCGAAGCCCGAGAACGCCGGGCTGAAAATGGTCGCCTACGAGCATTTCAACCCGACCGACATCAACGTGTCCGCGCAGATGGAGCGCATCAGGCAGTCGGGCGCGCAGGCGTTGGTCAGCTGGTCCACGGGCTCGCCGGTCGCCACCGTGTTCAAGGGCATGATCCAGGCGGGCCTCGATATTCCAGTCGCGCCGACCTCCGGCAACCAAACGGTCGCCCAGATGACGCAATGGGCGGACTTTCTGCCCAAGCAGCTCGTCCTGCCGTCGGGGCTCTGGCCGGCGCACGACGGCGCTTTCAAACTCGACCCGCGCGTCGAGCAGGCGCAGAAGGACATGTACGCCGCGCTCGCCGCGCGCAACGTCGCGCCCGACAACGCGGTTTCAACGTCGTGGGACGCGGGATTGATCGTCGTCGCCGGCCTGAACAAGATCGGGGCGGACGGCACGCCCACGCAGTTGCGCGACTTCATCGCCAATTTGCAGAATTTTCCCGGCATTGGCGGCGTCTACGACTTCAAGAAATATCCGGAGCGCGGCCTGGGAACCGACGCCGCCGTCGTGACGCGGTGGGACGCGGCCAAGAAGGCCTTTGTCTGGGTGAGCGGCCCCAACGGGGTGGCCTTGGCGAAATAGCCCGCGAATTGGCGCGGAGGGTTCGCCGCCCTTGACCGCGCGCGTCCAAGCGGCGATGGACGCGCCGTGAGTTTTCTGATCGCCCATATTTCCGACCCGCATCTTGGCCCTTTGCCGAAGCTCCGAAAGGGCGACCTCGGGGGCAAGCGGCTGACCGGCTACGTCAACTGGAAACGGCGCAAGCATATTCACAACATGAACGCGTTGGCGCGCGTGGTCGCCGACCTGCGCGCGCAGCGGCCCGATCACGTCGCCATGACGGGCGACGTGGTCAATCTCGGCCTGCCCGACGAGTTTCTCGCGGCCGCCCATTGGATGGCGACCCTCGGCGAGCCCGACGACGTCAGCTTCACACCGGGCAACCACGACGCCTATGTCGAGGGCTCGGCGCCGTGGATGGCGAGCGCGCTGCGTCCATGGATGCGCGGCGACATGGGCGAAGGCGGCGTGTTTCCCTATTTGCGCGAGCGCGGCGGCGTCGCGCTGATCGGCGTGAGTTCCGCCATTCCGACCGCGCCGTTTCTGGCGTCCGGACGGGTCGGGGAAGAACAGCTCGGCTTTTTGTCGCGCATGCTCGAACTGACCCGGGCCCGCGGCCTGCCGCGCGTGATCATGATTCACCATCCCCCGTGGCGGGGCGGCGCGACGCCCGGCCGGGGGCTGCGCGACGCGCGCGAGTTCGAGAAAGTCGTCGCGGCGCATGGCGCGGAGCTGATCATCCACGGGCACAACCACCGCACGCAGATCAAGCATATTCCCGGCCCCGGCGGACCCATTCCGGTGATCGGCGTGAAATCCGCCTCGGCGGTGCCGGGCACGCCGCGCCATCTGGCCGGCTACAACCTCTACCGACTGGAGAAAATCGGCGGCGTCTGGCGCATCGAGGCGCGCTCGCGAGGCCTGACGGCGGGCGACGGGCCGGTGGTCGAACTGGAAAAGATCGAAATTTAAGAACCCGACAGCAGCTTCAACGCGGCCTCGTGCGCGCGCTTGTCGCCCGCCGCGACGATGGCGCCGCCGCGCGCCGCGCTTCCCCCGTCCCATGTCGTGATGAGTCCACCCGCGCCTTCGACGATCGGCACCAGCGCGGCGATGTCGTAGGGCTTCAGCCCGCTTTCAATGACGAGATCGACCTGACCCGCGGCCAGCATGCAATAGGAATAACAATCGCCGCCGTAGCGCGACAGGCGCACGGAGGCTTCGACCCTGCGGTAGGGTTCGAGCGTGCCCGGCTCAAGCAACGCCGGATGCGTCGTCATCAGCGTCGCCGTCGCGAGCCCGTCGCAGGGCCGGACGCGCAGGCGGCGCTCCGAGGGCTTGCCGTTCGGGCCAATGCCGCGCCAGACCGAGCCGGCGCCGTCGCCAGAGAATTTCTCGCGCGTGAACGGCTGATGCATCATGCCGTAAACGGGCCGGCCCTTGTGTTCGAGGCCGATCAACACGCCCCAAAGCGGAATGCCCGAAATGAAGCTCTTGGTGCCGTCGATGGGATCGAGGATCCAGACATATTCCGCGTCGGAGCGCTCGTCGCCGAATTCCTCGCCGATGACGCCGTGATCGGGGAAATTCTGGTTGATCAAACGGCGCATCACCGTTTCGGCGGCGCGGTCGGCTTCGGTCACGGGATCGAAAACGCCGCCGCGCGACTTGTCCTCGGCGCCGAGGGCGGTGCGGAAAAACGGCAGGATCGCCTCGCCGGCGGCGTTCGCAAGACGCTCGACAAAATCGACGAAATCGACCGGCTTCATGCGGGGGCGTCCCTGTTGCCTCTTCGCCGCGCCATGTTAGGAGGGCGCTCTTCAATACACGAGCCGCCGGGCGGACGCGAGGGCGATTGACGACAGGAAGCTTGAATGGCCGCGTTTTCGCGCTGCTCGCGGCGCTGATCTCGATCTATTCCCTCAGCCAGTTCTTCCGCAGTTCCATCGCGGTCATCGGACCCGATCTCGCGCGCGAATTCGGCCTCGACGCGGCGTCGCTGGGGCTTTTGGGATCGGTGTTCTATTTTTCGTTCGCGTTCGCGCAGATTCCCGTCGGGCTCGCGCTCGACAGTTTCGGCGCCCGCGCGACGATTGTGTCGACGGCCCTGGTCGCGTTCGCCGGTTCGCTCATGTTCGCGCTCGCGCCGGATTTCTTCACGCTCGCGTCGGGGCGTTTCATTATCGGCGCGGGATGTTCGAGCTTCTACATGGGCGCCCTGTCCGTTTACGCGCGGCGTTTTCCGCCCGAACGCTTCGCGTTGATGGCGGGCGTTCAACTTGGCGTTGGCACATTGGGCTCGCTGGCGGCGACGTCGCCGCTCGCCGCCGCGAGCGCGCGGTTTGGCTGGCGCGCGTCGTTTCTGGGCGTCGGACTTCTCTGCCTCGTGCTGACGATTGTCGCCGTGCCGCTGCTGCGCGAGGATCCGGAAACCGCCAAAGCGCGGCTGGCGCGGCGGGAGAGCCTCCGCTCCCTGCTCGCGGGCGTTGTCGCGGCCTCGCGGGTTCCGTCGTTCTGGCCGCTGTTTTTCATTCAGGCGACGACCTATTCCGCCTTCGCCAGCATTGTCGGCCTCTGGGGCGGCCCCTGGCTGGCGCAAATCTACGGCATGAATCTGGACGAGCGCGGCCGCGTCCTTTTCATCGCGGTGTTGGCGCAGGTGATCGGCCTGTTCCTCTGGGGATGGACGGACCGTTTTTTCCGCGCCTACAAGCCCGCCAGCCTGATCGGCGTCGGCGGTGGCATCGTCATGCTGACAATAGCCGCCGCCGCGCCGCCGTCGCGCGAATGGTTGACGCCGCTTCTCGTGGTGTTCGCGTTTTTCATAGCGGTCACGCCCGTCCTGACGGCGCATGGACGGGCGTTGTTTCCGCTGGAGCTTGTCGGCCGCGGACTGACGCTTCTCAATGTCGGCAACATGGGCGGGGTGTTCGTTCAACAGGCGGTGACGGGCCTGGTCGTCGAATCGTTCGGGTCGCGCATGGTGGACGGCGCCCCCGCCTATTCGCCGGAGGGATACCGCGCCATGTTCGCCCTGCTGGCGGCGGAGTTGCTCGTCGCGGCGTTGTTCTACACGCGGGCGATCGACCTTCATCCCTCCAAGAAACGCTGAGCGCCGGGGAAAGGCCCGGCCCTCACCCGCCCTGCGGATAAATCTTCTTCACTTTTTCGAGAAGATCGGGCGGCATGCCGACGACGCTCTGGACAAGCTTCTGCAAATCCTCGCCGCGCATCGGGCCGATGTCCATGCGCGCCTTCTCGACATCGGCGACAAACTCGGGATCCTTCACCATCTTGTCGAAGGCGCGGCGCAGCGTCTCCGCGCGGTCGGCGGGAATGCCGGGCGACGAGAAGATCATCTTGCCAACCTCCACCGAGCTCATGACCGCGCGCAGAATGTCGCGCTGTTCGTCGGTCTTCGCGAGTTCGACGACGGTGGGGACATCTGGCAGCAGGGGGTGGCGCTCCAGCCCGTATTGCACGAGCACGCGCACCGTGCCGTCCTTGATCCAGTCGGGATGCTCGGCGTCGAGCGCGTCCAGCGAGGTTGAATGACCGTCGGATTCGCCGCGCGACATCGCCAGCATCGCCTCGCCCGAGCCCTTGTAGCCCATGATCAGATTGAACTTCGAATGCAGCACGTTGTTCATGACCGTGGGGAACACGACGACCGTCGAGCCCGCGCCCGTCGCCGACAGCCGCGACTCCTTCGTAAACATGTCGTCGACCGTTTTGATCGGCGAATCCTTCATGAAAAACGTCGCGTTCGTGGACGCCGCCATGCGGCCGATCCAGGTGAACTTGCCGGAATCGTATTTCGCGCCGACCGCGCCGAGCTTCTCGTCGAGCGGCGACGTCGGCGACACCAGCGCCAGCACGGAGCCGTCTTTCGGCGCGATGTTGTAAACGTAGTTCGAGGCGACGATGCTGCCCGCGCCCGGCATGTTGCGGAACACCAGCGTCGGATTGCCGGGAATGTATTTGCCCATGTGGCGCGCCACAATGCGGGCGTAGAGGTCGTTGCTGCCGCCGGGGGGATAGCCGACGATCAGGTCGATGGCCCGGCCCTTGTAGAAGGCCTCCGGCGTCTGGGCCGAGGCCGCCGACGCCGCCACCACAATCGCCGTCAAGGCCATCCACCCGGCGCGCGCGCGAAAAACTGGAAACATGCGATGTTCTCCTTGATGGCGCGTCGGCCCGAACGCGGCTTGTCGGTAGCGGCGAATCAGCGGGAGGTCAAAGCGCTCCGCATGCCGCAGCGCAGCATTCAAATGGCGGCGGCGCGGCTTGACGGCATCGATTTTCTGACCCTACCTGTGCGTCGATAAAACGCCCATCGCGCGCGCGGCCTCATCGGGACGGCGCGTTTATCGACGCTCGTCGTGGAGGCAACGTGAAGCCCACGGATACAGCCAACCCGGACTACTTCCACAAAGTTGTCGATTGCCAGTGGGCCTGCCCCGCGCACACGCCGGTTCCCGAATACATTCGGCTCATCGCCGCCGGGCGCTACGACGACGCCTATATGATCAACTGGAAATCTAATGTGTTTCCGGGAATTTTAGGCCGCACCTGCGACCGTCCCTGCGAGCCGGCGTGCCGGCGCGGCCGCGTCGAGGAACAACCCGTCGCCATCTGCCGCCTGAAGCGCGTGGCCGCCGACTACAAGGGCGACATCCACGCCCTGTTGCCCAAGCCGGCGACGACGAAAAACGGCAAGCGAATTGCTTGCCTCGGCGCCGGACCGGCCTCTCTCACCGTCGCGCGCGATCTCGCGCCGCTGGGCTACGAGGTCGTGGTGTTCGACCAGGATCCCTTCGCCGGCGGCATGATGCGCACGCAGATTCCGAAGTTCCGCCTGCCGGAAACCGTCATCGACGAGGAGGTCGGCTACGTGCTCGACCTCGGCGTCGAGCTGCGCCGGAAAAAGATCGAGAGCATGAAGGAAATGCTCGGCATGGGCTTCGACGCGGTGTTCGTCGGCACCGGCGCGCCGCGCGGCCGCGAACTTGAAATACCAGGACGGCAAGAGGCCGCCGCCAACATCCACATCGGCATAGACTGGCTTTCGAGCGTCAGCTTCGGCCACGTCACCGGCATCGGCAAGCGCGTCATCGTGCTCGGCGGCGGCAACACGGCGATGGACTGCTGCCGCTCCTCGCGCCGTCTCGGCGGCGAGAGCGTGACGGTCGTCGTGCGCTCCGGCTTCGACGAAATGAAAGCCTCGCCGTGGGAGAAGGAGGACGCGCAGGGCGAGGGCATTCCGATCCTCAACTGGCTCGTGCCGAAGGAATTCACCCACGACAACGGCAAGCTCACCGGCGTCGTCTTTGAAAAGGTGAAGGCCACGCGCGACGCGAAGGGCCGCCGCGACCTCGTGCCGACGGGCGAGCCCGACGAGCATATTCTTTGCGACGACGTGCTGGTCGCGGTCGGCCAGGAAAACGCCTTCCCCTGGATCGAGAAGGACCTCGGCATGACCTTCGACCGCTGGGGCATGCCCAAGGTCGACGAAGTCACCTTCCAGAGCGAAATACCCAATGTGTTTTTCGGCGGCGACGCGGCCTTTGGCCCGAAGAACATCATTTGGGCGGTCGCGCACGGACACGAGGCCGCCGTTTCCATCGACAAGTTCTGCCAAGGCGAGAACGTCAAGGAACGCCCGTCGCCGCTGACAAACCTCGTCAGCCAGAAGATGGGCATCCACGAGTGGACCTACGACAACGACATCGCCAACGACATCCGCTACAAAGTGCCGCACCGCGCCGCCGAAATCGCGCTGAAGGACATCCGCGCCGAAGTCGAGCTCGGGTTCGACGACAAGCTCGCCTTCAAGGAGGCGCAGCGCTGCCTGAACTGCGACGTCGAAACCGTGTTCGAGGAAAAACTCTGCATCGAGTGCGACGCCTGCGTCGACATCTGCCCGGAGGATTGCATCACCTTCGCGCCCGACGGCGACGAGGCGGAGTTGCGCGGGCGGCTCACCGCGCCGGCCGCCAACCTGACGCAGGACCTCTACGTGTCCGCCGCGCTGCCGACCACGCGGATCATGATCAAGGACGAGGACTTGTGCCTGCACTGCGGCTTCTGCGCCGAACGCTGCCCGACCGGCGCGTGGGACATGCGGAAGTTCAGGCTGGACACCACGCAAGCGGGGGACGGATGCCGATCCAGAGCATAAACGAATTCGTCGTTCGGTTCGCCAATGTCAACGGCTCGGGCTCGGCCAGCGCCAACCAGCTTTTCGCCCGGTGCGTCATGCGCATGGGCGTGCCAGTGGCGCCCCGCAACATCTTTCCCTCGAACATCCAGGGCCTGCCGACCTGGTACGAAGTGCGCGTCAGCGGCGAGGGCCACCTGGGCGCGCGCGGCGGCACCGACCTGATGGTGGCGATGAACCCGCAAACGTGGAACGGCGATGTCGCCGGCATAGAGCCGGACGGCTACCTGTTCTACGATTCCTCGCGCCCCATGCCGAAAGACAAGTTCCGCGACGACATCAACGTGATCGGCATGCCGCTCACGGAGCTTTGCAACGCGCGCTACAAGGAGCCGCGGCTGCGCCAGCTCTTCAAGAACATCATCTATGTCGGCGCGCTCGCGGCCCTGCTCGACATCGAGCTGGGCGTCGCCGAACAGCTCATCGGCGAGCAATTCAAGGGCAAGGACAAGCTCATTGCGCCGAATGTCGAGGCGCTGCGCGCCGGCCACGAATACGCGAAGGCGCATTTCGCTTGCCCGCTCGGCATCCGGTTGCGGCGGGCCGACAACGTCGGCGACCGCGTTTTCATCGAGGGCAACGACGCCGCCGCGCTCGGCGCGGTCTATGGCGGCGCGACGGTCTGCGCGTGGTATCCGATCACGCCGTCGACGTCGCTGGCCGAGGCCTTCATGGCGCAGTGCAAGCGCCTGCGGACCGACAAGGAAACGGGCAAGACAAAGGTCGCCATCGTGCAGGCCGAGGACGAGCTCGCCTCCATCGGCATGGTCATCGGCGCGGGCTGGAACGGCGCGCGCGCCTTCACCGCGACCTCGGGGCCCGGCGTTTCGCTGATGCAGGAATTCATCGGCCTTTCCTACTTCGCTGAAATTCCCGCCGTGATCTTCGACGTGCAGCGCGGCGGCCCCTCGACGGGCATTCCCACCCGCACGCAGCAGGCCGACGTGCTCAGCGCCGCCTACGCGTCGCACGGCGACACGAAGCATGTGTTGCTGTTCCCCGAAGACCCCTTCGAATGCTTCGAGTTCGGCGCGCTCGCCTTCGATCTCGCCGAGCGTTTGCAAACCACCATCTTCGTCATGCTCGACCTCGACATCGGCTCGAACCACCACCTGTCGAAGCCCTTCAAGTGGGATCCCGCGCGCAAGTACGACCGCGGCAAGATCATGACCGCGGAGGAGCTCGACGCCGGCAAGACCTTCGGCCGCTATCTCGACGTGGACGGCGACGGCATCCCCTACCGCACGCTGCCGGCGACGCACCCCAGCCGCGGCGCCTATTTCACCCGCGGCACCACCAAGGACCGGTTCGCGCGCTATTCGGAAGAGGGGCCCGACTACATCGAGAACATGGAGCGCCTGCTGCGCAAGTTCGAAACGGCGAAGTCGCTTGTGCCGGCGCCGGTCGAAACGAAGAGCAAGCGGCGGACCGGCCTCGGCGTGATTTATTTCGGCTCGACCAGCCCCGCGATGCGCGAGGCGGCGGAGCTGCTGCGCGGCGACGGCGTCGATCTCGACCTCCTGCGCGTGCGCGGCTTCCCCTTCTCGGGCGCGGTGTCGGACTTCATCGAGGAGCACGAGCGCGTGCTCGTCGTCGAGCAGAACCGCGACGGCCAGTTGCGGCAGCTTCTCCAGGTCGAATGCGGCGTCGATCCGGCGCGGCTGACGGCGATCCTCCACTACGACGGCAATCCGATCACCGCGCGCTTCATCCGCGCCGCCATCGGCGCGGCGGTCGGCGTCGCCGCGCGTGGCCGCAAGGAAAAGGTCGAGTCATGAGCTATCTCGCCAAGCCGAAGTTCCACCATCCCGCCATCGAGGTGAACCAGCTCGGCTTCACCCACCGCGACTACGAGGGCGCGATCTCGACGCTCTGCGCGGGCTGCGGCCACGACTCGATTTCCGCGGCGATCATCCACGCCTGTTTCGAGCTGTCGATTCCGCCGCACCGCGTGGCGAAAATGTCGGGCATTGGCTGCTCGTCGAAAACGCCGACCTACTTTCTCGGACAATCGCACGGCTTCAACACCGTGCATGGCCGCATGCCCTCGGTGCTCACCGGCGCCAACCTCGCCAACCGCGATCTTATTTATCTCGGCGTGTCGGGCGACGGCGACAGCGCCTCCATCGGCATCGGCCAGTTCGTCCACGCCATCCGGCGCGGCGTCAACATGGTCTATATCGTCGAGAACAACGGCGTTTACGGGCTCACCAAGGGCCAGTTCTCGGCCACAGCCGACCAGGGGTCGAAAAGCAAAAAAGGCGTCGCCAACCCGGATTCCCCCATCGACATGGTGGCCTTGGCCATCCAGCTCGGCGCGACCTATGTCGGGCGCAGCTTTTCCGGCGACAAGAGCCAGCTTGTTCCACTGATCAAGGGCGCGTTCGAGCACCGGGGCGCCGCCTTCATCGACTGTATTTCGCCCTGCGTCGCCTTCAACAACCACGCCGGCTCGACGAAAAGCTTCGACTACGTCCGCGCCCACAACGCCGCGCTCAACACGCTCGACGTCATCACGGGCCGCGCGCCGATCACCGCCGACTACGAGCCCGGCGAAACGCAGACCGTGAAGCTGCACGACGGCGGCATGATCCGCCTGCGCAAGCTCGACGCGACGCACGATGTCACGGACCGGGCCGCCGCGCTCGCGGCCATCCACCGCCATCAATCGCAGGGCGAAATCGTCACCGGCCTGCTCTACGCCGACGAGGACTCGGGCGACCTGCACGACCGCCTCGGCACCGTTGACAGACCGCTCAACCGGCTCGGCGACGCCGACCTTTGTCCGGGCGTCGAAGCGCTGGAGCGCGTCAACGCCGCCCTGCGCTGACACGCGGCGCGTCACCCGCATCGCGGCGGCAGCGGCCCGGGGAAAAAAGCGTCGCTCCAGCCTTGAAGGCGGTAGGCGATCAGTCCCTCGATTTCCTTTAGCGCGATGAATTCGACTCCGGAACGCGGCGTGATCCCGCGCTCGACGGGAACCGCCTCGACATTGAAACCGGCGGCGCGAAAGACCCCCATCGCGCGGGGCATGTGAAACGCCGAGGTGACAAGCAGCCAGCGGTCGGCGGGAGCCGGACGCGCGACCTCGCTCGAAAACAGCGCGTTTTCATGGGTGTCGCGGGAGTTCCCTTCGAGAAGGACGCGGTCGGCGGCGACGCCGGCTTGTTCAAATGTTTTCCCGGCGTCGACGGCGGCGATGCCGTCGTTCTCCTTCTTTCCCGAATACATCACGCGCGCCGTCGGAAACCGGCGGGCCAGGTCGATCGCCTCCTTCACGCGCGCTCCGGGGTCGTTGATCCCGTTGAACGATCCGCCGAGCGCCACAATTCCCGCGATCGGCGTGGCGCATTGATTGGTCCAGGGCGGGAAGCGGTTTTCGAGCGCCGCCATGGCTTTCACGGCGGTGACTGGCCAGGCCAGCCGCTCCCGTTCCGCCGCGGCCGCCAGCGACAACAACGCGAGAACGAAAAGAACGCGCGTCGCGATGACGCGGCGGACCGCGGGGGAAACGACGCCGCCGACGGCGCTCACGCGCCCGCCCTCCTTCGCCCCGTTTCCAGCTCGTCGTAAACGGCGAGCGTTTTCGCGATCACAATGCGTTCGTCGAAGTCCGTCAGCGCTTTGGCGCGCGCGGCCTCGCCAAGCCGCCGGGCCAAGGCCGGGTCGGCGCGCAAGCGGGCGATCGCCGCGGCCAGCGCCAGCGGGTCGCGGGCGGGCACAAGCAGTCCGTCGATTTCATGGGTCACGACCTCGCGGCATCCCTCCACATCCGTCGTCACCAGAGGACGCGCGCAGGCCGCGGCTTCGATCAGCGACTTCGGCAGGCCTTCGCGATAGCTCGGCAAGGCGACGACATCGGCTTGCGCGAAAAGCGCCGGCATGTCGTCGACATGGCCGAGCCACGTCACCAATCCTTCCGCTTGCCAGGCGCGCGCGGCCGCCTCGTCGACCGAGGCTGGATTGCCCGGATCGGGCGCGCCCGCCAGAACGAACTCGACCGCCGCGTCGTCGGCCTTTATTTTCCGCGCCGCCTCGACGAATTCGCCGACGCCCTTGTCCCACAACAGCCGCGAGGCGAGCACGACGCGGAACCCGGTTCGGTTCGCCGCGTCCGGCGCTGGCGGCAGAAACCGCGCGCAATCGACGCCGGAGCCGCGCACGAGCCTGATCATGTCGGGGGCCGCGACGCCGGCATTGGAAAGCATCGCGACATCGTCGCTGTTCTGGATGATCAGGCGCGCGCCGCCGTTCGACCGTTCGGGGCGTCGGCCAACCGGAGGGCGGATGCGCGCGTGGACTCATTTGCGGATGCGTCGAAGCTTCCGCCCGTTTTTAGCGCTCGCGTTTTTGCTCGCCGCGGGCCCAGCGATGGCGGAATACCCGGACAGGCCCATCCGGATTTTTCTCCCGTTCGCGCCGGGCGGCATTGGCGACATCACGTTTCGCCTCGTGACGGCCAAGGTCTCGGAACGGACCAACATGACCTTCGTCATCGAGAACCGCCCCGGCGCCGGCGGCATAGCTTCGGCCGTGGCCGGCAAAACAGCGGCGCCCGACGGATACACGCTGGCGCAGGTTGGCAACAGCTACGCGCTCGGCGCGTCGTTGTTCAAGTCGCTGCCCTTCGACGTGGCGAGGGATTTCACGCCCGTCGCGGCGCTGGCGAAATTCGACGTGCTGCTCGCCACGCGCGGTGGCGATCTCGGGTCGGTCGCCCAGCTTGTCGCGTTTGACCGGGCCCATCCGGGCAAGCTCAATTTCGGCGCGATTTCCGCGGGCAGCACGCAGAATCTGGCCGCCGAAATGTTCAAGATGGCCATCGGCAGCGAGGCGACGGTTGTGACATTCAAAAGCTCGCCAGAGCTGATCCTCGCCATGCAGCGCGGCGACGTGGACGTGGGTTTCGACTACCTCGCCGCTTTCACCTCCGCCGTCGCGCAAGGACAGCTCGCGATCATCGCCTCCGGCGGGCGGGAGCGCGGCGCCTTGACGCCGGACACGCCGACCGTTGTCGAAAGCGGCTGGCCCGATTATGTCGCGTCGTCATGGAACGGCGTCGCCGCGCCCGCCGGCACGCCAGCGGATATCGTCGCGCGGCTCAATCGAGAAATGGACGAAGCGTTGAAATCGCCGGACACGCGGGAGCGGCTGAGGCTTTTGGGGATGGAAGGGGTTGGTGGTTCCCCCGAGGCGATGGCCGGGCTGTTGAAGTCGGACATATCGCGATGGAAGGGCGTGATCGACAGGCTCGGTCTGGCGCAATAACCGTCGATGGACGCGGCCACGCCGCGCGGCTAGACAACATCGACAAACGCGGCGGCGCCGCGGGACGAAAAGCTGTCAATGGAGCGGAAAATGACCTCTGGCGCCGCCAAAGCCGACCGTAAAATGAAGCTCTCGCTGTTCATGACCGGCGACGGCAACTATCACATGGCGGGCTGGCGGCTGCCGGGTTCGACGAACGACGCCGGCCAGAACATTCAGCGCTGGATCGACGCGGCGCAAGCCATCGAGCGCGCCAAGCTCGACATGCTGTTCATCGCCGACGCCGCCAGCCCGCCCGGCACCGACGACCTCGCGACGCAAAGCCTGACCGCGCGGATCGACCGCATGGATCCGATTCCGATCCTCGCCGCGGTCGCGATGACGACGAAAAACCTCGGCCTGGCGTCCACCATGTCGACGACCTATCTCGAGCCCTACAATCTCGCGCGCACGATGGCTTCGCTCGATCATGTTTCCGGCGGCCGCGCCGCGTGGAACATCGTCACCGGCAGCAACAAGGACGACGCGCTGCAATTCAGCCGCGAATCGCACGCGCCGCACGGCGAGCGCTACGAGCGGGCCGAGGAATTCGTCGATGTCGTGCGCGGCGTCTGGGACAGCTACGACGACGACGCGTTTCCGCGCGACAAGGAATCCGGCGTCTATCTGCGGCCCGACAAGGCGCATTTCCTCAACCACAAGGGAAAGCACTTCAGGGTGCGCGGGCCCTCGGCCGTGCCGCGCTCGCCGCAAGGGCATCCCGTGCTCATTCAGGCTGGCTCGTCGGAGCCCGGCATGAACATTTCGGCCCGCGTCGCCGACATCGCCTTCACCTCGCAGTCGGCGCTGAAGACGGCCAAGACGTTCTACGACAACCTCAAGAGCCGCTGCGACCGCTTCGGCCGCCGGCCCGAGGACTTGCTGGTGATGCCCGGCGCGCTGCTGTTCATGGCCGACACGGAGAGCGAAGCGCAGGAGAAATACGACAAGCTGAATTCGCTCATCCCGCTGAAGGTGGCCATGCAGCGCCTGACGCAGAACCTCGGCGGCGTCGATCTCTCGAAGTTCGACCTCGACAAGCCGCTGCCGGATATTCCAACCAACAACGCGCGCGTCAGCTCGGTCGAAAGCTATCTGACGATCTCGCGGCGCGAGGGCCTGACGCTGCGCCAGATGGCGATGCGTTCGGCCGCGGCCAAACATCACTGGACGATCATCGGCTCGGTCAAACAGGTCGCCGACGAGCTTGAGGCGTGGTTCCGCGAAGGCGCCGCGGACGGCTTCAACATCCTGCCCAGCGACGTGCCGGGCGCGATCGCCGGCCTCGCCGACAAGCTCGCGCCGGAGCTGCGCCGCCGCGGCCTGTTCCGCGAGGAATACGAAGGCAAGACGCTGCGCGAAAACCTTGGATTGAAGCGGCCGGCGGATTTGTCGACGCGGGCGTCGGCGGCGCGCGGCGCGTAAGCCGCGTGCCAGCGGTTCGCGCCGCCGCTATTCCCCCGCTTCCATGCCGCGCGCCTTGTAAACAGCCGCCGCTTCCGGCGACGACAGATACGCCAACAGGGCTTTCGCCGCCTCGGGCTCCTTCGATTGGGCCGACACGAACGCGACAAAGCGCGTGGGCTCGGAAATCGCGGCGGGCGCGGGCCCGACAACCTCGACGCCGGGTTCGGTGACGATCTCGCTGATGAAAGTCAGCGCCACATCGACTTCGTCGTGGGCGAGCGCGGCCATGGTTTCCGCGCCGCCGCGGGTCATTTTGCGCTTCGCCGCGACCTCGTCGAAGATACCGAGTTTCCTCAACGTCGCGTCGAAACTGACGCCCGCCGCCGCGCCGCTGGCCGCGTTGGGATAGGCCACCGCGCGCGCGCCCAACAGCAGTTTTTTCACCGCCTCGGGCGTGGAGACATCGGGATGCGGCGCGCCTGTCTTGGCCGCGAATCCAACCCACACCTTCGCCAGCGGCGTGCGCGTCGCCGCGATCACGCGGCCGGAGGCGATCACTTTCTCAAGCGGCGGCTGCACAATCGGCGCGTCGAACGCGCCGCCGTCGATCACTTGCGATTGCGTGCCGCCGCCGCTGCCAAACGTCGTCGTCACATGGTTGCCCGTGGCTTTTTCGTAGCCCGGAATCAAAGCCAGTATCGCGGCCTTGACGCCGCCCGGCGCAATGAGTGTGATTTCGGCCGCGCGGGACGAAGACGCGGCGAGCAAAGGCGCGTTCAAGACGAGGCACAGAACCGCGATGGCGGGCTTCATGTCGTCTCTCCGCTTCGCTCTCCCTTGGCGCCGGCGGTTGATCCGCCCGGTCGCCGCCGCCGCGCCTACACGCGCATCGGCATCAAAACATAGAGCGCCGCCGCGCCGTCGCGGTCCTGGACGATGGTGGGCGAACCGGGGTCGGCGAGCTTGAACAACGCGGTGTCGCTGTCGAGCTCCCGCGTGATGTCGAGCAGGTATTTCGCGTTGAAACCAATGTCGATGGGCGCGGAGTCGTAGTCGACCTCGAGTTCCTCGACTGCGGAGCCTGAATCTGGATTGGTGACGGAAAGCGTCAGCTTGCCGTCGGCGACGGCGAGCTTCACGGCGCGGCCACGCTCCGACGAAATCGTCGAGACGCGGTCGACCGCCTCCTTGAACGGCGTGCAATCGACGATCAGCCGCTTGTCGTTGCCGGTGGGAATGACGCGCGCGTAGTCGGGAAAAGTGCCGTCGATGAGCTTCGAGATCAGCACGAGATCGCCGAAGGTGAAGCGCGCCTTCGTCGTGGAGATTTCGACGCTGATGTCGCCTTCCGCGCCCTCGATGATGTTCAGGACTTCCGAGACCGTCTTGCGGGGCACGATGACGCCGGGCATCCCGGCGGCGCCGGCGGGCGCGGGGATTTCAATGCGCGCGAGGCGGTGCCCGTCCGTGGCGACCGCGCGCATCATGGCGTGGCCGTCGATATCCATCGTGTGTAGAAAGACGCCGTTGAGATAGTAGCGGGTCTCCTCGGTGGAAATGGCGAATTGCGTCTTGGCGAAGAGCTTGCGCAGATCCGCCGCGGGCAGTTTGAAACTGTGTGAAAGCTCGCCCGACGCGAGATCGGGGAAGTCGGTTTCGGGCAGCGATTGCAGGTTGAACCGCGAACGGCCCGAGCGCAGCAGCAGCTGGCCGCTTTCGCCCGTCGTCTCAAGCGACACCTGGGCGCCTTCGGCGAGCTTGCGGACGATGTCGTGGAGGGTGTGCGCGGGCAATGTCGTCGCGCCGGCCTGCGAGACATCGGCGGCGATCGCCTCCGTGACCTCGATGTCGAGATCCGTCGCCTTCAATTCAAGCGTCCGCCCATTGGCGCGCAGCAGCACGTTGGACAGGATCGGGATCGTGGTGCGCCGTTCGACGACGCGGTGGACGTGGCCGAGCGATTTCAGCAAGGCGCTGCGTTCAAGAGTGACTTTCATGGCGGCCCGACCACATCCCCGCGAAAAAGCGCCCCGGCCCGAGGCCGGGGGGAATTAACCTTAGGCGGATTGGCGCGCGCGACGCAAGCGGAAGCGGGCTTGGGACGATCGGGGACGGCTGCGTTTCAACAGGAAAGCGCCAGGGATCGCCAGCGCCAGGGCGCGGATGGCCATGTTCGCGTTGCGCGGTGTTGGCGCGCCACGTCCGCCCTTGCGCGATCGCGCCATCTAGTTTATATGTGAACTAAATTCGTGAAGGCTTTGAAGCGTAGGTTGCGAGCGCGCTGGAACCAGCCGTCTCTTGTGCCTATGCTCAAGCCGCTGGAGTTCGCCATGCCCACATACAAAGCGCCCGTCGAAGAAACCCTGTTTCTGCTCAACGATGTTTTCGACTGGAGCCGGCATGGCAATTTGCCCGGCTTTTCGGACGCCCCGCCCGACATCGTTGAAGCGATTCTGGAAGAAGGCGGAAAGATTTCCGAAAAGGTTTTGCAGCCGCTCAACCTTTCGGGCGACCGCGAGGGCTGCGTGCGCAACGCCGACGGTTCCGTGACCACGCCAAAGGGTTTCAAGGAAGCCTACAAGGCCTATGCGGACGGCGGCTGGATCGGCCTCGCCGCGGACGCGGAATATGGCGGACAGGGCCTTCCTTATACGCTCGCGGCGCTCATCAACCAGTTTTCGGCCTCGGCCAACATGGCTTTCACCATGTATCCCGGCCTGTCGCAGGGCGCGATCGCGGCGATCAACGAGCACGCGTCGCCGGAATTGAAGAAGCAATACCTGCCGAAGATGGTGTCGGGCGAATGGACCGGCACCATGAACCTGACCGAGTCCCACTGCGGCACCGATCTTGGCCTGTTGAAGACGCGCGCCAAGCCCAACGGCGACGGCTCCCACGCGATCACCGGACAGAAGATTTTCATATCCGCCGGCGAACACGATCTCGCCGACAACATCGTGCATCTCGTGCTGGCGCGCATCGAGGGCGCGCCGGCGGGCACGCGCGGCATCTCGCTGTTCATCGTGCCGAAGTTTCTGCCGAACGCCGATGGCTCGCTTGGCGCGCGCAACGCGGTGTCGTGCGGCTCCATCGAACACAAAATGGGCATTCACGCCAATTCCACCTGCGTGATGAACTACGACGAGGCGAAGGGGTTTCTCATCGGCGAGGCCAACAAGGGCCTCAACGCCATGTTCGTGATGATGAACGAGGCGCGGCTCGGCGTCGCCATGCAGGGCGTGGCGATTTCCGACGTCGCCTATCAGAACGCCGCCGCCTACGCGCGCGACCGTTTGCAGGGGCGTTCGCTGAGCGGGCCGAAATCGCCCGACAAACCAGCCGATTCCATCCTCGTGCATCCCGATGTCCGGCGCATGCTGCTCGACATCCGCTCGTTCAACGAGGGCGCGCGGGCGCTGGCGATCTGGGCGCTGCTGCAAGCCGACATCGCGCGCCGCTCGCCGGACGAGAAGGAGCGCCGCCGCGCCGACGACCTGCTGGGATTGATGACGCCCGTGCTCAAGGGCGTGCTGACCGACCGCGGCTTCGACAACGCCGTCAAGGCGCAGCAGGTGTTCGGCGGCCATGGCTACATCGCCGAATCCGGCATGGAGCAGTTCGTCCGCGACGCGCGCATCGCCATGATCTACGAGGGCGCCAACGGCATTCAGGCGCTCGACCTCGTGGGGCGCAAATTGCCGAAGGACGGCGGGCGCGCGCTGACGGCGTTTTTCGAGGAGGTTCAGGCCTTCGCGAAGGAAAACGCGGCGACGCCGGAGATGGCGCCTTATCTCGATGGAATGAAAAAGGGCGTCGGCGACCTCCAGCAGGCGACCATGTGGTTCATGCAGAACGCCATGGCGAAGCCCGACAACGCCGGCGCGGGCTCCTACGACTACATGCACCTGTTCGGCCTCGCGGCGCTGGGCTATATGTGGGCGAAGATCGCGCGCGCGGCCCTGGCGAAAAAAGCCGAGCCGGGAATGGAAGCCAGGCTCGCCGTGGGGCGTTATTTCATGGAGCGGACGCTGCCCGAAACCGCGACGCATCTGGCGCGCGTCAAGACCGGCGCCGACACGATGATGGGCCTTCCGGCGGAGGCTTTTTGAAGGGGCGGACGTGGGACAACGCGGCGCTTGTTGGCGCGATAGTTGCCTTCGCTGTTTCGGAGCGGATCAGGTTTTTAACACGGCGGCGTTGAGCGAGCCCTCATCAGGCGCTTCGCGCCACCTCTCCCCGCGGGAGCGGGCAGAAGGAACAAGCGGCCAGGAGCCCCTCATGACAGACGCTTTCATCTACGACGCCGTGCGCACGCCGCGCGGGCGCGGCAAACCGGACGGCTCGCTGCACGAGGTCTCGACGCTGGGCCTCGCGACGACGGCGTTGCGCGCGATCCGCGAGCGCAACCATCTCGACACCCAATTGGTGGACGACGTGATTCTCGGCTGCGTCGATCCCGTCGGCGAGGCGGGCGGCGACATCGCCCGCGCGTCGGCGCTGACGGCGGGCTATGGCAACCATGTGCCGGGCGTGCAGATCAACCGCTTCTGCGCCTCGGGCCTCGACGCGGTGAACTTCGCCGCGGCGCAGGTGATGTCGGGCCAGCACGACATGGCCGTCGGCGGCGGCGTCGAGAGCATGAGCCGGGTGGGCATCGGCGCGTCGGGCGGCGCGTGGCCGGTCGATCCCGCCATCGCGATTCCCTCATACTTCATGCCGCAGGGCGTGTCCGCGGACTTGATCGCGACGAAATACGGCTTTTCGCGCGACGACGTGGACGCCTACGCGGTGGAGTCGCAAAAGCGCGCCGGCCGCGCCTGGGCCGAGGGGCGCTTCGCGAGGTCCGTCGTTCCGGTGAAGGACATCAACGGCCTGACGATATTGGCTAGGGACGAGCACCTGCGGCCAGCGACCGACATGCAGTCGCTCGCCGCGCTCAAAGCGTCGTTCGTCATGATGGGAGAGCAAGGCGGCTTCGACGCCGTCGCCATACAGGCGCATCCGGAAGTCGAGACGATCAACCACGTCCACCACGCCGGCAATTCGTCGGGCATCGTCGATGGCGCCGCCGCGGTGTTGATCGGCAACGCCGAGTCGGGCAAGGCGGCGGGCCTCAAGCCGCGCGCCAAAATCCGCGCCTTCGCCAACATCGGCTCGGACCCCGCGCTGATGCTGACCGGCCCCGTGGACGTGACGAAGAAGCTGCTGAAGCGCGCCGGCATGTCGATCGCCGACATGGACCTTATCGAGGTCAACGAGGCCTTCGCGGCGGTGGTGCTGCGGTTTTTGCAGGCGTTCGACGTTTCCATGGACAAGGTCAACGTCAACGGCGGCGCCATCGCGCTCGGCCACCCGCTTGGCGCGACGGGCGCGATGATTCTGGGAACCGCGCTCGACGAGCTCGAACGCTCGGGCAAATCGACGGCGCTCATCACCCTGTGCATCGGCGCGGGCATGGGCACCGCGACGATCATCGAGAGAGTGTGAGAGCGGCCACGCGGCCACGCCGTGAATTTGTTTTGCGAGAGGACCGGTCATGACCCCAGTCAACTTCCGATTTGAAACAGACGCCGACGGCGTCGCCCTGCTCACCTGGGACATGCCCGGCCGCTCGATGAACGTCATCACGCTCGATGTCATGCGCGAGCTCGACGAGGCCATCGACAAGGTCGTCGCCGACGCGGCGATCAAGGGCTGCGTCGTCGCGTCGGGGAAGGACAATTTCTCCGGCGGCGCCGATCTCACGATGCTCGAAGGATTTTCGCGCCAGTTCGCCGACCTCGCCGCGAAAGAGGGCGAAGAGCCGGCGACGCAAGCTTTCTTCGACGGCACGCGCAAGCTGTCGCAGCTCTATCGCAAGCTTGAAACATGTGGCAAGCCATGGGCCGCCGCCATCAACGGCGTGTGCGTCGGCGGCGCCTTCGAACTCGCGTTGGCGTGTCATTACCGCGTCGCCGCGGACGACGACAGAACGCGCGTCGGCCTGCCGGAAATCAAGATCGGCTTGTTCCCCGGCGCCGGCGGCTCGCAGCGCGTGCCGCGCCTGATGCAGACCGGCGACGCCTTGCAGATGATGTTCAAGGGCGAGCAGCTCAAGGGCGCCGTCGCGCAGAAGATGGGACTCGTGGGCGAGGTGGCGCCCGCCGCCGACATCGTCGCCAAGGCCAAGGCGTGGATCAAGAACGGCGGCTCGCCCGTCGCGCCGTGGGACCGCAAGGATTTCCGCTTGCCGAGCGGCAAGGTGTTTTCGCCGGCGGGCATGATGACGTGGCCCGCGGCCAACGCGATCTACCGCCGCGAAACCATGGACAACTATCCCGCCGCCAAGGCCATCCTGCACGCGGTTTACGAGGGCTTGCAATTGCCGATGGACCTCGCGCTGCGGGTCGAGAGCCGCTGGTTCGCCAGCATCCTGCGCTCGAAGGAGGCCGCGGCGATGATCCGCTCGCTCTTCGTGTCGATGGGAGAACTCAACAAGGGCGCGCGGCGGCCGAAGGCGGAGCCCGCCTCGAAGGTGAAAAAGCTCGGCGTCATCGGCGCCGGATTCATGGGCGCGAGCATTGGCTATGTCAGCGCCATGGCCGGCATCGAGGTCGTGTTGATCGACCGCGACCAGGCCTCCGCCGACAAGGGCAAGGACATCTCGCGCAACCTGATCACGGCGCAGATCAACCGCGGCCGGGCGACGAGCGCGGACCGCGACGCCTTGCTGGCGCGCATCGAGGCGACGGACGATTATTCGAAGCTCGCCGGCGTCGACCTCGTCGTCGAGGCGGTGTTCGAGGACCGCGACGTGAAGGCGACCGCGATCAAGAAGGCCGAAGCGGCGATGGGCGCGGAGACGATCTTCGCCAGCAACACCTCGACGTTGCCGATCACCTCGCTGGCGGAGAACTTTTCGCGCCACGAGGATTTCATTGGGATTCACTTCTTCTCGCCCGTCGAGCGCATGATGCTTGTCGAGATCATCGTCGGCGCGAAGACGGGGCCGAAGGCGCTGGCCCACGCGATCGATTTCGTGCGGCAGATCAAGAAAACGCCCATCGTCGTCAACGACACGCGCGGCTTCTACGCCAACCGCTGCGTGCTCAACTATATCCGCGAAGGCCATCTGATGCTGATCGAGGGCGTGCCGCCGGCGATGATCGAAAACGCCGGGCGCATGGCCGGCATGCCGGTCGGGCCGCTGTCGCTCAACGACGAGGTGGCGCTCGACCTCGGCTGGAAAATCCTTCAGGCCGAAAAGAAAGATCTTGGCCCGCAAGCCATCGATCCCCGGCAGGAGAAGCTGCTGGAGACGATGGTCGTCAAGCAGCAGCGCCTTGGCCGCAAGAACGGCAAGGGTTTCTACGATTATCCCGAGAAGGGGCCGAAAAAGCTGTGGGCGGGCCTCGGCGAATTGCAATCCGCCCACCTCGACCCGGACGCCATCGATGTCGAGGAGTTGAAGCAAAGGCTGCTGGCGACCCAGTCGGTCGAAGCGGCGCGCACGGTCGAAGAGGGCGTCGTGACCGATCCGCGCGAAGCCGATGTAGGGTCGATTCTCGGCTTTGGCTTCGCGCCCTTCACGGGCGGCACGCTGAGCTACATCGACGGCATGGGCGCGAAGGCGTTTGTCGAGATGTGCGACAAGCTCGCGGCCAAGCACGGCGACCGCTTCGCGCCGCCTAAACTGCTGCGCGACATGGCCGCGAAGGGCGAAACGTTCTACGGCCGCTTTCCGCCGGCGAAGGCGGCGTGACAACGCGCGGCGCGCCGTGAACCTCTGGCTGCGCCTGCTTTGGGTGTGGGCGGCGGCGTTGTTTCGCCCGCCCATCGCCGCGCCCTTCGGCGTGTCGCGCGTCTGCATGATCGTTTTGCCGAGCGATCTCGACGTCAACCTGCACATGAACAACGGCCGCTATCTCGCGTTGATGGACCTCGGACGTTTCGACCTCTTCGCCCGCGGCGGCTTGTTGCGCGCCATCCGCGGGGCCGGCTGGATGCCGGTGTTGACCGCGGCGCAAGTGCGCTTCCGCCGGCAATTGAGGGTGTGGCGGCGGTTCACAATTGAATCGCGCATCGTTTATTGGGAGGCGACGACCGTTGTCATGGAACACCGCGTCGTCGCGCGCGCGAAAGACGGAAGCGACCTGTTGTCGGCGGTCTCGCTCAACCGCGGCGGGATCTACGATCCAAAGGCGAAGCGCTTCGTGCCCATCGCCGATTTGATGGCGTTGATGAACGCGACCGCCGCCTCGCCGGCGGCGAGCCCCGCGGTGCGCGCCTTTCTCGACGCGGAAGCGGCGTCGAAGCTGGCGGGATAGGTCGCCCGTCGTTTCAGGCGAGCCCCCATCCCTTCACCGCGTTCCACAGCAATTGCAGGCCGAGCGCGGTGAGGAAAAGCTGAAGAATCAGACGGAATCTCTGTTCCGACACGCGGTTCAGCGCCTCCTCGCCGACCCAGTTGCCAACGGCGCCCGACGCGACCATCGCGATCATCAGGGGAACGTAGGCGGCGACGGCGAAGCCGAGAAAGCCGAAGGCGACGATCTTCGCCGTGTGGACGAAGATCATCAGCGCGCCAAGCGTGGCGGAATGGTTGCGCCGGTCCTTGGCGACGCTGGCGACGAAGGGCGCGACGATGGTGCCCGTGGCGCTGACGAATATGCCGGCGAACGTCGCGACGAAGCCGAGCAGGAGAAACCGCCCGCGCTCCGCGCCAATGCGGCCGAGCTTCGGCAGCCACGTCACAACCAGGATGAAGACCGCGAGAATGCCCTGAAGCGTCGTCGTCGGCAGCGAGACGAAGACCTTGACGCCAGCGAACGCGCCCAGCGCCGCGCCGATCATGAAAGGCGGCATGGTGGAACGCAGCACATAGCGCCACATGATGATGGAGCGCGTGACGCCGGAGCCGAGTTGCACGACCGTGTGCACGGGAATCAACACAACGGGCGGCATCACCTGCGCCATCATCGCCAGCAGAATCAATCCGCCGGCGGTGCCGGTGAAGACGCCGATGAAGGCTGTGGCGAAAGAAGCGAGCGTCAGGCCGGCGAACAGGCCGGCCCCAATGTCGGGCGTTCCCAGGAAATTCATTGTCGCCGGCCCATCCCCTGTGTTTTGCTTGGCGCTTTCATAGGGGTTCGCGCGGCTGTTGCAAGCGCGGCTTGTTGCGGGTTTGATGGGCCGCGGCCAGAGAGGCTCGCGCGGGAGGTTTGAATGTCGATCCGCCTCAAGTCGGCGCTGCTCGCGCTGCTCGCCGTCGCCGCGCCGGCCCGCGCCGAGACCGTCGCCGATTTCTACCGCGGCAAGACCGTGCAGTTTGTCCTCGGCTACGGACCGGGCGGCGGCTACGACGTTTACGCGCGGCTGGTGACGCGCTTCATCGGCAAATACATTCCGGGGCAGCCCAATGTCGTGCTCGTCAACATGCCGGGCGCGGGCTCGCTGCGCGGCACCAACTATTTGTACAACACGGCGCCGCGCGACGGCTCGGTCATCGGCGCCTTCGCGCGCGACATGCCGTTGATGGGAATCATGGGCGGCAACCCCGCCGTCCAGTTCGATCCGCGCAAGTTCACATGGCTCGGCTCGTCGTCGTCGTCGCTCAACGACGCCTATGTGCTGTTCGTTCGGAAGGACGCGGTCACGCGCACCATCGAGGACGCGCTGCGGCCGGGCGGCGCGCCCATCGTCTTGTCGGGCACCGGCGAGGGCGCCACGGGCAACGATGTCGCGGTGCTCTTGCGCGACGCGCTGGGGCTCAACCTGAAAATCATCAACGGCTATCCCGACAGCGGCGCGATGTTCCTGGCCATCGACCGCAAGGAGGTCGACGGGCGTTTTGTCGGCTTGTCCGCGGTGCGCTCGTCGAAGCCGGAATGGCTGAAGCCGGACACGTCCATGAACGCGCTGCTGCAATTCGCGCGCGCGCGTTGATCGAGCTCGCCTCGCTGCCGTGGACGCTGTCGCGCCCCGTCGCCGCTCCGCCCGGCGTGCCGGAGGACCGCGCGAAGGCCTTGCGCGACGCCTTCATGGCCATGCAGGGCGACCCGGAATATGTCGCGGAGTCCGAGCGGCTCGGCCTCGATGTCAGTCCGATATCCGGCGAGCAGGAGGACGCGTTGCTCGACCGCATCTCGAAGGCGCCGCCGGAGTTGTTCGACACGCTGCGCAGGTTGCAGGCGGCGAACAAGGGCGGCGGGTAGCGGCGAACCGCTACTTCGGCCTCTTGTAGGCCGCCGCCCTCTTCACGCGCTCGCCGTCGAGAGCGTCCTCCTCGCCCTGGAACACCTTGCGCAGGTCGAGGGTCGAGCGCTCGCCGAGGTCGTCGAAATGCGCGGCCAGCCATGTGTCGGCGGCCTTCGTTCCCGCCATGAACAGCATGTTCAAAAAGGCGAGTTCGGCGTTGAGCTTCGACGACGCGCCCAGCGGCGTCAGCGTCGCCTCGTCGCCGATCATGTGGATGAGCACCCGGCGATAGCCGGTGCCCTGAAGGCGGCCGTCGTCGATGAGGCGCGTGACGAAATCGACCGTTCGCAGTTCGCGCATCAGGGAGGCGTTGAAGACCACCTCTTTCAAACGGTCGTCGATGTCGCGCGCCGAGCGCGGAACGCCCGGCCGCTTGAACGGATTGATCTGCACGATGATCGCGTCGTCGCTGCTCGAATTGTCGAACAGCGGCCACAGCGGCGGATTGCCCATGTAGCCGCCGTCCCAATAAGCCGCGCCGTCGATCTCCACCGCCTGATGGATCGAGGGAAGGCAGGCGGACGCGAGCAGGTGGTCGGCGGTGAGCTCGCCGCCGCGGAAGACGCGCGCGCGTCCCGTCTCCACATTCGTCGCCGAGATGAACACCTTGAGATTCGTGTTGGCGCGCACGCGCTCGAAGTCGATCAGCCTGGCGACCAGGTCGCGCAGGGGATTGAGATTGAGCGGATTGACGTCGTAGGGGCTCGCCACGCGCGACAGCAGGTCGAGGAAAAAATACGCGGGCGAATGTTTGAAGCCCCATTCGCCGCCCGCGTGTTCCCAAGGCGATTTGCGCAGCGGGCTGGCTTCGGCGGCCTTCGCCACGCCCTCCCAAAAAGCCCGCAGGGTCTTGCGGGCCGCCTCGCGCGAGCCGCCGGCGAGGCCTTGCGCCAGCACCACCGCGTTCATCGCGCCCGCCGACGCGCCAGTGACCGCCTCGATCTCGACGCGCTCGTCGGCCAGCAGCCGGTCGAGCACGCCCCAGGCGAAGGCGCCGTGCGAGCCGCCGCCCTGCAAGCCGAGGTTGACGCGCTTGACGCCGCCGTTCTTCGCCGCGCGCGGCTTTTTCACGCGCCGACGCCGATGACGGGAATCGCCGCGCCGGTGATCGCGCCAGCCTCGGCGGAGAGCAACATCGCGATGGCGCGGGCGATCGCCGCGGGCTTGACCCAGGCGCTGGTGTCGGCGCCGGGCATGGCCGCGTGGTTCTGCGGCGTGTCGATGGTGCCGGGCACGACGCAATTCACCGTCACGCCATCGGCCCGGTGCTCCTCCGCCAGCGATTCGGCGATGCGCAGAACCGCCGCCTTCGAGGCCGCGTAGGCGGCGAGGCCCGCCGCGCCTTTGAGGCCGGGGCCGGCGGCGATATGCACGACGCGCCCGGATTTGCGCGCGACCATGGCGGGCAACGTGGCGGCGCTCGACACCAGCGCGGCGCGGGCGTTGATGTCCATCATGAAGTCCCAGTCCGCCAGCGCGTTGTCGACAACGCGGCCCATGCGAAAGCCGCCGACGGTGTTGACGAGGCCATCGATCCGGCCAAACCGCGCCAGCGTCGCCTCGGCCATCTTCGCCCCGCCCTCCGGCTTTGTCAGATCAATCCCGGGCAGCGCCAGCGCGCGGTCCGGATGCGCCAGCGTTTTGACCAGCGCCTCGAGCGCCGGCGCGGCGCGATCGACGAGGGCGAGGCTGGCGCCGCGCGCGGAAAGCTCCGAGGCGACAGCGGCGCCGAGATTGCCTGCGGCGCCCGTGACGATGAAACATTGACCATCGAATTGCATGGATCGCCTCCATAGCGGCCGAGTTCAAGCAATAGGCGTGCCCCGCTTCGGTGAAAGTTGCAAGACACAAGAACGCGACCGGCGCCGTCGATTAACCGCTCGCTTTCTGTGTCGCGCGCGGGAAAACCGCGCTATCTGTCGATCAAAACCGCAGCCTCCGCGCCATTGGGAGTTTCAACCTTGACCACCGCCTCCGCCGAGCCCGACGACGACCTTCGCGAGGGAGCGGCGCGTTTCGCCGCCGCCGCTTTTGGCCCGGCGAAGCTGCGCGCCTTGCGCGACACGCCCGATGGCCTCGACCGCGCCGCGCTTGCGGACGCCGGCGGCGAGGGCTGGCTGGCGATCCTCGCGCCGGAAGCCGAGGGCGGCATGGGTCAGGGGCTCGCGGCGGCTTGCGGGGTCGCCGAAGCTTTTGGGCGGGCGTTGGCGCCGATCCCCTTCGCCGGCGCGGCGGCGTGCCTGTTGGCCGCGCAAGCGCTGCGGACGGCTTTTGGGCCGGAAGCGCTCCAGGCCCTGCTCAACGGCTCGATGCTGGCGCTGCCCGTGCCCGCGCGGGATGGCGCGCGCTTCACCGCGACGCGCGCAGCCGGGGGTTGGCGGGTCGAGGGTTCGGCGCGCGGCGTGTTTGGCGCGCCGGCGGCCGATTTCCTGCTGATCGAGGCCGACACGCCGGACGGGCCCGCGCTGGCGCTGTTGCCAAGGAACAATCCGGGCCTCTCCATCAAGATGGCGCGCACGGTCGATGGCGCCTCCACCGGCGACATCGCGGCATCGTGCGATGTCGCCGCCGGCGCGGTGATCGTCGGCGCCGAGGCGGCCGGGTTGCGCCAAGCGATAACGACCGCGCTCGACATTCTTTGCGCGGCGGAACTGGTGGGGCTCGCCGACGCGGCGATTGAGCTAACGCTCGGGCATTTGCGGACGCGCCAGCAATTCGGCCGCGCGCTGGGGTCGTTCCAGGCGCTGCAATTCCGGGCCGTCGACGCTCACATAGGGGTGGCGCTGGCGCGCGCGCTGACGTCGGAAGCCGCGCGCATGGCCGACCGCGATGGCGAGGCGGGCGCTGTCATCGCCGCGGCCGCCAAGGTCAAAGCCGCCGACGCGGCGCGCGAAGCGACGCGCGCCACGGTGCAACTGCATGGCGCCATCGGCTTCACCGACGAGCACGACATCGGGCTTTTCCTGAAGCGCGCGATTTCGCTCGACGTCGCGTGGGGAACCCAGGCGCATCATCGCGTTGGGATCGCCGCGCGCGCGCTCGACGGCGCCGCGCGGGAGGTCGGCTTTCGCCAGGACAGCGCGGCCGACGCGGGGTTTCGCGCCGAAGTCCGCGGCTGGCTGGAGCAAAACCTGCCGTCCCATCTGCGCAATCTGCCGACGCGGCCCGACCACAAAGAAGCCGACACGTGGCACCGCCAGCTCTTCGCGCGGGGCTGGGTGGCGCCCGCTTGGCCGCGCGAATTCGGCGGCATGGGCGCGAGCGTGGCGCAACAGCTCATCCTGTTCGAGGAAATGGGCGCCGCCGGCGCGCCTGAGATCTCCGGGCAGGCGATCTCGCATTTGGGCCCGATATTGCAGGTGTTCGGCTCGCCGGAACAAAAGGCCCGCCACTTGCCGGGCATGTTGTCGGGCGAGACCACGTGGTGCCAGGGCTATTCGGAGCCCGGCGCCGGCTCGGACCTCGCCAGCCTGCGCACCAAGGCGGCGCGCGACGGCGACGATTTCGTGGTCAACGGCTCGAAAATCTGGACCACTTGGGCGCATCACGCCGACTGGATGTTCGCGCTTGTGCGCACCAACCCGGACGCCAAGAAGCAACTTGGCATCACGTTTATCCTCATCGACATGAAGACGCCGGGCGTCACGCGCCGGCCGATCCAGACGCTCGCCGGCGACGACGAGTTTTCCGAGGTGTTTTTCGACGATGTCCGCGTTCCGGCTTCGAATGTCGTCGGCGCGGTCGACGATGGCTGGCGCGTCGCCACGGCGGTGCTGGAAAAGGAGCGGCTCAACGGCGCCAATCCGCGCAAATGCGCGCAGCTTTTCCCGTTGATTTCACGCGCCGCGAAAGACTCCGGCGCCGCGCGGGACGCCGCGTTCCGCGACCGGCTGGCGCGCGCCTCCATCGACTACATGGCTCTCTGCGCCGTTTACGCGCGCATCGCCGGCGCGACCGAGGCGCGGACGGCGCCCACGGGCGATTTCGCCTTCGCCAAGCTCGTCAACGCGGAACTCGCGCAAACGCTGTGCGAATTGTTGATCGAGGCTTTCGGTCCGAACGGGGCGGTCGACGGGCCGCTCGAGATCGGCGGCGAATTGATCTGGCCGGGGCGGACGTTTTTGCAGAGCCGGCGCAACACCATCCACGGCGGCACGGTGGAGATACAGCGCGGCCTGATCGCGCGGCGCGCGCTTGGGCTTGGGTAAGGCGAAAACCGCGATGCCCGGAAAAGCCGCGTTCATCCGCGCGTACACGCGCCTCAAGCCGGCGCCGTTGACGCCTGAAATCCGGCTCTACACAGCCGACGATTCCACGGCGCTGTGGATCAAGACCGAGGCGGAAATGGGCGCGATCGGCCTGCCGCCGCCTTTCTGGGCGTTTCCCTGGGCCGGCGGGCAAGCGCTGGCGCGCCATGTTCTCGACAACCCCGGCCTAGTCCGCGGCAAGCGGACGCTCGATGTCGCCTCGGGCTCCGGCCTGGTGGCGATCGCCGCCGCGATGGCGGGCGCGGCGCCGGTCGAGGCGAGCGAGATCGACGATTTCGCCATCGCCGCCATCGGCCTGAACGCCGCCGATAACGGCGTCCATATCGCGTCGCGGTGGGAAAACCTGATTGGCCGCGACGAGGGCTGGGAGGTGGTCCTGGCCGGCGACATCTCCTACGAGCGCGACATGGCCGCGGCGTTGACCGGTTGGCTGGAAACGCTCGCCCGGCGCGGCGCGCTGGTTTTGATTGGCGACCCCGGCCGATCCTATCTGGCCCGCGAAAAACTCGAACTGGTCGCCGAATACACCGTCGCGGTGTCGCGCGACATCGAGGACGCCGAGGTCAAGCGGGCGTGCGTCTGGCGCTTCGCGGCGCCCTGACAAGCCAAAAAGCCCGGGGGTGAACCTTCGACCGATCGTCCAATTCTCGCAAGCCTCCCTTAACCCATTGCCGTCATGGTGGTTCCGGTTGACGCCGCCTTCTGGCGCGGCGTGGCGGATCCCGTGGCGATGGACGATATTCTCAAGGAATTCCTGGCCGAGACGACCGACCAACTGGATTCGGTCGGCGCGCAGCTTGTGCAATTCGAGCAGGATCCCGCCGACAGCCGCATCATCGCCTCGATTTTCCGCCTTGTTCACACGATCAAGGGCACCTGCGGGTTTTTGGGCCTGCCGCGGCTCGCCAACATCGCCCATTCCGCCGAGACCCTGCTGGGCCGGCTGCGCGACGGCGCCGAACCGACGCGCGACCGGGTGTCGCTGATCCTCTCCGCCATCGACCGCATTCGCCTGATCATCACCGAACTCGAGAAATCCGCGCTGGAGCCGGAAGGCTCCGACAACGACATTGTCGCCGCGATCGAAGTGGAAGTCGGCGGGGAGGAAGAGTCGGATTTCATCGGCGATGGCGTCGAACCCATGCTGATCGCGGAAACGCCGGCGCCCGGCGACGCGCGGGACGAAGCGGCGATCGCCGCCTCCGGCGCGGTGGAAAAGCCAGGGGAAAGCCATCCCGCGCCGCCGCCCGGCGGGCAGGGAAACGCCACCATCCGGGTCGCCGTGGGGGCGCTCGAGCGCATCATGGCGCTGGTGTCCGAACTGGTGCTGACGCGCAACCAGCTTCTCGAAATCACCCGCCACAGCGACGACGAGCAGATCAAGAACCCCTTGCAGCACCTGTCCTCGCTCACCACCGATCTGCAGGACAGCGTCATGCGGGCGCGCATGCAGCCCATCGGGCGCCTGTTTTCCAACCTGCCGAGGCTGGTGCGCGAGCTCTCCGCCGAGCTCGACAAGAAGATCACGCTGGCCGCGGAGGGCTCGGACACCGAGCTCGACCGCCAGTTGATCGAGCTGATCCGCGATCCGCTGACGCACATGGTGCGCAACTGCGCCGACCACGGCATTGAAACGCCGGAGGAGCGGCGCGCCGCCGGCAAGCCCGAGATCGGGCGCATCCTCGTGCGCGCGTCGCACGAGACCGGCCACATCAACATCGAGATTTCGGACGACGGGCGCGGCCTCGATGTCGCGCGCATCCGCGCCAAGGCGGTGTCTCTCGGCCTGTCGACGGCCGACGAGGTCGCCCGCATGACCAACGACATGGCGTGCCGCTTCATTTTCGCGCCGGGCTTTTCGACGGCGACGCGCGTCACCAGCATCTCCGGCCGCGGCGTCGGCATGGACGTGGTGCGCGAGAACATCGACGCGATCGGCGGCGGCATATCGCTGTCGACCACGGTCGGCCGCGGCACGACCTTCTTTCTGAAAATACCGCTGACGCTGGCCATCGCGCCCGCGCTGATCATCGAATCGGGCGGCCAGCGCTTCGCTTTGCCGCAGCACGCGGTGGTCGAGGCGGTCGGCGTCGTGGACGACAACGCGCGGGTCGACAACGTGCAGGGCGCGCTCGTGCTGCGGCTGCGCGACCAGGTCCTGCCGATCGCCGACCTCGGCCTATTCCTCGGCTTTGAACCGCGAAGCTCGGTCGGCGACGACCAGTTGATCGTCGTCATGCGCGTCGGATCGCTGAATTTCGGGATCATCGTCGACGGCGTCTGCGACGTGCAGGAAATCGTGGTCAAGCCGCTCGGCCTATCCCTGCACGGACTGACCGCTTTCTCGGGCAACACGATCCTCGGCGACGGCTCGGTGGTTTTGATCCTCGACCCGCCGGGGCTGGCGCGCGCCCTCGGCCTCGACAGCACGAATGAATTCACCGTCGCGCCGACCCGCCCCGCGTTCGTCATGCCGCGCGAGCCCATGCGGCTGATCGTGTTCCGCGCCGGCGCGGGCGCGCTGAAGGCGGCGCCCCTGTCGATCATTTCGCGCATCGAGAGCGTGCGCAGCGAGAACATCATCGTCTCCGACGGCGGCCAAGTCATGTCGCATCAGGGACGGCTCATGCCGCTCGTCAGTCCCGCCGAAAACGTCGTTTCGACAATGCCCGGCGGCGTGCAGCCCGTGCTTGTGGTCGGCGTCGGCGGCGAGCCGATGGGCCTGCTGGTCTCCGAAATCGTCGATATCGTCGAGGAGCATCTCGAAATCGAGATCGCCGGCGCCGGCCCGGGCGTGGTCGGCTCGACGACCATCAATGGCGAGGCGGTCGAGATCCTCGATGTCGCCCATTTCATGCGCATCGGCAGGCCCGGCGCCTTCCAGCGCGGCCACACGCGCCGGTTCACCGTGTTGATCGTCGACGACAAGCTGTTCTTCCGCGACATGCTCTCGCCCATCGTTTCGGCGGCGGGCTACGAGGTTTCCACCGCCAGTTCCGCCGAAGAGGCGCTGGAATATTTCGACAAGGGCGCGGCGTTCGACATCGTGGTGACCGACACCGACATGCCGGGCATGGACGGCTACGCCTTCGCCCGCTCGCTGCGGCAGGACCGCCAGCGGGATATTCCGGTGATCGCGATGGCGGCGCACGCCGCGCCGGCTGTGATCAAGGCCGCGATGGCGGCGGGCATGACCACGGCGGTGGGGAAATTCGACCGCGGCGCGCTCCTCGCCGCGGTCAACGCCGCCCTCGACGGCGGCGCGTTCAATTTCCACGCGCTTGAAAGCAGCGTCATCCTGGAGTCCGCGGCATGAGCCTGCCGGAACTGACGCGCACGTCGTCGCGCCAACGCCACAACCAGGCGGCGGCGCCGCTCGAACGCAACATTTTCATCGTCTCGGCCGGCGCGGAGCGGCTGGCGCTGCCGGTCGAGTGCGTCAACACGATTTTCCGGATATCGCGCATCACGCCGGTGCCGGGCGGACCGCGCGAGGTCGTCGGCCTCGCCAACCTGCGCGGCAAGATCGTCACCGTCGTCAGCCTGCGACGCCGGCTCGGCATGGCGCATGAACTCGATCCGGGCCCGGCGCTCGCCATCGGCATCGAACACCTGGGCGAAAGCATCGCGCTGCTCGTCGACGAGGTCGGCGACGTGGTTTCGGTCGCGGAGTCGGACAGAATTCCGGCGCCGCCGCACCTCGCCGCGACGCGGCTTGGCGTCACATCCGCGGTCTATGGCTTCGAGCGGGGCATTCTGTCCGTGCTCGACATGGCCGCGCTGTTTCGATTTTCCGGCGCGAACGCCGCGCCGTCCCCTCTCCATTCGCCGGCCGCGCCGGTTTCGCCTCGTCAGGGAGCTCAAAAATGAAGCGGATTCTGATCGTCGACGACTCGCCGGTGATGCGCAAGGTCGCCAAGCGCATTCTCGAGAGCATGCGCTTTCAAACCTCCGAGGCGGAGGATGGGCAACGCGCGCTCTCGCTTTGCGAAATGGAGATGCCCGACGCCATTCTCCTCGACTGGAACATGCCGGTGATGGACGGCTTCGAGTTTCTGCGCCATCTGCGCCGCCTGCCGGACGGCGCCGCGCCGAAGGTGATTTTCTGCACCAGCGAGAACGACGTGGCCCACATCGCCCGCGCCATGCACGCCGGCGCCGACGAATACATCTTGAAGCCCTTCGACAGGCACATCGTTCAAAACAAACTTGAGGAAATCGGCTTCTATTAGCCGCCAGACCGGACGGACCTGGATCGGCTTCTCCCGGTCCCGGCCCCCGGCCTTCTCCGCGCGTCGCTCCGGTTCGGAAGTTCATTCGATGAGTCGCATTGTCAATTCGGCCGGCGCTTCCGTCCGCCAGACGCCGTCGCGGCCGCCGCCGCGACCCTCGTCGGAATACGCGCGCGCGCGTTTCGCGGCGTGCGCGCCGCGCGCCCTGTTCATTGGCGCCTCGACGGGAGGGCCGCAGGCGCTGGCGCGCGTCCTCGGCGTTCTCGCGCCCCGGGCCGTCGATTTGCCGATTTTCGTCGTGCTTCACGTCCCCGCCGATTTCACCTCCATCGTCACCGCCAACATCGCGCGGATCACGCGCCGCGAGGTTCGGATCGGGCAGCACGGCGAGCCGGTCAAGCCGGGCAAGATCTATTTCGCGCCCGGCGACGCGCACTTGCGCGTCCTGAGGATCGGCGAAACGCCTATCATCGTCCACAGCGACGGGCCCCCGGAGAATTTCTGCAAGCCGGCCGTGGACGTGCTGTTCCGTTCCGCCGCGCAGTCGTTCGGTCCTGGCGCGCTCGGCGTCGTGCTGACCGGCATGGGCTCGGATGGATTGGAGGGCTCGCGGGCCATCGTCGCCGCCGGCGGCGCGGTGATCGCGCAGGACGAGGAAACCAGCGTCGTCTGGGGCATGCCGGGCGTGGTCGCCAAGGAAGGGCTCGCCGCCGCGATCCTGCCGCTCGACGAAATCGCCGGCGCCGTCGCCGAGCTCGCGCGCGGCCTCCGCCCGGGGAGGGTCGCGTGAACGCCGGCTTCCACCGCCTCGCGGAGACCCTCCGCCAATCCACAGGCATCGTGATCGATCCGACGAAGCGGTTCGCGCTCGAAGCCCGCCTCTCCTCGATCGCCGTCGCGCGCTGCCACGGCGACATCACGGCGATGCTGGACAGCGTGCGTCCGGGTCAGAAGAGCGACCTGCTCGACGAAATCGTCGACGCGATCGCGACAAACGAGACCTTCTTTTTCCGCGACCGCTCGCCGTTTCGGCTGCTCGCGGGCGAGATCCTGTCGCACCTTCTGACCGCCCGCGCCGAGCAGCGCGAAATCCGCATCTGGTGCAACGCCTGTTCGACCGGGCAGGAACCCTATTCAGTGGCGATGACCCTGGACCAGGCCGGGCAGAAACTGGCGGGGTGGCGCGTCGCGCTCCACGCCAGCGACATCTCGCGAACGGCGGTCGCCGCCGCGCGCGAGGGCGTCTACAACCAGTTCGAGGCGCAACGGGGCACGCCGACGAATTTCCTCCTGAAATATTTCACGAGGGAGGGCGACAACTGGCGGATATCCGAGCAATTGAGATCGAAGGTGCGGTTTTCGCTTTTCAATCTGCTGTCGCCGTTCAACGAGCACCGGCTTTACGACGTGATTTTCTGCCGCAACGTGCTGATTTACTTCGACGCGGAAACCCGGCGCGACATTCTCGCGCGGTTGGCGAAAGCGATCCGACCGGACGGCTTTCTCGTGCTTGGCGCGACTGAAACAATCGCGTCCGGCGATCCCAACTGGATTACGTGGTCGGCCAATCCACTGGCCCTGGTGCGGACCGACGGGCCCTTCGCGCCGCGATCCTGACGGCGGCGCGGCCGACCGTTCAGGCGGCGGTGATGCGCTCGTCGTTCTCGGAGGGCTCGCGCAGCACGTAGCCGCGGCCCCAGACGGTCTCGATGTAGTTGCGGCCCTGGCTGGCGTTCGCCAGCTTCTTGCGCAGCTTGCAGATGAACACGTCGATGATTTTCAGTTCCGGCTCGTCCATGCCGCCATAGAGGTGGTTGAGGAACATCTCCTTGGTGAGCGTCGTCCCCTTGCGCAGGGAAAGCAGCTCGAGCATCTGATATTCCTTGCCGGTGAGATGGACGCGGGTGCCGTCGACCTCCACCGTCTTCTGATCAAGGTTGACCACGAGGTCGCCCGTGGTGATGACCGACTGGGCGTGGCCCTTCGAGCGGCGCACGATGGCGTGGATGCGGGCGACCAGTTCGTCTTTGTGGAAGGGCTTGGTCAGGTAGTCGTCGGCGCCGAAGCCGAGGCCCTTCACCTTGTCCTCGATGCCGGCGAGGCCCGACAGGATCAGGATGGGCGTCTTCACCTTGGCGACGCGGAGGGTGCGAAGCACCTCGTATCCGGACATGTCGGGAAGGTTTAGATCAAGAAGAATAATATCGTAATCGTACAGCTTGCCGAGGTCGATGCCCTCTTCGCCGAGATCAGTGGTGTAAACGTTGAAATTTTCCGACTTCAGCATCAGTTCGATGCTTTGTGCGGTCGCGCTGTCGTCTTCGATCAAAAGTACGCGCATGTTCGTCCCCGAATTGCCGCCATGTCGTCCACCCGGGCCGCGTCCAGCCGGTAAACGGCGGTTCGGCTAGCAAGGTTTCAGGGCGGCTGCCCCATCGTAATTCCAACTTAGTAACCCTAACGCGCAATCGTTAACAAACTCTGATTCCTTAGCGCAAGCTCCAAGCGGATTGGAAGATGGAAATCAACAAATCGCTTTTTAGAGCGGAGATTCGCGCTTTCAGACACTTAAACTAAAACTTGAGGAAACACCGCCAACCGACTCATTCGACTCGCGGTGGGCGATCCCTTCGCCAAATCAACGGGGCGGACGGCGCGCGAGGCGTTCGCGGCGACAATGAACGACGAACGTCAACAAATGGTTAATTCGAGAGCCGCCGGGCCGCCGCGAAGGGCCATTGGCGCGCCGATTCGGTCGCCGCGACTAAAAAGCGGCGTTTCGGCGGCGAAGGTAAGGAACGGGAAACCTACCTCGTTCATTGTGAATTTGTCTCGCGGAACTGTTTTGCGCCCGACCGCTCTTTGGTGGACGGGATTTTGGTCTGTATTTGCGTGACGGAGTAAAGCGTAATGAAGTCGCGGGACACACTCATCCGCCTCAAGCGGTTCCAGGCCGAGGACCGGCGCAAGCGCGTCGCCCAGATCGAAACGATGATCGCGGAGTTCACCCGCATGGGCGGCGACCTCGACCGCGAGATCGCCACCGAGGAACAACGGTCGGGAAACGCCAATCCCACCCACTTCGCCTATTCGACCTACGCGAGGGCGGCGCGAACACGGCGCGACAACCTCAAAAACTCCACCGACGAACTGCGCGGACAGGTCGAGGAAGCCAAGGCGCGCCTCGCGGAGGCGCTCGACGAACTCGCCAAGGCGCAATCGCTGGACGGACGCGAAAAGGGCGAACGCGTCATCGACGCGGTGCGCGAGCGGCTCGAACCCGGCCTGATCGGCCTGCGCCCCGCCGGGGCGTAAGCCCGCGGGCGGCCCGCCTGTTTTTTTGGCTCCCGCGCAACTTGCGTCCGCCGGCGCCTTCGGGCAGGGAGGGACGCCATTGGCTGGCGCGGGCGTCATTCGGCGGGCCTTTATGAAGCGGTTGATGGATTTCTTTTGGCCGCTTCTGGGACTGGCCGCGGTGCTCGCGTCCGTCCGGGTGCTTTACGAAAAGCTCAGGATCGAAGCCGCGGCGGAACCGGCGGCGCGCGCGGCGCTGGCGACCAGCGACCTTTGGTCGAGCCTCAAGATCATCGCGGAAGTGATCGGCGGCAAACTCGCCGCCATCCCGCCCGGCTCCTATGCGCTGGCCCTGCTCTCGACCTTGGGCGCCTATGTGTCGCTCGCCTGGTACGACCGCATCGCGCTCCTGCACCTGCGCAAACTGGCCGGCATCTCGTTCCTCTACACGGCGACCTGCTCCTTCGTCACCTACGCCCTGTCGCACAACATCGGCGCGTCGGTGTTTTCCGGCGGCATGGTGCGTCTGCGCGCCTACACCGCCAAGGGGCTTTCGGCGGCCGAGGTCGCGGTGCTTGTCGCGCTGTGCTCGTTCACTTTCGCGTTCGGCACGATGTTGCTGATGGGGCTGACGCTGCTGATCGACCCCGGCATTCTCGCGCCCTTGAGCAAGCTATCGCGGCATTTCGCCATCGGCCCGGTGGCCGCGCGGGGACTCGGCGCCGCGTTGATCGCCTTTTGCATGCTCTACACGCTCGGCGCCTGGCTCAAGCTCCACCCCTTGAAGATCGGCGAGTTCCGTATCGTCTATCCCCGCATGCCGATAGTCGTCCGCCAATATCTCGCCGCGCCGATCGAATTGATGAGCGCCGCCGGCATCATCTATTTCGCGCTGCCATGGGACGTTAATCCCGGCTTCGTGGTGGTGCTGGGCGCGTTCCTGCTGTCGTTTTCAGCCGGCCTGCTGTCGCAGGTGCCCGGCGGCGTCGGCGTGATGGAGGCGGTGTTCCTCGCCGTCATGCCGCAGGTGCCGGCGACGCAGGTGTTCGCCGCGCTGCTGGTGTGGCGGCTGCTTTACCTGTTGTTGCCGCTGACCATGTCGATCCCCGTCATTATCTTTTTCGAGCGCTCGCAGATGGGCAAGGCGACGAAGCAGCTTTCACCGCCGCCGGGTTCGCACTGAAGCCAGTCGCTCGGCCGCTCAGTCCAGCGGCTGGATGCGGACGAGGAAACCCTCGTGGTCCACGTACCACACAGTCACCGGCGTCGTTGTGTTGTCGATCCAGGTCTCGCGGTCGAGGCCGTAGGGCTCGGGCAGTTCGTATTCCACGAAGGTCTCGGACTTCGGGTCGAAGCGGAAGTAGCGGCCCGTGTGCATCTCGCCCGCCCAGACTTCGCCGTTGCGGTCGGCGTTGGCCGAATACATCGAGGCGTAGGCGGTGGGCAGCCGGAATTCGTGGACGCGTTTTTCCTTCATGTTGAATTCGACGAGTTCGCCGCCGCGCCCGCCGGCCCAGTAATTGTCGGAGGGATCGAACTCGCCGCGCGCGGGGCCGGAATTGGGGGCTGAATCGGGCTCCCAGACTTCGCCGGACTTCAGGTCTGCGATCACGACGCCGTCCTTGGGCCAGGCGCCGCCGCCGAAGTATTTGCCGTCGGCGCTCACCGCGGAGCCGTAGGTGCCGGGAAACTTCTTCGTCGGGTATTTTTTGAGCTCGACGCCTTGAAGCGCGTCGACCATGCTGACGCCCTTCTCGCGCGAGCGCCAGATTTGCCCGTCGGGATCGAGCGCGTAATTGCCGCCCATCGGCGAATTCACGCCCTCGCGCACCTTCCACGGCACGCGCTTGAAATCCATGGTCTTGGGATCGAGCCGCCAGATGTTGTGCGCCCAGTTTTCCGAGCCCCAGACGATGTCGTTCTTGTCGACGTGGAGCCAGTGCGTGCCGGGCAGCGAACCCGCCTGCGGCGGCGGCACATGGAATTCCTCCACGGCGCCCGTCTTGGGATCGAGCCGGCCCACGTAGGAACTGCGGTGCGTCGAGTACCAGGGCCGCCCCCGCGAGTCGCCGGTGACGTCGTGGGTCGCGGTTTCGAGCCGCGGCAGCTCGTATTCGGTGATCACGACGCGCGTCGCGCGGCCATGCGGACGCGGCAGCGTGGCGAAGGGCGGATCCTTCGAGTCAGGCCCGCGCACCGTCGCCAGCCAATGCACCAATTTCGCCTGGTCGTCCTTGGTCATGCGGCCGGGCGGACGAACGTTGATCAGCGGCGAACCCGCGCCGGCGGTCATGCGGAAAACGATCTTGGACCAGCTCCGCTCGTCGTAGTGGTTGCGGAAAATCTGCTGGTAGGAATGGCACCAGTTGCAATAGTTCGTCAGAAGCGACTTCTCTTCCGCCGTGCCCGACAGGCTCGCCAGCCATTCCGCGCCGCTCATTTGCGCGGCGATGTCGCGCACCGGCGGCAGCAGTTCGGTGTTGACGACGCGCGTCAACACAATGTCGTCGAGCGTCGGCGAACCGTCGATCGCCACGGCCTCCCTCACGAAGGGGAAGAATTCGAGCGGCCTGGCGATGCGCAAGGCGTAGTCGCCGGCGTCGAGCTTCGGGAACTCGTAGGCGCCGTCGCCGCCGCTGTAAACAGTCGTGCGGATGTTGCTCTTCTTCGAGATCAACTGCACCATCACGCCTTCAAGCGGATCGCCCTTGTTGGTCTTGACGAAGCCCTTCGCGCCGCCCAGAGCGACGTCGCCCGTCCGCCCCGCGGTTGGCGCCAGCGGCCCGGAAGCGGCGATGAACCGCGGGTTTTTTGGCGGCGCGTCGTCGTTCCAGCAGCATTCGGTCTTGATGAACGCGACGAGGTCGTCGATGTCGGCGTCGCTCAGCGTCGTCTTGTAGGACGCCATGTTGGGGCTGCCCTCGCGGATCTGCTCGCGGATGTTGGCCTCGTTCACCGGCTTGCCGGTCATGAGGTTTTCGCGCTGGAAGACGCTGTCGAGGCGCGGGCCGCCCTCCTGGACGAACTCGTTGTGGCACATCCAGCATTTGTAATAGAAAATCTCGCGCCCGCGCTCGGCGCCGCTGGCCGCGGCCTTCTTGAAGTCGAAGATTTCAAGCGAGCGCTGAAGATAGCGCTGCGCGGGGTCGGCGTTGGATTGCCACTCGACGCCCTGTGTCGCGATGGGGCTTTGCGCCAGAGCGCTGGAAATCGGCGGGGCCGCGAAGGCCGCGAACAGGACGGCGAAAGCCAATATCGCGTTGCGCCACTTCATCGCCGCCTCCCGTTCGCGCGCCGCCTCGCGGGCGGCGCTGTCGACAGCATCATTTCACGGCGGGGGGCGGAGTCAATTGACTTCGCCGCGGCGGAGGCGACAATCGGGCGTCAGGGATGGAGGACGGCGTGGCATCGACCGCATTGAAAGCGCTGACGGCGGCCTGTCTGCTGTCGTTTTTTCCGGGGGGCGCCCGCGCTCAAAACTATCCCGCGCCGAAGCAAGGCGATTGGACCGCCCGAGACTTCCGCTTCCACACGGGAGAGGTCATGCCGGAGTTGCGGCTGCACTACACGGCCATCGGCGACCCCCGCAACGACGCCGTGGCGATCATGCACGGCACTGGCGGGTCGGGCGGCAATTTTCTCAACAAGGACTACGCCGGCGAATTGTTCGGGCCGGGCCAGCCGCTCGACGCCTCGAAATATTACATCGTGCTGCCCGACTCGATCGGCGCCGGCAAATCGTCGAAGCCCTCCGACGGCCTTCGCGCGGGGTTTCCGCGCTATAACTACGACGACCTGGTCGAGGCGCAATATCTTCTGCTGTCGCAAGGCCTGGGGATCAAGCATTTGCGGCTCGCGACCGGCAATTCGATGGGCGGCATGGAGACGTGGATTTTCGGCGAGCGGCATCCCGACTACATGGACGCCCTGGCGCCGATGGCTTCGAGCCCGACGGAGATGTCGGCGCGCAACTGGATGATGCGGCGCATGCTGATCGAATCGATCAAGGCCGACCCCGCCTGGAACAACGGCGACTATTCCGCCCAGCCGGCGGCGTTGAAGCTCGCGAGCGTCTGGTTCGGCGTCGGCACAAGCGGAGGCTCGCGCGGCTATCAGACGCTGGCGCCAACGCGCGAGGCCGCGGACAAATTGATCGACGCCCGCCTCGCCGCGCCCGGCGGCGACGCCAACGACACGATTTACCAGTTCGAGGCGTCGCGCGACTACAATCCCGCGCCGGGGCTCGAGGGAATCCACGCGGCGCTGCTGGCCGTCAATTCCGCCGACGACGAGCGCAATCCCGTCGAACTCGGCCTGATGGACGAGGCGTTGAAGCGCGTGCCGGGCGCCCAGTTCCATCTCATCCCCGCCAGCGCCGAGACGCGCGGCCACGGCACGACAGGCATGGCGAGGCTGTGGAAACAGCCGTTCGCGGATTTTCTGCGCGCGGCGCCGCGAAAATAGCGAGGTCGGGATGATCGTCCGCCAGCACGACGACGGGTCGATGACCCTCATCCGCCAGACCGACCACGCCGAGCTCTCGGGTTTTTTCGCGGCGCGTTGGGGCAACGCCGATTTCGAGGCCCCGCGCCGGCGCGAATCCGTTGTTCGCGCGGCGGCGTTGCACGATTGCGGCTGGCACAGCTACGAGGCCGCGCCGCGCTACGATGTCGCCACAAAATCGAGCCCGAGTTTTTTCCAGACGCCGAACGACGACGCGCAACTCGCCGCCTATCGCGCCGGCCTCGACTGGGTCGCCGGCGTGGACGCCTACGCCGGCCTGCTCGTCAGCCGCCACCGCACCGGCCTTTGGCGCAACCGCTACGGCGCGGTGAAGAGCCCCGCGATGACGACCCGCGGCGCGCTCGACGCGCGGGTGGAGGCGTTCGCGGCGGAACATGAGCGCGCGCAGGAGCGGGCGCTCGCGAACATCGACCGCGCCGAGTTCGACATCGACTATCAACTGCTGCAATTCTGGGACTTGTTCTCGTTGACGCTGTGCGTGGGCGAGCCGAAGGCGCAACGCTACGAATTCGCGCCGGAAGGCTACGCGCGGAAATTCGGCGACGGGACCGCGATTCAAATGACGCCGCTGGGCGACGGCGACATCGCGCTGGATCCCTACCCTTTCGACAAATCGCCGCTGACGCTGGGCTGCGTCCATCGACACCTGCCAACCAACGACTACGCGAGCGAAGCCGACTTCCGCCTCGCGTTTTTCGGCGCGGCGCCCCGGACGCGGAACTTCAGATTCGTTCGCGCGTGACGGCGCGAAAAGGCCTCCGGAGTTTCTCCCGGAGGCCTTTTGTCAATCCGTCGCGGGCCGTGTTCAGCAGGCCGGCACGGTGCGATAGCCCATGAAATAGCCGTTGGCGTCATAGACGCGCTGGCGGACGTAGCCGCAGGACGGCTGCGCGTAAGAGTTCGAGGCGATGGCCGCGCCGACCGCGAGGCCGCCAAGAATGCCGGCCGCGCCCCAGCCGAAGCCGCCGTGGCCGCCATGCCAGCCGGCCTGCGCCGAGCCGGAGGAAGCGACGAGCGTGCCGGCGACCGTCGCGATGGCGAGGGTCGAAGCGATGATCTTCTTGATCGAGTTGCTCATGATGAACTCCTGTTTGTTTCGCCCGACGCGGTGTCGTTGGCGATGAGGAGAGACTATGGCCGCCCCCCGCCGGTTTCTGTGCGCCCGCGCACGTTGGCGACGGGGTCGATTGACAGGCCACCTCCGCGCGCCGATAGCGCTTGCGAAGGAGGCGCCCCGATGGACAAGCCCGACATTCTCATGCCCGTGCCGCTGCCCGCGCATCTGCGCGACGGTCTGGCGGGCGGCTTCAACGTGGTCTGTCCCTTCGAGGCCGCGGACCCCGACGCCGCGCTGGCGAATATCGCGCCGGGGCTGCGCTTCATCGTCACCGGCGTGCCCGTCATCGCCGAGGGCGTGAGCCGCCCGATCGACCAGGCCTACATGGCGCGGTTTCCAAAACTCGCACTCGTCGCCAACATGGGCGTTGGCTATGACAACATCGACGCGAAGGCGGCTGCGGCGCGGGGAATCGTCGTCACCAACACGCCCGATGTGCTGACCGAGGAAACGGCGGACGCCGCCTTCGGCCTGTTGCTCGCCGTCGTGCGCCAACTGCCGCAAGCGGACCGTTTTACGCGCGCCGGCGAGTGGCCGAAGCGGGCGTTTCCGCTGTCGGCGAGTCTGCGCGGCCGCACAATGGGCATCGTCGGCCTTGGCCGCATCGGCAAGGCCATCGCCCTCCGCGGCGAGGCCTTCGGCCTCAAGATCGCCTACAACGGCCGCCACGAACAGAAGGGCGTCGCCTGGCCGTTTTTCGCGGACCTCGTTGAAATGGCGAAGGCCTGCGACATCCTGATGGTCTCGACTCCGGGCGGCGCGGAGACGCGCAACCTCGTCGGCGCCGCCGCGCTCGACGCGCTGGGCCCCGACGGCGTTGTCGTCAACATCGCGCGCGGCGGCATCGTCGACGAGGACGCGCTGATCGCCGCGTTGCGCGACAAGCGGATTCTGAGCGCCGGGCTCGACGTGTATCTCGACGAGCCCCGGGTGCCGGAGGCGTTGCTGGCCATGGACCATGTCGTCCTGCTGCCGCATGTCGGCTCCGCCACCGGTCCCACGCGGGTGGCGATGGCAGGGCTGGTCGTCGACAACGTGGCTTCGTTCGCGCGCGGCGCCGGTCCGCTGACCCCGGTCGCCGAAACGCCTTGGCCGCCGACCCAGAATCGGGCAAACTGAGCGCGTTGATTTAGTTATCGCGCAACACAGCGGAGGGTTCGAATGCGGCTGGTGGCGCGCGCGGCGCGGATGCGCTTCATGTTTGGATTGGCGACGATCGGCGCGGCGTCGGCGGCGGTCGCGGCGACGCGGGAGCCCACGGCGGTGACAGCCGCGGCTGGCCCGTGGGAAATCGCCTTGCAGGGGACGGCCAAGAAATGCGGCCTCGTCCTGCGCGCGGAAAACGCCAACGCCATCGACCACGTCGTCGCCATTCCGAGCGGCTGTCGCCACGCCATGCCGGCGTTGGGCCTGGTGCGCGGATGGAATGCCGCCGACGCCAACGGACTGGCGCTAGACGGCAAAGCGGGCGAGGCTGAATTGAAATTCGCGCGCGACGACGACGGCAAGCTCGTCGCAACCGGCCCGACGGGCGAGATATACGAAATCGCGCCGACCGGCCCCCAGCATTTTGACGCGCCCAAGGAGATCGCGTCGCAGCCCGCGGTCGCGGTCGCCGCCAAGGTCGCCGCGCCGAAGCCTCCGGAAATCACGACCTCCGCCGCCATGGAAAAATATCCCGGCAAGTTGTCGGACCTCGCCGGCCGCTATGTGATCTTGCGCGAAGGCGTCGAGGGCGGCCGCGATGTCGGCTGCATGCTGACGCTCGACGACAAGGCGCGCGGCCCCGGCGGTTTCCACGCGCGCCTCGCGCCCGCCTGCCGCGACAACGGCATCGTGATCTTCAGTCCGGTCGGCTGGAATTTCGAACGCGGCCGGCTGATTTTGACCGCCGAAAAAGGCCATTCCGCCTCATTCGAATACCACGCCGACGGCGGCTGGTGGAAAGACTCGAAAGAAGGCGGCAGGCCGCTCGGCGTTCGCCACTTCTAGGCGACGCGCCGCCCCTTGGCCTCACACCACGCTGATGTCCGGCGCGGCGGGATTCTTCATCCCGACCACGTGATAGCCCGCGTCGACGTGCAGGATCTCGCCCGTGACGCCGCGCGACATCGGCGACAGCAGGAAGGCGGCGCTCTCGCCGACTTCCTCGATGGTCACCGTGCGGCGCAGCGGCGAATTGTATTCATTCCATTTGAGGATGTAGCGGAAATCGCCGATGCCGGAGGCGGCCAGCGTCTTGATCGGTCCGGCTGAAATCGCGTTGACGCGGATGTTCTTCTCGCCGAGATCGGCGGCCATGTAGCGCACGCTCGCCTCCAGCGCCGCCTTGGCGACGCCCATGACGTTGTAGTGGGGCATCCACTTTTCGGCGCCGTAATAGGTCAGGGTCAGCAGCGAGCCGCCGTTCGTCATCAGCTTTTCGGCGCGCTGCGCCACGGCCGTGAACGAATAGCAGGAGATCATCAGCGACTTGGTGAAATTGGCTTCCGACGTGTCGACATAGCGGCCGGTCAGTTCGTCCTTGTCGGAAAACGCGATGCAATGGACGAGAAAGTCGAACGAGCCCCAGAGCTTGCCAACCTCGGCGAAAACCGCGTCGATGGAGGCGGCGTCCGTCACGTCGCAATGGCCGACCACCTGCGCGCCGAGTTCGGTCGCCAACGGGCGCACCCGGCGCTCCAGCGCCTCGCCCTGATAGGTGAAGGCGAGTTCCGCGCCGGCGTCGTGGGCGGCTTTGGCGATGCCCCAGGCGATCGAGCGGTTGTTGGCGACGCCCATCACCAAGCCCCGTTTGCCGGCGAGGATGCCTGTTTTGGGGGCGGGCGAGGCGCTTTCCTGCGTCATGATCGACCTGAAATCCACAGTCGGGCCGCGCTCGCGGCGAGGCGTCCATGGCCGCGTTTAAAGCGGGGCCTGTGATTAAGCAAGCCAAACACCGGCTAGTGATCGCTAGCGGACTAAAAAATCCGCCGCCTTGAGGGGGACCACTATTTCCCGGGTGCGAAGGGTCGGCGCGCTCACGGTGGGGAACCCTGAAAGGCCGCGGAAACTTGTAGGCAAGGCGCGAATCGAGGGTTAATGTATGGTTAACCGCGCCCGACACTCGGAACCCGCCACGTGTTCAAGGATCACAGCGACCAACGCACGGAGCTTGAGCGGTTGACGCCCGGTCTTCGCCGTTACGCGCGCGCCCTTGTCGCCCGCGACGTGGACGACAGCCGGCTGGAGGCCGACGCATTGACGAGCGAGACGCTCGCGCGCGCCATGCGCGCCGACCATGGCGCGCGGATCCAGAGCCAGCGCATCTGGCTTTACGCGACGCTGACGACACTCAACCGCGCCCGGGCGCGCCGCCGGCCGCCGCGCGAAAAGTCCGCGTCTCCGGACGGCAAGCCCGCCGGGCGCGGCGTGTCGGACGCGTTGGACGCGCTGCCGCTCGACCATCGCGAAGCCTTGCTGCTCGTCGTGCTGGAGGGGTTCACCTATGGCGAGGCGGGCGACGCCCTTGGCCTGTCGCGCGCCGCCGTGGGCGCGCGGATCGCCAGGGCGCGCTCGATCCTGGACAAGCGGCTCGACGCCGCGCAGCCCGCCGACGCGCGCAAAAAGCAAAATCTCCCGCCCTATCTCCGGCTTGTCGAGTGAAAGGCGCGAATGAGCGCGTCTGACATTGGCGATATCGAACTCAGCGCCTGGCTTGACGGCGAAACACCGCCATCGCGCAAGGACGCGGTGGAGCGCTGGCTTCGCGCCGCGCCCGGCGCCGCGGCGCGCGTCGATGTGTGGCGGCGGCAGAACGATATTTTGCGCGGCCGTTTCGCGCGCGTCGCTGCGGAGGCCATTCCCGAAGCGATCTGGCCGACGGACGAAGGCGGCCGGCGCGAGCCGCGCGGCAAGCTCAACGCCATCGACGACCGCGACGCGCCGATTCAGGTCGAGCGCTTCGACCGCGCGCGGCGAAGCCGGCGTCTCCGCGCCGCTCTCGCGCTGCTGGCCGCGTTTGTCGCCGGCGGGACCGGGGTTGTGGCCAGCGCGGCGCTTGTCGGACTGGCGACATCGCAGCCGACGGGCGTTCGCGCGGCGGCGGAACCGAGCCAGGTGGAGGCGCTGGCGGCGCGCGCCGTCGACGCGAGCCGGACGTTTTTGCGCGATCCGGCGCGGCCTGTGGAGATTTCCGCCGCCAATCCAACCGAGATGGCGCGTTACCTGTCGCGGCGCATCGGGCTCGAAGTCGCGCCGCCGTCGCTCGTCGAGCTGGGCCCGCGCATGCTTGGCGCGCGGCTGACGCCCGGCGACCTCGGCCCGGCGGGATTGATCGTTTACGAAGACGTCGATGGCGAGCGCTTCGGCCTCGTGATCAGCCGGGTATCGCAACCCGCCGCTTCGCCGACGCAGATCATCAAGCGCCGCACCCGCGCGGTCGCGGTGTGGATCTCGCGCGGCGTGGGTTTCGCCCTCGCCGGCCCCAACGATCCCGGCCGCCTGACGCGGCTCTCCGCGGCGATCGAGGCGAAGGCGCCGGCAGGGGCCGTGGATGCCCCGCCCGCCGCGAAATAATCCACCCGTCTCGAAATAATTGGCGCTCAGCCGCCCCAATTCACATCGCGCAGAATTTCCTGGGTGTGCTGCCCCAGCCCCGGCGCCGGACGGCCGCTCGCGGCGGGCACGCCGTCGATGACGATGGCCGAGCGCACGCCCGGCGTGGCGCCCGCTTTCGCCAGCGGATTGTCGAGCGTGAGCTTCATGCCGCGGGCTGCGACCTGCGGATCGGCGAAGACATCGGCGACGGTGTTGATCGGGCCGGCCGGCACGCCGGCGGCATCGAGCAGCGGCAGCAGTTTTTCGCGCGGAAAGGTCCGCGTCAGCGCGTGAAGCTCACGCGTCAGTTCGGCGCGATGGGCGAGACGGTCCTTGTTGGCGGGATATCTAGCGGCCAATTCGGGCGCGCCCAGAACATCGCATAATTTGCGGTATTGCCCGTCGTTGCCCGTGGCGACGATAATGTCGCCGTCGGCGACGGGAAACACATCGTAGGGCACGATGTTGGGATGCGCGTTTCCCGCGCGGCCGCCGGCTTTTCCCGACACCAAATAATTCATCGCCTGATAGCCGAGCACCGCCACCTGCGAGTCGAGCAGCGCGCAGTCGATATAGGCGCCCTCGCCGCTCGACGCGCGGCGGATAAGCGCGGCTTGCACCGCGTTCGCGGCGTAAAGCCCCGTGAACACGTCGGCGATGGCGACGCCGGATTTTGTCGGTGGCCCGTCCGGCTGGCCGGTGGCGTTCATCGCGCCGCCCATGCCCTGAATGAGAAAATCGTAGCCGGCGCGCGCGGCATAGGGTCCATCCTGGCCAAAGCCGGTGATGGAGCAATAGATCAAGCGGGGGTTGATCTTCCTCAACGAGGCGTGGTCGAGGCCGTATTTGGCGAGGCCGCCGACCTTGAAGTTTTCGATCACGACATCCGCGTGGGCGGCGAGGCGCTCGATCAGCGCGCGGCCTTCCGGCGTCTCGAAATCCGCCTCGACGCAGCGCTTGCCGCGGTTGCAGCCGTGGAAATAGGCGGCGCCCAGGTTGCCGCCGTCGGCGGCTTCGACGAAGGGCGGTCCCCAATGCCTGGTGTCGTCGCCAGCGCCGGCGCGCTCGACCTTGACGACATCGGCGCCGAGGTCGGCGAGCAACTGCCCGCACCACGGCCCGGCGAGGATGCGGGCGAGTTCGAGCACGCGGATGTTGGCGAGGGGAGGCGTCATTTGGCGAGGACTCTTCGCGGTTCGAACGGATCGTCGATCAGGATCTCCACCAGATCGCGACCAGCGTCAGCGCGATCACCCACAGCGCGGCGGCCGTCCAGCGGGCGCGGCGGGCCTCGGCGCGGCCAATGCCTTCGAGCGATATCGCCGAGAGGTGGAAGCCGTGTTCGGCCGCGTGTTCGAACTTCACCGCCAGCGAATTAACCCGGGCGAGGAAGTCGGGCAGTCCACCCGTCGCCTTGGCCAGCAGGCCGAGGCCGCGGCCGGCGTCCGACAGCTTGCCGATGGGCCCGAGATTCTCCTCGATCCAGCTTCGCACCACCGGGTCCGAGGTCGCCCAGATGTCGAGCTTGGGATCGAAGCCGCGCGCGACGCCCTCGACCACGACCATCGTCTTTTGCAGCAGCACAAGCTCGGTGCGGGTGCGCATGTCGAACAGCGCGGTGATTTCGAAAAGCAGCGTCAACAATTTCGCCATCGAAATCTGGTCGGCGGTGTGGGAATGGATGGGCTCGCCGATGGCGCGGATCGCCTGGGCGAAATCCTCGACCCGGTGCGTGTCGGGCACGTAGCCAGCCTCGAAATGCACCTCCGCCACGCGCAGGTAGTCGCGGGTGATGAAGCCGTAGAGAATCTCGGCGAGGAAACGCCGCTCCTTCAATCCAAGCCGGCCCATGATGCCGAAATCGACCGCCACGAGGCGGCCCTCGCGGTCGCGGAACAAGTTGCCCTGATGCATGTCGGCGTGAAAGAAACCGTCGCGCATGGCGTTGCGCAAAAACGACTGGATGACGACGCGCCCGAGGTCCGCGAGGTCGGCGCCGGCCTTCTTCAAACCATCGACATCGGAAAGCGGGACGCCGTCGATCCATTCGAGCGTCAGCACGTCCTTGGCGGTGCGGTCCCAATCGACGCCTGGCACGCGGAATTCCGTGTCGCCCGCGCAGTTTTCGGCGAATTCGGACGCGGCCGCCGCCTCCAGCCGGAAATCCATTTCCATCCGAACCGTGCGCGCCAGGGTGTCCACGACCTGGATGGCGCGCAGGCGGCGGGCCTCGGCGATGTGGCGCTCGGCGAAGCGGGCGGCGAAATACATGTCCGAGAGGTCGCGCGCGAAGCGCGGCTCGACGCCGGGCCGCAACACCTTCACCGCGACATCAGCCACTCCTTCGGCGGTCCGCGCCTTGGCGCGGTGAACCTGCGCGATGGAGGCGGCGGCGACCGGCTCGCCGAATTCCACGAATATTTCGTCGAGTTTTTTTCCGAACGCCGCCTCGACAATCGACACGGCCACGGCGCGGGGAAACGCCGGCATCTTGTCCTGGAGCTTTTCAAGCTCGCCGACCGCGCGCGGACCGACGACATCGGGACGCGTCGCGAGGAACTGGCCGAGTTTGACGTAGGAGGGGCCGAGCCTCGCGAACGCGGCGACGAGGCCGCTGGAACCGTCGCTCGCCGGCGCCCGGGCGATCAGTTTGGCCACCGCCAGCAGGGGACGCGCGGCGGGCGGCGCGAGCGCGGGATCGATCTGGGCGAACACGCCTTCGCGCGCCAGCACGTAGCCGGCGCGGGCCAGCCGCAAGATGTGGAAAACCGAGCCAATCGCCACGGGACTAGAGCTTCCAGCCCGAGTGTATGGCGACCACGCCGCCGGTCAGGCGGGTGAAAGAGGCGCGGCCGAACCCCGCCGCCGCGACCATGTCGCGGAAATCCTCCGCCGAGGGGAATTTGCGGATGGATTCGACAAGATAGCGGTAGGGCGCGCCGTCGCCGGCGACGACTTTGCCGATCGCCGGAATCGCCGTGAACGAATAGGCCTCGTAAAACTTGTCGAGCCCCGGCACATCGACTTGCGAGAATTCAAGGCACAGGAAGCGCCCGCCGCGCTTGAGAACGCGATAGGCTTCGTTCAACGCGACCTGGACGCGCGGCACGTTGCGGATGCCGAACGCGATCGTGTAGGCGTCGAAGGTCTTGTCGGGAAACGGCAAGGCTTCGGCGTTGGCCTCGACGAAATCGAGGCCGGCGAGGCCACGCTTTTCCGCGCGCTGGCGGCCGACCTCCAGCATGTCGCCGTTGATGTCGAGCACGGTCACATGGGCCTTGCCGCCCGACGCCTCGACAATCCGGAACGCCACGTCGCCAGTGCCGCCGGCGACATCGAGATGTCGGAAGCCGGGCCTGCCGGCCGGACGCGCCATGCCGACCAGCACATCCTTCCAGGCCCGATGCAGGCCCGCCGACATCAGGTCGTTCATCACATCGTAGCGGGAAGCCACTTTGTGGAAGACATCGTCGACGCGCGCCTGCTTTTCGGCGAGCGGCACGGCGCTGAAGCCAAAATCGGTGGTGTCGCCAGCGTCCCGATCAAAGGTCGGGCCGGTTTGCGTGTCCTGCGGCATGTCGGTCTCCGGAAGCGCGGAGACCTTACAGGGCGGCGGCGGGGAATGCCATTGCGTCGAGCCGGAATAGCCCCGCGCGGACCGGCCGTCGCGGGGCTTGTCTCGATCAGTGGCCGATGGTTTCCTCGAGGAAGTCCTTCATCGCCGCCCACGAGCGCTTCGCCGACACAGGATTGTAGAAGGAGCCTTGCGACTTGTCGGTGCCGGACGACACCATGGTGAAACCATGCTTGGTGTCGCTGTAGGCGACGAATTGCAGGTCTTTCGCCGCCGCCTTCATTTCGGCCTTGAAAGCGTCGACTTCCGGCGGCGGCACCGCCGGATCGTCCGCGCCGTGCAGCACCAGCACGGGCCCGGTGATTTTTTTCGCGTCCTCGGGCGTCGGGTTCGACAGCGCTCCGTGGAACGTCACGAGCGCCTTGAGATTGGCGCCCATGCGGCCGAGTTCGAGAACCGCCGCGCCGCCGAAGCAATAGCCGATCGTCGCCATGCGCGTGGAATCGACGTGCGAGTCCTGCAGCAGCCGGTCGTAGGCGGCCTTGACGCGCGAGCGCAGCAGCGGCCTGTTGCTCATGTATTTGCCCATCTCAATGCCGGACAGTTTGGGCTGCGGCGGCCGGATGCCTTTGCCGTAGGGATCGGCGACCATCGCCACATACCCCAGCTTGGCGAGATCCACCGCCGCGCCGCGCTCGTGGTCGGACGGCCCCGTCCACTGCGGAAACACCACGATTCCCGGCTGTTTCGTCGTCTTGGCGTCGTCGTAGGCGATGAAGCCCTCAAGCGTGGTGTCGCCATCCTTGTAGTCGAAGGTCTGCGTCTTGATTTCCGCGCGCGCGGCGGCCGAAAACACGCCGGCGAAGGCGAAGGCGGCGGCGGCCGCGACGATGTTCATGCGCATGGGGTTCATGTCGGTCTCCATCCCTGTCGCGGCGCGCGTTGGCGTCGGCTCCGCTGGGAGGCAACCTAGCACTGGCGCGGCCGCGTGTCAGCCGTGATCGCGCGGCGAGGGCCGCTCGGCGGCGCCCTACTCCGCCGCCACCAGCAACTCCGCTTCCGCGAGATCGACCGACACCAGCTGGCTCACGCCCCGCTCGGCCATCGTCACGCCGAACAGCCGGTCCATGCGGGCCATGGTGATGGGGTTGTGGGTGATCGTCACGAAGCGCGTGTCGGTCTTCTTGCGCATTTCCTCGAGAAGATCGCAGAAGCGCTCGACGTTGTGGTCGTCGAGCGGCGCGTCGACCTCGTCGAGCACGCAGATCGGCGAGGGATTGGTCAGGAACACCGCGAAAATCAGGCTCATCGCCGTCAGCGCCTGTTCGCCGCCCGACAAGAGCGTCATCGTCTGCGGCTTCTTGCCTGGCGGACGCGCGACGATTTCAAGGCCGGCTTCGAGGGGATCGTCGGATTCGACCAATTGCAGTTCCGCCGTGCCGCCGTTGAACAGCGCCGTGAACAACTCCTTGAAGTGTCCCTGCACGACGGTGAAGGCCGCCATCAGCCGTTCGCGGCCCTCCTTGTTGAGGTTGCCGATGGCGCCGCGCAGCTTGCGAATCGCTTCCGTCAGGTCGTCGCGCTCGGCGGCGAGTTCGCCGTGCTTCTTGTCGATGTCGACGAGTTCATCGTCGGCGCGCAGGTTGACGGCGCCCAGGCGCTCGCGGTCCTGTTTCAACCCGTCGAGCTTGCGTTCGACGTCGGCGAGTTCCGGCAATTCGTCGCCGGACTTCACCCCCGCCAGCGCGGGGAGGGCCGCGGGTTCGCACTCAAGCTCGGTGGCGATGGCGTGAACGATGGACTCGTGGCGCGCGCGCAGCCCCTCCAGTTGCGCCTCGGTGCGGGCGCGTTGTTCGCGCGCGGCGGACATCGCCTCCACGCAGGCGCGGCCGGCGCGGTCGGATTCGGCGAGAGCCGTCTCGCCCAGCACGCGCGCGTCGGCGGCCTCCTTGCGGGCGGCTTCCGCCAAGTCGATCTGGTTGATCAATTCGCGCCGTTGAATGATGAATTCGCCGGGCGCGTTGGCGAGTTCCTCGAGTTCGTCCTTCGCCTCGCCGATGCGCGCCTCGAATTCGTTGATCTGGGTCTTCGCCTTGGCGGCGCGCGCCTCCCACGATTGCAACTCCATGCCGATGGCGGCGCGGCGCTGCTGGCGGGCCTGGTCTTCGCGCGCCATGCCCTGCACAAGCGCGCGCGCCTCCGCGGTTTCGCCGCGGCATTGCGCGGTCGACGCCCGGGCGCGATCAACCTTGGCGATCAATTGCGCGCTCGGGGAAAGATCGGCGAGAGCCTTTTCGGCGGTGGATTTCGCGGTGTGCGCTTCGTCGCGGCTGACGGCGAGGCGGGCCTTGCCTTCGGCCAGCGCCGACAGACGGGCGGCGACCTGGCCGCGCTTGCGCTCCAGCGCGGCGGCGGCTTCGCGCGCCTGCTCAAGCGCGCGCTTGTGGGCGCGGGCCGCTTCGCGCGCCTGCGCTTCCGCCGACGCGGCCACGCGCAAAACCGTTTGATGGCGTTCGACTTCAAGTTTCAGTTCGTCGGCGGCGGCGCGGGCGGAGGCGGCCTCGTTCGTCAGGTCGCCAAGACGGTTTTTTTCCACCAGGCGGCGGGCGGCCGGCGTCGGGGCTTCCGCGGCGGCGCAAAACCCGTCCCAGCGCCAAAGATCGCCCTCCTTCGTGACGAGGCGCTGCCCGGGCTTGAGCAGGCCCCGCAGTTGCGGCGCGTCGGCGCGGGTGACGACGCCGATCTGGGCGAGGCGGCGGGCGAGCGCCGGCGGCGCCTTGACCAGACGCGCCAGCGACTGAACGCCGGGAGGCAGCGCGGCGTCGCCGGAGAAATCGCCCACATCGGCCCAGTGAGCCGGCGCGGACGTGTTGGCGGAAGCGTCGAGATCGTCACCGAGCGCCGCGCCAAGCGCCGCCTCGTAACCTTTTTCGACGCTCATTTCCTCGACCACGGGTGGCCAGAGGTCGCTGGCGGCGGTCGCCAGCAGCTTCGTCAGCGTGCGCGCCTCGGTTTCGAGCCGTTGCGCCTTGCGGTCGGCGTCGGCGTGGGGCTGCCGCGACGCGGCTTCGGCGTCGCGCGCGCTCGCGTGCTCTTCCTCGCGGGCGAGCAGCGTTTCTTCGGCCTCCTCGGTGACGGCGCGGGCGTCTTCCAGAACTTCGAGCGCGGCTTCCAAATCCTCTTTACCGCTCGAATCCTCAAGCTCGGCCAGTTCCGCCTCGATTTTTTCGAATTCGGCGGCGAAGCGGCCGTGCTTGTGAACTTCGTCCTGCAACGCGCGTTCGAGCGCGCCGCGGCGCGCGTTCATGTCGGCGAGCGCCGCCTGCGATTCCGCCAGCTTCTGTTCCGCGTCGGCCAAGGCGCCCTCGGCGTCGGCGAGTTTCGCCTTCGCCTCGAATTCGGCTTCCGACGAGGAATCCCCCTGGGCTTCCAGCTCCTCGGCCTCGGACGAGAGTTTTTCGATCACCCCGGCGGCGTCCTCGATCAGCGAGGTCTCGCGGGCGAGGTCGCGCATCAACTGGGCGATGCGGCGTTCAAGTTCGGAGGCGCGTTCCCTGGCCCGCTTCTCCTCGCCGTCGAGCTGGTCGCGGGCGAGCACGAGCCTTTGCAGGGCGGCGCCGGCGCGGGTTTCAACGTCGCGCAAACCCGGCAGGCCATGGGCGGCGAGGGCTTGCAACCGGGCGGCCTCGGCCTGCTGGCGCGTGCGCTCGGCGACATCGAGCGTCTCGGCGTCGAGGCGCCGCTCCGCCGCGGCGACCTCGGTCGAAACCATTGTGTGTCCGATGTGGAACACCAGCGCCTCGTGGCGGCGGATGTCGGCGGCGATGTTCTTGTAGCGCCCGGCCTGCCGGGCCTGCCTGCGCAAGCCATCCGCCTGCGCGGCGATCTGCTTGAGCACGTCTTCCAGCCGCAGCAGGTTTTCCTCGGCGCCCTTGAGGCGCAATTCGGCCTCGTGGCGGCGCGAATGCAGGCCCGCGACGCCAGCGGCGTCCTCCAGAATGCGGCGGCGGTCTTTCGGCTTCGCGGAAATGATTTCGCCGATCTGGCCTTGCCGCACCATGGCCGGCGAGCGGGCGCCGGTGGCCGCGTCGGCGAACAACAATTGCACGTCGCGGGCGCGCACTTCCTTGCCGTTGAGGCGGTAGGTAGACCCCTCCTCGCGCTCGATGCGGCGGGTGACTTCGAGAACCTCCGAGTCGTTGAAGGCGGCGGGCGCGGTGCGCGAGGAATTGTCGAGGACAAGGCCGACCTCGGCCATGTTGCGCGACGGGCGGTTGCCGGAGCCGGAGAAAATCACGTCGTCCATGCCGGACGCGCGCATGTTTTTATAGGAATTCTCGCCCATGACCCAGCGCATGGCCTCGACAAGATTGGACTTGCCGCAGCCATTCGGGCCGACGACGCCCGTCAGCCCCGGCTCGATCTTGAACTCGGTCGCCTCGCAGAAGCTTTTGAACCCGACTATGCGCAGTCTGTCGAATTTCATTGGTGCGCGGTTCCTAAACAGGCCAAAAGGATGGAGCGCCTCCGGACGGGGAATCCAGCGGCGGATGTGCCGCCCAAGCCGTCACAACGCGCGGGCCAACGCAAGCGTCCCGGTCGATTTTCCTGTGTGAAACAACGATTCGCCAGGGCGAATCAGGCGCGGCGCGGCCTTGACCGCCGCATGTGTCGCTAGGGATTGCGGCGTGTCGAAGGCGAACGGGCGGCCCTCGCGCGAACCCTGTTCGCGCGGGACCGGGCCGTCCTCAGCTCTTGATGAGGGGATCGATGTTTTTGGCGAGTTCGTCCGGGCTCATGTCGCCCGACACCTTCTTGCCGTTGATGAAGAAGGTCGGCGTGGCGTCGACGCCGAATTTCTTGCCGGCTTCGGTCACGGCGTTGACGTTGTCATACATCGTCTTGTCCTGCAGGCAGGCCTCGAACGACTGCTGCGACATGCCGGCCTGCTTGGTCAGGCTCGCCAGGCCTTGCAGGGGCTTGTCGGAATAGGCCCAGTTCTTCTGCTGCGCGAAGAGCAGCTCGACCATCGCGTCGCGCTTGTCGCCGAGGCAGCGGGCGACCATGAAACCGGCGACCGCGAGCGGATCGAAGGGGAATTCGCGCAGCACGAAGCGCACCTTGCCGGTGTCGATGTATTTCGACTTCAGCGCGGGATAGGTTTCAGCGTGGAAATGCGCGCAATGCGGGCAGGTCATCGACGCGTATTCGATGATCGTCACCGGCGCGTCCTCCTTGCCCTGCCACAGGTCGGGCAGCGCCTGCGGCGCGAGCAATTGCGCCAGGGGCACGTCGCCGGCCGCCTGCGCGAAGGCTGGACCGGTGGAAAGCGCGGCGACAGCGGCGGCGGCGGAGCCAATGACAATGGCCTCGCGGCGGGTGACGATTCCTGTGGCGCTCATCCAACGACCTCGGGGTTGCGCGCCAGGAACGGCGACGCGATTAAATGGCAAATCGAGCCATCCAATAGGACGTAACGGGAACTTTGCAAAGCCGAAACGAAACGGGCGGCCCTCCGTCGAGGGGCCGCCCGTCGCAAATCACGGCAAGTTGAACGCTCAGGCGAACTTCGGATCGAGCTTGCCCGAGGCGTAGCCCTTCGCCATCTCGGAAACCGGGATGATCTTGCCGATTTTGGAGGCGTTGCCCGCGGCGCCGAACTGCTCGAGGCGGTCGCGGCAGATTTTCGACATGGCTTCGAGCGCGGGCTTCAAATATTTGCGCGGGTCGAATTCGCCGGGATGCTCGGTCAGGATTTTGCGGATCTGTCCGGTGATCGCCATGCGGTTGTCGGTGTCGATGTTGATCTTGCGCACGCCGTGCTTGATGCCGCGCTGGATTTCCTCGACCGGCACGCCCCATGTCGCCTTCATCTCGCCGCCAAACTTGTTGATGACGTCCTGCAAATCCTGCGGCACCGACGACGAGCCGTGCATGACCAGATGCATGTTCGGCATCCTCTTGTGGATGTTCTCGATGACGCTCATGGCGAGCACGTCGCCGTCGGGCTTGCGCGAGAACTTGTAGGCGCCGTGCGACGTGCCCATCGCGATGGCGAGCGCGTCGACCTTCGTCGCCTTGACGAACTTCACGGCCTCGTCGGGGTCCGTCAGCAACTGGTCGTGGCTGAGCTTGCCTTCGGCGCCGTGGCCGTCCTCCTTGTCGCCCATGCCGGTTTCGAGCGAGCCGAGCACGCCAAGCTCGCCTTCGACCGAAACGCCGCCCATGTGGGCGATATCGACGACGCGCTTGGTGACATCGACGTTGTAAACATAGTCGGCCGGCGTCGCGCCGTCGGCCTTCAGCGAGCCGTCCATCATGACCGACGTGAAGCCGGCCTGAATCGCCGTCATGCAGGTCGATTCGACGTTGCCGTGGTCGAGGTGGACGCAGATCGGAATGTGCGGATACATCTCCGTCAACGCGTCCATCATGTGTTTGAGCATGATGTCGTTGGCGTAGGCGCGCGCGCCGCGCGACGCCTGGATGATGACCGGGGCGTCGAGCGCGTCGCAGGCCGCGCCGATGGCCAGCGCCTGCTCCATGTTGTTGATGTTGAAGGCCGGCACGCCGTAGCCATGTTCGGCGGCGTGATCGAGAAGCTGGCGAAGGGTGATGCGTGCCATGGGTTCCTCTGGGACGATGATCGTTCTAGCGCGAATTGCCCCGAATTTGAGTCGGAACGCCGCCTTATGTCAATGAAGATCGCGTTTTTTGGCGATCCGGCCATGGGCGTAGCATTGATTCGCAAAGCCTTTGTTACCGGCCTGGCCACGCCGTTGCCGCCCAAGCCAAGTCCGCCCCCGCGCGACCCCGCTCAGCTTCGCTCCGCGTCGATCGCGCGCGCGGCGGCTTCGATTCGTCCGGCCGCGTCGTCGATGGCCTGGGCGATCTGGCGCGCCGCGTCGTCGGCCAGCATGGTTGCGCCGCGGGAGGATTCGCGGACCCGCGCGACATCCTCCTCAAGCCGGGCGATCTTGCCCAGCGCCTCAGAGCGCTCGTCGGCGAGGCTGAGCGCGGCCATCACCGTCAGCCGCTGATCGCCGATTTCGCCGAAGGACTGGCGCATTTCCACAATACGCGCGTCGAGCGTGGCCGCGAGCGCGGTGAGGTGTTCCTCCTGCCCGTCCTCGCAGGCCATGCGGAAGGCGCGTCCGGCGATGGTGACGGAAATCTGCGCCATCACGCGTCCTCTTCGGGCGAGTCTGGATCGTCCGGCGCCTCGCCGAGCGCGGTGTGGATCGCCTCGCTGGCGCGGTCGATGCGCTTTGTCGCCTCGTCGCTGGCGCGTTCGAGCTTTCCGACCCTGGCGAGGGCGCCGTCGAGGTCCATCGCGAGCCGCGAGCGGTCGTCGCGAAGAAGGGCGAATTCCTCCTCGGCGTCGGCCCGCGCGGAACCCGCCATGGCCGCGCGCTCGGTGGCCGCGTCCAGGTGGTCGAGGGCGGTGGCGAGCCGTTTGAGGGCGGCCTCGATGGCTTGGGGTACGCTCATGATGCTCGTGTCGCGCGCGAGAAGCGCGGGACAACCTTTTGCCGCCGTTGGGCCTTCGTCGTCAACGCGCGACGGCCGATCCACGCGGGATAACAGGGAACCGAAAGCCGTGGAGCGCGGTTAACCGCGCGTTGACAGGGCGCCTTCAGGTGTTATCAAGCCGGCGCGCCGTCTGCACCGGCCCAAATCCTCCGATTTTCAAGGGAACCCAGCGATGTCCGCCACACCGAACGACATGGCCAACGCCATTCGCGCGCTCGCCATGGACGCTGTTCAAAAAGCCAACTCCGGCCATCCCGGCTTGCCCATGGGCGCGGCGGACATCGCGACCGTTCTGTTCACGCAAGTCCTGAAATACGACATCGCCGACGTCAATTGGCCTGATCGAGACCGCTTCGTGCTTTCCGCCGGACATGGCTCGATGCTGCTTTACGCCGCGCTCTACCTGACCGGCCAAAAAGAGATGACGATCGAGGAAATCAAGAATTTCCGCCAGCTTGGCTCGAAGACGCCCGGCCATCCCGAAGTCCACCACACCGCCGGCGTCGAGACGACCACCGGGCCGCTCGGGCAAGGCCTCGCCAACGCGGTGGGCATGGCTCTGGCGGAGCGCATGCTGGCGGCGGAATTCGGCGACATCGTCGATCACCACACCTACACGCTCGTCGGCGACGGCTGCCTGATGGAGGGCATATCGCAGGAAGCGATCGCGATGGCCGGCAACATCAAGCTCACGCGCCTGATTGTCCTGCACGACGACAACGGCATTTCGATCGACGGCCCGGTCACGCTCTCCGACACCGTCGATCAGGTCAAGCGTTTCGAGGCCTGCGGCTGGCACGCCGAGCGCGTCGATGGCCATGATCAAGCGGCCATCCTCGCCGCCATCGGGCGCGCGAAAGGGTCGGGCAAGCCGAGCTACATCGGCTGCAAGACCACCATCGGATTCGGCGCGCCGACGCGCGCGGGCACCAACAAGGCGCACGGCGAGGCCTTGGGCAAGGACGAGGTGGCGGGCGCGCGCAAGAACCTCGGCTGGCCCTACGAGCCGTTCGTCGTGCCGGACAACATCCTGAGCCCCTGGCGGGCCGCTGGCGCGCGGGGCAAGGGCGCGCATGACGCCTGGTCGAAAAAACTCGCTGGCATGGACGCCGCGAAACGCGCCGAATTCGAACGGCGCCTGTCCGGCGAGCTTCCCGACGGCGCCGTTCGGGCCTTCGAGGCGTTCAAGAAGGCTTCGGCCGACGACGCGTCTGAGATCGCCACGCGGAAAGCCTCGGAAGCGCTTATCGCGGCCATCGCGCCTGTCGTTCCCGAGTTGATCACGGGGTCGGCCGACCTGACGGGCTCCAACAACACGAAGGTCGCCGCCACCAAGCCGATATCGCCCGGCGATTTCGCCGGCCGCTACATCCATTGGGGCATCCGCGAACACGCCATGGCCGCGGCGGTCAACGGCATGGCCCTGCATGGCGGGTTCATCCCTTCCGACGCGACATTCCTCTGCTTCACCGACTATTGCCGTCCGGCGCTGCGGCTCGGCGCGCTGATGGGCGTGCGCGCGATCCACGTCATGACCCACGATTCGATTGGCCTTGGCGAGGACGGCCCCACGCATCAGCCGGTGGAACATCTCGCGGCGCTGCGCGCGATTCCGCATTTGCTCGTGTTCCGCCCCGCCGACCGAACCGAAACCGCCGAATGCTGGCAGGCGGCGCTGGAAGCCGGTCATTCCACCTCGGTGCTCGCGCTGACGCGGCAAAACCTTCCGCGCGCGCGCAAGAGCTTCACGACGGAAAACCTGTCCGCCAAGGGCGCCTACGAGCTGTCGCCGGCGAACGGCGAGGCGAAGGTGTCCCTGTTCGCCTCCGGGTCGGAGGTCGCCATCGCGCTCGACGCGCAAAAGCTGCTGGCCGACAAGGGCGTCGCCGCGCGGGTGGTGTCCGTTCCCTGTCTCGATCTTTTCGAGGCGCGGGACGCGGCCTACCGGGCCGAGATCGTCGGCAAAGCGCCGGTCAAAGTCGCGGTCGAAGCCGGCGTCCGCCAGGGATGGGACGCCATCGTCGGCCCGGACGGCGGGTTTGTGGGCATGACGGGGTTCGGGGCCAGCGGGCCATACCAGAAACTTTACGAACACTTCGAAATTACGGCCAAGCATGTGGCGCAGGCGGCCCTCGATAGGCTAAAATAGCGGCGCCGAGCCCAATTCGACGACACGTCGGGCCGCGCGAACACACGGGGAAGAACAAAATGACGGTCAAGGTCGCCATCAACGGTTTTGGACGCATCGGCCGCAATGTGCTGCGCGCGATCATGGAATCGGGACGCACGGACATTCAGGTCGTCGCCATCAACGACCTCGGCCCGGTCGAAACCAACGCGCATCTCTTTCGCTTCGATTCCGTGCATGGCCGCTTCCACGGCGACGTGAAGGTCGATGGCGACACGATCGATGTCGGCCGCGGCCCGATAAAAGTCACCGCCATCCGCAACCCAGCCGAGCTGCCGCACAAGGCCATGGGCGTCGACATCGCCATGGAGTGCACCGGCATCTTCACGACGAAGGAAAAGGCGATGGCGCACCTTCACGCCGGCGCCAAGCGCGTGCTCGTCTCCGCGCCCTGCGACGACGCCGACATCACGGTCGTCTATGGCGTCAACCACGACAAGATTTCCAAAGAGCACATGGTCGTCTCCAACGCGTCCTGCACGACGAACTGCCTGTCGCCCGTCGCCAAGGTGCTCAACGACGCGGTCGGCATCGAGCATGGCTTCATGACGACGATCCATTCCTACACCGGCGACCAGCCGACGCTCGACACCATGCACAAGGACCTCTACCGCGGCCGCGCGGCGGCCCTGTCGATGATCCCGACCTCGACGGGCGCGGCCAAGGCCGTTGGCCTCGTGCTGCCGGAACTTAACGGCAAGCTCGACGGCGCCGCTATCCGCGTGCCGACGCCGAACGTCTCGGTGGTTGATTTGAAGTTCACCTCGAAGAAGAAGACCTCGAAGGAGGAGATCAACGCCGCCATCAAGCGCGCGGCGAGCCAGGAGCTGAAGGGCATCCTCGGCTGGACCGACTCGCCGAACGTTTCGGTCGACTTCAACCACGACAACCGCTCGTCCGTGTTCCACATGGACCAGACGAAGGTTATCGACGGCAGCTTCGTGCGCATCCTCTCTTGGTACGACAATGAATGGGGCTTTTCGAGCCGCATGTCGGACACAGCCGTGGCGATGGCGAAAACGATTGGCTAGGTTGAAACAAGAAAAAACAAATCGTTGAATCGTCGAACAGGCGATTCAACGATTCTCAACGCCTGTCCTTGGGGGGATCGACGCGTCAAATGACTTCAACCTACCGCACCCTCGATCAAGCCAACGTCTCGGGCAAACGCGTTCTGCTGCGCCTCGATTTGAACCTGCCGATGGAGAACGGCCGCCTGTCGGACGCGACGCGCGTGGAGCGGGTTCTTCCCACCTTGCGCGAACTGCGCTCGAAGGGCGCGAAGACGATCATTCTCGCGCATTTTGGCCGCCCCAAAAATGGCCCGGACGCGGAAGATTCGCTGAAGCACATCATCGAAGCCGTCGCCGGCCCGCTCGGCGCGCCCATCGCCTTCGCGTCCGATTGCGTTGGTCCAGTGGCGGAAAAGGCCGTCGCGGCCATGAGGAACGGCGACGTTCTGATGCTGGAAAACACGCGCTTTCACGAGGGCGAGGAAAAGAACGATCCGGCTTTCGTCGCCCACCTCGCGAAGCTCGGCGACATTTACGTCAACGACGGATTCTCCGTCGCGCATCGCGCCCACGCCTCGACCGAAGGCCTCGCCCACGCGTTGCCGTCCTACGCCGGGCGCGGCATGCAGGCCGAACTCGCCGCGCTCTCCTCGGCGCTTGAAAACCCCAAGCGTCCGGTCGCAGCGATCGTTGGCGGCGCGAAGATTTCGACCAAGCTCGACCTGCTCGGGAACCTGTCGAAGAAGGTCGATTTCCTGATCATCGGCGGCGCCATGGCCAACACCTTTCTCGCCGCGCGTGGCGAACCTGTTGGCAAGTCGCTGTGCGAAAGAGACCTGTTCGACACCGCCCGCAAGATCATCGAGGCCGCGGCGGCGGAAAAATGCGAGATCGTGCTGCCCATCGACGTGGTGGTGGCGAAGGAATTCAAGGCGCGCGCGCCAAGCCGGGTCGTCGACGCCGGCCATGTCGGCGACGACGAAATGATACTCGACATCGGGCCGAAATCGGTCGCCAAGGTCGAAAAGCTGCTTGCGGAGATCAAGACCCTCGTGTGGAACGGGCCCTTCGGCGCGTTCGAATTGCAGCCCTTCGACGCGGGCACCGTCGCGGTGGCGAAAGCCGCCGCCACGCTGACCGACGCGGGTAAGTTGGTGACGGTCGCCGGCGGCGGCGACACCGTTTCGGCGCTCAATCAGGCCGGCGTCGGCGAGCGCTTCACCTATATTTCGACCGCTGGCGGCGCGTTTCTCGAATGGCTGGAGGGCAAGTCCCTGCCCGGCGTGGAAGCTCTGCGGGCGTAAACTCCGCCGCGCCGGCGAATCGAAGGGAGCGCGACGAGATGATCAACCGGCTGTTCGTGGTTTTGGCGGCGATGCTGTGGCCGGCGCTGGCCACCGCCCAGGAGGAGCAATTCTTCGCGGGCAAGACGATGACGATCATCGTTCCGATCGGTCCGGGCGGCGCCTACGACGCCTACGCCCGCCTGGTGTCGCGCAACCTCGGCAAACACCTTGCGGGCAATCCGACGATCATAACGCGCAACATGCCCGGCGCGGGCGGCGTCATCGCCTCGAACTACCTCTACAATGTCGCGCCGCGGGACGGAACGACGCTTGAAATCATGACGTCGTCCTTCGCCAGCGAGCAATTGTTCGGCAATCCCCAGATCAACTACGACGCCCGGAAGTTTCCCGCGATCGGGCGCCTGCTCGACACGACCTCGGTGTTGTTCTTCTGGCACGCGTCGCCCGTGAAGACGCTTGCGGACATGCTGACGAAACCCGCCACGGTGGCGATTTCCTCGGTGAACGAGATCCCCGCCTACCGCATACGCGCGATGAACATGTTCCTGGGCGCGTCGATCAAAATGATTCCCGGCTATCCCTCGGCGCAGGACTATGTGCTGGCCGCCGAGCGCGGCGAGACGGATGGCGGCACGTCGACCTTCATTGGCCTGTCGCAGCTTTTTTCCGGTTACATTACGGAGAAAAAACTCAACATCCTCGTGCAGTTCGCCGCGGAACGCGACCGCGCATTGCCCGACACGCCAACGGTGCTTGAACTCGCCAAGGATTCGGAAACGCGCGATGTCTTCCATCAACTCGTCGGCAACGACGAAATCGGGCGCTCCCTGTTCGCCGCGCCGAACACGCCGCCCGCGCGATTGGGTCAGTTGCGGTCGGCCTTCGCGGACATGCTCGTGGATCCCGTCTTTGTGGCCGACGCGCAACGCTCGCAACTGCCGCTCGCGACGAAATCCGGCGAAGATTTGCAGAAGGCCGTCGCCGACATGCTCGACGTTTCTCCCGAGACATTGGCGAGGGTCAAGGACGTCAGCAAATAACCCTCTGGAAGCCTACGCCCCCTCCGTCGCCAAAACCTTCGCGGCCTTGGATTTCGCGCTTCCCGGCCAGAAACACTCGTCGACGCTCAACCGGCGCCCCGTGTAGTTCTGCTGGAACGCGTATTCCATGAACCTGTCGAGCGTGTGGCGGTTTTCCTCAAGCCCATGTTTCCATGGATCCGCGCCGAAGCGCTTTTCCTCCTCCTCGATCAGCAAAACCGCGGTGGGGAACGACAGCCGTTTCGGATATTCGTATTGCTTGCGGCAAAGATCGCCGGCCGCCTGAAAGCCATCGACGAGGCTTTCGACGATCCAGGGTTCCCGTTCGAGCGTTTTTTCGCCGACAACAAGCGTGTGGGTGATCGGAAAAATGCCGGTCTTGTCGAAATAATCGTCGATTGTCCGCCGGCAATCGGGGAAGAGCCGCCGAACGCCGGCCTGGCCGCCGCGCGCCTGCGCTGGAACGTTGGGCGCGATGAAGGCGTCGATGTCGCCGCGCATCAAAAGATCGATGGGCGCCTCGCCCGTCTGGGTGATCTTCACATTGGCGGGCGCCTCGAAACCGGCGCCCTCGGGGTCGGTGGTGAACCAGTGGATTTCGCTCGGTGAAATCCCGTAGTGCTCTTCAAAGACGCCGCGCGTCCATAGGCCCACGGTAAGCCGATAGACATCCATGGCGACGCGCTTCCCCTTCAGGTCCGACGGCTTCGTCATCCCCGAATCCGCCCGGCAATACACGTAGGCGTGGACGAACATGCGGAGGGGGAATATCGGCAGCGCGTAAACGGGCTCCCCCCGGTATCGCGCCATCGCGTACCAGGAGAGCGACATCTCGGCGACATCGAACTCCTCGTAGATGGGCCGCAAACAAGCTTCGCCCGGCGCGGCGGGATGAAATTTCGGAACGATGCCCTTGAAGCCGACATCGCCGTTCAGGAGCGGCCTTGTCCGGTGGTAGTCGGCGAGGCTGACCGACAATTCGAGACCCGTTTTCATGGACCCTCCCTTTCGCGCGCGAGCGCGCGGCAAGGCATATTAGCCCTCCCGCGCGCCGCGATCCATCCCTCGCGCGGCGCCCGGTCGCTTCAGGGCCGCGTCAGGCGAAAATTGTCTCAGCCAAAAATCTTGGCGGCGGTCTTGGCCACAAGCTCGCCCTGATGGCGCGCGCCGGCGAGGTCGATGGCTGTGGGCTGGCGCGCGCCGTCGCCACCCGCGATGGTCGTCGCGCCATAAGGCGCGCCGCCGACGATTTCCGCCACGCTCATCTGACCCTGGTGGCTGTAAGGCAGGCCGACGATAATCATGCCGAAATGCAGCAGGTTGGTGATGATCGAGAACAGCGTCGTCTCCTGCCCGCCGTGTTGCGTTCCGGTGGAGGAGAAAGCCGCGCCGACCTTGCCGTTGAGCGCGCCGCGCGCCCACAGACCGCCGGCCTGATCGAGAAACGCCGCCATCTGCGATGACATGCGGCCGAAGCGCGTGCCGGTTCCCACGACAATAGCGTCGTAGTTTTCAAGATCCGCGACTTTGGCGACCTCGGCCTTTTGATCCAGCTTGTAATGCGACTTGCGCGCGACCTCCTCCGGAACGGTCTCCGGGACGCGCTTGATATCGACATGCGCTCCGGCGGCGCGCGCGCCTTCGGCGAGCGCCTCCGCCATTTTTTCGATGTGGCCGTACGCGGAATAATAAAGAACAAGCACTTTCGCCATGGCAGGGTTCCTTTGTTGAGGGTTAGGGAAGGTCGAAGACGAGGACTTCCGCGTCGGTCGCGCGCGAAACGATGGAGAGGGAGGTTTCGTTCTCGATGGCGGCGCCATCGCCGGTTTCAAGCCGTGTGTCGCCGATGGAGACAGCGCCCCGGACGGCCTGAACCCAGACGTGGCGGCCCTTTTCGACGGCGCGCGAAACGCTTTCGCCTTCGTTCAGAACAGCGGCGAAGATGTCGGCGTCCTGGTGGATCAACAGCGACCCCTCGCGTCCGTCCTTCGACGCCACGAGCCGCAACCGGCCGCGCTTTTCAGCGTCGGCGAAGGTTTTCTGATCGTACCCCGGCTTCAGGCCCAACACGTTCGGCTCAATCCAGATTTGCAGAAAATGGACCCCCTTCGACTTCGAGGGGTTGAATTCACTGTGGCGGACGCCGGTCCCTGCGCTCATCGCCTGCACGTCGCCGGGCTTGATCACCGAGCCTCCGCCGATGCTGTCCTTGTGCGCGAGTTCGCCTTCGAGAACATAGGAGATGATCTCCATGTCGCTATGGCCGTGGGTTCCAAAACCCATGCCGGGGGCGACACGGTCTTCATTGACGACGCGCAGCGGGCCAAAGCCCATATGTCGGGGGTCGTGGTAGCCGGCGAAGGAAAACGTGTGGAAACTATCGAGCCAGCCGTGGTTCGCGTGGCCGCGCTCCTGAGCTTTTCGCTGTGTGATGGACATGGCGATCTCCGTGTTCGCGTTGGGTTTATATCTAGTTTTTGTCGCCCAATGGAACAATCCATTGAATTTCCACAACAGTGTTCTATAAATCGCAACAATATGGATCGCCTCGCCGCCATCGAAGCTTTCGCCGCCGTCGCGGAAACCGGGTCGTTCTCGGCAGCCGCCGCGCGACTGCGCGCGTCAAAATCCGCTGTAAGCCGCCTTGTGAGCGGGCTGGAGGCGGAACTTGGCGCGCGGCTCCTGCACCGCACCACGCGATCCCTCGCGTTGACCGAAGCCGGACGCGGCTATTTCGAGCGCGTGACGAGAATTTTGTCCGATGTGGACGAAGCCAACCGCGCCGTGAGCCATTCGCAAGCGGCCCCGCGCGGAAAACTGCGGATCGCCGGGCCGATGAGCTTCGGCTTTCTGCATCTGGCGCCGGCTCTGCCCGATTTTCTGCGCCAATGCCCGGAAGTGGAGATCGATCTGGCGATGAACGACCGGTTCGTCGATCTCATCGAAGAGGGCTTCGACATCGCGGTCCGCATCGGCGCGCTGACCGACTCCAGCCTTGTCGCGCGCCGGCTGGCGCCCATACGCCTCGTCGCCTGCGCCAGCCCGGCCTACCTCGCCGAGCGCGGCGCGCCCGCGACCCCCGGGGATCTGCGGGCGCATGAATGCCTGATCAACACCAATCAACCGCAGCCGAGCCACTGGCGCTTCGGCGGACCGGACGGCCAGATCCAGTCAATCGAGGTCAAGGGCCGATTGAGCGCGAACAACGGCGACGCGCTCCGCGTCGCGGCGCTGAACGGCTTCGGGATCACGATGCTGCCGACGTTTTTTGTCGGCGGGGATTTGCGAGCCGGCGCGCTCGCGCAAGTGCTTGACGACTTCATGCCACGGGACCACGCGTTGAGCGCCGTCTATCCGCCTTCGCGCCACGTTTCGCCGAAGGTCCGCGCCTTCGTCGATTTTCTGGCGCGGCGTTTTGGGCCGCGCCCCTACTGGGACGCCGTCGAATAGCGGCGTCGGCGCTATTCCTTCAAAAACACGTAGATATCGACCGCGAGATCGCTGTCGTCGGCGCCCTTCGGGGTCGTCAGATATTCCTCGATGAAAAGGTTTTGCGCCTCCAGGCCCTTTTCATCGAGATAAGCGGTGATCGCCTCATAGCTGGTGTCGATATCGTCGTAGGAGCCGCGGTGCTCGAATTTCATCGCCTTGCCAGCCGGCGTCGCGCCGAGTTTGACATCCTGGCCCAACGGGGGCGCGGCCGCGGGTTTGGCCGTCAACGGCAACATCGCCGTGTATTTGAAGCCTTGGTCGTCTGTGTCGGTGAAGACGGCCATCGGCGGCCCGTTCGCCTCAAGACCGGCTTTCGCCAATTCCGCGCGCAGTTTTTCGAGCGCGCCCATGACGGTGTCCAACCCGTCGTCCCATTCGGCCGATCCGCTGAGCGTCAGCGCCGGCCGCGCCACGAGGTCGAGCGCGACCACCGAGCCCGTGTCGATGGACGACGAAGGCTGGTCGGAATCGGAGCTGTCGGGCGGCGGCGCCGGTGTTTGGGCCAGGGCCAGAGACCCGGCGAAGGCGAGGCAAACCGCTAGGAAAGCCGGGCGAACGAGTCGCGCGGCGAAGCCGACGAGGACCGGGCGCATCGAAAACTCCAAGGACGACAAGGCTGGCGCCAGCTTAGGACAATTCCCGCGCTGTGGCAGCACAAATTCGAGAAAGGCCGCCGCGCGGGGTTGCGGCCATGCGCGGGCAAGGACTATGCCTGCCGCCTGTCCGCGGGGAACTCGTTGAAATGTCTGGCCTTGGGCGCCGCGCGTTCGTCAAAATGAACGGCTGCGGCAACGCGATTGTGACGCTTGATTTGCGGGGAAGCGGACTCTCCGTTTCGCCGGCGGAGGCGCGCGCCATCGCCCGCGCGCCGGGGCTCGCCTACGATCAGTTGATGGTCCTCCATGATCCCCGGACGGCCAACACCTTGGCGTTCATGACGATTTTCAACAACGACGGGTCGCTCTCGGCCGCCTGCGGCAATGGCACGCGATGCGTGGCGTTTGTTTTGTCGCGCGAAACCGGCGCCGCGACCTTGCGGCTGGAGACCGCCGCGGGTTTGCTCGACTGCGTCCGCGAGAGCGAGTTTGTTTTCACCGTGGACATGGGGCCGCCGAGGCTTGATTGGCGGGAGATTCCGCTCGCCTCGCCCGCTCCCGACACCCGATCGGTGGCGCTTTCCGGCGCCGATCTGCCCGACGCGCTGCGGACATTTTCCGCCGTCAACATGGGCAATCCACACGCGGTGTACTTCATTTCCGCCGCGGTGGATTTCGACATCCACCGGTGGGGACCGCGTGTAGAACACGACGCGATGTTCCCCGAGAAGGTCAATGTGTCGTTCGCGACCATCATGTCAAACGACCACATAATTCTGCGGGTGTGGGAGCGCGGCGCCGGGGCGACGCTGGCTTGCGGCACCGCCGCCTGCGCGACGCTCGTCGCCGCCGCCCGGGCCGGCCTGACGGCGCGCGCGGCCACGGTCGCGCTGCCCGGCGGCGACCTTTCGATCGAGTGGCGCGAGAGCGATGGCCATGTGCTGATGAGCGGCCCGGTCGAGCTCGAATTCGAGGGTGAATTCGACCCCGCGATTTTCGCCGGCGTAGAGACGTGAGCGTCGAGACCGTCACCTTCGGCTGCCGGTTGAACCTCGTCGAGAGCGAGGCGATGCGGGCCGCCGCGCGAACCGCGCGAAGCAACCGCCCCACCGTGATCGTCAACACCTGCGCCGTGACGGCGGAAGCCATGCGGCAGGCGGGGCAGGCGATCCGCCGCGTCGCGCGCGAACAGCCCGGGGCGCGGATCGTCGTCACCGGCTGCGGCGCGCAAACGGCGCCGGAAAAATTCGCGGCGATGCCGGAAGTGTCGAACGTCGTCGGCAACACCGAAAAGCGGCGCGCGGAAACCTGGGCCAATCTGGACGCCATGCCGCGCGTCAGCGTCGGGGCGGTGGCGAATGAACACGCCTTCGACGCCGCGCATGTGGTCGAGGGGCGCACGCGCGGCTTCGTCGAAATCCAAAACGGGTGCGACCACCGCTGCACCTTTTGCGTGATCCCCCATGGCCGCGGCGATTCGCGCTCGGCGCCCATGGCGCAAGTCGTGTCGCGTGTCGCCGCGCTGGTCGAGGCCGGCGCGAAGGACGTGTCGCTGACCGGCGTCGATCTCACAAGCTGGGGCGGCGGCCTCGATGGCGCGCCAAAGCTCGGCGCGCTGGTCCGCGCGATATTGCGCGAGGTCCCCGCGCTGCCGCGGCTGCGTCTGTCGTCGATCGATTGCGTCGAGGCCGACGACGATCTGTTGCGCGCGTTCGCCGGGGAGGACAGATTGATGCCGCATCTGCATCTTTCTTTGCAGGCCGGCGACGATCTGATCCTGAAGCGCATGAAGCGGCGGCACGCGCGACGCGAAGCCATCGACTTTTGCCGGTCATTGCGCGCTGAAAGGCCCGACATCGTCTTCGGCGCCGATTTCATCGCCGGCTTTCCCACCGAAACCGAGGCGATGTTTCAGCGCACGCTCGACCTCGTCGACGAATGCGGTTTGACGCGGCTGCATGTGTTTCCGTTCTCACCGCGCGAACAAACGCCCGCCGCCCGAATGCCGCAAGTTCCGCGCGAGGCCGCGAAACAGCGCGCGGCGAGGCTGCGCGAGAAAGGCGCCGCGTCGCTCGCCGCGCATCTCGCCGCCCAGGTCGGCAAGCGGCTGGAGGTGCTGAGCGAACGCGGTGGGTTTTCGCGCGCCAAGGATTTCACACTGGCGAAAACGCCGGGCGTCGAGGCCGGGCGGCTATTTTGGGTGGAAGCGACGGGCGTGGCGGGAGACGCGCTCGCCGCGGCTCGCGTCGATCAGTCAATGGACGTCCCGCGGTCGTAACAGGAGCAGCGAATGGGCGAGACAATCGACATCACCGCGTCGGACGGGCACCGCTTGCAAGCGTTCATATCGACGCCCGCCGGCGCGGCGCGAGGCGGCCTCGTCGTGATACAGACGGCGTTCGGCGTCGACGCCTATCTGCGCGGCGTCTGCGATTCCTTCGCGCGCGACGGATATCTGGCCATCGCGCCGGCGCTTTACGACCGCCAGCGGCGCGGCGCGGCGTTCGAGCACACGCCCGAAGGCGGCGCGGCCGCCGGCAAAATGCGCAACGGCTTCGTCTGGGACGACGTGCTGAAGGACGTGGAGGCGGCGCGGGCGCGCGTGGCGGCGGCGGGCAAGGTCGGCGTGGTCGGCTATTGCGTGGGCGGCTCGGTGGTCTGGCTCGCGGCCCACGCCCTGCGCTTCGCCGTCGCCGCGTCCTACTATGGCAAGGACGTGGTGGACTTCCTCGACCGCGCGCCGAAATGCCCGATCACGCTGCACTTCGGCGATCAGGACCGGTTGATCCCGCTCGCCGACGTGGAGAAAATCAAGGCGGCGTTTCCCGCCCTGCCCGTTCACGTCTATAACGCCGGACACGGCTTCGACGGCAACAATCCAGAAGCCGCCGCGATCGCCCGCGAACGGACGATGACATTGTTCCGCGCGCATATCGGCTAGGGAGGAACGGTTGGATCTCGATCTCAAGGGCAAGCTCGCCCTCGTCACCGGCGCGTCGAAGGGCATCGGCGCCGCCATCGCCGTCGAACTCGCGAAGGAGGGCTGCGACCTCTTTCTCGCCGCCCGCTCGGCCGAGCAGATGCAAGCGCTCAAACGCGAACTTGAGGGCGAATACGGCGTCAAGGTCGCCGTGCGGGCCTGCGATCTCTCGAAGCACGAGGATGTGCTGGCGCTGGCCGCCGCCTGCCCCGCGCCCGACATTCTCGTCAACAACGCCGGCGCCATCCCCGCCGGCAATCTTCAGGAGGTCACTCACGAGCGCTGGAAAGCGGCGTGGGATCTCAAGGTGTTCGGCTACATCGGGCTGACGCGCGCCATTCTGCCGGCGATGTACACGCGCAAGTCGGGCGTCGTCGTCTGCGTGTGCGGCGCGGCGGCGTCGGGACCAAACCCCAACTACATCGCCGGCTGCATGGCCAACCTCGCGCTCAACATGTTCGTGCAATGCCTGGCGCGGGAGGCCTTCGACCACGGCGTGCGCGCGATGGCGGTCAACCCCGGCCCGACCGCCTCGGAGCGGCAAACCTATCTCGCCAAGGAGGCGGCGCGGCGCAAGCTGGGCGATCCCGAACGCTATGTCGAGATGATGAAGGACTATCCCGGCGGGCGCATCGCCACCTGCGAGGAAATCGCGCACACCGTCGCGTTTCTGGCATCCAGCAAGTCCGCCTACACGTCGGGGGCGGAAATCACCATCGACGCCGGCAACCGGTTCAAGAAATACTGAGGCGGGGCTCCGCCGGGCTGGGCTGGCCGGGGGTGCAACGCCGGGCCTTTCGGCCTATATGTCCCCCGACTCAATCGCCGGCGCCCGCGCCGCCATCGCGCGATCGCAGAGAAAAATGACGGATCAAACCCTTTCGCGGCCCCAGCCGGCCCGCCCCCTACAGCCGCCCGAGCGCGAACTGTCGCTGACCACAACCGTCCAACGCCTCTGGCCCTACGTCTGGCCTCGCGACAGGCTGGACCTGCGTCTGCGGGTGTCGGGCGCGGTCGCGTTGATGGTGCTGGCCAAATTCGTCACCATCGCCGTGCCGTTTTCGTTCAAGTGGGCGACCGACGCGATCACCGCCAAGGACGGCAACGTCTCGTCCGTCGCGCTCTGGCTCGGCGGCGCCATCGGGGCGACGATCCTCTACGGCGTATTGCGCACGCTGATGGTGGTGCTGACGCAGGGCCGCGACGCGCTGTTCGCCGCCGTGTCGATGAACGCTGTGCGCCACCTGGCGACGGAGGTCTTCGTCCACCTGCACCAGTTGTCGCTGCGCTTCCACCTGGAACGCAAGACGGGCGGATTGACGCGCGTGCTGGAGCGCGGGCGCACCGCCATCGAGCAGATCGTGCGGCTGTCGATGCTGACGGGCATTCCGACCATCGTCGAGTTCACGCTGATCCTAGCGGTGATGTTCTACGAGTTCGACTGGCGCTATTCGGCCATCACGGTCGCCATGATCGTCATCTACCTCTGGTACACGACGGCGGCGACGAATTGGCGCATGTCGATCCGCCGCTCGATGAACGAGAGCGATTCGGACGCCAACACGAAGGCCATCGACAGCCTGCTGAACTACGAGACCGTGAAGTATTTCGGCGCCGAGGACCGCGAGGCCGAGCGCTACGACAAGGCGATGGCGCGCTACGAGCGGCTGTCGGTCGGCAGCTACGTGTCGCTCGCCGTCCTCAACACCGGACAGGGCGTCATTTTCACCGCCGGCCTGGCGCTGGTCATGGCGCTGTGCATCCAGGGCATCCGCGCCGGCACGCACACGCTCGGCGACTTCGTGCTGGTCAATTCGATGATGATCCAGCTTTCGCAGCCGCTCAATTTCATGGGCATGCTCTACCGCGAGGTGAAGCAGGCGGTCATCGACATCGAGACCATGTTCGACCTGCTGGGCCAGAGCCCGGAAATCCAGGACAAGCCGGGCGCCGAGCCGCTCGCCGTGGGCGCGGGGACGCTGCGCTTCGAGGACGTGCATTTCGCCTACGATTCCGCGCGGCCGATCCTGCGCGGCGTCAGTTTCGAGGTGCCGGCGGGCCAGACCGTCGCCATCGTCGGACCCTCTGGCGCGGGCAAATCGACGATCTCCCGGCTGATCTTCCGCTTCTACGAGCCGCAGGCGGGCCGCGTCGTCATCGACGGGCAGAACATCGCCGAGGTCCAGCAGCGCTCCCTGCGCGACCGCGTCGGCATGGTGCCGCAGGACACCGTGCTCTTCAACGACACCATCGCCTACAACATCCGCTACGGCCGCTGGGACGCGACCGAGGAGGAGGTCCAGGCCGCCGCCTCGCTCGCGCAGATCGACAACTTCATCAAGCTCGTGCCGGGCGGCTACGACGCGCAGGTCGGCGAGCGCGGATTGAAGCTCTCCGGCGGCGAGAAGCAGCGCGTCGCCATCGCCCGCACCATTCTCAAGGCCCCGCCGATCCTCGTGCTCGACGAGGCGACGTCCGCGCTCGACAGCTTCACCGAGCGCGAAATCCAGCTGGCGCTCGACAGGGTGTCGAAGGGGCGCACGACGCTGGTCATCGCGCACCGCCTGTCGACCGTCGTCAACGCCAACGAGATCCTCGTGCTCGACAAGGGCGTCATCGTCGAGCGCGGCCGGCACGACGATCTGCTGGCGCGGCAAGGCGTTTACGCCGCCATGTGGAACCGCCAGCGCGAGGTCGACCAGGCCAACGAGGCCCTGCGCCGCGCGGAAGAGGAGGAGGGCAAGTCCGTCCGCGTCGCCATCGAGGCTTAAGCGTTTTCATGGCGCCGCCTTAGCGGCAAATTAACCCGGCGTTCGTACGCTTTCCCACGTTTTGGGCGCGCCAATCGTTTCAAGGCGGCGTTGGCGGAAGGATAGGGCGATGCCGGATTTCAAGGGCTTCCTGCGCGCGCGCGCCGCGGCTTTTCCCGGCGACAGGCGCGGCAATATCGCCATGCTGTTCGGCCTGTCCCTCATCCCGATCCTGGGCATCGTCGGCTTCGCCGTCGACTACACCGTCGCCAACCGGCAGAAGGCGCTGTTGCAGGGCGCCCTCGACACCGCCGTTCTCGCCGGCGTCCAGACCGTCGCGGTCAGCCCGACCCAGAGCACCGCCAACGCCGCCAGCGCCGTCAACGCCTTCATGGCCGGCAATTTCAAGACAAAGGGAACTGCCCCGGTCATCGCCGTGGACACCTCTGTCGCCGGTTCCGTCGGCGCCACCGCGACGCTGACCTTGAACAACATTTTCATGAAGATAGCGGGCATCCCGACGAGCAAGGTCGTCGCGACCTCGCGGGCGTCCATTGGTTCCGGCCAAAAGCTCGAACTCGCGCTGGTGCTCGACACGACCTATTCGATGACGGGCGCCAAACTTTCCACCGCGCAGGCGGCCGCCGCCAATCTGGTCAACACGATCTACAACATGCCGAACGCGGCCAACAACGTGAAGATCGGACTGGTGCCCTTCAACTACTATGTCAATGTGGGCACGGGCTACGCGGGCGCGAGCTGGCTGACGAGCACCGCCACGGCGCACGTCACAACGAGCTACGCCGGCTACTGGACGACGCCGAGGGTTTGCACCCATCCGGAAGTGGACGGCACGCGCACATGCGCCGGCACGAACGACGGCACGCCGACAAGCTATTCCTGCGGCTATGTGATCACCCCGGCGAGCGGCTGCTCGTCGGGAACGCCCTATTACACCGCCGCCAGTTCGAACACCGCCTCATACGCCTGGCAAGGCTGCGTTGGCACGCGGGGCAGCGCGGCGGCGCCGCTCGACATCTCTGAAACCGTCGATTCGAGCAATCCGGCTCCGGCGCTGATTCTGAACCACGCCCAGAACCTTTACTACGACAACTGCCCGACGGCCCTGCAACGCCTGACGGACAGTTCGACGACCGTTGTCAGCGAGATCAACTCCCTGACAGCCGCGGGCGAAACCTACATCGCGCCCGCGCTCATGTGGGGTTGGCGCGTGCTTTCCCCCAACGCGCCCTTCGCCGACGGCGCCGCCTACGGCGGCAACACCACCAAGACGCTCGTGCTGATGACCGACGGCTTCAACACGCATTCGCCGAATTTCGCCAACAGCGACCACGACCACGAGGCCACCGACGTCGACTCGAGCGGCGCGAACCTCACCGCCTCCTCGCCCGACAAGCTGGAAGCCAACTACCAGACGCTGCAAACCTGCAAGGCCATCCAGGCCAGGGGCGTCACGATCTACGCGATCGCCTTCGAGGTCACCGACCCGGTCATCAAGGGCGTCCTGCAGCAGTGCGCGACGAGCGTGTCGTATTACTACGACGCCGCGACCGCCGCGTCGCTGACGCAGGCCTTCGCCTCGATCGGCGCCCAATTGACGAAGATCCGGCTCACCCAATAATAGCGGGGCAGTGACTTCGCCGGCGCAAAATGGCATCTAGCGGGCGCCAAGACCTCCCGGAAGCCCGCATGTCCGTTCTCGACTCCATCCGCAAACAGGCGACGCCCATCCATCCGGAGGGCTACAAGTTCATCGCCGCCTTCGCCGCCGCCGCCCTTGTGCTGGGCTGGCTGTGGTCGCCGCTGGGCTGGATCGGCGCCTTTCTCACCGCCTGGTGCGTGTATTTCTTTCGCGATCCCCCGCGCGTGACGCCTTTGCGGGACGGGCTCGTGGTGTCGGCCGCCGACGGCGTCGTCAGCCTGATCGGCCGCTACGCGCCGCCGCCCGAACTCGGCCTCGGCGTCGCGCCCATGCAGCGGATCTCCGTCTTCATGTCGGTGTTCGACTGCCACGTGAACCGCGCGCCGGTGAATGGCCGGATATCCAAGATCGCCTACAAGCCCGGCCTCTTTCTCAGCGCCGACCTTGACAAGGCGAGCGAGGACAACGAGCGCAACGGCTTTATTTTCGACACGGCCGACGGCCGCTTCGGCGTGGTGCAGATCGCCGGCCTGATCGCCAGGCGCATCGTCTGTTTCGTCCACGAGGGCGAGACATCGGCCGTCGGCGACCGGATCGGCCTGATCCGCTTCGGATCGCGGGTCGACATCTACCTGCCCGAGGGCGCGACGCCGCTGGTCGCGGTCGGCGCGCGGGCGGTGGCGGGCGAGACGCCGCTCGCGGACATGCGCGCGGGCCAGGAACGCCGCGCCTTCAAGGCGGGTTGACGCGGATGGATTTCGAACCCGCCCCGGACGACGCCGCGCGAGGGCCCGGGTTCGAGCGCGCTCAACGCCGCCGCCGGTTTCGCCGCATCCCGCTGCGCTTCGTGCTGCCCAATCTGGTGACGCTGCTGGCGCTCTGCCTTGGCCTCACCGCGATACGCTTCGCCTCCGAGGGGCTCTACGAGGAGTCCGTGTTCGCGATTGTCGGCGCGGCCATTCTCGACGGGCTCGATGGCCGCATCGCCCGCGCGCTCAAGGGCGCGTCGCGTTTCGGCGCGGAGCTCGACTCGCTCGCCGATTTCGTCGATTTCGGCGTCGCGCCGGCGCTGCTCCTCTATTTTTGGGCGCTGCACGCGAACAAGAGCTTCGGCTGGTTCGCGGCGTTGATTTTCGCGGTCGCCTGCGCGCTGCGGCTGGCGCGCTTCAACGTCATGATCGACGATCCCGGCCAGCCCGCGTGGACGGGAAACTTCTTCGTCGGAATGCCAGCCCCCGCCGGCGCCATCGCGGTCATGCTGCCGATGTACGTCGCCTTCGCCGTCGAGACGCCCCTCGATCCGAGCCTGACTCCGTTTGTGACGGCCTATGTTCTGGGAATCGCGCTGCTGATGGCGAGCCGGATTCCGCACTTCTCGGGCAAGAAAACCGGCCGTGTGCCGCGCGAGTGGTTCATGCCGCTTTTGTTCGGCGTCATGGCCGCGTTGCTGCTGGGCGCGACGTTTCCGATGCAAATGCTCGCCATTCTGAGCGTTTTCTATCTGGCGTTGATCCCGCTTTCGGCGCGCAATCACATGGCTTTGACGCGCGCCGACCAGGCGTCCGCCGGCGCCGCGAGCCCGACGCCGCCGCAAGCCTGACGGCGGCTCCGAATGCCCTTGCGCGGGCGCGGCCCCCGCACTAGTTTCCGCCCCGACAACCAACAAGGCGAAGGCCGAGAGGAAACGCGTAGTCCGCCATGGCGCCATTGGTCGAGGTTGAACATCTGGAAAAGCGCTTTGGCGCCATCGCCGCCGTGAACGACGTGAGTTTCACCGTTGCCGCCGGCGAGGTCTTGGGCGTGCTTGGCCCGAACGGCGCCGGCAAATCCACCATGATGCGCATCATCGCGGGCTCGCTGGCGGCGACTTCGGGCGTCGCGCGGATCTGCGGCCACGACACGCGCGCGCAACCCCGCGCCGCGAAGGCCTGTCTCGGCTACCTGCCCGAGGGCTCGCCGCTTTACGCCGACATGACGCCCGAGGGCTTTCTCGACTTCGTCGCCGCCGCGCGCGGGCTCGACGCCGCGACACGCCGCGGACGCGTTGGCGAGGCGATCGCGCGCCTGCAACTCGAAGACGTGCTGTATCGGCCCATCGACACGCTGTCGAAGGGCTTCAAGCGCCGCCTCGGCATCGCGCAGGCGCTCGTCCACGACCCCAGGGTTCTTATTCTGGACGAGCCCACCGACGGCCTCGACCCCATCCAAAAGGGCGCCGTGCGCGGCCTGATAAGCGAACTGTCGGCGGACAAGGCGATCATCATCTCGACGCATCTGCTCGAAGAGGTCGACTCCATCTGCCACCGCGCGATCTTCATATCGGCGGGCAAGGTCGCTGGCGGCGGCACGCCGCGCGAACTGCACGCCCGCGCCGCCAACCACAACGCCGTTTCCGCGCGCGTCGACGCCGGCGAGGCGAAGCGGACGGCCGACCTGCTGCGCGGATTGCCAAACGTCGCCAGCGTCGATCAAAAGACCGAGGAAGGCGCGACCTATGTCGTCGCGACGCCGAAGGACGGCGCTTTCATCGCCGACGCGGTGGCCGGCGCGCTGCGCGCCGCGGGCGTCGACGCGTCGAGCCTGACGGTCGAGACCGGCTCGCTCGACGACGTGTTCACGCGCCTGACGCGGCGCGGCGCGGGAGCCCGGCCATGAGCGCCATCTGGACCGTCGCCAGGCGCGAGTTCGCCGCCTATTTCGCGACGCCGCTCGCCTATGTGTTCCTCATCGCCTTCGTTGTCGCCGCCAGCGCGACGACGTTTTACCTCGGCGATTTCCTTGAACGCGGACAGGCGGACCTCGGCCCGTTCTTCATGTTCCATCCGTGGCTGTTTCTCGCGTTGATTCCCGCGATCGGCATGCGGCTGTGGGCGGAGGAGCGCCGCTCGGGCACCATCGAGCTGTTGCTGACGCTGCCGATCTCCACCGGCGAGGCGGTGCTCGGCAAGTTCGTCGCGGGCTGGCTGTTCGCCGGCCTCGCGCTGGCGCTGACCTTTCCCATCTGGATTTCGGCGAACTGGCTGGGCTCGCCCGACAACGGCGTCATCCTGGCGTCCTATATCGGCAGCTTCCTCCTCGCCGGCGCGATGCTGTCGGTCGCCTCCTGCGTCTCGGCGCTGACGCGCAACCAGGTCATCGCCTTCATTCTGGGCATCGGCGTGTGCCTGCTGCTCGTCGTCAGCGGCGTCGGCGCGATCACGGATTCGCTGCGCGGGGTCCTGCCGTCCGGCGTGGTCGATCTCCTCGCCTCGGCGTCGATGCTGACGCGCTTCGCGACGCTCGCCAAGGGCGTGCTCGACTTCCGCGACCTCTTCTACTTCGCGTCGATCATCGCGCTGTTTTTGTTCGTCAACACATGCGTCGTCGAATTCGAGAGGTCGGCGTGAGCAAACCCGCTTCCTTCTCCGCCTACGACGGACTGGCGCGGCGCGCGGCGCTCGCGGTTCCGCTCGCCATCGCGCTGTTTCTGGCGCTCAACGCCATCGTTGGCGCGCTGGGCCGCAACGCCCGCGTCGATCTCACGCAGGACGGGCTCTACACGGTCGGCGACGCGACGCGGAAGATCCTGTCGTCCATCGACGAGCCGATCACGCTGCGGCTTTACCGCTCGCCACAGCTCATCGCGTCGGCGCCGGTGTTGAAGACCTACTCGGAGCGCGTTGACGAGATGCTGCGCGCCTACGCCAGCATGTCCAACGGCAAGGTGGCCTACGAAGTCGTGGAGCCGCAGCCCTTCTCGCCGGAGGAAGACCGCGCCATCGCCTACCGCCTGCGCGGCTTCAACGTCGACCGGGCCGGCGCGCAGGGCTATTTCGGCCTCGTCGGCACCAACAGCGTCGACGGGCTCGAACGCATGGAGTTCTTCGATCCCCGCCGCGAGGACACGCTCGAATACGACCTGACGAGCCTGGTCAAGCGCCTGTCGCAGCCGCGCAAGCCCCGCGTTGGCATCATCGATTCCCTCAACATGTTCGACGCCGCCGGACAGGGGCAGCGCAAATGGGCGATCGTCAATATTCTCGGCCAAGCCTACGACACGGGGCAACTGACCGGGCCACAGCGGGCGTTCGGCGACATCGATCTGCTGATGGTGGTCAATCCGCGCGGGCTTTCGCCGGCCGACCTTTACGGCATTGATCAGTTCGCGCTGTCGGGCAAGCCTGTCTTCGTGTTCGTCGATCCCGTGGTCGAGGGAATTCTCGGGCGCAGCCAAAAGCCGCCGCCGCTTGACGCGGTGTCGTCGAACCTCGAACCGCTGCTCTCCGCCTGGGGCGTCGACTTCGCCCCCGACAAAGTGGTCGGCGACCGCTCGATGGCGCTGCGCGTGACGGCGCTGGCCGGGCGCCAGCGCGTGCTCGCGCCTTATTTGCCGTGGCTTCAGGTGCGCGAGGCGAACTTCAACCACGACGACATGGCGACCGCGAAACTGAAGCTGATGCGGGTGTCGAGCGCCGGCGCCCTGTCGCCGAAGGCGGGCGCCACGACCACGTTCACGCCGTTGATTTCGACCACCGCCGACGCCGCGCTGCTCGACGCCAAACAAGTTGTGCAGCGGCCCAACCCCAACGTGTTTCTCGACGCGTTCAAGCCGGGCGGCAAGCCGTTCGCCATCGCGGCGCGCGTCACCGGCCCGGCGGTTTCGGCGTTTCCCGACGGCGAGCCGGCGGCCGAAGGCGCTCCTCCGTCAGACGCCCCGAAGCCGCCGCGTCTGACGAAGTCCGCCAAGCCCATCCACGTCGTCGTCGTCGCCGACGTCGATATTCTCAACGACGACCACATGATCAACGACGCCGGCCAAATGGTGTCGAACAACGCCGACTTCGCGATGAACGTCGTTGACACGCTGCTCGGCGGCGCGGAACTCGCGAGCCTTCGCGGACGCGGCGTGACGCCGCGCCCGTTCACCCGCGTCGAGGCGCTGGAACAGGCCGCCGACGAACTCTATCAAGCGCGCCAAAGCGCGTTGACGGCGGACCTCGACAAGTCGCAGCAGGATTTGCAGGACATGCTGGCGAAGGGCGCCGACGGCGGCGGCGACGCGACGGCGCTCACGCGCGAGCAGCAGGGGATGCTGGCCGACCTCAACCGCAAAATCGTTGATCTGCGCCGGCAATTGCGCGACGTGCGCGCGGCGGTGCGCGTCGAAATCGACCGGCTTGAGACCCGCGTCAGACTGGTCAATCTGCTGGCGGTGCCGCTGGCGCTTCTGCTGATGGGCCTGCTTGTCGCCGCGTGGCGGCGCGCGCGGCTGGCGCGCCACGTCGCCTCGCGCGCCGATGGCGGGGGAACGACGTCATGAGCCCCTCCGCGTTCAAAGCGCTTCTGCTGGCGTCGGTCGCGGCCGTTGTCGTCGCCATCGTTGTCGTGCGCGCCGATCAGGCGCCAGACATCTCGCGCGCGCCCGGCGACGCGGCGCTCGCGCCCTACGTTGGCCACGAGGCCGACGTGTCGAAAATCGCCATCGACGCGCCGGACTACAAAATGACCCTCGTCCGCAAGGGCCAAAACTGGGTCGCCGGAGACCGCGGCGATTTTCCCGCCAAGCCCGCGGCGGTCGCCACCCTCCTGTCGAGCCTCGCCGCGATGCGGCTCGAAGAACGCAAGACGGCGAAGCCGGAACTCTATTCGGAAATCGGCGTCGAAGACCCCGGCGCAAACGCGAAGTCAACGCGGTACACGTTCGAATACGCCAGCGGCGCGCCGGCCGGCGGCGTCATTGTCGGCAAACGCAGCGTCGCGGGCTCGCTCGATCAACAGGGCGCGACCTTCGCGCGCCGCTCGGGCGACAAGCAGGCCTGGCTCGCGAATGGCGCGCCAACGGCGCCGCGCGACATCTCGGGCTGGTTTCCCGATCTGCCGACGGTGCCCGCGACCGAGGTGAAGCAGGTCAAGATATTCGAAGGCGACAAACTTGTGTTTTCCGCCGACCGCGACGGCGACGGCCACTACGCCCGCGACGACGGCGGCGAACCCGCCGCCAACGACACCGCCGTCAAACGCGTCGGGCAGGCGCTGGTCGGCAATGATTTCGAGGATGTCCGCCCGGCGGCCGAGATGGGTCCGCCGAGCCGCCACGCGCAGGTCGGCGTGGGCGACGGCGTCATCGACATGTTCGTCGGCGACATCGCCGGCAAGACCTTCGTGCGTTTCGACGGAAACGCGACGGGCGCCGCCGGCGAATTGATCGCGCGCATGAAGGGCTTCGCCTACCGCCCCCCTGGCTATCGATTGACGGGACTGACGCAGTCGCTCGCCGAATTGACGGCGGCCGAACCCGCGCCCATCGAGCCGCCCGCCGACATGTCGATGCCGCAGGGATTTCCGGGCGCGCAGCCGGGCTCGCCCGCCAATATTCCACCCGAGGTTCTGGAACAATTGCGCCGGCAGGCGACATCGCCGCCGCCGCGATAGGAAGCCAGCCGCGGGTGCGGAACAATGAGGGAGGGAGACATGCATAGCCGCCGCGCCGTCGCGAAATCGGCCCTTTCCGTCCTCGCCGCGCCGGCGGTTTTCGTCCGCCCGGCGCGCGCGGAAAACTGGCCGGACCGGCCCGTCCGCATGATTGTCCCCTTCACGCCCGGCGGCGCCAACGACGTGATCGCCCGGGTTCTGGCGGGCGGCCTCGCCGAAATATGGGGCCGCGAACTTGTCATCGACAACAGGGGCGGCGCCGGCGGCAACATCGGCTACGTCGATGGCGCGCGCGCCACGCCGGACGGCTACACCCTGCTGTTCGCCCCGACGGGCCTCGTGCTCAACACCTTCATCTACGACGCGCCGGGATACGACGTGACGACGGACTACGCGCCGGTGTCGCTGGTGTGCGAACAGCCGAACATCCTCGTGGCGACGAATTCCCTGCCCGTGAAAACCGTGCGCGAGTTCATCGATTACGCCCGCGCCCGCCCCGGCCAATTGTCCTACGCGTCGGCGGGCTTCGGCACGACGCTGCAATTGTGCGGCGAGTTGTTCAACCGGATGGCGGGGGTCGATCTCGCGCATGTGCCCTACAAGGGCACCGGGCCGGCCTTCGCCGATCTCATTCCGGGGCGCGTTCAGGTCATGTTCAACGCGCTGGCTTCCGTGACATCGCAAATCCACGGCGGCCAATTGCGCGCGCTTGGCGTCACCAGCGCGACGCGCGCGCCGTCGTTTCCCGATGTGCCGACCATCGCGGAAAGCGGCGTGCCGGGCTTCGACGTGTCCTCGTGGTTCGGCGTGTTCGCGCCCCGGCGAACGCCGCCGGAGATCGTCGCGTCGGCGCGCGCCGCCATCGCCGCGGCGCTGGCGCGGCCCGCGACAAGGGCGGCGATGGAAGACCTCGGCTCGGTTGTCGTGGGCTCGACGCCGGACCAACTCGCGGCGAAAGTGGCGTCGGAAATCGCGAAGTGGGGGCCGCTGATCAAGGCCGCCGGCATCCGGCTGGAATGAGGCGTTCGCCGCTCACGCCGACAGCATCAGCCGCGCGGCCTCCTTGCAGGACATGCCGACGCCGAGCCGCGCGGCGACATCGTTGACGACGGAGATCACGCCGTCGTTCCAGGTGCTCAAGCCTTCGCCCAACCGCGCCGACATGGTCGAGACGGACGCGGCGGCGACGCCTTGCTGGGCCAGCAGAAAGACGCCTTCGACCGCGGATTTGTTCATCGCTATGCCGGCGTCGTTGGCGATGGCGCCCTTCGCGGCCATGCGCAGCGCGCCGTCGGAAAACACGCGGCTGGAATTGGCGCCGCTGCAAAAGACATCCGTCGGAATCTTTTCGCGGATCGACGTGCTGCCGGGCGTCGCCCAGATGCGGCCTTTCCCTGTGGTTTCAACCGCCACGGGCGCTTCCTCGGCGCCCGGCTGGGTTGGAATCGGCTTGCCGGCGGGCGCGCGCGTCAAGAGCTCCGCCGCCCGCCACGCTTTTTGTCCCGTCTCGACGCCAAGCGCGCGGGCCTGCGCGTTTGCGCGGCTGATGGTTCCGAGCAGGGTTGAGCGCCCGTTGCTGGTTTCCGCGCTCATCACGTCCACGCTCGCGACCGGCACGCCGATGGTTTCGCCGTGCTTGAGGCCGCTGATCCCCGCCTCGTCCTTGCCGACGCCGGCGTCGGTCGCGATGATGGCCTTGACGCCGCGGCTGAAGATCGGCGCCAGAATCCGCACGCCGCAATAGGAGCCGACGGCGATCACGTCGTCGGCGGCGACCTGCGCCGGGTTCGGATCGAAATAGGCGCTGGAATCGAACGCGACGACGCGTCCGCCGGCGTTCGCCGCGACGACGAGCATTTTCTCGCGGCCGATGACCGCGCCGCCGGCGATGGTGTCCGGCGCCTCCGCGCGCGCGCGGCCAACGATGGCCAGCGACGCGGCGCCGGCGAAGAGGAAGGGGCGGCGGGCGATCACAGCTTCAACAACCTGGCCGCGGTGCCGCCGAGGATCGCCACCTTGTCGGCGTCGCTCAGGCCGGGCGTCCCCATCACGTGCCCGACGGGGTCGTTCGTCCAGCCGTAATTGTAGTCGGTGCCGACCATGATCTGGCTGGGGCCGACCACCGCCGCCAGGTGGCGCAGCGCCTCGCCCGTGAACAGGAGCGAGTCGAAATACATCTGCTTGAGATATTCGGTCGGCTTTTTCTTCAAAATCGGATCGAGGCAGCCTTTGATCTGTCCGCGGCAGCCGTTGTCCATGCGGTCGGCGTAGGAGGGCAGATAGCCGCCGCCGTGGGCGAAGCTGATTTTCAGGTTCGGAAACTTGTCCATCGTGCCCTGGAAAATCAGGTGCGAGATCGCGATGGTCGTCTCCAGCGGATTGCCGATGACGTTTTCAAGGTGCCCGCTTCCCTTCACGCGCGCGGCGACGCCCGTCGCGACATCGCTGTCTTGCGGATGCATGAACAAGAGCGCCTGCAAATCCTCGGCCTTCTTCCAGAAGGGGTCGAACATTTCGTGGCTGAGTTCGAGGCCGTTGACCGTGCCGCCGATGGCCGCGCCGCGCAGGCCCTGCTGCTTGACGGCGATCTCCAGCTGCTCGGCCGCGAGTTCGGGAAACTGAAGCGACACGCTGGCGAAGGCGACGAGGCGGTCGGGCGCCTTGGCGCACATTTTCATCAGCGCTTCGTTCTGCGCGTCGATGATCCGCCGCGCCATGTCGCGCTCGGCGCCATACCACCACGCGTTGATGCTCATCGCCTCGATATCGACGCCCTCGGCGTCCATTTCGGCGATGCGCGTCTCCAGCGGCGGGTTGTTCTGCTGGCTTTTGATGGTGCCGGCGACGCGCTTTTCCATCGCCGTGCCCTTCACGATGTCGAGGGTTTCCGGCACGACGCAATGGCAATGGATATCGACGACCTTGACGCGCTGGCCGTTGACCGAGACCTCCTTGCGCGCGCCGCGCGCCTGCGCCGAGGCGCGCCGCGCGCCGCAGCCCAGGCAAACGCCGCCAGCCGCGAAACCGCCCAAAAATCCCCTGCGCGTCGTCATGCGTTCCTCCCCGAAGCGTTGTCTTTAATCCGGCGCGACCTTGCGATGGAATGATTGTCCGCGCAAGATTGCGCCGTCCCGAAAATCGAGCCCGGAGCGCCGATGCAAGACCTCGCCGACCTCTTCCCGGGCTTCGCCAGCCATTGGATCGACGCGCCGGGCGCGCGGATTTTCGCGCGGACCATGGGCTCGGGCGAGCCGCTGGTCCTTCTGCACGGCTTTCCGCAAACGATGGCGATGTGGCATCGCGTCGCGCCGCGGCTGGCGGCGAAGTTCAGCGTGGTCCTCGTCGACCTGCGCGGCTACGGCTGGTCGTCCGCGCCGGCCAACGCCAACGGCGAAGGCTATTCCAAGCGCGTCATGGGCGGCGATGTCGTGGCGGCGATGGAAGCGCTCGGCCACGCGCGGTTTCACGTCGCTGGCCACGACCGCGGCGCGCGCGTCGGCTAACGCCTCGCGCTCGATCATCCCGGCCGGGTGGCGAAGCTGGCGCTGCTCGACATTTTGCCGACAATCGAAGTCTGGAAAAATGTGCGGGCGGGCGTCGCGGCTTCGGCGCATTGGGCGTTTCTGTCGCGCCCCGCGCCGGCGCCGGAACAGGACATCGCCGCGAACCCGCCGGCCTATTTTGAAGGCCTGATGGCGAAATGGGCGAAATCGCAATCGCTTGAGGCCTTCGATCCCCGCGCCATGGCGCATTACCGGGCGTTCTGGGGCGATCCCGCCCGCGTTCACGCGATGTGCGAGGATTACCGCGCCGGGGCGACGCTGGACCTCGCGGCCGACGAGGCCGATCTCGCGGCGGCGAAAACGATCCTGAGTCCGACGCTGACGATCACCGGCGACTTTTATCTCACGCGTTCGGCGGGCGAGGCGCCCGTCGATGTCTGGCGGCGGGCATTCGCGCCCCATGCGCGGGGATCGCTGACACCCTGCGGGCATTTCGTCGCGGAAGAAGCGCCGGAGGAAACGCTCGCGTCGTTGCTCGGCTTCCTGTGAAGCGGCCCGCGGGCTTCAGCGGCGGCTCTCCTGTGGTTTCAGCCAACGCAGCCAGCGCGCGCGCAGCCTGCGAAACACGAGGGGCTGGCCACTAGCGTCCAATTTGCGGTTGGAGCGGATTTTCTTGCGCGCCGGAGCCGGCGCTTTCGCCTGATCTTCCGCGACCGCGTCGTTGTTCGACCCCGCGTCTTGCATGACATCCCCCCGACACACGTTCGCGCCGATTCGAAGGTAGCGGATGGCAAATTTAACGATGTGCGCTGGCGCACATCGCGCGACGTTGGGTCAACTTTCGAGATCAACTTTTCGTGGGTCGGAAGAGCCGCTCCTCCGGCGGCGCGATTTCCGTAGCTAGGTCGCGCAGCAGCGCCTTTTTGGGAAGCGGCGCGAGGGCGGTCTCGCCCTCCCGCAGCTTCGCCTTGCAGGCGTATTCGACCTCGCCGTCGATGAGCATCATGCATTCCTTGCACGCGTTGGCGTTGATGCACGCGAAGCGGAAGGCCAGCGTCGGGTCGAGGTCGCGGCGCGCCATGCGCAACGCGTCAAGCACGGACTGGCCGGACTCGAATTCGACCTCGAATTTTTCGACACGCGGCGTTTCGCCGGCGGCGCCGCGCTTGATGGCGAGGGTCGCTTTCACGCGCGCCCCCCGGCGGCGGCCACGCGAAGCGTCGGCGCGCCGTTCTTGAGCTCGACGATCTGATTCACCGTCCAATTGTCGTCCATGCCGGGAAAATCCTCGCGTTGATGGGCGCCGCGGCTTTCCGTGCGCGCCAAGGCCGCCATCGCGACCACGCGCGCGACGAGAACCATGTTTCTCAGATCGAGCCAGTCGAGCAGCACCGGGTCGAAAGGGCCCTCGCCTCTCATGGGCGTCGCGCCGATGTCGCGGGCGATCGCGTCGATGTCGTCGAGCGCGGCGGCGAGTTTTTCGCCGGTGCGGAAGGCGCCGACCTTGTCGGCCATGACCGCCTGCAAGCGAACGATGGTCGCCGCGGGGTTGGGGCCGGCGCGCCGCTTCGCCGAGGCGAGCAAATCCACCGCGCCGCGCGCGGCCGCGTCCGACCATCCACCGCCCGCTTTGGCGCGCGCCGCGGCCGATTGTCCCGCGCGCGCGCCGAAAACGAGAGCCTCGGTGATGGCGTTGCCCGACAGGCGGTTCGCTCCGTTGGCGCCGCCTACGGCTTCGCCGCAAGCGAAAAGCCCGGGCACATTGGTGGCGAAATCCGGCGTCACGCGCGCGCCGCCCATGTGGTAATGGGCGATGGGCGCGACCTCGATCGGCGTTGTCGCGAGGTCGATGCCGTTTTCGGCCAAACGGTCGACGACGGGACCGAACGCGGCGCGGATTTCGGCCGGCGGAATATGCATGAAGCTGAGCCAGGCGCCGCCCGCCGGGCTGCCGCGGCCAGCCTCGGCCTCCTTGGTGATGGCGTAGGTCGCGGTGTCGCGCGTCAGCACATAGGCGCCGTCGCTGCGGTTGTCGCGCGCCGCGTAGTCCGCTTCGAACTCGCGCATCTCGCCGTTCAGCAATTTGCCGCCGAGCTTGTAGCGGAAGGGATCCCACATGATCGGGTCCATGCCGACGAGCCGCGGCGCGAGATGGCCGATGGGAAAGAACTGCGGGAACTCCATGTCGACAAGCTCGGCGCCGGCGCGCAACGCCAGCGCGTAGCCGTCGCCACTCATGTTCAGCGAGGCGCTGTTGCGGCGATAGAGCCGCGTCAGCCCGCCCGTCGCGATGACGACGGACTTCGCCGCGATGGTCACCGTCTCGCCGCTCGACACGTGCAGCGCCACGGCGCCGACCGCCACGCCGTCGCGTGTGACGATATCGACGATCATCAGGTCGCCGACGCGCCGCACGCCGTCGAATTTGTGCGCCTGCGCGCGCAGGGTCCGCGACACCGCGGGCCCGGTGGCGAGGAAATCCACATAGACGCAGCGCGGCCGGTCGTGGCCCGGCGCGTGGGCCTGCTTGATGTGGCCGTCTTCCCGCGCCCAGCCGACCTTCCACGCGTCCATTTCGCGGATGCGGGCCGGCCCCTCCTCGCAGAGAATGGCCGCGAGACGCTCGTCGCAAAGCCCGCGGCCGGCGGCGAGCGTGTCAGCGAGGTGGTGTTCCCAGTGGTCGGGGGTTTGTTCGCCCAAAGCCACGGCCACCGTCATCTGCGCCATGACGGTGGCGCCGCCGCGGCCGATCAGGCTGCGGTCGGCCAGAAGCACCGACGCGCCGGCCCGAGCGGCCTCGATGGCCGCGTACATGCCGGCCCCGCCGGCGCCGATGACAAGAACATCGCTCTCAAGATGCATCGCCCCGGGGGCCTCCGCGTTGTGGGAACGGGGTGTGCGAACCCGCTTTCGACCGTTATAGAAGGCCGGACTTCGCGAGGAAACCCGATGGACGCGAGAAATATCGGCGGCGTGCGCGCCCGCGGCGAGACAAGGCCGGCGCCATGAGAGGGTTTGAATTCGAACGCCCGGCCAGCTTCGCCGAAGCGGCGCGCCTGCTCGACACCGACGACGAAGGCGTCCGCGCCTTCGCCGGGGGCACCGCTCTGATGCCGCTGCTGAAGTCGGGCATTTACCAACCCACGCGGTTTGTCCATCTGGGCGGCGCGGAGGCGGGCTTCGCCGCCATATCGCCCCTGCCAAACGGAGGCTTGCGGATTGGCGCGCTGGCGACGCTCGCCGATCTCGAACACAGCGGCGAACTTCGGCGCGGCGCGCCCGTTGTCCCGCGCGCGATGACCGCCCTCGCCAACGTCCGCGTTCGCAATGTCGCCACCGTCGGCGGCGCGCTCGCGCACGGCGATCCCCACATGGACCTGCCGCCGGTGCTCGCCGCGCTCGGCGGCGTCGTGGAAATCCGGGGCCCGAACGGATCGCGCGGCGTCGCCGTCGACGCGCTTTACACCGGCTATTACGAAACGGCGCTCACGCGCGGCGAGTTGATCGCCGCCGTTGAATTGCCCGCGCAGGCCGGCTGGCGCTCGGCCTATCTCAAATGCGCGACGCGGACCGCGGACGACTGGCCCGCGCTTGGCGTCGCCGTGTCCCTGAAAATCGACAACGGCGCGGTCGCCGACGCCAGGCTCATGCTCGGCGCGGCGGTTGAAAAATTGACACGCCTTCGCGCCGCGGAGGCCGCGCTGCGCGGCGC
>CAIKAR010000088.1 GCA_903825465.1 uncultured Hyphomicrobiales bacterium | reverse complement strand
GGGCTCATTCTCGAAATTTTCGGACGCCGCGCCAAAACCCGCGAAGGCGTTTTGCAGGTCGAACTCGCGCATCTCTCCTATCAGAAAAGCCGGCTCGTGCGGTCATGGACCCATCTTGAGCGCCAACGCGGCGGCTTTGGCTTTCTCGGCGGTCCCGGCGAAACCCAGATCGAAGCCGACCGGCGGCTGATCCAGGAGCGCATGATCCGTCTTGAGAAGGACCTCGAAGGGGTCAAGCGCACGCGCGGGCTGCACCGGTCGAGCCGGCGCGAGGTTCCGTTCCCGCTTGTCGCGCTGGTCGGCTACACGAACGCCGGCAAATCGACGCTGTTCAACTATCTGACGCGCGCCGACGCCCTGGCGAAGGACATGCTGTTCGCCACGCTCGACCCAACGATGCGCGTGGCGCGCCTGCCACACGGCGGCAAGGCCATGCTGTCGGACACGGTCGGGTTCGTCTCGGACCTGCCGACAATGCTGGTCTCGGCTTTTCGCGCGACGCTCGAAGAGGTCATCGAGGCCGACGTGATCCTGCACGTTCGCGACATTTCGCACGAGGACACCGACGCGCAGAGCGCCGACGTGGAAAAAGTGCTCGACGAATTGGGCGTGAGCCCGGAACGCCGGGGCAACATGATCGAGGTCTGGAACAAGATCGACCTGATGGCGCCGGACGCGCGCGAGCGCCAGCGCGCGGCGGCGGGAGCGCGTTCGGACGGGCATCGGCCCTATTTTGTTTCGGCGCTGACCGGCGAAGGCGTCGAGGCGTTGTTGGCGGGCATGGAAGAACGCTTGTCCGCCGGCCACGCGCGCTTCGAGGTGCGCGTGTCGCCCGAGGACGGGCAGGGGCTGGCGTGGCTGCACGACACCGTGGAAGTGTTGTCGCGGAAAACGACGCGCGTCGGAGCGACAAAACTTTTGGTGCGCGTGGCGCCGCATCAGGTGGGAAAGTTGCGGGCGCGTTTTCCGAAGGCGGTGGAGGCGGCGAACTAAGGGGTTTTCCGCTCCAGGCCTTTCGCCTCGTCCCAAAGCGCGTCCATTTCCGCGAGGCTCGCGTCTTGCGGCGATGTTCCCCGCGCCGCCAGCGACGTTTCGATATGCGCGAACCGCCGCTCGAACTTCGCGTTGGCGCCACGCGTCGCCGCCTCCGGATCGACATCGAGATGGCGCGCGAGATTGGCCACGGCGAACAGGAGATCGCCGACTTCTCCGGCGATTTCGGATTTGTCGCCGCCCTCGACTGCCTCCTCGATTTCGACCGCCTCTTCGCGGATTTTTTCCAGCACCAGCCGGGCGTCGCGCCAGTCAAAACCAACGCTTGAGGCTTTTGATTGAAGCTTCACCGCGCGCGTCAGGGCGGGCATAGTGGTTGGCACGCCAGCGAGAACTCCCTTCGATCCGGCTTCCTCGGGCAATCCGGCGGCGGCGCGCGCGGCGCGGCGATCGGCCTTTTCCGCCGCCTTGATTTCCCCCCACAGTTTTTTGACATCGTCGGGCGTCAAGTGACGGGCGTCGCCAAAGACATGGGGATGCCGGCGGATCAACTTGGCTGTGATGGCGTGGACCACGTCGCCGAAATCGAACTTTTCGGCGTCGCGCGCCATCTGGGCGTGAAACACGACCTGCAGCAGAAGGTCGCCAAGCTCGTCGACAAGGTCCGGCGTGTCGCCGCGTTGCACGGCGTCGGCGACCTCGTAGGCTTCCTCGATGGTGTAGGGAACGACGCTCTCGAAGGTCTGCTCGATATCCCACGGGCAGCCGGTGACGGGCGTTCGCAGCGCCGCCATGATGGCGAGGAGATCGTCGATGTTCCGGCTCGCGCGCATCGCGGTGGTCTCCCCACAATAAAAAAGCGGCGGCCGAAGCCGCCGCCGATTTCTCCTATGCCACTGGCCTCAGGCCAGTGAAATGCCGACGGCCTCGCGGCCCTTGGGCGTGTCCACGACGCGCATCATGACCGCCTGCCCCTCGGCGAGCGAGGCGATGTTGGCGGGCCGCAGCACCGAGATGTGCACGAACACGTCCTTGCCGCCGTCGTCGCTGGAAACGAAGCCAAAGCCCTTGGTCTCGTCGAACCATTTCACCTTGCCAGCGACCTCGATCGCCGTCGCGGGATCGGGCGCCCGGCGCGCCGGACGCGGACTGTCGAACGAGCGGCGCGGCGGGCCAGCGTCGGCGCTCGCGGTCGATGTATCGACTTCGAGCACGCGCTGAACCTGCGCGCCCTTCATGCCCTGGCCAACAATGACTTTCAGCTTGGCGCCGGGGGGAACGGATTCGTGCCCCGCCGATTGAAGGGCGCCGACGTGCAGAAAAGCGTCGCCCGCGCCATTGGCCAGTTCGACGAAACCAAAGCCCTTGTCGGCCTTGAACCACTTAACGGTCGCATCGACCGCGTTGGCCATGGAAACGGGCGGCGCCCCGGGGCCGCCCATTTCGGGGCCGCCACCAAACCCGCCGCCCATGGGCTGGCGTGGCGGACGAAACGCGCCGCGCTGCTCGAACGGCGGCGGGCCATCATCATCGTCGAAGCCGCGCTTACGAGGCCTGAAATCCTTGCCCTTGCTCATCTGCTCTGTCCGTCTCCGCCGACTTTACCCGCTGTCGCGGCAATTGCGCTTTCGCTCACAAGCCGCGCGGGCGACGCGTTGGCGTCCCCCGATATCGTATCAATATGCGCGAACGCCAAAAACCGGGCGAGGCTGGGCCCCGTCCGTCTTCCGTTCTGATTACGAGCCAAGGTCGGCTTCAAAAGGGAACTGCCGTCAATCAACGTATCGCTAAGCGTTAATATCAGATTGCAAGGGGGCTTGGCTACCGAAATTATCGCGGTTGTCACGATTTTGTCGAGAAGATGTTCGAATTCCGGCGCGAACCACGTTTTCGCGCCTTGGCGAGCGGGCAAACGGGGGATAGCCTGCCGGCGAGAGGCGCATTCGGGAGGGATTATAATGGAAAAACGGCCGAAAATCGGGCTGATCGTGCCCGTCGGCGCGGCGAGCCCTCCACCCGAGGCTTACCGCATGTATCCCGGCATCGATTTTTCCGCCCGAACGCTCGGTCTGAAAACCATGAACAAGGAGGGGTACGATTCCGTTGTCGGCAAGATCGCCGAGGCGGCGGCCGAACTCGCGGCGGAAAAGCCGGACGCGCTGACGCTGATTGGCACTTCGCTGAGCTTCTACAAGGGCGCGGCGTTCAACGAGGAAATCGTGCAGGGCATTCGCGACGCGACGGGCTTGCCCTGCACCAGCATGAGCACCGCGGTTGTCGAAGGATTGCGCGCGCTTGGCGCCAAAAGGGTGGCGGTCGCGACCGCCTATATCGACGATGTCAACGCGCGGCTGGCGCGTTTCCTGACCGAATCCGGCTTTGAGGTCGCGTCGATGATCGGCTTGTCGATCGAGATTTCGGGGATGGCGGGCTCGGTGCCCGATGCCGAACTTGTCGCGCTCGGCAAACGCTCCGCCGCCATGGCGGACGGAGCGGACGCGATGCTGGTCTCGTGCGGCGGCCTCAAAACGCTCGATGTGACGGCGCCGCTCGAAGACGCGACGGGCCTGCCTGTCGTGTCGAGCATGCCGGCCTGTCTCTGGGCGGCGGCGCGGCTCGTGGGCCATGATGGCCGCGCGCCGGGATACGGGCGCCTGCTCGACAGCGGCGCGTAGCTCAGGTCGCCCGCCGCATCCAAACCTTGTTGTCGTGAAACGCCGCGCCGCCGAAGGGCGCCGCCGGGAGCGCCGACGTGAGCGTGTTGACGCCGCGGCCGCCGGCGAACGCCGCGTTCGGCCAGATGCCTTCTGAAATCAGAACGCCGCGCAGAACGCCGTCGAACTTTTTCGCCCGCAATTTGATCGAGCCGCGCGGGTTTCCGAGTTCCACCCAATCGTCGTCTTCGATTCCCAGCCCCGCGGCGTCGCCGGGATGAACGAGGACGCGCGGCTCCTTTTCGCGCGCGAGCGAGGAAGGCGTTTCGTTGAAGGTCGAATTCAAAAACGAGCGCGAGGGGCTTGTCACCAGCTTGAAAGGATGCTCGTCGTCGATCGCTTCGTTGACCGCCCAGTGATCGGGCAGGGCGGGCATGTCGGCGCAACCGTCCACCGGGCCGATGTTGCCGAAGGGAACGTTGGCCCAATCGACCCGGAAATGGAATTTTTTGTCGGGCCACGCGAAGCCGTCGAGGAAGTGCGCCGCGCGGAACTCCGGCTGCACATCGATCCAGTTGCGCCTTTCGAGGTCGTCGAGACCGGGCAATCCCGATTCCCGCAAATTGATTTCCGCCAGTTCGCGTGGCGAGAGATCGAAGCTTGGATGCTCGACGCCGAGCCGTTTCGCCAGCGCGCAGATCACCTGATGGTTGTTTCGGCATTCGCCGGGCGGCTCGATGAGCTTGCGGCCGGATTGGACATATTGGTGCCCGCCGCCCGCGTAGATGTCGTCGTGTTCCATGAACATGGTCGCGGGCAGCACAATGTCCGCCATCGCGGCTGTCTCGGTCATGAACTGTTCGTGGACGACGGTGAACAAATCCTCGCGCGCGAATCCTCGCTTGACCAGCGTCTGATCCGGCGCGACGGAAACGGGATTGGTGTTTTGAATCAGCATCGCCTTCACAGGGCCGCCGCCGCGCAGGGCGTCAGCCTCGCCGGTCAGGATCGCCCCGACGCGCGACTGGTCGAGAACGCGCGTCGCGGGGTCGATCATGTCGCGCCCTTCGAGGGTGGGCTGGTTCCAGTGGAAGATCGCGGCGTTGTTGTGAAACGCGCCGCCGCCTTCGTATTGCCACGCGCCCGTCACCGCCGCGACGCAGGAAGCGGCGTGCATGTTCGCCGCCCCGTTGCGCTGGCGCGAAAACCCATAGCCGAGGCGGAAAAAGGTTCGTTTGGTTTCGCCAACGAGCCGCGCGAAAGCCTCGATATCGGCGACGGGCAGGCCGGTGATCGTCGCCGCCCATTCGGGGCTGCGCGTCGCCAGATGCGCTTCGAGATCGCGCGGGCAATCCGTGTGGCGCGCGAGATAGTCCCGATCGGCGAGCCCGTCGCGAAACAACGCGTGCATGACCGCGCAGGCGAGCGCGCCATCCGTGCCGGGCCGCAGGCACAGCGCCATGTCGGCCTGTTCCATCGTCGCGTTGCGGTATATGTCGATCACGACGAGCTTGGCGCCGCGCTCTTTTCTGGCGCGGGCGACATGCGTCATGACGTTGACTTGCGTCGCGACGGCGTTGGTGCCCCACAGCACCACGCAATCCGACTTCGCCATTTCACGCGGGTCCGGCCCCGCGATCTTGCCCGCGCCGGCGATGAAGCCGGGCCAGGCGAGATTCACACAGATGCTGCCGTAGAACCGCGAATACTTCTTCGCGTGCGTCAGCCGGTTGATCCCGTCGCGCATGACGCGGCCCATGGTGCCGGCGTAGTAATAGGGCCAGACGCTTTGCGCGCCGAATCCGCGCTCGGCGCGGTTGAACGCCTCGGCGGCCGCGTCGAGAGCTTCGTCCCACGAAATCCGCGCGAAAAGCCCCGACCCCTTCGGCCCGGTTCGCCTCATCGGATGGAGCAGGCGCTCTGGGTGGTGGATGCGCTCGGCGTAGCGCGCCACTTTCGCGCAGACGACACCCGCCGTGTAGCTCTGGTCCACGGCGCCGCGAACCCGCCCAATACGCTCCCCGTCGATCACCTCGACGTCGAGCGCGCAGGCGCTGGGGCAATCGTGGGGACAGACCGAGGGACGGTGGACGATCGTCGGCGCGTTCATGAACAAGCCTCTCTCGCGGGATGATGGCCGGACCACCGTCGGGAGGCAAATAAAAAAGCGGCCGGGCGGGGGCGCCAAGCCGCTTTTATGACGGATATTGTTGACCCTATCCGACGATTTCGTTGCCGGCGAACCACTGCGCGATCTCGATGGCGGCGTTTTCCGCCGAGTCCGAACCGTGCACGGAGTTCTCGCCCATGTTGAGGGCGAACAACTTGCGTATCGTGCCAGCGTCGGCCTTCTCCGGATTGGTGGCCCCCATGACGCCGCGGTATTTCGCGATGGCGTCGTCCGCCTCAAGCACCTGAACAACGACCGGGCCGGCGCTCATTTGACCAACGAGTTCGCCGAAAAACGGGCGTTCCTTGTGCACCGCGTAGAAGGTTTCCGCCTGCGCGCGCGTCATGTGAACCCGCTTCTGCGCGACGACGCGGAGGCCTGATTTCTCGATGACGGCGTTGATTTCGCCGCTCAGGTTGCGACGCGTGGCGTCGGGCTTGATGATGGAAAACGTGCGCTGAATCGCCATTGGGACGCCGATTTTTTCGAGTTCAGGGAAAAACGGCGCGCTTATAACGTCCGGCAACGGGGCGCACAATGGTAAAAGCCTCCCTAAAACAAGCGGCGCAAAACGCGGCGTCGGCAGCCGCGATCGTTTACGCGGGAATGCGACCATTCGAATCGAATTTGATGGAATGTCGCCATGAGCTTGTCGGTTCAAGAACTCCGCGCCAAAAACCGCCAATCGGCGGATGTGGTCGCCCGCCGCGACGTCAAGACCTTCGTATGGAGCTGCGTCGTGTTCGTCGCCGCGGTCGCCGCGACGATCGCGGTCGTGGCGGGGGCGAGGGGTTTGCTGTCCGGCGCTTCGCATTTGACCTTCCCGCAGGCGGTCGGGGACCACCAACCCTCCTACGAAAGCGGCGACCAGGTCTCCCTTGGATCGGGCAGCCTTGTCGGGCCGATCAGCCGGTCGGTCGGACGGTTCTTCGGCATGGGGGCGCCCGCGGTGGATAAAACCGTCGCGACGGGAGCGCCGGACAAGGACTCCGGCTATTTCACCCTGGCGCTTTCAACACGTCCGCCCGCGTCCGACGGCCATCGCGCCTCCGCCCCGGCGAGCGGCGCATCGGCGGAACTTGACAAAGACCTGATGGAGAAGCTGTCCGAGCTCGCGCCCGCGGGCGCTTCGGTCCAAAAAACGGCCGAGTCCCTGGCGCCGCGTCGCGGCGCGGCCGATGCCAAAGCGCCCGTCAGGAGCGCCGCGGCGCCGGCGGGCAAGGCCAGCCCGAAGGAAGCGTTCGCCATGCCAACCGCCAGGACGGCGCGTGTCGGAGATGTCGATCCCGCGGAGCAGTCCACGCTGGACGCCATCGCGGCGGTGCGGAACGATTTCCGCTTGATCGAGCCGGCGCTGGCGCGGGCGCAACGCCTGCTCGACGGCGGCCTTGCGGAGGGCAGACGCGCCGCGTTGACGCAAAAGACCGACGAATTGAAAACCATCCTGCGCGCGGCCACCCGCGAGCGCACAAGCTTCCATCTCCTCTCTGACACGCTCGCGGCCCCCGATATCGCGATGGCGGGGGAGTTGAAAATACGCTCTTGCCTGCGCGAACTCACGACCGTGCGCGGTGGCCTTGTCGCCCGCAAGACGGTTGCCACCCAACCGGGCGTTCCGGCCTATGTCGCGCTCATCGACGCGCCCGTGGCGCTCGCCGACCGCCTGCGGCTCGAAGACGACGTGACAAAGTGCCTCGCGCCCCTGAACGACAAGGGCTCGCTGAGCCTTCTGTTCCGCATCAACGCGCCGGCCTCCAAGGCGCTGGCGTCCGCGATGCTGGAAACACCCGGCGTCCTCGTCTATTCAGGCGAATAGCGGCGCGCGCGCGGGCTTCTGGCCTCGCGGACCGAATCGCGCTACCCCGCCCGTGGCGGCCAGCCTTTCGCGGCGGCTCGCACGCGTTCATTCGCCGGAGTGCCCATGTCTCGTCTCTGGAAGCGCGCCGTCGTCAAATTGTCGGGCGAAGCCCTGATGGGGGATTTGCCCCACGGTCTCGACCAGGGGACGCTCGCGCGCATCGCGGCGGACCTCGCGGCTGCGGCGTCGACAGGCGTTGAAATCGCCGTCGTGGTCGGCGGCGGCAACTTCTTCCGCGGCATCAGCGGCGCCGAAAAGGGCATCGACCGCGCGCGCGCCGATTCCATCGGCATGCTGGCGACTGTGATGAACGGGCTGGCGCTCGAACACGCGATCGAGAAAGCCGGGCGGCCCGCCCGGGCGCTTTCAGCCGTGCCAATGCCCTATGTTTGCCAGCCCTATTCGCGTCAGGCGGCGCTCAACCATCTTGGCAAGGGGCGCGTGGCGGTGCTCGCCGGTGGCACCGGCAATCCGTTCTTCACCACCGACACCGGCGCCGCGCTGCGGGGGGCCGAATTGTCCTGCGACGTCATTTTGAAGGCGACGCAAGTGGACGGTGTCTATTCCGCCGATCCCAAGAAAGACCCGTCCGCGACGCGCTACGAGCGCCTGACACAGGACGAGGCGATTTCAAAACGGTTGGAAATCATGGACACGGCCGCTTTCGCGCTTGCCCGCGAGAACCGAATTCCGATAATCGTATTTTCCATCCGGGAGCCCGGCGCGATCACCGCCGCCCTGGAAGGCAAAGGCCGTTTCACCGTCGTCGAGCCCTAGGGCCGGCCTTGGGAGCGGCGTTTGCCGGACCTTCCCACACGGGCGCGTCGTGGCGCCTTTCGCGCTGATCCAGTCGGGATTTCAAGCATGAGCACCACATTCGACCTCGCGGACATCAAGCGGCGCATGCAGTCGGCGATCCAAGCCATGAAGCATGAGCTGAATGGCCTGCGGACGGGGAGGGCCTCCGCTTCGCTGCTCGAACCAGTTCAAGTGGTGGCCTATGGCCAATCGTCGCCGCTGGCGCAGGTCGCCAGCATCAGCGTGCCCGAACCCCGCATGATCACCGTGCAGGTGTGGGACAAGAGCATGGTGGGCGCCGTGGACAAGGCGATTCGCGACGCGAATCTAGGCCTTAGCCCGACCGTCGAAGGGCAGACGCTGCGCATCCGGATCCCGGAGCTGAACGAACAGCGCCGCAAGGATCTCGTCAAGATAGCCCACAAATACGCCGAAGATTCGCGCGTCGCGATTCGCCACGTCCGCCGCGACGGCATTGACACGCTCAAGAAAGCGCTGAAAGACAAGGTGATGAGCGAGGACGACGAAAGGAAGCACGGCGCGGACGTGCAGAAGGCCACCGACCAGTTCATCGTCGAAGTCGATCAAACGCTGGCCGGCAAGGAAAAAGAAATCATGCAGGTTTAGGCGCCGACTTGTTGTAGGCGGACGCGGGGGACTGGCGGGGCGGAGCTAGGGATGCACATCAAGGCCGATCACGAGATCGCCGCCGCGGGATGGGCCGGCGCGCGGCCGCGCCATGTCGGGATCATCATGGACGGCAACGGCCGTTGGGCCGCCGCGCGCGGTTTGCCGCGTTTCGAGGGACACCGGCGCGGCGTCGAAGCCGTGCGGCGCTCCGTCAAGGCCGCCATCGAGCTGGGTGTCGAGTTCCTCACGATCTATAGCTTTTCCTCGGAGAACTGGCGGAGGCCAGCCGAGGAAGTGGCGTTTCTCATGGGCCTCCTTAAACGCTTCATTCGCAACGATCTCGCCGAACTCCACCGCGTCGGCGTGCGTGTCCGCATTTTGGGCGAGCGGGCCGGTCTGCCGCCGGACATTTCCTCGCTCCTCGACGAAGCGGAGGCGCTGACCCGCGGCAATGGCGCGTTGACGCTCGTGGTCGCGTTCAACTACGGCTCGCGGCAGGAAATAGCCACGGCGGCGCGACGCCTGGCGTTGCGGGCGGCGCGTGGTGAAATCGACCCGGAGGACATCAACGACGCCGCGATCGAAACAGAGCTCGCGACGACGGGGATGCCGGATCCCGACCTCATCATCCGCACATCGGGCGAACAGCGCCTGTCGAATTTCCTCTTGTGGCAGGCGGCTTACGCCGAGTTCGTGTTTTTGCCTGTGCTGTGGCCCGATTTCGACCGCGCCGCCTTCGAGCAGGCGCTGCGCGAATACGGCGGCCGGGACCGGCGCTATGGCGGATTGGGGCCCGCCAGCGCGAAGACGGGCTCGTGAACGCCGACCTCGCGCCGCGTCTCGTCTCGGGCGTCGTCATGGCCGGGCTGGCGCTCGCCGCGCTTTACGCGGGCGGCGATTTCTTTGTCGTTTTTTGGGGAATGGCGGCGTTGGCCGTTTTCTGGGAGTGGCACCGGATCGTTGGCGGTCCGCGCCCTGCGGCGCGCCTGTGCGTGGGCTGGCTGGCGGTCGTGGCGGCGGCTTGGTTCGCGCGTCAAGCGTCGATGGACGGGGCGCTGCTATCGATTCTCGTTGGCGCACTGGCGCTTGCCTTTCTCGGCGGCGCCGGCCGGCGCGCGTGGAACGCTTTCGGAGTGATTTACGCGGGGTCTCTGATTGTCGCGACCGTCGGCCTGGGGCTGTCCCTTGAAGGATATCACGCGATTCTATGGCTGTTCGCGCTGGTTTGGGGCGCCGACACCATGGCCTTCGCGGGTGGTCGCCTCATTGGCGGACCAAAACTGTGGCCCCGCGTTTCGCCGGGAAAAACATGGTCCGGGTTTATAGTTGGCGTATGCGGTGGAACTATTTTGGGGTTGGCGGCGCTTTATGCAAGCGATGGCGTGGCCGCGAATTCGTGGGCTTGGCTCCTGGGCGCTGGCTTATGCGCCGCCGTGGTTTCGCAAGGCGGGGATTTGTTTGAATCCGCCGTGAAAAGGCGCTTCGACGTGAAGGATTCCAGTCATCTGATCCCGGGCCACGGCGGCTTTATGGACCGGCTCGACGGTTTCATCGCGGCCAGCGTGTTTGTCGCGTTGCTTGGCGCGGCGCGCGGCAGTTCCCTCCAAATGGCGATTGGAGCGTTGCGTTGGTGAACACGGGGACCGCAGGCGCAACGCCGCGCCGGATTGTCATTCTGGGCGCCACCGGCTCGATCGGCCGCTCGACAGCCGACGTGATCGCGCGATCCCCAGCCGGCATGTTCGAAGTGGATGCCGTCGCCGGGGGACGCGACGCCGTGGCGCTGGCGCGAACCGCCCGGGCGTTGGGCGCGAAATTCGCCGCGATTTGCGACGAAACGCGTTATTCCGAACTGAAAGCGGAGTTATCCGGCTCAGGCATCGAAGCCGCGGCGGGCGCGAACTCGGTCGTCGAGGCGGCCCGCCGCCCGGCGGACATGGTCGTCGCGGCCATCGCGGGCGCGGCGGGCGTCGCGCCGACCCATGCCGCGGCGATGGAAGGGCGCGTCATCGCCCTCGCCAACAAGGAATGCCTGGTGTGCGCGGGGCCGCCCTTCATGCGCGACGCCGAGCGGCGCGGCGCGCGCCTGCTGCCGCTCGACAGCGAGCACAACGCGATATTCCAGGCGCTGGGCGAACGCGACGTGGCGAGCATTGAGAAGATGACGCTGACCGCTTCTGGGGGGCCATTTCGGTGTTGGACGCGCGAGCAGATCGACGCGGCGACGCCTGAACAGGCGCTGGCCCACCCCAACTGGTCGATGGGCGCGAAAATCACCGTGGATTCCGCCGGCCTGATGAACAAGGGGCTCGAATTGATCGAGGCCTCTTACCTGTTTGGAATCGAGGCGGCGCGGCTCGATGTGCTCGTCCACCCGCAATCGATCGTCCACGGGCTCGTCTCCTTCGCCGATGGCACGATGATAGCGGGGCTGTCGAACCCCGACATGCGGGTCCATGTCGCCCATTGCCTGGCTTATCCCGAGCGGGTGGCGACCGCCGTGCCCCGGCTGGACCTCGCGGCGATCGGCGCGTTGACCTTTGAAAAGCCGGATTTTGCCCGTTTTCCGGCGTTGCGGATCGCGCTCGACGCTTTGGCGGCGGGGGGCGCGATGCCGACCGTGCTCAACGCGGCGAACGAGGCGGCCGTCGAGGCGTTTCTCGCGCGGCGGATTTCTTTCGCGGACATCGCGGTCATTGTCGCGAAAGCTTGCGAGGAGGCCGCCCGGCGCGGCGAGGACCGCGCGCCCGACACCATTGAAGACGCCATGGCCGTTGACCATGTTGTCAGAGAAAGGGTTGCCGCCATCTTGGCTGAACGCTCCCGATCCGGCATGGTAATAAAGTAGTAACCATTGCCAAGCCCCGGCGGCGGAGGCGGACAATGGTTGGAGGCGGGCGGAATGGCTGTTTTCAACGATGTCTGGACATTGGGAAGCTATTTGATCCCGTTCGTGTTCGTCCTCAGCGTGGTCGTGTTTTTTCATGAATTGGGCCATTTTTTCGTCGGTCGTCGCTGCGGGGTGAAGGTCGACGCGTTTTCGCTGGGCCTCGGGCCCGAATTGTTCGCCTTCGTCGATCGCCTTGGCACGCGCTGGCGGGTCGCCGCCTTGCCGCTCGGAGGCTATGTCAAATTCCACGGCGATTCCCAGGGCGCCAGCATGTCGCGCGACGAACAACTCGCCGGGATGACGGCCGAAGAGCGCCGCACCGGCTTTTTCACCCAGCCTGTCTGGAAGCGCATGGCCATCGTCGCGGCGGGCCCAATCGCCAATTTCATTCTGGCGGTCGTCATTTTCGGCGGCGTCGCCATGACCTACGGACGCGGCGAACTAACGCCCCGGGTCGAAAGCGTGCGCGCCGGGGAGGCGGGCGAGAGCGCCGGCTTCAAGCCGGGCGACTTGATTGTCTCCATTGATGGACAGCCCATAGCCACATGGTCCGACATGCAGCGCGTCGTCCAGGTTTCGGCCGATGTGCCCTTGAAATTCGTCGTGGACCGCGGCGGCGTCGATTTGCCCATCGACGTGAAGCCCAACTTGCGCGTGCTCAAGGGACCGTTCGGCGAAACCAAGATCGGGCTCATTGGCCTGGTGGCCACCTCGAACCCCGCCGATTTTCATGTGGTTCGCTACGGCCCGCTCGACGCCACGCGGATCGGCGTCGAGGAGACGGGCTTCGTCATCAGCCGCACCGCCAGCTACATCTCCGGCCTGTTCGTCGGGCGCGAATCGGCCGAGAATATGAATGGCCCCATTGGCACGGCCTATGTCGCCGGCGAGGTCGCCAAAGCCGGTTTCGCCGCCCTGCTAAATCTCGCCGCCGTGCTTTCGGTTTCGATTGGCCTCATCAATCTGGTGCCAATTCCCCTCCTCGACGGCGGACACCTTCTTTATTACGTCGTGGAAGCGCTCAAAGGCCGGCCGCTGAGCGAGCGGGCGCAGGAAGTCGGATTCAAGGTGGGTCTCGCCTTTGTCGCCAGCCTGATGGTGTTCGCGACATTCAACGACATCGTCCATATTTTCCGGGCGTGACGACGCCGCGTCGGGCTCGCGCTCGAAGCTTCGGGAAGGGACCGGCCCAAACCGGTCTTTCTCAATCCATTGTTCACCATGCGGCGTGACAGACCTGCCACTGTCGGGGAAAAACGCTTCACGACGGGGCGGACGGCATTTGCATGGTCTCGTAAACCTTGTAGAAGGTTTTACAGCCAGCGGACCATCGCCGGACGGGGCTCTTTTGATTCGGCGAACGCGTGGCCAAAGTTTGATTGCGACAAGGACCGGTCCCGAGATGACGTCAATCCGAGCATTTGGAAGTCGGCTGGTTCTGCTCGCGGCTGCACTTGGTTTCCTGGCGTTCGCCACTGTCGCGCCAGCGACCGCCCAAACAATTGAAATCCGGGGCACCCAGCGCGTCGACGCGGAGACCGTGCGCAGCTATTTCGCCGGCACCGATCCGGAACGAGTCAACAAGGGCGTCAAGGAACTTTACGCCACAGGACTGTTCTCGAAGGTGGAAACCCGCCGCGAGGGCAATCTGATCATCGTCACCGTGGCCGAGAATCAGATGGTCAACAGGGTGGCTTTCGAAGGCAACTCCAAGATCAAAAGCGACATTCTCGCGGCCGAAATTCAAAGCAAGACCCGCGGCGCGTATAATGCGCCCACGGTGCAGGCCGATGTCGAGCGCATCACCGACCTCTATCGCCGCGGCGGACGTTCCGACGCCACCGTCACCTCGCGCATCGTGCCGCTGGATAATGGCCGCGTCGATATCGTCTACACCATCGACGAAGGCTCGAAAACGGGCGTCAAATCCATCAACTTCGTTGGTAACAACGCCTACGGCCCCTATCGGCTGCACAACCTCATGCAGACGACAGAGATGAACTTCATGTCGTTCCTCAAAACGACAGACGTGTACGATCCCGACCGGATCGCTTCGGACGAGGAGTTGATCCGCCGCTTTTACCTCAAGAACGGTTACGCGGACTTCCGCATTGTCGGCTCGGACGCGGTCTACGACCCCGCGCAAAAGGGCTATATCATCACCATCACGCTCGACGAGGGCCAGCAATATCGCATTGGCTCTGTGAGCGTCGAATCCACGCTGAGCCAGGTGCCGCAAGAGGATTTGATGCGGGTGTTGAGGGTTTCAGCCGGCCAAATCTACAATGGCGACCTCGTTGAAAAATCAACCGACGCGGTCACCCGCGAGGTGGCTCGCCATGGTTATGCCTTCGCTTCGGCGAAGGTCCACGGCGACCGCGACCCCGGCACAGCGACGATCCGTCTGGCTTTTGTCGTGGAAGAGGGGCCGCGCGCCTATATTGAGCGCATCAACATCCACGGCAACACCCGCACGCGCGACTATGTCATCCGCCGCGAATTCCCGATCGGCGAAGGCGACGCCTACAACCGCGCGCTGATCGACAAGGCGGAGAAGCGCCTCAACAACCTCGGCTATTTCAAGAAGGTGAAGATCACCACCGAGCCAGGCTCGGCGGCCGACCGCGTGATCATCGATGTCGATCTGGAAGATCAGCCCACCGGCTCGTTCGGCATCTCGGGCGGCTATTCCACGGTCGATGGCATCGTCGCCGAAGTGTCCGTCTCCGAATCGAACTTCATGGGGCGTGGCCAGTACGCCCGCGCCGCCATCACTGGCGGCCTGCGCACGCGCGGCATCGAGTTCAACTTCACCGAGCCCTATTTCCTCGACTATCGGCTCGCCGCCGGCTTCGACCTCTTTGTCAAGCAAAGCACCAACAACCAATATTCGATCTATGACAGCAAGAGCTACGGCGGCATTTTGCGGCTTGGCGTTCCGCTGACGGACGAGTTCTCGTTCTCGCCGCACTACTCGCTGTCGTCGACGACGATTTCAGTGCCGAATTCGGCGGACCGGCCCTACAACGATTGCACAGGTCCGATCGACACGTGGCAGGGGCTCAATCCAAACGCTCCGGCCGGGGGTTATCTGTACGGAGCCGCCTACAACGGCAATCTCCCGACCAATTCAGACGCCCTCTACAATTGTTTGAGCAACGGCGAGGCCTCGCTGGCGATCAAGGATCTGGCGATGCGGTCGCCGATCGTGGTGTCGTCGGGTGGCTATGCGTTCACCTACAGCACCCTGGACAACAACAAAAATCCGACCGAGGGCTTTTTCGCCGATTTCCATCAGGATGTCGCGGGCCTCGGCGGTTCGACCAAATATCTGCGCACGTCGTTCGAAGGCCGCTACTTCTATCCCATCTGGGACGACGTGGTCGGCTTCGTCAAAGTGCAGGGCGGACACGAAATCGGCTTCGGCGGCTACCAGCCGAGCGTCGTTGATCAGTTCAACCTTGGGCCTTCGTTGGTGCGCGGCTTCGCGCCGGGCGGATTGGGTCCGCGCGACGTTTCCAATCCCTTCTCATCGCTCAGCAACTCGATTGGCGGTTCGAAATACATCGGCGCGACGGCTGAAGTTCAGTTCCCGATATTCGGTCTTCCGAAAGATCTGGGCCTGAAGGGCGCGCTTTTCGCCGACGCCGGCACTTTGTACGGCTACATTGGCAAAACGAACTTCTCGAATGTATGGGGCTTGCCGACGAATACGCCGTGCGTCGGGACGCCAACGGTCACCTCCGGTGGCGTTACTACAATCGTTGGGCAGGGTAACTGCATCCAGGTCGCCGATTCCAGCAAGATTCGCGCTTCCGTGGGCGCCAGCCTTCTTTGGGCCTCGCCGCTCGGCCCCATTCGCTTCGACTATGCTTTCGTGCTTTCGTCTTACAAGGGCGTGGTCAACCAATATGGCACGCGCATCGGCGCCGACCAGCTTCAGGCCTTCCGGTTCTCCGGCGGCGGCTCGTTCTAACGGAATTGGTGTTTCCGGCGGCGCGCGTCGCCGCCGGCGAAAATCAACGCGGGCGGGAGCCACTCCCGCCCGTTTGCTTATGCGGGGTCGGTTGGCGCATGATTGACGGAACGGGGGCGGCGCGCGACGCGGGCATCGACACATGAGCGAACTCGCCTTTTTTCAGCGCGCCGGTGTCTTCACAATCGCCGATGTCGTCGCGTGGACGGGAGCGCATCCAGCCCCCGACGCCGATCTCTCCGAAGAAATCCGGGGCGTCGCGCCGCTTGAAACAGCGATGCCCGGCGATCTCGCCTTTCTCGACAATTCCAAATACGCCGCCGCTCTGGCGACAACGCGGGCCAGCGCGTGTCTGCTGACGCGCGCCTTCGCCGACAAGGCCCCCGCCGGCGTGGTCGCCCTCGTTGTTCCCGATCCCCTCCGCGCCATCGCGACGGCGGCGGCGCGCCTGTTTCCCGAAGCGGCCCGGCCGGGATCGATGTTCGGCGGCTCGGGCGTTTCGCCGGGCGCGAGCGTGCATCCCGACGCGCGTCTCGAAGATGGCGTTGTGATCGATCCGGGCGCGGTGATTGGACCCGGCGCGGTCGTGGGTTCGCGCACAGTCATCGGCCCCAACGCGGTCATTGGCCCGCGCGTGCGCGTCGGCCGCGACTGCTGCATCGGCGCTCACGTCAGTTTGCAACACGCGCTGGTGGGCGACCACGTCATCATCCATCCCGGCGCGCGCGTCGGGCAGGACGGATTTGGTTTCGCCATGGGGCCAGCCGGCCATTTGAAGGTGCCGCAAATCGGCCGCGTCATCGTGCAGGACCACGTGGAGATCGGCGCGAACACCACGATCGATCGCGGCGCGAACCGGGACACGATCGTTGGCGAGGGAACTAAAATCGACAATCTGGTTCAGATTGGCCATAACGTGGTGATTGGCCGGCATTGCGTCATCGTCGCGCAGGTGGGCATCGCCGGATCGACTGAACTGGGCGATTTCGTCGCGGTCGGCGGCCAGGCTGGTTTGGGCGGGCATCTCAAGATCGGCGCGGGCGCGCAACTCGCCGCGCAATCGGGCGTCTTGTCCGACGTGCCGGCGGGGGCCCGTTGGGGCGGCGCGCCGGCGATGCCGATGCGCGACTTTTTTCGCCGCGTCGTGGAGCTCGACAAGCTCGCCGCGCGGGCCGCCAAACCGGGCGGCGCGGCGGGATCGGAAAAGGAATCGAGATGAGTGAAACCGCCGGCAAACCGACGCTGGAAACCATCGACATCCAGCGGTTGCTGAAACTGCTGCCGCATCGCTATCCGTTTCTCCTGGTCGACAAGATCCTCGAGTGCGACGGCGACAACAGCGGGGTCGGAATCAAGAACGTCACGTTCAACGAACCGCATTTCCAGGGGCATTTTCCCGAAACGCCGGTGATGCCGGGCGTGCTGTTGATCGAGGGGATGGCGCAAACCGCGGGAGCGCTCTGCGTGGCCGCGCAGATAGGAATCATGCCGAGCGTCGTCTATTTCATGACGATCAACAACGCGAAGTTCCGCAAGCCCGTGGTGCCGGGCGACCGCGTCGAATACCACATGACAAAGACGGCCCGCCGCAGAAACATGTGGTGGTACAAGGGCGTTGCGAGGGTCGATGGCGCGGTCGTCTGCGAAGCCGAGATCAGCGCCATGCTTGTGACCGACGATCCGAAGATCATGGCATGACTGGCCCCGTCGTTCATCCCTCCGCGATCGTCGAGGCGGGCGCGCGGCTCGCCGACGGCGTTATCGTCGGTCCATTTTGCCATGTCGGCGCCGATGCGTCGCTCGGTGAAGGCGTGACTCTTTTGTCCCATGTCGTGGTGGCGGGGCGCACAACCATTGGGCCGCGCGCGAAAATCTTCCCGTTCGCGTCCATCGGCCATCAGCCGCAAGACCTGAAGTACCACGGCGAGGCCTCAACCCTGAGCATCGGCTCGGATTGCCTGATCCGCGAAGGCGTCACGATGAATCCGGGAACCGAGGGCGGCGGCCTCGCCACCGTCGTTGGCGACCGCTGCGCCTTTCTCGCCAATTCGCACGTGGCGCACGACTGCAAGGTTGGCGACAATGTTGTGTTGTCGAACAATGTGATGCTGGCCGGGCACACGACCATTGGCGATTTTGTCATTCTGGGCGGCGGCTCGGCCGTCCATCAATTCGTGCGCATCGGCGACCATGCTTTCATTGGCGGCCTTGCGGGCGTCGAAAACGACATCATTCCCTATGGCATGGCGCTGGGCAACCGCGCCTATCTCGCCGGCCTCAACCTGGTGGGATTGAAGCGCCGCGGATTTTCGCGCGAAGCGATCCACGATTTGCGCCGCGCCTACCGGTTGCTGTTCGCGGCCGAAGGCACGCTCAAGGAACGGGTCGAGGACGTCGCCGCGGAGTTCGAATCGCATCCGCAAGTGCACGAGATACTGGATTTTATCCGCGCCGGCGGCGACCGCGCGGTGTTGACGCCGCGCGAGGCGCGGGACGCCGCGTCGTGACTTCCCGCGGCGACGAGCCGCTCGACGTTTTCATTGTCGCGGGCGAATCCTCCGGCGACCAGCTTGGCGCCGCTCTGATGCGCGAGATCTCTAGCGCGCGGCCGAACGCGCGGTTTCGCGGCGTCGGGGGCCCGGCGATGACGGGGCAGGGGCTCGCCAGCCTGTTTCCCATGTCTGATATCGCGGTGATGGGGTTTGTGCCCGTTTTGAAGCGGTTGCCAACGGTTCTCGCGCGCATTCGGGCGACGGCGGAAGCGGTCCTGGCGCGGCCGCCCGATGTTTTGGCGATCATCGACAGCCCCGATTTCACGCATCGGGTGGCAAGGCGCGCGCGGGCGAAAAATCCAGCGATCCCCATTGTCGATTACGTCAGTCCGACGGTGTGGGCGTGGCGACCGGGGCGCGCCCGGAAGATGCGGGCCTATGTCGATACCCTGTTGGCCGTGCTGCCCTTCGAACCCGAAGCGCATCGAAAGCTCGGCGGCCCGTCTTGCGTTTACGTCGGCCATCCCCTGATGGAAATGCTTGGCGAGTTGCGGCCGCAAACCGCGGACGAGTTTTCCGCGCGCGACAACGCCGCCGCGCCGACCATTCTTGTGATGCCCGGCTCCCGGCGCTCCGAAATCGGGCGCATGCTGGCCGCGTTTGGCGGAGCGGTGGCGCTCGTCGCGCGTGAATATCCGAAGGCGGATTTCGTGTTGCCCACCGTGCCGCATCTTGAAGCGGAGGCGCGCGCGGGCGTCGCGTCGTGGCCGGTCGCGGCGCGCGTGGTCGTTGGCGACGCGGAAAAATTCGCGGCGTTCCGCCGCGCGCGCGCCGCGCTGGCGAAATCGGGCACGTTGACGCTTGAACTGGCGCTCGCGGGCGTGCCCGCCGTCGTCGGCTACAAGGTGCCGAAACTCGAGGAATGGATCGTCAAATCCCTCACCGATCTGCGCGAGTTTGTGCTCCCAAACCTTATCCTCGGCGAGAAGGCGGTGCCCGGGTTTTTGCAGGAGGCCTGCAATCCCCAACAACTTTCGCGGACGCTGCTGCCCTTGTTGCGGGACGGCCCCGAGCGCGCGGCGCAACTGGCCGCGTTGGCGCGGCTGGACGCGATCATGCGTTTGCCCGATGGCGAAACACCGGCGTCGCGGGCGGCGGCGATTGTGATCGCGCAAGCCGAGCGCGGGCGCGCCAGACAGTAGCCGGCGCCGCGAAAAAAAGCCCCGGCGCGAGGCCGGGGCCCACTCAAACGACCGCGGAAATTCTACTTCCGCTCCTCGCGGTAAAATCCAAGCTTCTCCTGCGCGGCGCGGTCCGACATTGTGAACACCACGGCGTCCTTGGAGGCCCGCATCTTCTTGTTTGTCCACGAGGGGATGGCGACGACATCGCTTTCGCCCGCGACATGGGTCTTGCCGTCGAGTTCGAACGTGATCTCTCCCTCGACCACGATCAGGCCCTGTCCATCCGTGGAGCGCATCGGCCGGGTCTCAAAGCCCTTCGGCAGATAGGTCATCCAGGTGGCGATGGTGGGCATGGCCCAGCCGCCATCCTGCGGGTTCACGTATCGCAAGGCGTTGCCAAGGTGGGCGTCGGGCGCGTCGGTCACGGCGACCTGCATGAGCGCGGGCCGCGTCTTCGCGTAGCTGTAGTTGAAGATCGGCGAGGTCGCGCCGAACGGCCTGCGGTGCGTCATCGGCGCGAGGCCGGTGCCGAACTCCGCTTCCGAATGGCCCTCGGGCTTCGACAGCATCTGCGTTTTGTCGTTGAAGTGGTCCGAGAAGGCGGCTTCGTGGAAGTTAACCATGTGAATGTCGAGGCCATCGACCCAGATACAGGGCTTCTGATCTTCCTGACCGTGGTCGTGCCAGGCCATCGACGGCGTGATCACGAGATCGCCGCGCTGCATCGTCGTCTTCTCGCCGGCGACGGCGGTGTAGCCGCCGTTGCCTTCGAGCACCATGCGCAAGGCGCTGGCGGTGTGGCGATGCGCGGGGGCGATCTCGCCCGGCATGATGAGCTGATAGCCCGCGAACATGGTCGCGGTGATGCGCGAGGCGCCGGGCGCGGCGGGGTTTTCGAGCAACAGCACGCGGCGCTCGGCTTCCTCGGCTGTCAGCAACTTGCCGGCTTCGAGCAGCAGCGGCTTCGCGTCGGCGTATTTCCACACATGCGGCGCGAATTTGCTTTTGGGTTGTTCGGGCACGAGGCCCTTGAGAACCTCCCAAAGCGGAGCCATCGAGGACGGCGAAATCCTGTTGTAGAATTTCTGGCGGTCGGCGGAAATCGGCGTTGCGTCGTCCATGGCGGGCTCCTCGCGGGCTGTTCAACTGTCTTGATTGGCGGGGATCATATCATCGCGCCGGGGCCTCGGCAAAGACCGCGGCCATGCGCGGGGGCCAAGCCACCCCTCGCGTTTCGCATGACGACACAAAACCTAGAACGACACGTGGCTCAGGCCTTGCCGATGACATCCTTGGGAATGGCGAAGATGAAGAGATTGGCGATCACGATCGTCGTCGCCATGAAATAAAACGTCGAGAGCAGGCCGTAGTGGTCGGCGAGGACGCCGCAGATCAGCGGCCCGATCGACTGTCCAATCGCCTGAATGCCGAACAGCAGGCCGATTGCGGTGCCGCCCATGCCCTTGGGCGTGGCGTCGAGCGTCCACGCCTGCAACACCGCGCGCACGGCGAAAAGGAAGAAGCCCAGCAGCGCGACGAAGAAAACGAAGATGGGCGTGCCGCCCGCGAACACCATCATCAGCAGCACAACGCAGGTCATCGCCATGGCCGAGGCCATGATGTTGCGGCGGCCGACCTTGTCCGACATGGCGCCGGCGATGGGCGCGGCGATGAAGCCGGCGAGTTGCAAGCCCATCATGGCGAGACCGACCTTCCACAGGTCGTAGCCCATCACGTTGCGCAGGTAGAGCGGAATGAACACGAGCAGCGAACTCTGCGTCATCGAGCGGAACGCGGAACTCGTCGACAAAAGCATCAGCGTCTTGTTGCCCAGCAGTCCAACGAAGCCATTCAACACCTGCCGCAGCGACAGGCTCTTCTCCGCCGCCTTGCCCTTGCCGGTCATTTGCATCTTGCCGAGATACCAGAGGATCGCGATCGACATGAGGATGCCGGGGACGACGTTGAAAATCATCACCTGGCGCCAGGTGAAATTGAAGTTCACCGCGACGCCGCCGATGGCGAAGCCGCTTAAAAGCGTGCCCGCGACAAACGGCGCCACGGCGTCGCCGATGTTCCCACCCATGCCGTGAATGGAAACGACGAGGCCCTTGCGCTGGGGAAAACGGCTGGCGAGCGTGGGAATCGCGGTGGGATGCCAGATCGTGTTGCCGACGCCGATCAAAGCCGCGCAGCAGAGCAGCAGCCAATAGGCGTGGGTCGTCGCCATCAGCAGATAAGGGATGCCGATCCACGCGAGCGACAAGGCCATCAGCAGGCCTTTCCGGCCGATGGAATCCACGATGATGCCGCCAGGGACGTTCGACAAAGCGCTGGCGATGGCCTGCGCCGTGACGATCGAGGCGATCTGCGTGTAGGTCAGGCCGAGTTCGAGGCCGATGACAGGCGCAAGCACGTAGAAGGTCGCGGGATACCAGTGCGTGAGCGAGTGGCCGATGGTGATCAGCCAGACTTCGCGAAACGAGGTTTTGTCCGCTGTTGCTTCGTCGTGGGTGGCGATGGCCGTCATTGATATTTCCTCGCGGCGCCGATGTCGGGGAGCGCTCGCGCGGCTCGCCAGACTCAACGTGTTTTGTTTGATCCCGCTACGATAGCCTCGCCCCGGCCGGCTTGCAAACCAGCCGGAGTCCGCCGCTGGCGCTCAGAGCTCCTTGCCGAGCAGCCTGTCCAGCGAATACGGCCCGCCGCCGCGCAGCGCGATGGCGAGGCACATGAAACCCCACAACAACACATACTCGTATCCCCGATTGAGCCACGAGAAGCCGTTGTTCCAGTAGAGCCACGTCAGAAAGCCCATTTCGATGGCGTTGGCCGCGCCGAAAAAGCGCGTGAAAAAGCCGAGCAGGATGCAGAGGCCGCCAAGCCCTTCCACGAAAGTGAGAAAGTAGGACAGCGGCAGGTTGAAAGCGCCGAAACCCGGCACGGAAGCGTCCATCGACTTGGCTTGCGCCGCCATGCCGCGCATGACCTTGCCATAGCCGTGGACCAGCAGCACCCAGCCGACGCCGAAGCGCACGATAAACCACGACAGCGGAATCATCGCGTCGTAAAAGCCGCGCAGGCCGGGGAACAGGAGCTTGGGCTCTTCGCCGTGTTCGACAGACATGATGGATTCCCCCCGCGTATTGGCGACTTCGCCCATTTGAACAGGATCTCGCCGGACCGGTCGGCAAAGTCAATCCGTTGGCATCGGAGGGTCTCGGCGTCACGCGGCCCTCCACCCCCTCACTCCCGCCCGTCGAAAAAATCGGCTACACGCGTCGCGCGGGGTGAAAGCCGCCTCGCCAGCAAGGGAGCGCATACAAATGACCGCGTCAAATCAGGAAATACGCGCCGCCGTCGTGCGCGCCTGCCAGATGGCCTACCAATCGGGCGCGGCGGGCCTGGGGCTGGCTGGCCACGTCAGCCATCGGGCTGGACCGAATCGAATGGTGCTCAAGCCGCGGCCGGTGAACTGGTTGACGCTGACGCCAGACGAACTCGTGGAATATGATTTCGAGGGTAACCGCGTCGATGGGCCGATGACCTCGATGACCTCCTGCGACGAGTGGACGATCCACTCGCAGATCTACGAGGCGCATCCCCACATCAACGCCGTCATCCACGCGCACCCGCCGGATTCGACGCTGATGGTGTCGCTCGGCATCGAGTTCGAACCGCTGACGCGCGAGACCTCCGCCTTCTACAAGGAACTCGCCGTGGATTCGCGGCCCGAGGTCCAGCACAAGATCGTCGACAAGGACAACGCCAACAAGATGGTCGCCATCATGGGCAAGCGCCGCGCCTGCGTCCTCAAATACCATGGCACGGTGATTTGCGGAGAGACGCTCGAAGAGATGAACTACGCGGCCGCCGAACTGGAGATCGGCGCGCGCACGATGATTCAAGCCGTCGCGGCGAAGAAACAGCCAATCCTGACGCCCGCGGACATCAAAGACCGCGAAAGCGTGATGGTCGACGCCGCGACGCGCCGGTTCCGCGCCGCGGAACGCATGGGCATCATGAGGAAATACTACGCCGAAAGGAAATAGCGGTCTTTTCCGCGCGGCGTGGGAAAACGGTTTCACACGCCGCGCGCTTTTCGCCAGTGGCCGGGCCTAAAGCTCCTTGCCGAGAAACCGGTCTATGGACCAGGCGCCGCCGCCACGGATCGCCAGCAAAAAGCAGACGGCGCCGATCATCAGCACGTATTCGTAACCTCCGGCGTTGGCGGCATATCCCTTCGGCAAATTGACCAATATCACCGCCACAAGCATTTCGATGGCGAACGCGGCCGCGAAAAAGCGGGTGAACAGGCCAACGAGCAAGCACGCGCCGCCGACCAGTTCGAGCGCCATTATTCCCTCCGCTATAAGCAGAGCCGGCTCGATTCCGTTTTTCGCGAAAATATTGGCGGCGGTCGCGGCGGCGCCGGCGTGGAACTTCGCCGACACATGCATGAGAAACATGGCGCCTACGACGACGCGCAGCAGGGCTTCGGCGACTGGCGTCATCGCGGCGTAGAAGCCGCTCAGTCCGGGTATCAGCAATTTTGTTTCGCCGTTGGTCATGATCCCTCCAGTTGTTCAAATCGGCGCCGCGTCATAACGGCTCGCGCGACAATCGACGCGCGGGACCATCGCCTTGTTTCGCGGCCCTGACAATTCCGGCTCGGGTCACGATCGCGCGAGCGACTGGCCTTTCCTCCGGCTTCAAGGCTAAGGTTCGTCGCAATCGAGACTTTGGGAGACGCCATGACCGCCAAACTCACCCGCCGCTCCGCCGTCGCCTGCGCCGTCGCCGCGGTCGTGGCGCCGAACGTGGCTCGCGCGGCGTGGCCCGAGGGCACGGTGACGATCGTCCACGGCTTCGCCGCGGGCGGCAACGCGGATGTCATGTCGCGGGTTCTCGCCGACGCCTTGACGAAGAAGCTTGGCGCGCAATTCATCGTCGAGCCCCGGCCAGGCGCCGGCGGCACGCTCGCCTCGGGATATCTGGCGCGGGCCAAGCCGGATGGAAGCATTCTGGGCGTGCTGACCGGCGGTCATTCGGTGTCCGCCGCGATCTACAAGCAATTGAGCTATCGCACCGTCGAGGATTTCGCCTGGATCAGCCTGATGACGGAATATCCATTCATTCTGGCGACCTACGACGAGCAGCCCTTCAAGACGGCGCCGGAGATGATCGCCTACGCTAAAACGGCGCCGGGTCCGCTGTTGTGCGCCAATGTCGGCAACGGCAGCGGCCAACATCTGGCGGCTGAATTACTGGCGGCGCTGGCGCATATCCCCATTAAGCCGGTGCCCTACAAAGGCGGTTCGGAAGGCATGCTCGATGTCATCGGCAAGCGCGTCGATCTGATCATCGACACGCCGACGGTGTTGCTGGAGCCGGCGCGCGCCGGGCAGTTGCGGGCGCTGGCGACGACCGGCGCGACGCGCTTTTTCGCGATGCCCGACACGCCCACCATCGCCGAAAGCGGCGTGCCAGGCTACGAATCGAGTTCATGGCTGGGGCTCGCGGCGCCGGCGGCGCTGCCCGCCGACCTCGCCGCGCGGTTGAACGCGATCATGCGCGAGGTGTTGGCCGACCCCGGCATGGTCGCGAAACTGCGCGGCATGGGCAGCGAGGCCGCGCCGACGAGCGGCGAGGCGTTCAAAGCCAAGGTCGCCGCGGAGGTCGTCAAATGGACGAAGATTGTCGCCGACGCGAAGATCGAACGGTTGTGAGGCTTCCGATGAAGCGCCTTGTCCTTCCCTGCGCGCTGGCCTGCCTCGTCGCGGGCGCGCCGACGCGCGCGCAAAGCCCCGTCGTGACCATCGCCACGGTGTTGAGCGTGCCCTCGGTCGCCAATTTCTGGGCCGAGAAGAAAGGCTATTTCCGCGAGGCCGGCGTCGATGTGCGCGTCGAATCCATGGACACCCTGAGCAAGGCCATGTCGCTTCTGGCGACGAACCAGATTCAACTCGCGCAGGGGGGCATCAACGCCGGCTTCTTCAACGCGGTCGCGCAGGGCTTGCCTGTGACGATGGCGCTCGAAAGCGGCTCGACGCCGGTGCACCACAATTTCCTGGTGCGCGCGGATTTGAAGGACGTTATCCGCTCGCCGCGCGACCTGAAGGGCCGCAACGTCGCCGTCAGCGGCGTCGGCGCGCTGTCGGTTTACGAACTCGGCAGCCTGATGGAGAGCGTGGGCATGTCGCTCGCCGACGTGAATGTGAAGCCGCTGGCGTTTCCGCAGATGGGCGCCGCGCTCGCCGGCAAGGCGCTGGATGTGGCGCTGATGGTCGCGCCGTTCAGCGACGCCGCGGTGTCGAGTGGCCTCGCCGTGCCGTGGATCGACCCGGAGGAGGGCGTTATCAAGGCCCTGCCGATGACCAGCCTCGCCTATATCGCCAGCGCCGACTGGATCAAGGGCAATCGCGACGTCGCGGGCCGTGTCGTGAAAGCGCTCATGCGCGCGGGGCGCGATTATTGCGACGCCTATCACCATGGCCCGAACCGTGGCGAAACGCTCGACATGATGGTCGCCAACGGCATCGGGCGCGACCGCGCCACGCTCGACGCGATGGCATGGCAGGCGCGCGAGCCCAACGGCGATGTCAACCACGCCGGCCTTGCCGACATCGCGCGAATCTTCAAGAAGGAGGGCTATCTCGACAAGGATCCGCCGGCGGACAAGCTTGTCGACGACGCTCTCGCCGCCGACGCGGCGAAGGCGCTGGGGCCGTTCAAGCCCATCAACGAGGCGAGCGCTTTGAAGGGCTGCCGCTAGATATCAAGGGGAACCGCATGCCGCTGTCCAACGAAGTCCGCCGCGTCGTCACCACCGTCGACGAGTCCGGCAAAGCCGTCGTGCTGTTCGACAGCGACGCGCCGAACAAGCGGGTGCGCGAGGGCCGGGGCACGGTGTCGCGCCTGTTGTGGACGACGATGGAAACGCCCGCCGACATCGCCGGACCGGCGGACCGCGGCAACGCCAATGTCGCCGTGGCGCCGCCCGTCGGCGGTTCGATCTTCCGCGTCATCGATATTCCGCCAACGCCGAAGGAAGTGCTCGACCTGCCCAACGACTGGCTCCACAAGCAGCACGTCGGTTCCATTCCCAAGCGCCACCTGCCGCCGACGCATCCCTTGATGCACGCGACGCGAAGCATCGACTACGCGATTATTCTGGCGGGCGAGATCGACATGCTGCTGGACGACAGCGAGGTTCATTTCAAGGCCGGCGACATGCTGGTCCAGCAGGGCACGAACCACGCGTGGGTCAACCGGGGCTCGGAGCCCTGCCGCATCGCGTTTGTGCTGATCGATTCGAAGGAGCCCTGATCCTTGGCCTCCCGCGACGCCAAACCGCCGCCGCCGACCGACATGGAGGGGCCCGAGCGCTACACGGCGCTCTACGACCCCGACACGGTGTTTCCCGCGCGCATGGAGGGCATCGCGCCGAAATCTCCGGGCGCCGGCGCGACAGGCGAGGACGGCGAACCCTCGACGCGGCTCTACGCCGAGGGAGAGAAGCGGCGCGTGAAGCCGCCGATGAGCGACGACCTCGTGCGGCGCATCGCCGACCGTGTCGAGCGGCGGGCGCGCGCCAAGAAAAAATAGCGGGAAAAAATAGTCAGCCGGCCGTCAGCAATTTCGTCAGGTCCGACACTTTCCCCAGCTTGTCGAGATTGTGGCAGGCTTCCAAAACCGCTTCCGCGCGGCCTTTGCCGAGCAAGGGCGCGGCGAACTGGTTGAATTTTCCCGCCAAGGATTCCGGCGCCATCGGCCTGCGCGGATCGCCGTCGGGGATGTCGATGCGCTTCTCGATTTTTTCGCCGCCCGCGGTCACCCGCACCATCGCGCCGCCGCCGCGCGGCGCGTTCGGGACGGCGTCGACGCGCACTTTGCTCGCGAGCGCCAGCACATCCGGCGCCTTCCAGCGCCCGGTGTCGAACTGTTTGACCGTGACATCGCCGTCGATCAGCGCCATCGCGAGGCACACCGGCAGGCTGTGGTCGGCGGTCTCTTTTGTCTTGGGAGCGTAGCGCGTGGGATCGGCGGTTTTTTCCTTCGCCGATTGCGTGGTCTCGACGACGATTTCGGAGATGTCGGCGGGCGTCGCCTTCATCGTCTTTTTGATTTCGACGCCGGCTTCGGCGACGATCTGCAACTCGAATTGCAGCGGGAAGCGCTTGAGCCCGACGTTCAACAGGCGGAATTTTCCCGGGCTCAGTTCGAGATGGAATTCCTTGGTTTTGCCAGTCGAATTCGCGATGAACCATTCGAGCGCGCCGGACGCGCCGGTGAAGCCATTTTTCGCCAGGCGCGCGGCGAAAATTCCATCCATCGCGCCGCTCGGATAGCCAAACGCCTTCATCATGCTGATGGCGCCCGCGTTGATGGCGAGCAGCGTCAATTGCTTGGGGCCGCTGATGCCGACCGCGTTGGCCATTTGCGCCGCCGTCAATCCCCACGCCTTGCCGGCGATCAGCGGCGTCACGAAGCCCGCGGCGCTGAGGCTGTGGAAGCCGCGCGTGCCCCACGCCATCGCGTCGACAAGCGCGAGCTGCGTTTCGTAGCCAACCGCCATCGCGGTGAGCAGGTCGCGACCGCTTTTGCCCGCTTCCTCGCAGCAGGCGATGGCCGTTGGAACGCACTCGCTGGGGTGCGCGGGCTCTTCGCCGGCGTAGATGTCGTTGAGGTCGAGATAGCGAACGAGCACGCCGTTGACGAGCGCCGCGCCCTCGACGGAAATGGGCGCGTGGCCGCCGATCAAAGTCGCCACCGCCGGACCGCCGCCGAGGTCGGCGCGGAAGGTTTTTTCGGCGATCGCGGCGGGCTCGCAGCCGAGGGCGCCGTAGGCGCACGCCAACGTGTCGATCAACAAGCGTTTGAGAGCCTCGACCACATCCGGCGGCAACTGCTCGAATGTGAGCGCCGACGCGTAGGCCGCGAGCCGCGCCTCGGAGTTTTCGGCCGTGCCTTGCGCGAACGCCGCGCGCGAACTCGCCCCGGCGAGGGCGGAGGTCGAGACTCCAAGCGCGAATTGCCTACGGTCCATCGCGGTTTTCCCCGGGTTATGTCAGCGGTTCCATGCCCGGCATGCTGGGCCAGCTTTTCGACTTCGGCCAGCGCTTGCGGCTATGACGGTATTTCATGCCGGCGAACATGGCCGCCAGGCGGATCGGCGCGCCGATGCCCTCGACCACGGGCACGCCGAGCTCGGCGCTCAGCCATTCCGGGTCCATGTGGATCGGGCACTGCGTGATGCCGCGCGGAATGATGACATCCGCGCCGTCCTCGTCGATGAGCTTCCTCGCCGCGGCGATGAAACTCGCGCGCATCTGTTCTTTCTTGTCGCTCATCGTGCGCAGCCATGTGCCGCTGTCGGCGTAGCCCGCGATGAAGTGCTCCATGCCGTAGTTGCGGATATGGATGCGGCCCTTGGGCGTGCTTTGCGCGGTGTAGGAGAGGATGCCGAAGCGCTCGCCGAGCAGCGCCGCGATGTGCAGCGACGCCTGGAACGGGCCGATGACCGGAATATCGACAAGCGAGCGTCCGCCCTCGACGCCAAGGTCGAGCATGCCCAGCGGCACGACGGCGTCGTAGCCTTCCTTTTCGGCTTGCAAAAACGCCTGATGAAAATAAGGCGCGGCCTGCTGCTGTTCCGCCGGCAGCAATTCGTTGAACGGCGCCAGCGGCACCGAAACGAAGCCGACCTTGATCTCGTCGGTCTCGTAGCGCTTGGCCGCGTCCTCGCGCAGCTTGCGTTCGGCGGGCGGATATTGGCCGATCACGAACGCGATTTTGAGCGCCATGTGTTTCTCTCCCTCGCGTGTGTTATCCCATGCGGCGAGGCGCGCGCCAAGGTCGCGTCCGGGAGGATGCCTGCATGCGTGGTTTGGCCGCCGGAGCGTTTTTTTTTATTTTCGCCGCCGCCGCACCCGCACCAAGCGCCAAAGCCGCTGACGCCGACCAGAACGCGGCGGCGAAAAATGAGGGACAGGTC
>CAIKAR010000087.1 GCA_903825465.1 uncultured Hyphomicrobiales bacterium | reverse complement strand
GCGCCATCGAGACGCTCAAGAACGGCGATCTGGTTCAGTCGAAATTTGGCGGCGCGCAGCCGATCAAGTGGATATTTCAGACCTCCTACAAGAAGTCCGACCCGGGCAAATCCTGGGTCAATGACATCAAGCCGATCAGGATCGCGAAATCGGCGATCAGGGAGAATGTCCCGTCGTCCGATCTCCACGTCTCGCCGCAGCATGCCATCTTCATCGACGGAACGCTTTTTCCCGCGGAGTCCCTCGTCAATGATGTGACGATCGCCCGCGACGACGAAGTCGCGCGCGACGAAATCGAATACTTCCATATTCTGCTCGAAAATCACGACGTGGTTGTTGCGAACGGCTTGGAATGCGAGACCCTTCGCAGGATGAAAGAGAACGCGTCGAACTTCGCCGACTATCTCCGTCTTCATGGGGATGCCGAAACGCTGCCGCTTTGCGCTCCCCGGTTTGAATACGCTGGTGGCCGCGCTAAGATTAAATCCCATCTGCTCAGCGCGATTTCGCAAATCGTCGATCTTCGGCGGGACGGCGATGTGATTCGCGATCGGCTCGAAGAGCGCGCCTTCAGCTCGTTCTGAGAACCAATGATATGCGAGTCCCGCCCTGCCGAAACAGAGCGGGACTTTTTCCGTGCTTCCGCGGTCTCCGCGAAACGTCAGGTGGCCGATAAGCCTCGGCTCTTCAGGGCCGCGATCATCGACGCCTTCGACGCGTCGCGCGACTCGTCTTGAAACGTTGAATTCAATTCCGCGGCTTATACGGCCCTAGTTCCCGCGCGACGTCCCGCGTCATCGTCATATCGACGCACTGATCGGCGGTGAGAGCCATGTTGGTCACGTCGCCCTGCGTCTGGAAGAAGGCGAGGTCCTTGCGCAAGCTGTCCATCCTGATTTCGCCGTTGGGATCGATCGCGGGCGGCGTGATGGCGCGGATGAGGTCGAGGGGCTGGCCCGTTCGCTTCGAGAAAATCGAAATGGCCTCGTCGGCGGCCCCGTCCGTCTTCCAGCGTCCGTTGGCGATGGCGTCGTTGTAGTCGCGCGCGGCTTGCAGCACGGCGCGCAAATAACGTCGCGCGACGTCGGGCCGCTCACGCCGGAACTTTTCGCCAAACAGCGCCAGCGACACCTCGTAGTCGGGATAAACATCCTGCGTCGGCGCGAACTCGACCGCCAGGCCCTGCTGGCGCAGCAGGGTCTTGAACGGCTCGTTCATCACCGCGCCGTCGATGGCGCCGCTGCGCAGCGCCGCGACCTGCTGGGGAAAGGCGAGGAAGACCTTCTCGATATCCGCGTATTTGACGCCGCCGGCCTTGGCCAGTTCGTTCAGCGCGGACAGGGGACCGACGCCGGGCGCGCCCACCGCGATCTTCAAGCCCTTGAGGTCGGCGAAACCCTTGAACTTGCCGCTGTCGATCAAATCCTTGCGAATGACGAGGCTTTGATAGACGTAGCCAGCCTCGGTGCGGCCCTTGTCGGCGACGATCCGCACGCCGATGCCGCGGTCGATGGCGTTGAAGAGGCTGACCGCGGTCGCGCCGCCGCCGACATCGAGCTCGCCGGTGCCGAGTGGCGCGATCATCTTGGCCGAAGCGTCGAACAGCGTGACCTCCGGTTCGATATTTTCCTTCGCGAAATAACCCTTGGCGTCGGCGATGAAAACGGTGATGTCGCCGATCGTGTTGAGATTGCCGATCCGCACCTTGTCGGCGGCGCGGGCGGCCTGGCAAGCGGCGCAGGCCAGCGCCAACGCCCACAACACGACCCTTGCGCGACCCATGGCGATTCCTCCGGGGCCGGACGCCCCTATTTTAGTCGTTCTATCGTGGCCGTTGCGATTTCGCCAGCCGGCTCCGCCCGGCGCTCTGGGAGCCGGCGCGACGGCCGTGCTTGTTTTTATGGGCGCCAGCGCATAGGTTCGCCCGACATCGCGCTTTCGGGCGCAAGGTCCCCCGCGGGGGAAGGACGGGTGACATGGGTAGCTTCTCGATTTGGCACTGGCTGATCGTCGGCGTCATCGTATTGGTGATGTTTGGCGGCAAAGGCAAGATTTCGGACATCATGGGCGACTTCGCCAAAGGCATCAAATCCTTCAAGAAGGGCTTGGCGGAGGAAGACGACGACAAGGCGCCCAAGACCGACGACAAGGCCAAGACCCTCGACCACACCGCCGGCGCGCCAATGGCCGACGCCAAGACGGCCGAGACCAACAAGGCAGGCTAGGACAGGCGTGATGGCGGGAGCCGGGCGCCCTTTGGCGCGCGGCCTGTCGCCGTCCGACGCGCGGACCCCAAATGTTCGATCTTTTCGACGGCCCCAAGCTGATCCTCATCGGAATCGTGATGCTGATCATGATTCCACCCAAGGATTTGCCGGGGGTCATGCGCCAGATCGGCAAGACCATCGCGCAACTGCGCCGAATGGCCGGCGAGTTTCAGGGCCAGTTCACCGAGGCCATGCGCGAGGCGGAGCTGCACGAGCTGAAAAAGGATGTCGAGAAAATGACCAAGCTCGACATAGACGGGCTTGATCCGTTCGAATCCGTGCGCCACGATTTCTCCGCGACGAAAGCCGAAATCGACGCCCATCTGAACGCGCCGGCCTCGCCGCCGATCGCGCCCGCCAATGCGACGGTGGATCATGTGGCTGAAGTCCCCGCGCCGGCGGCGGAACCCGCGGCCCCGGCGTCCGTCGAAGCGCCGCTTCCGGAGCCGGCGCGCACCGCCGTGAGTTCACCATCATGAGCGCGGTGACCATCCCGCCCGTCGACGATAACGGCGAGGCCGACATAGAGGCGTCGAAGGCGCCGCTGATGGATCATTTGATCGAGCTGCGCTCGCGGCTGATCAAGGCGGTGTGGGCCTTCGTCATCGCTTTTCTCGTCTGCTTTTATTTCTCGCGGTCGATCTACAATATTCTGACCGAACCGTTTGTTCAGGTGGTCGGCGCCGAGAACGCCAAGCTCATCGCGACGCATTTCCTCGAGCAGTTCTTCACCAATTTGAAGCTCAGCATGTTCGGCGCGCTGGTGCTGGCCTTCCCGATCATCGCCTCGCAGCTCTACATGTTTGTCGCGCCGGGCCTCTACAAGCATGAGAAGCGGGCTTTTCTGCCCTATCTGATCGCGACGCCGGTGTTCTTCACGCTCGGCGCCGTGCTCGTCTATTTCGTTGTCATGCCGCTGCTGATCCGGTTTTCGGTCAGCATGCAGCAGTTGAACGTCGCGGGCGAGGCGACCATAGAATTGCTGCCGCGCGTCAGCGAATACCTCAGCCTGGTGATGACCTTGATCCTGGCGTTTGGGGTGGCGTTCCAACTGCCTGTCGTCCTGACCCTGCTGGGCCACGTCGGCATCATCGACGCGGCGTTCTTGAAAGCCAAACGGCGGTACGCGGTTGTCGTGATAACGGTCATCGCCGCCGTGCTGACGCCGCCCGACATCATCAGCATGATGTCGCTGGTCGGGCCGATGCTGGCGCTCTACGAAGGCGCCGTGATTGTGGTGGGGATCATCGAAAAGAAGCGCGCGGCCACCGGCTAGCGCCTCGCCGGCGGATGCGACAATCATGTCAACGGGCGAGGCCCTGCAAGCCCTGATGGTCGCTTTCGTTTGGGGCCTAGGCTTCGTCGCGATCAAGATCGGCGCCACCGAAATGCCGCCGGTGCTTTTCGCGGCCGTTCGATTCGCCATGGCGGCGATTCCCGCGGTGTTCTTCATTCGGCCGCCCAAGGCGCCGGCGCTTGTCGTGATCGCCTACGGGCTGACGATCGGCGTGGCGCAATTCTCGCTGTTGTTCATCGCCATTCGGCTCGGCATGCCGGCGGGCCTGTCGTCGCTTTTGATGCAGACGCAGGTTGTCTTCACCGTCCTGTTCGCGTGGATCGCGATGGGCGAACGGCCGCGCGGGGCGCAAATCGCGGGCGTTGTCGTCGCCATGGCGGGGCTCTGCGTCATCGCCAGCGAGAAAGCCACGGGGGCGGCGGCTTTGCCGTTTCTGATGGTGATCGCGGCGGCCGCGTCCTGGTCTATCGGCAATATTATCGGCAAACGCGCGGGCAAGGTCGACATGCTCGCGTTCATCACCTGGTCGAGCCTCGCCGCCCCGCCATTCCTGCTGGCGCTGTCGCTTTGGTTCGAGGGCGACTCGGCCGTCGCCGCGCTCCAACACCCGGGCTGGAAAGCGCTGTTGTCGGCGGCGTTTCTTGGCTATGGCGCGACGCTGTTCGGCTATTCCCTTTGGGCCCGCTTGCTGAGCCGCCGCCCCGCCGTCGTCGTCGCGCCGTTTTCGCTGCTGGTGCCGGTGTTCGGGTTTCTGAGCGCGTGGATCGTGTTCGGCGAGACGACGACAATGACCGAGCTTTTTGGGGCCGCGCTGATTCTCGCCGGCGTTGGCTGGAACGCGCTTGGGCCGCGTGTCGTGGCCGCGCTCCGCTTGGGTTGACGGGCGCGCGCGAACGGGCGACATGCCGTCCAACCGCCGCCGCGCCAACCGGACTTCGCCATGCTCGACATCAAATGGATTCGCGACAACGCCGAGGCGTTGAAACAGGCGCTGCGCAACCGCAACGTCGAAGGCGTCGTCGCCGAGGAGACGGTGGCGAAGCTGTTCGAGCTCGATGACAACCGGCGGGAAATCATCGGCCTGACCCAGCGCGGGCAGGAAGAGCGCAACCGCCTGTCCAAGGAAATTGGCCAGGCGATGGGCAAGAAGGACACCGCCCTCGCGGACGCGCTGAAAGCCCGGGTCGCGCAATTGAAGGACGACATGGAAGGCGCCGCCGACGCCGAGAGGGCCGCGGTCAAGGCGCTCGACGAGGCGATGGCGTGGGTGCCGAACATTCCGCTCGAGGATGTGCCCGTCGGCGCCGACGAGCACCACAACGAAATCAAGCGCGTCGTCGGCAAGCCGCCCCATTTCGAAGCGGGTTTCACGCCCAGGGAGCATTTCGACATCGGCGAAAAGCTTGGGATGATGGATTTCGAAGCCGCGGCGAAAATGTCGGGCGCGCGGTTTGTGGTGCTGAAGGGCGGCCTGGCGCGGCTGGAGCGCGCGCTGGGGCAATTCATGCTGGATCTGCACACCGAGACGCATGGCTACACCGAGGTGAACCCGCCGATGTTGGTTCGCGACGAGGCCATGTTTGGCACGGCGCAGTTGCCGAAGTTCAAGGACGATCAGTTCGCCGCCGCCGCCTCCGACGCGAAGAGCGGATGGTGGCTCATTCCCACGGCCGAAGTGCCGCTCACCAATCTCGCGCGCGAATCCATCCTCGATGAAAAACAACTCCCCATGCGCGTAACCGCGTTGACGCAATGTTTCCGCGCGGAAGCGGGCGCGGCGGGCCGCGACACCCGCGGCATGATCCGCCAACATCAGTTCGCCAAGGTGGAACTCGTCTCCATCGTCGCGCCCGAACAGGCCAGCGACGAGCACGAACGCATGACATCATGCGCGGAGGAGGTTCTGAAGCGCCTCGACCTGCATTACCGGGTGATGACGCTCTGCACCGGCGACATGGGATTTGGGTCGCGGAAAACCTACGACATCGAGGTCTGGCTGCCCGGTCAGAACCGTTTCCGCGAGATTTCGTCCTGTTCCGTCATGGGCGATTTCCAGGCGCGGCGCATGAACGCGCGCTACCGCCCGGCGAATTCGAAGAGCAACGTCTTCGTCCACACGCTCAACGGGTCCGGCGTCGCCGTGGGCCGCGCGCTGATCGCGGTGCTCGAAAACAACCAGAACGCCGATGGATCGGTGACGGTGCCGGAGGCGCTGCGGCCCTACATGGGCGGCATGGAACGAATCGCGGCGAAGTGACAATATGTTCCCTCCCGCACGCGGGGAGGGCGCGCGCGCCAATCGGCGCCGAAGAATTTCGGAGCCGGCCTGATGCGCATTCTTCTGACCAACGACGACGGCATCCACGCTCCCGGCCTCGCCGCGCTTGAAAAAATCGCGCGCCAATTGTCGGACGATGTGCACGTTGTCGCGCCCGAAACAGACCAGTCCGGCGTGTCGCATTCCGTCACGCTCAACGACCCCCTGCGCATGCGGCGGGTGTCGGAAAACCGCCACGCCGTGAAGGGCACGCCGACCGATTGCGTGCTGATGGCGGTGCACCTCATTCTGCGCGACCACAAGCCGGACCTCGTGCTCTCCGGCGTCAACCACGGCCAGAACATCGCCGAGGACGTTGTCTATTCGGGCACCATCGCGGCGGCGATGGAAGCGACCATTCTCGGCATTCCCGCCATCGCCCTGTCGCAGGGCTTCGCCCCGGGCGGCCGCGACAACGTGAGTTTCGAATGCGCGGAAACGCACGCGCCCGGCCTGCTGCGCCGCGTGCTGAAGCTGGGCATCGAGCCGAACGCGTTCGTCAACATCAATTTCCCCGCCCGCGCCGCCAATGAAATCGAGGGGATTGAGCTGACGACGCAGGGCCGTCGCGACATGGACCTCGTGACGCTCGACGAGCGCGCGGACGGGCGCGGAAAGCCGTACTATTGGGTGCGCTACTCGCGCGCGCGCAAAACGCCGCCCGTCGGCTCCGACCTCGAAGCCGTTTACAACGGCAAGATCTCCGTGACGCCGCTGCGCATCGATCTCACAGATCCCGGGGCGTTCCAAAGCTACAGGGCCGAGTTCGCGAAATGACGGCGCGCGGCGGCCATGACCAAATCGCGCTGCCGCTCGGCGAGACGGCGCACCCCGCGAGCGCCGCGGCGCAGGCGCTGATGGCGTTTCTGTTGCGCTTGCGGGCGAGCGGCGTCGCCGACACGGCGGTCTTGCGGGCGCTCGAAACCGTGCCGCGCGAATTGTTCGCGCCTCACCATTTCGCCGATCTGGCGCTTCGCGAGATCGCGCTGCCGATTTCCTGCGGGCAGATCATGCCGGAGCCGCTTTTCGTCGCGCGCGCGGTCGAGGCGCTCGCGGTCGAACCGGGCCACTCCGTGCTCGAAATCGGCTCGGGCTCCGGCTACACGACCGCCATTCTCGCGCGGCAGGCGCAGCGCGTCGTCTCGGTGGAATATTTCGAGCCCCTGGCGATCGAATGCGCGGGACGGCTTGCGCGGCTGGGCATCGAGAACGCCTGGATTCGCCACGGCGATGGCGTCGCGCTCGCGGGCGAACTCGGATTGTTCGATCGCATTCTGATCAACGCGGCGGTCGATGGGTTGCCGGAATCCATCGCCGCCGCGCTCGCCGAAAACGGCGTGATCGTGCTCACCCGCGTGGACGAGGCCGGCCGTGGCTATTTAGCGGCGATCCGCGACACGCCGGGGCGGGGCCTCGTCGAATCGCGGATCGGCGCGAGCCGTCTTGGGCGGCTGATCGCCGCGTAGAGGACACGCCGGGTTGCCTTCGCGTCCGCGCGCGCTAAAACATCGCGCTAACGGATTTGGAGGACGCGAAGATGGTGAAGGTGTACGAACATCCCTCGGACTGGCGCGGCTCGGAATTGACCAAGCGAACCGATTGGATTCACCGCTTCACACCGCCGGAAGTCGCGGAGATCAAGTCGGCGCTGTCGATCGCGCGCGAGCGCGGCAAGACTTTGCCGACCTTGACGAAAGAGGACTTCCCGCTGCCGCTCGTTGCCGCGCGCCTCGCTCACGCGCGCGATGTGTTGGAAGAAGGCGTTGGCATCTACCAGTTCCGCGGTTTCGACGTGACCGGGCACAGCAAGGACGATTTGCGGCTGATTTACTGGGGCATTGGCAAACACATGGGCACGGCCGTCTCGCAGAGCGCCGACGGCGACCTTCTGGGCGATGTGCGCAACGTTGGGGTCGATATCCACAGCCCGCAGGGCAGGGGCTACAAATCGAACCAGAAGTTGTCGTTCCACACCGACAGCTGCGATTGCGTCGGTCTGTTCGTCATGCGCGTGGCGAAGGAGGGCGGCCTCAGCCTCGTCGCCAGCTCCGTCGCCATCCACAACGAGATCGCGCGCAAGCGGCCGGATTTGTTGGAGGTTCTGTATCAGCCCTTCGCGTGGAGCTGGCAGACGCAGGAGCCGAAGGGCGGCAAACCCTGGTATTTCCAGCCGATATTCTCGATGCGCGACAACAAGATTTCCTGCCGCTACATCCGCGGCCACATCCGCAACGGACAGTTGTTTCCCGACGCGCCGCGGCTGACGGCGGCGCAAACCGAGGCGATGGATTACTACGACACGCTGTCGGCGAGCCCGGACTTCCACCTCAGTTTCATGTTCGAGCCCGGCGATATCCAGTTCGTCAACAACCATGTCTGCCTGCACTCGCGCACCAGCTTCGTCGACTGGCCCGAGCCCGACAGCTACCGGCACCTCCTGCGCATGTGGATGTCGGTGCCGAATTCCCGCCCGCTCGTGGAGGGCATGGCCACGATCTATCAAGACCGCTCGCCGGGCGCGGTCCGCGGCGGATTTCCGACGCGGACCGGAAAGTATATTTTCGAATCGACGGGAGCCCTGTCGGATTGAATTTTCTTCAGGCCGATCACGGGAGCGCCGGCGACGGCCGCCCGCGCGAGGCCTGAACTTCCCCGCTCAAATATCCAGCGTCGCTTCTCCGCCGGCGAATTTCGCCCGCTCCTGAATGAACGCGAAGCGCAGCTCCGGCTTGTTGCCCATGAGGCTTTCAACCGACTCGGAGGTGCCGGCGCGGTCCTCGTCCTTGACGACGACCTTCAGCAGCGTGCGCTTGTGAGGGTCCATCGTGGTTTCCTTGAGCTGCGCGGCCATCATTTCGCCGAGGCCCTTGAACCGGTTGATCTCGACCTTGCCTTTGCCGGTCAGCGCGGTTTTCAGCAGGTAGTCGCGGTGCTCGTTGTCGCGGGCGTAAACGGATTTCGCGCCCTGCGTCATTCGGTAGAGCGGCGGCACAGCGAGATAGAGGTGCCCGTCCTCGATCAGCTTCGGCATCTGGCGATAGAAAAAGGTGATCAGCAGGGAGGCGATATGCGCGCCATCGACGTCGGCGTCGGTCATGACGATCACCTTGCCGTAGCGAAGTTCCGCGGCCTTGTAATGCGCGCCGGTGCCGCAGCCGAGCGCCTGCGCCAGGTCGGTCAATTGCTGGTTGCCGGCGAGCTTGTCGCGCGTCGCCGAGGCGACGTTGAGGATTTTGCCGCGCAACGGGAGGATGGCCTGCGTCGCGCGGTCGCGCGCCTGCTTCGCCGAACCGCCGGCTGAGTCGCCTTCGACGATGAATATTTCCGTTTCCGCGGCCGAATTGCTCGAGCAATCCGCGAGCTTGCCGGGCAGGCGCAGCTTGCGGCCGCCGGCCTTGCGCGCGATGTCCTTTTCGGCGCGGCGGCGCAGGCGGTCCTCGGCCCGTTCAATGGTCCAGTCGAGCAGGCGCGCCGCCTGCGACGGGCTATCGGCGAGCCAATGGTCGAACGCGTCGCGGACGGTGGAGTCGACGATGCGCGAAGCCTCCGCGGTCATCAGCCGGCCTTTGTTCTGGCCCTGAAATTCCGGCTCGCGGATGAAGACCGACACCAGCGCCGCGCATCCCGACAGCAAATCCTCGGCGGTAATGTTGGCGGCGCGCTTCGATTGGCCGACGCGCTCCGCGTGGTCCTTCAGGCCGCGCAGCAACGCGACGCGCAAGCCGGCTTCGTGCGTGCCGCCGTCGGCCGTCGGAATGGTGTTGCAATAGGAGTGCACGAAGCCGTCGTCGTCGGACAACCATGTCACGGCCCATTCGACTGTGCCGTGGCCGCCGGCTTTTTCCACGCGGCCGGTGAAAGCCTGATCGACGACGCCGGTTTTTCCCTCCACTTCGGTCGCCAGAAAATCCTTCAGGCCGCCGGGGAAGCGCAGCACGGCTTCGACCGGGGTCGCGGTTCCCTCGACAAGCGACGGCGCGCACCGCCAGCGGATTTCGACGCCGCCGAACATGTAGGCTTTGGAGCGCGCCATGCGGAACAGGCGCGCGGGCTTGAAAAGCGCGCCCTTGCCGAAAATCTGCTCGTCGGGACGGAAGCGAATTTTGGTGCCGCGGCGATTGGGGGCCTTGCCTACGGTTTCCAACTTGGTGATTGGCAAGCCGCGCGCGAAAACCTGGCGGTAGAGAGTTTGGCCGCGCGCGACCTCCACCTCCAGCCGCTCGGACAGCGCGTTGACCACCGACACGCCGACGCCGTGCAGGCCGCCCGAGGTCTGGTAGGCGTCGCTGTCGAACTTTCCGCCGGCGTGCAGCGTCGTCATGATGACTTCGAGCGCGGATTTCTTCGGAAATTTGGGGTGTGGATCGACGGGCACGCCGCGGCCATTGTCGGTGACGACGAGCCAGTTGTCTTCCTCCAGCGACACATCGATCCAGGTGGCGTGACCCGCGACGGCCTCGTCCATCGAATTGTCGAGCACTTCGGCGAACAGGTGGTGCAGCGCGGCTTCGTCCGTGCCGCCGATATACATGCCTGGCCGGCGCCGAACGGGCTCCAGTCCTTCCAGCACTTCGATGGAGGCGGCGGTGTAGCCCGCTTCGCCCGGCGTGCCGTTGAGCGCGGGCTTTTTCGGCGCGGACTGAGGGGCGGCGGTCGCGGGCTTCCCCTGGAAGTTGCCGCCAGCGTTTTTGGGGGACCTGGGCCCTCCGAACAGATCGTTTGAATGCGCCATTTTTCCAAAACCGTCTTGCGTCAACGCCGGAACAACTGATTCGGACCGATACCAGTCTAACCCATCGCGCCGGGCTATGCCCTCCGCCATCGCCGTCCGTCGCGCACGGCGCGCGCCTGCTCCAGACGTGTTCTTTGCCGTTCATTAAATTTCTGGCGCCTAGAATAACGGCATGGCTAAACCGGCTGCCGGTCCTCTGCGCAAATACGACATCGACGCGTTGATGACGCGAGCCCTGGTGGCCGGAATGACGACCGTCGGCGAAACCGGGGAGACCGTTGTCGCCAGACCCTCGCGGCGCGCGGAGGGCTTCGACCGGCGTTTCGCGGTCTCTCCTTACGCGCTACTTTTGGCGTTGTTTCTACTTCCCTTTTAGACTGGGACGCGGGTTGAAGGGCTTCTCGCCGGGCCGCTCGCCAAAATCGCGTAACGGCGCGATAACCGTCCGTGGCATGGAAAGTGCTTGCCGCTTTAGCGGTTCTTGCGGTTAACGCCAAGGCAGCGCTAAAGCCTCGACGGACCGCAAGCGGGCATCAACCACAGTGGACGGAAGTCTTTCACCATGACGAAATACAAACTCGAATACCATTGGCTCGACGGCTACACGCCGGTGCAGAGCCTTCGTGGCAAGACGCAAATCAAGGAATTCACCAGCTTCCCGACGCTCGACCAGCTTCCGATGTGGGGCTTCGACGGCAGTTCGACCAATCAGGCCCCCGGCGGCAGCTCCGACTGCGTGCTGAAGCCGGTCGCGGTCTATCCCGACGGCGGGCGCAAGAACGGCGCTTTGGTAATGTGCGAAGTCATGATGGCGGACGGCACGACGCCGCACGCTTCGAACCATCGGGCCGGCATTCTCGACGACGAGGGCGCCTGGTTCGGCTTCGAGCAGGAATATTTCTTCTATCAGGATGGCCGCCCGCTCGGCTTCCCCGAAAATGGTTTTCCCGCGCCGCAGGGTCCCTACTACACTGGCGTTGGCTACAAGCACGTTGGCGACGTCGCCCGCCAACTCGTCGAAGAGCACCTCGACCTCTGCCTTGAGGCCGGCATCAACCACGAAGGCATCAACGCCGAAGTGGCGAAAGGCCAATGGGAATTTCAGATTTTCGGCAAGGGCTCCAAAAAGGCCGCCGACGAAATGTGGGTCGCCCGCTACATTCTCATGCGCGCCGCCGAGAAATACGGCATCGACATCGAGATGCACTGCAAGCCGCTCGGCGCCACCGACTGGAATGGCTCGGGCATGCACGCCAACTTCTCCACGCAATATCTGCGCGAGAAGGGAGGCAAGGAGTATTTCGACAAGCTGATGGCTCAGTTCGACAAGAACCGCATGGACCACATCGCGGTTTATGGCCCGGACAACCACATGCGTCTGACGGGACTGCATGAAACACAAGCGATCGACAAGTTCAGCTGGGGCATCGCCGACCGCGGCGCCTCCATTCGCGTGCCCCACAGCTTCGCGAACAACGGCTTCAAGGGCTATCTGGAAGACCGGCGCCCGAACTCGCAGGGCTGCCCCTACCAGATCGCTTCGCAGATTTTGAAAACGATTTCGGAAGTGCCGACGAAGTAGGAATTGAGATTTTCGATAAAAGAACCCGGCCGCCGAGAGGTGGCCGGGTTTTTCGCGTGTGGTCGCGCATAAAAAAAGCGGCCCTCGCGGGCCGCCTTCCTTATCAACGGGCGCGACGCCTCACACCGAATAATACATGTCGAATTCAACCGGGTGCGGCGTCATCTCGAAGCGGTGCACTTCGCCCATCTTCAGGTCGATGTAGCTGTCGATGAAGTCGTCAGTGAAGACGCCACCGGCTGTGAGGAACGTCCGGTCCTTGTCGAGGCTCGACAGAGCCTCGCGCAACGAGCCGCACACAGTCGGGATTTTCTTCAGTTCCTTCGGCGGCAGGTCGTAAAGGTCCTTGTCCATCGCCGGACCGGGATCGACCTTGTTCTTGATGCCATCGAGGCCGGCCATCAACATGGCGGCGAAGGCGAGATAGGGGTTCGCCGTCGGGTCCGGGAAGCGCACTTCGACGCGTTTGGCCTTGGGACTGTTGGTCCACGGAATGCGGCACGAGGCGGAGCGGTTGCGGGCGGAATAGGCCAGCAGCACCGGCGCTTCGAAGCCCGGCACCAACCGCTTGTAGGAGTTGGTCGAGGGGTTGGTGAACCCGTTCAGCGCCTTGGCGTGCTTGATGATGCCGCCAATGTACCACAGGCATTCCTGGCTGAGGTCGGCGTAGAGCTTGCCGGCCATGACGGGCTTGCCCGCTTTCCAGATCGACTGGTGCACATGCATGCCCGAGCCATTGTCGCCGTAAACGGGCTTCGGCATGAAGGTCGCCGTCTTGCCGTAGCTCTGCGCGACCTGATGGATGCAGTATTTGTAGATCTGCATGTGGTCGCCCATGGTGGTGAGCGGGCCGAATTTCAGGCCGAGTTCGTGCTGGGCTGAAGCGACCTCGTGGTGATGCTTCTCGACAACAGCGCCCATTGACGCCATGGCCGCCAGCATTTCGCCGCGCATGTCCTGCGCCGAATCCACCGGCGGCACGGGGAAGTAGCCGCCCTTGACGCGAACGCGGTGGCCGAGGTTGCCGCCTTCGTAGGGCGTGTCGGAATTGGTGGGCAACTCGACGTGGTCGAGACGGAAGCCCGTATTGTAGGGATCGGTCGCGAACTGCACGTCGTCGAACACGAAGAACTCGGCCTCGGGGCCCACATAGCAGGTGTCGCCGACGCCAGTGGATTTCAGATAGGCTTCCGCTTTCTTGGCGATGCCGCGGGGGTCGCGGTTGTAGGGCTGACCGCTGACCGGATCGAGAATATCGCAGACAATCGACATCGTCGCCGCGGCGAAGAATGGGTCCATGCAGGCGGACGCGGGGTCCGGCATCAGCATCATGTCGGACTCGTTGATCGCCTTCCAACCCGCGATGGAGGAGCCATCGAACATCACGCCTTCGGCGAAGGTGTCCTCTTCGATCATGGTTCGGTCGAAGGTGACGTGCTGCCACTTTCCACGTGGATCGGTGAAGCGGAAATCAACGTATTTAACGTCGTTGTCCTTGATCGCCTTGAGCACGTCCTTGGCGGATTTCATTATTGGCCCCCGAATACTGAATGGCTGAGTTGAAGTGATGGCGAAGCTTAAATCGCGTCAGGACCGGTTTCGCCAGTTCTAATGCGCACCGCCTCTTCGATGTTGCTGACGAATATCTTGCCGTCGCCAATGCGCCCGGTTTGGGCGGCCTTGCGGATGGCGTCAACCGCCGTGGTCAACTGATCGTCGTTGATCACCACTTCGATCTTGATCTTGGGCAGAAAGTCCACGACGTATTCCGCGCCGCGGTAAAGCTCGGTGTGGCCCTTCTGGCGGCCGAAACCCTTGGCCTCCGTGACGGTGATGCCCTGAAGTCCAGCCGCTTGCAGCGCTTCCTTGACCTCGTCAAGCTTGAAGGGCTTGATGATCGCGTCGATTTTTTTCACGATTGGAATCTCCGAACGGACGCTCGTGGTCACCCACGAACATGTCTCGTCGCAACTCTAACATTGCTGATGGAAACCGCCAATGCGATTGTCGCAAACGCGGAATGCGCGGGAGTTTTCAAGAGGCACCCTTACCGACCCCGCGGCGCGTATCCTTTGATCGTTTTATGTCTATATAATATGCAAAATGATCAAAAATAAATCAAACGAGCAAAGACGCGCCAGTGGAGGACGGGCGCTACCGTGGCCGGTAAGCGAGACGTCCGCCGCTCACGTGGCGACCGGGGACCCCGCCCTCGCGCCCCAATCGCTCCAGGAGCCATCGTAAAGCCGCCCCAGAGGCTTGCCTGCGCTCGCGAGACCCAGCGTCAAAATCGCCGCGGAAACGCCCGACCCGCAAGAGGTCACGACCGACTTCGAGGGATCGGCGCCCGCCGCCTCGAATGCCGCCAATATCTCGGCAGTGGATTTCATATATCCACCGGTGATCAATGCCGACGCGGGCAAGCTGAGGCTGCCCGGCATGTGGCCCGATTTCAAGCCCGGCCGCGGCTCCGGCGCCTGTCCATGAAACCGCTGGGCTGGACGGGCGTCGAACACCTGCGCCGCGCCACTGGCAAGAATCGCCGCGACCTCCGCGAAATCGACCACCATGTCCGCGTTGAATCGCGGCGTGAACGCCCGTGGACGCGGCGCGGGCTCGTTCGCGTCCACCGGCCCGCCAGCGGACTTCCACGCGGGCAGGCCACCGTCGAGCACCGCGACCCGCTTGTGGCCGAAAACGTGGAACATCCACCAAAGCCGCGGCGCGGAAAAAATCCCGGCGCCATCGTAAACAACAACCTGCGTGTCGTCGCCGACGCCCATCGCCCCCACGGCGGCGGCGAAGACCTCAGCCGCAGGCAGCATATGCGGCAAGTCGGTTGAATGGTCCGCGACTCCGTCGAGATCGAAGAAAACCGCGCCGGGGATGTGCTCTCGCTTATATTCAGCCGCGCCGTCGCGGTTCATCGCCGGCAAATACCAGGACACGTCGATGACGGCGATGTTGTCGTCGTCCAGATGCGCGCGGAGCCATGTCGCCGATACGAGCGGCGCGGGCGGTACAGTGCTTGACATGGGCTTTTCCTGGTTTCGCGGAAGTTAAGCCGCGCGCCCGCATTTGAACCTTCGCGAGCTGAAAATGGCAAGCGGCGTGTTTTATTCAGGGCGCGGGCGGGGCGTCGGCAAGGCGCCCCAAGGCGGGCTGGACGATATGGCGAGTTATAATAATTCAACCGGCAACACGGGAATGCTGTTGACGCTGGCGCTGTTCGCCTTCGCGGCCTTGACCGTGTTTCGTTTCGGCTGAGCTTCAAACGAAATCCGGTTTGACCGCCGGCCTTCGTTCCATCCAGCCCGGCGCCGGCAGGTTTTTCGAGCGCAGAAACGCCGGATTGTACAGTTTCGATTGATACCGCGCGCCGCCGTCGCAAAGGATGGTCGCGATGGTGTGGCCCGGCCCAAGCGCTTTCGCCAGTTCGATCGCGCCCGCGATGTTGATCGCGGATGAGCCGCCAAGCAGCAATCCCTCGTGTTCGGCGAGATCGAAAAGAATCGGCAGCGCGTCCTCGTCCCTGATCTGGAACGCGAGGTCGATGGGCGCGTCGACAAGGTTCGCCGTCACGCGCCCCTGGCCAATGCCCTCGGTGATCGACGAACCCTCGCTTTTCAGTTCGCCGCGGCTGTACCAGGCGTAAAGCGCCGCGCCCATGGGATCGGCGATCGCGATTTTCACCTTGGGATTGCGCGCTTTCAGCGCCATGCCGACGCCGGCCAGCGTCCCGCCGGTGCCGACCGCGCAGGTGAAACCATCGACTTTGCCGTTGGTCTGTTCGAAAATTTCCGGACCTGTCGTGTCGATATGCCCTTGCCGGTTGGCGACATTGTCGAACTGATTGGCCCAGATCGCGCCTTCCGGCGTTTCGCGCGCCAGCTTTTCCGCGAGTCGGCCCGACAGTTTCACGTAATTGTTGGGATTCGAATAGGGAACGGCGGGCACTTCGATGAGCTCCGCTCCCTGCATCCGCAGCATGTCCTTCTTTTCCTGCGACTGCGTCTCGGGAATGACGATGACTGTCTTGAAACCCATGGCGTTGGCGACCAGCGCGAGGCCGATGCCCGTGTTGCCCGCCGTGCCCTCGACGATGACGCCGCCGGGCTTGAGCGCGCCGCGCGCGACCGCGTCGTTGACGATGGCGAGCGCGGCGCGGTCCTTGACGGAGCCGCCGGGATTCATGAACTCCGCCTTGCCGAGGATTTCGCAACCTGTGGCTTCGGACGCCGCGCGCAGCCTGATAAGAGGCGTGCGGCCAATGGCGGCGATCACGTCGCGGTCGATTTTCATGATGGGCCTTTCAAAACACGCCCCGAAATTATGGGCGCGGGGCGCCAGACGCAAGCGGCGCTCCAGCTCATCGTGAGGAATTGTTGAAATTCGAATCAATCCGCGCGGGTTCTGGCGTGGAGGGGCGCTTGGCTGCCTGTTGACGTTAGCCCCGGTTGCGCCCGCGACATCGGGCAAATAGACAGGCTGAATGTATAGAGCTTCGCCGAAAGATGGAATCGCATGGGTCACCGGCGCCAGCACGGGCATCGGGCGCGCGGTCGCGTTGGAACTGGTGCGCCGCGGCTGGCGGGTCGCGGTCAGCGCGCGCGGCGCCGATCTCCTGCGCTCGCTCGCCGAGGAGGCGAAGGCGCTGGGCGGCGTTGTCGATGTGTACCCCGGCGATGTCACCGACCGCGCCGCGATGGCTTCCGTTGTCGCCGACATCGAGGCGAAAAGCGGAGCGATTTCGTTGGCGCTGCTCAACGCCGGCGGCTTTTTCCCGGACCCGCGCGGCGAATTCGTCGGCGAGAATTTCCGCGCCACCATGCGCTTGAACTCCGACGGCGCGCTCAATTGCCTTGAGCCGGTGTTGCCGCCGATGCAGGCGCGCAAACGCGGCCAAATCGTCGTTGTGTCATCGGTCGCGGGGTATGGCGGCCTGCCGACGGCGGCGTCCTACTGCATGGCGAAAGCGGGGGTCATCGCCATGTGCGAATCCCTGAAAATCCTGCTGGAGCGCGCGGGAATTTCCATTCAGGTCGTTTGCCCCGGCTATGTGAAAACGCCTCTCAGCGACAAGGCGAAGGGGCCGAAGCCCTTCATGATTCCGGTGGATGACGCGGCCCGCCGCATGTGCGATGGATTCGAGCGCGGCGGGTTCGAGATTTCGTTCCCCAAGCGGCTGGCGTGGTTCCTCAAAATCATGAACCGCCTGCCGTATCCGGCCTATTTCTGGCTGCAATCGCTTGGGGTCTCGCGGTTCAGCTGAGCTTGCGCGCCGATGTCGCGGGACGCTTCGGCGCTTTTGGCTTTGTCGTTTTAGGTTTGGGCGCCGGCAATTCCGCCGCCGAAATTTGGACGAGCCGCGACATCCATTCGCGATCGTCCCATTTCGCGCCGTCGATTAAAAAGCACGGTTTGGCGCCGGGGTAGGGCGGGGCTTCGACAATCTCGCCGATAAACGCCCGGCCCGCCGCGGTCTGTTTGACGTAGAACAGGTCGTCGCACACGGACGCGACGAATTTTCCGTCGCAATAAACGCCGTATTCCCCGAACATTTTCCGCGCCGACACCGAACCCGCGCCGGCGATCTGTTCGAGAATATAGTCGGCGGTCGCTTGCCGGGACGCCACAGATCATCCCACCGGAAGCTGCGCCACGTGCGGGCCGTCGTCGAGCTGCATGTCGAACACCGTCAGCAGCGCGGCGGTGGAGGCGTAGTTGCCCATCAGCGCGACCAGTTCCACAAGTCCCTTCGCCCCAAACCGCTTGAACGCGCGCGCGTAGGTCTCGGAGGTCACCTTGCGCTTGCCGAAGGTTTCGCGGCCGAGTTCGATGACGATCTGGTCGGTGTCGTCGAGGCCGGCGACGGGCTTGTTGTGCTTGATCACGTCGATGACCTTTTCCGGCACGCCGACGCTCAAACCCTCTGGCTCGTGCGCCGCCCATTCGAAGCGGCTGTCGCACATGCGCGCCGTGATCAGGATGGCGGTTTCGCGGATGCGCGCGTTCTCAGGCGCGTCGAAGCGCAGATAGCGGCCAACCGGGCGCGTGATGTGCGACAGCTTGGGGCTGTGCAGGCCAATGCCGCCGGGGCCTTTTAGGCCGCGGATGGTGCCGCCCTTGGGGTCTGTGTGGTCGTCGAAGATTTTCTTGCCTTGTTCGTCGAGGTGCTCGCGCTTGACCAGCGGCAGACGGCAGCGCGATTCCGGGTCGATGTCCTTGGGCAGCATGCGTTCCTCCTGAATGTCCACGATTTTGTGGCCTAAATCGTCTTCTCGATCAAGGCGCGCATTTCCGGCGTCACTTGCGGATCAATGCCGAACCAGGCCTGCCACGCCGGCCGCGCCTGATGCAGCAACATGCCAAGCCCGTTGACGGTCGGATGGCCGTTCCGCCGCGCCGTCGTCAGCAAAGGCGTCTCGCCGGGAATATAGACGACATCGGCGACAACGGCGCTTTTGGGCAGTTCGTCCAGGCGCAAGTCGAGCGCGGGCATGCCGACCATTCCCTGGCTCGTGGTGTTGACGAGCAGCGCCGCGCCACCCAGCGCCGCGTGGCGCTTCTCCCAGTCCACCACGGCGATCGGCCCGTGGAAATCCGCCGCCAGCGCCTCCGCCCGTCCGCGCGTGCGGTTGACGAGGTGGACGTTCGGCGCGCCGCGGCGCAGGAGCGCGTGGACCACCGCCCGCGCGGCGCCGCCCGCGCCAACCACGACAGCCGGTCCCGCGTCCGCGCGCCAGCCGGGAATTTTTTCGACAAGGCCTTCCGCGAAGCCGAAACTGTCGTTGTTGGTTCCAAACAACGAGCCGTCCGGACGGACGACGACGCAGGAAATCGCGCCGATTTTTTTGGCGGTGTCGTCGACCTCGTCGACGATCCTCATCGCCGTTTCCTTGTGGGGGATCGTCAGGTTGCAGCCGGCGAAGCCCAGCGCGGGCAGGGCGCGCAGCGCCGCCTTCAGGCCCTCTGGCGGGATCGCGAGGGGCACATAGGTTCCAGCGAGGCCGCGCTCGTTGAACCAGTGATTGTGCAGCATCGGCGAGCGCGAATGCATGACCGGCCAGCCCATGACGCCGGCGAGCAGAAACTTTTCGGGATGCGCGGACATGCCTGGAACTCGGAAACCTCGGAGGCCGCATCCCTAACGCAAGCGGGGCGCGCCTGTCGATTCGACCTTGGGCGCGCCCATCGATACGCGCTTGGGCGCGGGCTTGGGCTCGCGTAGGGTGCGCGAGACGAAGGATTCCACGAGGCCGCCATGCCAGCCCAAAAACCGCATTCGGCCATCTACATTGGCAACAGTTTTTTCTACTACAACAACGGCGTCAACCACCATGTCGCGGCGTTGCTGGCCGACGCCATGCCCGACCACAAGTGGCGTTCCACGCTGGTCGCGATATCGGGGGCGGGCCTTGATTGGCACGATGTCGAGAGTTATTTCCGCCCTGGCGCGATCGGCTCGTTTTCCTTCGATCCCGCCAACAACGTCGTCTTCAACAAGCTTGACCGCCTCTTCGACGTCGCCCTCATGATGGATGCGAGCCAAGGCCCGATCCACCCGCGGTTGCGGCCCGCTTTTTTCGAGAGCTGCCGCCGCCACTGCGCGACGATCCGCGCGCGCGGCGCCGAGCCCATTCTGGTGTCCTCCTGGGCGTACGCCGACCAACCCGAAATGACGCCGGCGCTTGAGGCCGCCTACGCCGAGGCGGGACAAGAGAATGGGTGTCGGGTCGTTTCGGTCGGCGCGGCCTTCGCGCGGGCCTTGGCGGCGCGGCCGGGCTTGACGCTGCACGCGCCGGACAAGAGACATCCGAGCCTTGAAGGCACCTATCTGATGGCGAACCGCCTCTATCTCGCGTTGTTCGGGGAGCCGGCGGTGGAATTGAGCTATTCGGGCGGACTGGATGGCGAGACCGCCGGCTTCCTGAGGGGCGTCGCGCGGAACGCGGCGCCCTGATCGGGAAGCCGTCACGCCGCGTCCACCCGGTCCTTCGCCTGCGCCTCCGCGACGGCGATCGCGGTCATGTTCACCACGCCGCGCGCCGTGACCGACGGCGTCAAAATATGCGCGGGCTTCGCGGCCCCCATTAAAATCGGCCCCACGGGCAACGCGTCCGCCACCACTTTCACAAACTGAAACGCGATGTTGGCCGCGTCCAGCGACGGCATGACCAACACATTGGCGACGCCCCGCAGGCGCGAGGCCGGCAGCACTTGGTCGCGGATGATCTGCGACAGCGCCGTGTCGGCCTGCATCTCGCCATCGACTTCCAGCTTGGGATCGCGCGCGCGGATCATCTGCAGGGCCGCGCGCATTTTCAGCGCGGAGAGGCTGTCCGAGCCGCCGAAGTCGCTGTCGCAGACGAGCGCGACCTTGGGCTCCAAGCCGAAGCGCCGGACATGCTCGCCGCAGTGCAAGGCCATGTCGGCGATTTCCTCCGCCGTGGGATTGGCGCGCACATGCGTGTCGGCGATGAAGAAATTGCCGCGCCCCGTGATCAGGAGGCTCATGGCCGAAAAATCCCGAGCGCCGGGCGCGAGCCCGATGATGTCGCGGATTTGGCTCAGGCGCGAATAGAACCGCCCTTCCAGCCCGCACAGCATGGCGTCGGCGTCGCCGCGCTGCACGGCGATGGCGGCGATGACCGTGCCGCTGGTGCGCACGAGGTTGCGCGCCGCGTCGGGCGTCAGGCCCTTGCGCCCGCCGCGCTCCATCAACGTCGCGACATACGAGCGGTAGCGCGCGTCGGATTCGGGGTTCACCAGTTCGAAGTCGCGGCCCGGCCTGATCGTCAGCCCGAAGCGCTCGATTCGCTTTTCCACGACCGCGGGACGGCCAATGAGGATCGGCGTCGCCAGCCCCTCTTCAAGAACCACCTGCGCGGCGCGCAACACGCGCTCGTCCTCGCCGTCGGCGTAGATCACCCTGCGCGGATCGGCCTTCGCCTGCGCGAAGACGGGCTTCATCAGAAAGCCGGAGCGGAACACGAACAGCGACAGCCGCTCTTCGTAGGCGTGGAAGTCGTCGATCGGATGCTTGGCGACGCCGGATTCCATCGCCGCGCGCGCCACCGCCGGCGCGATGCGCAGGATCAGCCTGGGATCGAAGGGCGAGGGAATCAGCGACGTCGGCCCAAACAACGGCGTGTCGCCGGCGTAGGCGCGGGCCGCCACGTCGGACGGCGCCTCGCGCGCCAGCGCCGCGATGGCGTGGACGGCGGCGAGCTTCATCGCCTCGTTGATGGTCGTCGCGCCAACGTCGAGCGCGCCGCGGAATATGTAAGGGAAGCACAGGACGTTGTTGACCTGGTTGGGGAAGTCGGACCGCCCGGTGCAGATGATCGCGTCGGGCCGCGCCTTCACCGCTTCGTCCGGCATGATTTCCGGCGTTGGATTGGCGAGCGCCAGAATGAGCGGCCGCGCGCCCATCTTCGCCACCATCTCGGGCTTCAACACGCCGCCCGCGGAAAGGCCGAGAAACACGTCGGCGCCCTCGACGATGTCGGCCAGCACGCGCGCGTTGGTGTTCTGCGCGTAAACGGACTTCCATTTGTCCATGAGCTTTTGGCGGCCTTGATAGACGACGCCTTCAAGGTCCGAAATCCAGATGTTCTCGCGCTTGGCGCCGAGTTCCACGAGTTGGTTGAGGCACGCCAGCGCCGCCGCGCCGGCGCCCGACGCGACGATCTTCACCTCGCCGATTTTCCGCCCCGACAATTCCAGCGCGTTGACCACCGCCGCGCCGACGATGATCGCGGTGCCGTGCTGGTCGTCGTGGAACACCGGAATCGCCATGCGCTCGCGCAGCTTGCGCTCGATCTCGAAACACTCCGGCGCCTTGATGTCCTCGAGGTTGATGCCGCCGAACGTCGGTTCCAACATGGCGATGGCGTCGACCAGCTTGTCGACGTCCTTCTCCGCCATTTCGAGATCGAACACGTCGATGCCGGCGAACTTTTTAAACAGGACCGCTTTGCCTTCCATGACGGGCTTGGACGCCAGCGGTCCGATGTCTCCCAGCCCCAGCACGGCGGTGCCATTGGTAATCACGGCGACGAGGTTTTGCCGCACAGTCAGCTCCGCGGCCGCCTCCGGATTTTCGACGATGGCCTCGCAAGCCGCGGCGACCCCCGGCGAATAGGCGAGCGCGAGGTCGCGTTGGTTGCCCATGGGCTTGGTCGGCACAACCTCTAGTTTTCCCGGCTTGGGCAGGCGGTGATACACCAGCGCGCCGGAGCGCAGATCGTCCGAAATATGCGAAGTCATCCTGGCTCCTGATCCCCCTGCCGCGGCGAGTCCCTTCGTATAATCGAATAACCGGGCTCGGCAACGCTTTCGGCGGACAACCGGCGGCGGCGGTGGCGGCGCCTTGCCGATCTCCGCCAGACCGCGTTACTTCTTTGCGCCACGGAGGAGACAGGTTCATGAAACGCAGGGTGTTTCTCGCGGCGGCGGCGTTGTCGCGTTTCGCGCCCGCTTTCGCCCGGTCTTTTCCCGACCACCCCATCCGCCTCATCGTGCCTTGGGCGCCGGGCGGTGTGAACGACGCCGCGGCGCGGCCCTGGGCGGACAAGGTGCGGCCCGACCTCGGCACCGTTGTCATCGACAATATCGCCGGCGCCGGGTCGATTGTCGGCGCGACCGCCGCGAGCCACGCGGCGCCGGACGGCTACACGTTGCTGCTCGGCGGCGGCGCGACGCATGTCATCAATCCCATCGCCTCGACGCGGCCGATCTACGACCCCCAGCGCGATTTCGACCCCATCGCGATCCTGTCGATCAGCGGCGTCGGGATCGTGGTTCATCCCTCGCTGGGCGTGGACACGCTGGCCGGATTGATCGCGCTCGACCGGGCGAAGAGCGGCTCGCTGTCCTACGCTTCGCCGGGCATTGGCTCGGCCGCGCATCTGGGCGGCGAAATGTTCAAGGCGCTGTCGAACACGCGCGACATCGTGCATGTGCCTTATCGCGGCGGCGGACCCGCGCTGGCCGACCTCGTCGCCGGTCAAATGACGCTCGCGGCGTTGAACATCACCGGTGAAATTCTCGGCCTGCACCGCGCCGGCAACATCAAGGTGCTGGCTGTGTCGACGCCGAAGCGGATTGGCGCCGCGCTCGACATCCCCACCGGCGAGGAGGCCGGCGTGAAGAATTTCATCGCCCTGAATTTCGCCGGCGTTTTCGCGCCCGCTGGCGCGCCTCCCACGGCGATCGAGAAGATCGCGGCGGCGACGCGCCGGGCCATGGCGGACCCGGACTATCTGAAAATACTGGCCAATTCGGGCTTCGAGCCTTCGGCTGACACCAGCCCCGAGGCGGCGCGCGCATTCGTTTCCGAGGAAATAGCGCGCTGGCGGCCAATCATCAGGGACATCGATTTCAAACTCGAGTGAATCGAAGATCCCGGCCGCGAGGCGGCGACGCGGGGATCGCGCCCGTTGGCCCTATCCTTTCGCGCGCTGCCGGATGATGAAATTGTCGAACGGGTATTCGGCGACCTGCCACCACAGATACTGCTCGTTGCGCGCGTTCATGTAGGAATCGTGGAGACGCTTGAACGCCGGGTTTTCATCGCCGATTTCCTGATAGACCTCGCCCGCGGCCTTCCACAGCGCCTCCATCGCGTCGTTGGGGAACGGCTTGAGGCGCGCGCCCGCCTCCACGAGCCGGCGAACGGCGGGCGGGTTCATCGTATCATAGGCGGCAAGCATGGAGGCGTTGGCGACGGCCGCCGCCTGTCGCAGCGCCGCGCGGTCGGCGTTCGACAGGGCCTTCCACTTGTCGGCGTTGACCGCGACATGGACGGCCATGCTCGGCTGATGCCAGCCGGGATAAAAGTAATTCGGCGCGGTCTTCGCCAATTCGAGTTTTTCGTCGTCGGCGGGCGATACCCAGGCGGCGGCGTCGAGCGCGCCCGACTTCAAAGCGGCGGCGATGCCGTCGCGCGACATCGCGGTGGGGACGGCGCCCAGCTTTTGCAAAATCCTGCCCGCTATGCCCGCCACGCGGATTTTCATTCCCGTGAAATCAGCGGCCGATTTCACGTCGTTGCGAAACCAGCCGCCCATTTGGCAACCCGTGTTGCCCGCTAGCAACGCGACAAGGTTGTGCCCGGACAAGACCTCGTCGACGAGGTCGTTTCCGCCGCGGTCGAGCCATGCCGCGTGTTCGCGCGAATTCATGCCGAAGGGCGCGCCGGTCGCGAACACGAGGGCGGGCTCGACGCCCCACCAATAGCTCAGAGCGGTGAGCGCGCAGTCCGCCTTGCCGTCCTTCACCGCGTCCAGCGCGTCAACGGCGCCCGCGATCTCGCCCGGCGGATGCGCCTCGATGTCGACGCGGCCGCCGCTCGCCTCGCGCGCGGCGTCGGCGAAGCTTGTCGCGCCGCCGGCCAATAAATCGAGGCTCGCGGGAAACGCCGATGTCAGCTTCCATTTGACCGCGGCCCCCTGGGCGATGGCCGGCGCCGCGACGACCGCGGCGGGCGCGGCGAGGCCCGCGGCCTTCAGAAATTGACGGCGTTTCATTCGAGGCCACTCCCAACAACGCTGCGATGGAAGACAATTCGTTTCCAACCGCGGCGAATGAGCGCCACGACCGTGGCAATATCTTGATGGTTATTCGATCACGATGCGGGGAAAAGCGCGCGCGCCGCCGGCGCCGAGCCGCGCCATGACCCCCGCGGCGATATCGCGGTAGATTTTCGCGTGCGCCGAGTCCGGGTCGGTCGCCACGACGGGGCGTCCCGCGTCGGAGGTTTCGCGGATCGCCATATGCAGCGGCACCTCGCCCAGAAAAGGCACGTTCAGCGTTTCCGCCTCGTGGCGCGCGCCGCCGTGGGCGAAGATATCGGAGCGTTCGCCGCATTTGGGGCAGAGGAAATAGCTCATGTTTTCGACCACGCCGAGAACTGGCACCTTCACCTTCTCGAACATCGAGACCGCGCGGCGCGCGTCGATCAGCGCGAGATCCTGCGGCGTCGAGACGATCACGGCGCCGTCGAGGGGCACGGTCTGCGCCATGGTGAGCTGCGCGTCGCCGGTGCCGGGCGGCATGTCCACCACCAGGCAATCGAGTTCGCCCCACGTTACGTCGCGCATCATCTGCGTCAGCGCCGACTGCACCATCGGCCCGCGCCAAATCATCGCCGTGCCTTCGTCGACGAGAAAGCCGATCGACATCACGCCAACGCCATGGGCGCGCATGGGCCGCATCGTCTTGCCGTCGGACTCCGGCTTGCCCGAAAGACCGAATAACCGCGGCAGCGAGGGCCCATAGACATCCGCGTCGAGCACGCCGACGCGCCAGCCATGCGACGCAAGGCCCAAGGCCAGGTTGGCCGCGGTCGTCGATTTGCCGACGCCACCCTTGCCCGAGGCGACGGCGATGATGCGCGCCACGCCGGGGATGCCGGTCTGCCGCTGCGCCGCCTGCGCTTTGGGTCCGGGTTGGGCGGCCGGGCGGGGCGCGCCGGCGGGACGGTCGGCGGTGAGCGTCACCGTGGCGGTGGCGACGCCGGGCAGTTGCTTCAGAACCGCTTCCGCGGTTCGGCGCATCGCCTCCAGCATGGACGCTTTGGCGGGATCGACCGAGATCGACACATAGACTTTGTCGCCAAGGGTGGTGACGCCGGAAATCGCGCCGGATTGCGGCAGGGGCGTCGAACCATCCGGGCCGGGCACGCGGGCCAGCGCGGCGAGGACTTCTGTTTCACTAACCATGAGCGGCGCTTTCGTGAACGAACCAGTGAACTCCGGTGGGGTTCGATAAACTGGTTGTCCCCTATCCGCCGGTCACGCTCATATGACGACCCACCGCCGGCGTCTTCGTCGTGCGGTCGATCATGAAATCGTGGCCTTTGGGTTTGCGCGAAATGGCGCCGCGGATCGCGTCTTCGAGCGGACCGTCGCTTTCGCTCGACCGCAAGGGCGCGCGCAGATCGACGGCGTCCTCCTGGCCGAGGCACATGTAAAGCGTGCCCGTGCAAGTGACGCGGACGCGGTTGCAGCTCTCGCAGAAATTATGGGTCATCGGCGTGATGAAGCCGACCCTGCCGCCCGTCTCCTTCACGCGCGCGTAACGCGCGGGGCCGCCGGTCTGGTAATCGATCGCCTCAAGGGAATAACGCTCCGACAGGCTTTTGCGCACGTCGCTCAGCGGCAGATACTGATCGACGCGGGCGGCTTCGACGTCGCCGAGCGGCATCACCTCGATGAAGGTGAGGTCCATCCCGCGCCCGTGCGCCCATTCGATCAACCTCGGAAACTCCTCGTCGTTCACGCCCTTCAGCGCGACCACGTTGATCTTGATCTCAAGCCCCGCCGCCTGCGCCGCGTCGAGGCCCTCCATCACCTTCGACAGATCGCCCCAACGGGTGATGGCGCGGAATTTGACGGCGTCGAGCGTGTCGAGCGACACATTGATCCGCCGCACCCCGCACGCGAACAACTCGCGCGCGTATTTCGCGAGTTGCGATCCGTTGGTGGTGACTGTGAGTTCTTCAAGAGCGCCCGACTCGAGATGACGGGAGAGCGATTGGAACAGGGTCATGATTCCGCGCCTGACCAAGGGCTCGCCCCCGGTGACGCGGATCTTGCGGGTGCCAAGGCCGACAAAGGCCGAGCACAAGCGGTCGAGCTCTTCCAACGTCAGCAGGTCGCGTTTGGGCAGGAACGTCATGTCTTCGGACATGCAGTAAACACAGCGGAAGTCGCAGCGGTCGGTCACGGAAACGCGGATATAGGTGACCGCCCGGCCAAAAGGGTCGATAAGCGGCGCGGCTCCCGGCATGAAACTCTTGTCAACGATTGTCATAACGCCCGATCTTTATGCTTTCCATGATATAGCGCTTGCTGGCCCCTGTTGAAAGGCCTATTCGCCGGGCCCGCCCAACAGGGAAAAACGCGATGACCGACGCAGCGCCATGGCCCATCGAGCTTCGCCTGAAGGACACGGGCAAGCTGCTGGTGATTTCCTTCGACGATGGCGGCGCGTTCGAGCTTCCCGCCGAGTTTTTGCGCGTCGAGAGCCCCAGCGCCGAGGTGCAGGGACATGGGCCGGGCCAGCGGACGACCCAGCATGGCAAGCGCGGCGTCGCCATCAAGGAGATCGTCCCCACCGGCAATTACGCTGTGCGGCTGGTCTTCGACGACGGGCATTCCACCGGCATTTACGGTTTTGGCTACCTGCGCGAACTCGGCTTGTCCCGGAATGAAAAGTGGGCGGCGTATCTGGCGGAGTTGAAGGCGAAGGGATTGGAGCGCTAACCTCGTTGAGTTGGCGCCAAGCGGCCGATTGCGAAAGACTTTGCCGCGCCTGTTCCCTCGGCCGTATAACCCCCGGCATCCCACCGCGGAGTGACCCATGCTCGTCTTCCACCACTCGCCCAACACCCGCTCCACCGGCGTGGCCATCCTGCTTGAGGAGCTTGGCGCGCCACATGAAACGCGGTGGCTGAATATGAAGGCCGGCGAGCAGCGCCAGCCGGCCTACCTCGCCGTCAATCCGCTGGGGAAGGTGCCCGCGATCGTCAACAACGGCGACTTGACGACGGAGCAGGTCGCGATTTTCATCTACCTCGCGGACCTGTTTCCCGCCGCCGGCCTGGCGCCGGGTTTGAACGACGCGATGCGCGGGCCCTATCTGCGCTGGCTCGCCTTCTATGGGTCGAGCTTCGAACCCGCCGTCGTCGACAAGGCGATGAAGCGCGAACCGGCCGGGCTCGCGATGTCGCTGTATGGCGATTTCGACACGGTTATCAAGACCTTGTCGGCGCAATTGGCGCGGGGGCCGTGGCTTCTCGGCGAAACGTTCACCGCCGCCGACATTTTGTGGGGCACGGCGCTAAAATGGACCATGGGCTTCAAAATCGTGCCGGAACTGCCTGAGTTCACCGCCTATTCAACGCGGGTTTGCGCGCGCCCGGCCTTCGCCAAAGTGGCCGTGAAGGACGCCGAAATGGCGGCGGCTCACGCGAAGGCCGCCGGCTGACCGTCACGTTTCGTAAAGCGCGCGCACACGCTCGACCTGGGCGCGCGACGGCAGCCCCGCCTCGTTGCCGAGATGCTGGATTTTGAACGCCGAGGCAGCGCGGGCGAAGGTGAAATGCTCGCGCCACGGCGCGTCGGGGCGTTCCAGATAGGACGCCATATAGGCGCCGTGGAAAACGTCGCCGGCTCCCGACGTGTCGATGACGAGTTCGCGTGGCACCGGCAGTGCGGGCATGCGCTGAATGTCGCCGGCTTCGTCGTACCAGAGCATGCCGCGCTCGCCTTCGGTGACGCCGCCGATCCGGCAGCCGCGCGATTTGAGAAATTCGAGGCAACCCAAGGGGTCGAGGCCCAATTGCTGGCAAAAGCGCTCGGCGCATATGGCGACATCGACCAGCCCCAGCAGGTCCCGGGTGTTGTCGCGCGCCGCGCCGCCGTCGAGCGAGGTCAGCAAACCCCGCTTGCGAAAGTCTTTGGCGTAATGGATCGCGGCGTCCGCCTGGTGGCCGTCGAGATGCAGCGCGGCGCATTGGCTCAGGTCGAGCCTTGGCACGGGGTCGAGATAGTCGTCGTCGCGGGCGCGCAGGATGGCGCGGCGGGAGTCGCGCGGCAACACGAACGACAGCGACGACCGACGGACTTTGCGCGGATGCACAGGTATGCCGTGGCGACGGGCCATGTCTGAAAACATGCGTCCCAGCCAATCGTCGGCGACCGTCGCGAGCAATTCCACCCGGCCTCGCAGGCGCGCGCAGGCGAAGGCCGCCGTCACCGCGTTGCCGCCGAACGACACCGCGTAATCGCGCGCCACGGCCTTGTCGTCGCCGGAGGGCATCTCGTCGGCGATCATCGTGACGTCGATGTAGGTTTGCCCGATGAACAGCGCGTGCATGTCCGCCCTTCGGCTCGCGGGGAAGGCCTAAACCGAAAAACTCGTGCCGCAGCCGCAGGAGGAGGTGGCGTTCGGGTTTTCGATCTTGAACGACTGCCCGATCAAACCATCGACGAAATCAATCCGCGCGCCATTGAGGAATTCCAGCGAGGTGGGATCGACGAGGACAATCGCGCCGTCGCGGGAGATGACGAAATCGTCGTCCGCCTTCGCCGCCTCGATGGCGAAATCGTATTGAAAGCCCGAACAGCCCCCGCCGTTGACGGCCACGCGCAGCATCGAGCCCACGGCCTCTTTGCCGAGCACCTGCGCGATGCGCTTCGCCGCGCGGTCGGTGAGGGAAACGGGGTTGACGGTTGGATCGCTCATCGCTTGCCTCGATTGCAAGCAGAGATATAAGTCCGTCACCGCACGGATACAACCACGCGCTTCGCGCCGGCGACGGAGACAGGGCCATGTTCCCGCCCGCGGGGCTTTACCCGACAGCTTATGTTCGCCGCGCCGCCTACGCCGCCAATCCCGATTTTTCGAAGGGGCGGCTGCGAGCCGAGCCGGCGTCGCCAACGCGCACCGAATTTCAGCGCGACCGGGACCGGATCATTCATTCGACGGCGTTTCGACGCCTCGCGCACAAGACGCAAGTGTTTGTCCCGCACGAGGGCGACCATTATCGCACGCGCCTGACCCACACCATCGAAGTCGGCCAAATCGCCCGGGCGCTCGCCCGCGCGCTGGGGCTCGACGAAGATCTCGCCGAAGCGCTGGCGTTGGCGCACGACCTTGGCCACACGCCCTTCGGCCACGCCGGCGAGGACGCGCTGGAACTGGCGATGGCGGAGTGGGGCGGCTTCGATCATAACGCCCAGGCGCTGCGCATCGTCACGCGGCTGGAGCGGCGCTACGCCGATTTCGACGGGCTGAACCTCGCCTGGGAAACGCTGGAGGGCCTGGTCAAACACAATGGTCCGTTGGTCGCGGCCGATGGAACGCCACTGGCGAAATACGCCAAAAAAGGCGTGCCGGCGGCCATTGTCGAATACGACGCGACCCATCCGCTCGGGTTGAGCGGCTTCGCCAGCGCCGAAGCCCAGTGCGCCGCCATCGCCGACGACATCGCCTACAACGCCCACGATATCGACGACGGCCTGCGCAATGGATTGTTCGATTTCGCCGATTTGCGCGACGTCGATTTTCTGCGGGATTTGCTGGACGGAATCGACGCCCGCCATCCCGGCGTCGAGACCAACAGGCGTATCAACGAATTGCAGCGCCGCGTCATCACCGGCTTTGTCGAAAGCGCGATCGTGGAGGCCCGTTGCCGGCTCCAGGACGAGGCGCCGGCGGACGCCGCGGCGGTGCGCGCGGCGGCCCGCGGGATGGTGGATCTCTCCCGCGAAATGGCGGCGGTGGATTTAGCGATCAAGGGGTTCCTTTATCCACGCATGTACCGCCACGAACGCGTCATGCGTGTGCGCCGCGCCGCGGTCGGCGTCGTCTCGAAACTTTACGAGCATCTCGTGGCCCATCCCGGAGACATGCCGGCGGAGTGGGCGGCGCAAGCCGAAGCCCTGGAGAAATCCGGCGTGGGCGAGGCGCGGTTTCGCCGCCTGGTTTGCGACTATATCGCGGGGATGACCGACCGTTACGCGTTGGAGGAGCACCGGCGGCTTTTTGGCGGGGCGCCGGAGCTCCGAGCGGTGATGTAGGCCCTGCTTGTAGATCGCCGCGGCGGCGCCCTTGCCGGCGCGTGTTCGCCATGGTTTGATCCGCGACATCAAAGCGACCCGCCATCGCGGCGAAGTTGGGAGGAACAATGACGATGCCCTTGTTGCGTGGATTCGTGGCCGCCGCTTTGGCGCTGCCGCTTTGCGCCATGGCCGCCCGGGCCGCCGACGCGCCGAGCCGTTTCTGGAATCTCACCGCCCATACGATCGTCGATTTCAGGCTCGCGCCGAAGGGCACGACGACATGGGGCGTCAACCAATGCGCCAACGACAAGGATGGCGCGGTCGACAACGACGAGCGCCTGCGCCTGACGGGCCTGAGCGAAGGCGTTTACGACGCCGAGATGAAGGACAAGGACGGACGAATCTGTCACGCTAAAAACTTGAGCATCAAGCCCGGCGGCATATTCTCGCTGGAGGAAAAAGACTTGGTGGAGTGCGACAGGTAAGGCGACGGCCGCGCTAGCGTCGCCGCATTTTCACCGCAATCTCGGCCCGATGTGGACCGGTCAGAACTAGGGTTAATCTTCCAGGTTGCGAAAAACCTGTTGAATTTGGCGAGGTTAATGGTTTTGCAACTGAATTGGCGCGATTCTAGGGAAGTTCGAGGCGAAGCCGCGACCGCTGTTCCCGTTGGAATGGTCGTCGGCGGTGGCCGCGGGCGCGGACGCAATGTCCGTCGTGGATTTTCAGTATCGCGTACCACGGGATTTTGATGACAGTGAAACGCCAGTCCGGGCCCCTGGGGGGCATTGCCGGGCGTCCGGGCCTTTGGGCCACGTGCGTCGTGGTCGCGGTTGGCGGCTGCGCCCAGCCGCCGGCGCAGCGGATCGCCGGCCGGTCGACCAACGAATATTTTCCCTCTTCGAAATATGGTCCCGCCAGTCCGCGGGTCGTCGCCGATGGCGAGGCGGTGCCGCGCGGCGGCGGACAATATCTTGTTGGCAGGCCCTACACCGTCGCCGGCCGGCGCTATTATCCCAGCGAAACCGCGCACGAGACCCAAGTTGGCATGGCGTCTTATTACGGCGCGGCGTTCCACGGGCGGAAGACCGCGAACGGCGAGGTTTTCGACATGGCGTCGATCTCCGCCGCGCATCCGACGATGCCGCTGCCCAGTTACGCGCGCGTGACCAATCTTGGCAACGGCCGCTCGATCATCGTGCGCGTCAACGACCGCGGACCCTACCATGGCGGGCGCGTGATGGATCTCTCCCAGCGCGCCGCGGAGCTGCTCGATTACAGGCGGTCCGGCACCGCGCATGTCAAGGTGGAATATGTGGGGCGCGCCGAGATGGGCGGCTCGGACGACAACATGTTGCTCGCCAGCCTTCGGACCGATGGCGCGCCGGCGACGCTGGGCGGTTCGGATTCGATCGCGCGCCCGACGTTGGTGGCCACCGCGCCGCCGAATTTGCCGCCGCCGCCTTCCAAGCCTGTTTATCAACAAGTCGCGGCGCTGGCGCCGCAGCAGCGGCAAGAGCCGGAACCCGAAGATTTCGAGCCGGCGCGGGGACGCGCGGTCGCTCCGCCGGCCAACGCGCCATTGCCGCCAAACCGCCCCTTCGATCTCGGCACGATTCCCGGCGCGGATCTGCCCATCGCGGCGGCCCGTCCGCGCGCCGCGCCGGTGAAGCCGGTGAATTTCTCGGTCGCTTCAAGGATGGGCTCCGAGCCCGCGCCAAAGCCGCCGTATCCGACCGCGCGCGGATACGCGCAGAAGTCGGAATAAGCCGGCCTCGTTGACGCCGCGGTCAAATTCCCGAAGACATTCGGTTCGCGGCTTGTTAGTTTCGCCGCGATTTCGGCTTGTCACCAAGGCCAAGAGGGCGGCGTGAGCGGCGCGTATTTCCAAATTCGCACAAGAGCGGCCTTCATCGCCGCGCTGGCGTTCGCGCCCGTCGCGGCGCGCGCGCAACAGGCGGCGTTCCAGACCATTGCTCCCAGCGCCGTGCTGATCGACGCCGACACGCAATCCACGCTGTTTGAAAAGAACGCCGACGCTCCGTGGACGCCGGCCTCGACCGCCAAGCTGATGACCGCCGAGATCGTGTTCCGCGAGATCAAGGAAGGCCGCCTCAAGCTCGACGACGAGTTCACGGTCAGCGAGAACGCCTGGCGCACCGGCGGCGCGCTTGCCCGCGGGTCGAGCATGTTCGCGGCGTTGCATTCGCGCATTCGCGTCGAAGACCTCATCCGCGGGCTGGTGATCGTGTCGGGCAACGACGCCGCGATTGTGCTGGCCGAGGGGATCGCTGGCACCGAGGCCGCCTTCGCGCAGCGCATGAGCACGCGCGCCAGCGAACTCGGACTGACGCATCTGACTTTTCGCAACGCCTGGGGCAAGGACGATCCTGGGCAAAAGGTCACCGCGCGCGACATGGCGGCGCTCGCCGACCATGTGATTCGGACCTATCCCGACCTCTACCGCTCTTTCAGCGAGAAGGAATTCACCTGGAGCAAGATCAAGCAGCAGAACCGCAATCCGCTGCTCGCCATGGACCTTGGCGCGGACGGGCTGAAGACCGGCGATATCGACGACGTCAGCGGCTATTCGATCGTCGGCTCGGCGATCGAGAACAATCAGCGCCTGATCATCGCGCTTTACGGCATGCGCACCGCCAAGGACCGCGCGGAGGAAGCGCGCAAGATGTTGCAGTGGGGCTTTCGGTCGTTCGAGCCCAAGGCGATTTTCGCGGCTGGCGACACCGTTGGCTCGGCGCGCCTTTACGGCGGCGCGAGCCTCACCGTGCCCCTGGTCGCGCCGCGCGACGTCCGCATTCTCGTGCCGCGCGGCAATTCGGAGCATTTGACGGCCAAGGTCGTTTACGATGGTCCCGTTCCCGCGCCGGTGAAGGAGGGCGCGGAAATCGCGCGGCTGAAGGTGTATCGGGGACAAACGCTCGCCGTTGATTTGCCGCTCGACGCGGGCGAAGACGCGCCGCAGGGCCCGATATACCGCCGCGCCTTCGACGCCGCTCTCGAACTCGGGCAAAGCCTGATCCAGAAATATGTCTTCAAACGCTAACGCCGGCATCGACGCGGGGCGCGGCCGCTTCGTGACATTCGAAGGAGGCGAGGGCGCCGGCAAATCGACGCAGGCGCGGCTGCTCGCCGCGGCGCTCGCCGAGGTTGGCGTCGACGCCGCGACGACCCGGGAACCCGGCGGCTCCAAAACCGCCGAACGCCTGCGCGAAGCCTTGTTGAGCGGGTTGGTCGAGCCGCTCGGTCCGGCCGCGGAGGCGTTGGTTTTCGCGGCGGCGCGCATCGACCATGTCGATCATCTGATCCGCCCGGCGCTTGCGTCGGGCCGTTGGGTGATCTGCGACCGCTTCGTCGATTCGACCCGCGCCTATCAGGGCGCGCTGGGAAATGTCGATCCCAGCCTGATCGCGGCGCTCGAAAAGACCGCCGTCGGCGACTGCCGGCCGGACTTGACGTTGATCCTCGATCTGCCGCCCGAAACAGGCCTCGCCCGCGCCGCCCGCCGGCGTGGACCCGGCGCGGTGGACCGGTTTGAAAAGCAGGGGCCGGAGTTTCACGAACAGTTGCGGCGGGCCTTTCTCGCCATCGCGCGCGCCGAGCCGGAGCGCTGCGCGATTGTCGACGCCGACACTGACGAGGCGACCCTGGCGCGCGAGATTTGGAGCGTGGTGACGCGCAAGCTGCGGCCGCTGCGCTGGCTCGCCGCGCGCGGCGAGGGGGCCATGGGCGCATGATGCGCAAGCGCGACGAAGGAGCGCCTCCCGAAAGCGACGCGCTGGAGGGCGCGCCGCACCCGCGCGCGACGCTGGATTTTTTCGGCAACGCGGCGGCGGAGCGGGATTTGCTCGACGCCTATCGCGCGCGGCGCCTGCCGCAGACCTGGATTCTGGGCGGCCCGGAAGGCGTCGGCAAGGCGACGCTCGCGTGGCGCTTCGCGCGGTTTTTGCTTGCCCATCCCGACCCCGCCGCGCCCGATGTCGCCGCGGCCATCGACTTGTCCGTGCCGCGCGACCACCCGATCGTCGGCAAGATGAACGCGCTCGCGCTGGGCGACCTCGCCGTGCTTCGACGCGAGTGGAACAGCAAGGTGAAGCCGCCGCGGCCGTTTTCGGAAATCCGCGTCGAAGATGTCCGCGCCGCGACGCGCATGTTCCATATGGCGTCGTCGAGCGGCGGCTGGCGCGTGTGCGTTGTCGACAGCGCCGAAGATCTCAACCGCTCCAGCGCCAACGCGCTCCTGAAGCTCATCGAGGAGCCGCCGCCGCGTTCGCTGTTCATGTTCGTGTCGCAGCGGCCGGGCCGGATATTGCCAACGATCCGCTCGCGCGCGCGGCTGTTGATGATGCGGCCGCTCGCCAACGACGAGGTGGCGCGGGCGATATCGGCTCTCGGCGAACCCTGGTCGGAATTCGGCGGCGGGATCGCGGCGGCCTGCGGGCTCGCGGGCGGCTCGGTGCGCCGGGCGCTGAACCTGCTCGATCCCGACCGGCTCGCCTTCGAGCGCCGGATCGACGGCGTTCTGAAGAACCTGCCGCGCGTCGACTGGAAAGGCGTCCACGACATCGCCGACAAATGCGGGCTCATTTCGCAGATCGACGAATACGAAACCTTGATCGCCCGCTGTCTCGACTGGCTCGACGAACGCGTGCGGGAGGACGCGCCGGTGGAGCGGCTGAAGCCCTACGCCGACGCCTGGGAAAAGGCGCGCGGACGAATTCGCGAGGCGGAGGCGCTGAATCTCGACAAGCGCGCGCTGATCCTGCTGGTTTTCAACGATCTCGCCGAGGCCGAGCTTTCGGCGCGGCGGTGGCCAGCCGGGGTTTGACGCCGCCGCCGCGCGCTTCTAACTTTGTCCAGCCGGTCGGCGGAATACCCGCGCGCTGGCCGAGGGAGCGAACCCATGGACGACATTTCCGCACAAGCGCTCGCTGGCGCGAAAAAAACCGTGGTCCACAATCCTGTCGGCTATCCGCCCAAGATCGCGAAGAAACAGGCGGCGCCGCGGCTCGACGGGCTCGACGGCAAGACGATTTATCTCGTCGATTGCCGCTTCGACGATTCAATCGAATTGCTGAAACAGGTGCAAGCCTGGTTCGCTCAACACATGCCGGGGGTGACGACCAGGATCGTCTCGCTCAGCCACTATTACGGCACAGACGACCCCAAAACATGGGAGGAAATCAAGGCCAACGGCCACGCGGCAATCGTCGGGGTCGGCCATTGCAGCACCTGCGCGCCCGCTGTCGCGACGCACGCGATCACGCTTGAGACGCGCTATGGCGTGCCCACCGTCGCCATGCACACGGACAAGTTCGACCGGGTCGTGCGCTCCACGGCGCGGGTTGGCGGCTTGCCGGGGCTCGATTGCGTTTATGTGCCGCAGCCCGTCATGGGCAAGACGGCGGAGGAGCTGCGCGCCTACGTCAACGGCGCCGACCCCGTCAGCGGCCGGCCCGTCATGCGGGAAGTCGTCGAGGCTCTGACCAAGGGGCTTGGCGCGGCCGCGGACGCGCCCAACGACCGCTCGACGCCGCGGCTCTGCGACGCGGATACGGAGGAAAACCTCCACGAGATGTTCCTGCGCAATCACTGGACCGACATGCTGCCGATCGTGTTGCCGACGGAAGCGCGCGTGGCGGCGATGCTGGCGGCCACGAGCCGCAAGCCCGACGAGATCGTCGGCAAAATGCAGCCGACCCACAACCGCGGGCTTTGGGAATACACGGTCGAGAAGGTCGCGGTGAACGCGGTGATGGCGGGCGCCAAGCCCGCGTATTTCCCGGTCATTCTGGCGCTCGCCGCGTCCTGCGTGTCGGCGCGCGGCTCGACGTCGAGTTCCGCCGCCGCGATGGTGGTGGTGAACGGCCCGGTGCGCGAGGAGATCGGCATGAATTGCGGCATTGGCGCGATGGGCCCCTACAACCACGCCAACGCCACCATCGGCCGCGCCTTCGGCCTGTTGTCGCAGAACCTGCAGGGCGGTTCGGTTCCCGGCGACACATTCATGGGCTCGCAAGGCAACAACCTCGTCTACAACAGCGTCACCTTCGCCGAGAACGAGGAGCGCAACCCGTGGGAGCCTCTGCATGTGCGCAAGGGCTTCAAGCCAACCGACAGCGTCGTCAGCGTTTTCTACGGCTGCCGCTCGAATTCGTTCTGTCTGGGCCTGCGCAAGGAGTATTGGCGCGAGCATGTGCGCGACATGCTGCTTGGCGTCGAGCCCAACACGGCGCCGTGCCTGCTTCTCGACCCGATCACCGCGCGCCAGTTCGTCGAACGCGGCGGCTTCAAGGAGTCAAAGGATTTGATTCACTGGCTGTGGGACACCGCGCGCATGCCGGCGGGCCGCTACTGGGATTTGCAACTCGTGCAGAACTACATTTATCCGCGCGCCACCTTCGGCGAAGAACCCTTCGCCACGAAGCTGAAGGCCGGCAAGGACGAGTTGATTCCGATCTGGCAGGAGGGCGACATCAACGTCGTCGTCGTCGGCGGCGAAACCAACGGCTATTGGAGCATGATGGGCGCGACCTACCGCAAGTCGGTGAGCGTGGACGAGTGGCGGTAGGCGCGTGTTGCGGCGGGCTTGGGGAGCCCCGCGAGCGGAAAAACGCGGGCGCTTTTCCGGCCTTGCGCGGCGGGGTCCGCGCCTCTATAGGTTCCGCCATCACGGTCGCCCGCGCGGCCCACCCGCGCCCATCGTCTAGCGGTCCAGGACGTCGCCCTTTCACGGCGAAAACAGGGGTTCGATTCCCCTTGGGCGCGCCAATCATTTCAATGACTTAGTATGTTATCGGGTACGGTGCGGCCCGCCGTCTGGCACATATCTGGCACGCTGGTTTTCCAGAATAGGCGCAGGCTACGCTTGCATTTGGCGTTTAAGCCATTAGGTTTGGCATAGGGACGCCGATGAAAGACCACCGGCTAGCGCGAAAGCGCCAAGTCCCTCCGGTGCCCACGTCAGCTGCGGGCACGGACGTGAAATCGCGACGCCCTCACGGCGCTGGAAGAAGTCGCGAATTTCGCACGGCGGGGGCTTTCCGCATTGGGCCCCGGGGCGGCAACGCCTGGACGAACGAGGCGGTAATCGACGCGGTCCGATCGCGAGCGGTGCACTCCTACCAGGGAGCGCCCGCGCGCGCGTTGCTATGTCCGAGTGTTGATTTCCGTCAGGAATTGGGCCGAAATTGGGAACTATTCCGATATGCGCTGACCCGCCTCCGTGAGCGAGAAGCGCGATTTTCCTTCGCAAACTCGTGCGGAAATCAATGCGAAGGAGTGATCATTCCGCGATGAAAATCCCGGGTCAGATCTCAGCGCAAATCAACACTGGCACTTTGACCCGACAGAACCAAGTTGGCTTCACGTAGTCGGCACGACGGAAGAGATAAATCGCACCGTCTTTGAAGGTTCGACTATCTAGCTCTGCCTTGGCTTTACGTTCTCTTT
>CAIKAR010000086.1 GCA_903825465.1 uncultured Hyphomicrobiales bacterium | reverse complement strand
GACAATTATGGCCTGAACTCCGGCGACGAGGATCCTTTGGCCGCCCGCGGCCCGAGTTCGGGGTTTCTCGAGGATGGCTCGCCCGCCGCGCCCTTATCGTCGCCATCGCCGCGGGTCGAGCCGCGCGCCGCGAAGCCGAAACCCAAGGTCGTCGCCAGAACCTCGCCAACGCAACGATTGCCCGATGCCGCCGTGGCCCCCCTGGCGGCAAAGCCCGCGTCAAAGGCGGCGGTGACGCCGAATGCCGCTCCGCCTGATGTGAATGTCGCGCGGACCGCCCCCGCCGAGGTGAGCCAGCCCAAGGTGACGGTCGCGCCCGCGAAATCGTTGGAGCCAACGCCGCCGGCCGTCGCCGCGCCCCAAGCTTCCGCCGCGCCCCAAGCTTCCGCCGCGCCCAAAGCGTCCGCCCCGCCAAAGCCGGCCGCGGAAACCAGCGCGCCGGCGTCGGCCAAGCCCGGATTTAAAACTGGCGTGCCCCTCAATCCGCTGGATTGAATGCGCGAACGAGGGGCCGCGGCTTAACGGATCAGACGCTCGTTCGCGGCGCTCGACGACGCGCCGGAAGGCGTGATCGAGAAGCCCGTCGCCGGCGCCAGGCTCCAGGACAGCGTGTCGAGGATCAACTGGTTGACGACGATCGTCAGGCCTTCCGAACTGGCGTTGGATTGCGAATTGAACGTGATGTTCCGGCTGGGCTGATAAATCAGGCCGTTCAGGACGTGTCCAGCGGAACCGTTGATCGTGTAGGAACTGGTCGAGAGTCCATTCGGCTCGAACATCAGGATATTCGCGTATGTTCCGCTCGTGGGAGCGGAGAGGTTCACGGCGACGCCGCTGTTCACCTGGATATAGGAATTGGAATCGGCGAAATAAAAAGTCACGCCGGTTCCGCTCACTGTCCAACTGCTGTTCAAGTTCCAGTTCGCGCCCTTGAAGGCGTAAAGCCCGGGCTGCAGGCTCAGCGTCCCAGATCCGTTGAAATTGAAATTGCCGCAGTAAACGCCGGGGTTGAGCGTGTTCGTCCCAGAATAATTCTGATTGCTGACGGTGCAAGAACCGACGCTTACGGCCGGAAGCGACGAGGCGTAGGGGTTGGCCGGCGCCGGGCAATTGGTCGTCAACCCCGGGACGGAACCGCCATTCTGGGTCGTGTTTGTGCCGGCGACGCATATCCGATGCAAATTGAACGTGTCGCCGGAATTGAAGATGGCGGCTGGACTGCCGGTTGAGGCGACATCGATTTCACATTTCGGCGCGCTGATCGTCACGCCGCTGTTGACCAAAAGCGTTTGCGATGACGAAGGGTCGAGGACGAGGACGCAGACGGCGTTCGCGCTCGTCGCTCCGGCCGCCGACGCCGCGGCGTGGAGGTTCAGGGTTTTAATATTGGCTATTTCCAAAAAGGTCGTGGAATAGGCCGCCGAAGCGTTGCCCGTGAATGTCCCATCGGTGTTGGTGGTCCAACTCGACGAGACGGCGCCGAAGAAAGGCGATGAGCCGGCAAGAGCGCCCTGCAGCGTGGCGGTCGCCACCGCGCTCCGCTGCGCCGTCGGCGCCCTGACGCCGGCAAGGACGCCAGCGTCGACGCCCGCCTGAAGTCGGACCTTCGCTTCACTGGCGCGGGAATATTCAATGGCCACCCCCATGACGATGACCAGGGGGATCGCGGAAAGCCCGAATATGGTGGAGACCGAAGCGCGGTTGTCCATGAAAAATCGGCGCACCAAATGATCAAACACGGCTGCCCCAAGTGGCTCAAGATGATTTCAGGATGTTTCAGCGAAAATATTGGACACTTGTTGCCAATTGCTTACCCGCAAATCGCGTCGTGAATCTTTCGGCGATAAATCCACATAATTTATCTTTTGATCACAAACGGACCCTTGGGTGAGGGCACAGGAAAAATCCTTAACGCCGCGCTTGCCTTTTGCTCGATATGAGTATAATGGTTCGCTGTGACGCTGGCCGATGCGCGATTTAGTCAGCGATCTCGCCTTCGGGTGGGAGTTTTTTAACTGGCTTTTGCTCGATGTGAGCAAAAAGCCGCCGGCGCGGGGAGTTCGTCATGGCAGCGTTCAGCCAGGCCTTTGTCCGCGCGGAAACGTTGTTTCCCGGCGGCAACTCCACTCCCGCGGCGCTGCGCCACGGCGTTATGCCGATGCCCAATCTCGCCTGGACACCGGAAGTCGAGCGCGAGACCGCGCATCTCTATGAAAAGGTGAAGGCCATCATTCCGCCGGTGGAATGGCCCTTCCACGCGCCCTATGTGAAGGCGATCAACGATCTCAAACGCGAGCGAAACGCCGTCATTCTCGCGCACAACTACCAGACCGCGGAGATTTACAACTGCGTTGCGGACGTGGTTGGCGATTCCCTGCAACTGGCGCGCATGGCGTCGGCGTCCGAGGCCGACATCATCGTGCAGGGCGGCGTGCACTTTATGGCCGAGACGTCGAAGCTGCTGAACCCGGGCAAGACGGTGTTGATCCCGGATTCGAAGGCGGGTTGCTCGCTGGCGGAATCGATCACCGGCGCCGATGTGCGGGCGCTGCGCGCGCGCTACCCCGGCGTGCCCGTGGTCGCCTATGTCAACACCTCCGCGGAGGTGAAGGCCGAGGTCGATATTTGCTGCACTTCGTCGAACGCGCTGAAGGTTGTGGAAAGCTTCGGCGCCGAGCGCGTGATTTTCCTGCCCGACCAGTATCTGGCGAAAAACACGCAGGCCCAGACCAAGGTGAAAATCATCGCCTGGACCGGCGCTTGCGAAGTTCACGAACGCTTCACGGCCGAGGAGCTCAGCCGTTACCGCGCCGACGATCCCTCGATCAAGATTGTCGCGCATCCCGAATGCACGCCCGAGGTTGTGGCCATATCGGATTTCACCGGCTCGACGGCGGCGATGATCGACTACGTCAAGACGAAGAAGCCGCGCCGCGTCGTTCTGGTGACGGAATGCTCGATGGCCGACAATGTCTCCGCCGAGACGGGCGGGATCACCGAATTCGTCCGTCCCTGCAACCTGTGCCCGCACATGAAGCGGATCACGCTGCCGAAAATTCTCGACAGCCTCGTTTACATGCGCGAGGAGGTCGTCATCGATCCCGCGCTGACGCAACGCGCCCGCGCCAGCGTGCAGCGGATGATCGATCTGGGTTGACCGGGACGCCGGCGGACGATCAATTTCGCGCGAGACACGCGGCTTCCAGCGCCAGCGCGTCGCCTGTGGCCGCGTTTTCCCTTGCCCAAGCGTCCCAAAACCGCCATGTTCGCGCGCGATTCCGCGCGGGCCGACGCTTCCAGCTTCGCCCGGCCCAACCGGCCCGATTTGGCCCTGATCGACGGAAAGACATTCGTGCCGCAATTTCCCCTGTTTGGCGCCGCCCTTCGTTCCTCCAAGCCCCGCGTCGCGCTCGCCGCGCTCGCCATGGCCGTCGCGGTCGTTGGACCCGCCATCGCCCGTCAGAACGTCGTTGTGTCGCAGCCCTTCGAGGTTGGCGGCGGCCCCGCGGGAAATTATCTCGCCGCGCTGGTCGCCGGCGCGGAGACCGACACGCTCGCGGCCTCGACCTTCTTCCGGGAGGCTTTGCGCTACGACCCGCGCAACCGGGAACTGCTGGAGCGCGCCTTCGCCGGCTCGGTGGCCAACGGCAACATGCCCGAGGCGTTCGCGCTGGCGCAGCGGCTGATCAAGGTCAACCCAAAGCATGGCCTCGCGCACCTCGCGATGGCGGTAAAAGCGATCAAGGCCAAGCAATGGGCCGCCGCGCGGCAGGAGCTGACCAAAAGCGGCGGCGGCGCGCGCGACATCACAACGCTGATGCTGACGGCGTGGACGTGGGCGGGTTCCGGCGACACGGCCAAGGCCTTGTCCGCGCTCGATCAAATCCAGGATCCGCGGTTCACGGCCTTCCGCGACTATCACGCGGGACTGATCGCCGACATCGCCGGCAAGGCCGACGAGGCGGAAAAGCGCCTGAAATCCGCCTACGCCGGCGAACACACCAGCCTCAGCGTGATCGACGCCTACGCGCGCTTTGAAGCGCGCCACGGCCACAAGGACGAGGCGAAGCGCGCCTACGAGGAGTTCGACAAGCTCGTGCCGCGCCATCCCACGGTGGTGGCGGCGCTCAAGGACATCGCCAACGACAAGCCGCTGGAGCAGTCTGTCCCGAACGCCATCGCGGGCGCCGGCGAGGTTTTCTACGGGTTGGGCGCGTCCAGCGGCCAGCAGGCCGAGCAGATCGCCAGCATGATTTATCTGCGGCTGGCGACGTATCTCGCGCCCGACAATGGCCAGGCCATCGCGGTGCTCGCCGACGACTATCAGCGCCTCAAGCAATACGAGCGCGCCATCGACGTTTACAATTCCATGCCGCAGCGCTCGCCGCTGCGCTCGAACAGCGAGATCCAGACCTCGCTGATTCTCGCCGCCATGGACAAGCAGGACGACGCGCTCGCCCATCTCAAGGAAATCGTCGGCGAACGGCCGGGCGACATCGAGGCGGTCAGCGCGCTCGGCAATCTTTTCCGCGAGCGGAAACAATGGCCAGACGCGATTTCGGCCTATTCCAAAGCCCTCGACCTCATCGGCAAGCCGCTGGCCGAGGACTGGACCCTGCTTTATTCGCGTGGCATCTCGTATGAGCGCGACAAGCAATGGCCGCTCGCCGAAGCCGATTTCAAAAAGGCGCTGGACCTCAAGCCCGATCAGCCGCAGATCCTCAACTACCTCGGCTATTCCTGGGTCGATCAGGGGCTCAACCTCGACGACGCCTTCCGCATGCTGCGCAAGGCGGTGGATTTGTCGAAAAACCAGGACGGCTACATCATCGACAGCCTGGGGTGGGCCTATTTCAAACTCGGCCGCTACGACGACGCGCGCCGCGAGCTTGAAAACGCCATCGATCTGAAGCCGGGCGATCCCGTCATCAACGACCATCTGGGCGACGCGTATTGGCGTGTTGGCCGCAAGCTCGAAGCGCAGTTCCAGTGGAACCACGCCCGCGACATGAAGCCCGAGCCCGAGGATCTTCCGAATATCCTGAAGAAGATCGCCAATGGCCTGGAAGAGCCGGCCAAGACCGCCGCGCCCTCCACGACGGGCGAAGCCACGCCGGCGCCCGCGGCGGCCGCGCCCGCGAAGGATGGCGGCTGAACGGAGCTCGGCATCCGCGGAAAATCGCATGCTGGTTGAGCGCGCGCCGGCCAAGATTAATCTGACCCTGCTGGTCAAAGGACGGCGCCTCGACGGCTACCACGAGTTGGCGAGCCTCGTGGCCTTCACCGGCGCGGGCGACCTCGTGCGATTGGCGCCGGGGCCCGCGTTGTCGCTCGACGTCGATGGGCCGACGGCCGCCGCGGCCGGCGACATGGACGGCAATCTGGTGACGAAGGCCGCGCGCGAATTCGCGGCGCGAACGCCCGGCGCCGTTTTGGGCGCGTTCCACCTGACGAAGCGCCTGCCGGTCGCCGCCGGCGTCGGCGGGGGATCGTCCGACGCCGCGGCCGCCTTGCGCCTGCTGGCGCGCGCCAACGACATCCCGCTTGACGATCCCCGCCTGCTGGAGGCGGCGCGCAACATCGGTTCCGACGTGCCCGTCTGCCTTGACGCGCGGGCGCGCGCGATGCTGGGCGCGGGCGAAACTCTGGGGCCGCCGCTCAAACTGCCGCCACTCTTCGCCGTGCTGGTCAACCCCGGCGTCGCGGTGGCGACCCCCGCGGTGTTCGCGCGCATGGGCCTGAAGCCCGGCGAGAGCCATGGCTTCGGCGCGCATCCGGAATTCCACGACAACATGGGCTTCGACGCGCTGATCGAGGCGTTGCGCAAGGGCGGCAACGACATGGAGGACGCGGCGATCGTCGAGGCGCCCGTTGTCGCGCATGTGTTGGCCGTGATCGCCGCGGCGCGCGGCTGCAAAGTGGCGCGCATGTCGGGTTCAGGCGCGACATGTTTCGGACTGTTCGCGACATGCGCCGGCGCGGCGAAGGCGGCGCGGGTGATCCGGCGCGATCACGCGGCATGGTGGGCTAAGGCGACCGTGCTTAGATAACCGGCGTCAAACGCCCGCCGCGCCGCCGTCCGAGCGGGGATCGTGAGCCGCCTCGATACGGCCGTCCCTCGCGTGGCGAATGAGTCCGCCGGCGTGGCCGAACACGTCCGCGTAGGGCGCTGGATTGACGACGAGATCGTGGCCGGCGTTTTCGAGCGCGCGAACCAGCGACGGATCGAAGCGGTTTTCGAGCGCCAGCAGCGACGAGGCCGCGCCCCAGGTGCGCCCCAGCGCGAAGCGTGGCGCGTCAAGCGCCTCCGCCAGCCCCTGTCCGAACATGTAGCGCGAGAAAACTTGCGCCTGCGTCTGCGGCTGGCCGTCGCCGCCCATCGCGCCATAGGGCATGACGCGGCCATCGTCGAACACGGCCATCGCCGGGTTGAGCGTGTGGAACGGCCGGCGGCCCGGCTCCAGCGGATTGAGCGATTTCGGATCGAGCGAAAACGCGAGGCCGCGGTTCTGCATCAGCAGGCCCGTGCGCGGCAAAACGCAGCCGGAACCGTATTCCCAATAGACCGACTGGATGTAGCTGACCGCGAGGCCGTCCTTGTCGACGCAGCCCATCCACACGGTGTCGCCGTTTGATGGCGGCAGCGGAAACGGCGCGGCGCGCGTCATCGAAACCGCCGCCGCCATGCGGTCGAGCGCCGCCGGCGTCAGGAAATCGTCGGGGTCGCCCTTCAGCCTGTCGTAGTCGGTGATGAAATCGTCGCGCACGGCGAAAGCCTGCTTCGTCGCCTCGATCAATCCATGGATATGCTCGAACGAATCGGCGCGCTTGACGCCGAGCCGCTCGAAAATCCCCAGAATGATCAGCGACGCCAGCCCCTGCGTCGGCGGCGGCACGTTGTGCAGCGCGCGACCCCTCAGCACGAGGTTCAGCGGCGGCCGCCATTGCGCCTGATAACGCCGCAAGTCCTCGCGCGTCACCGGGCTTCCTATTTTGTCGAGGTCGTGGGCGATCTCGCGCGCGATGTCGCCGCGGTGGAAGTCGGCGAGGCCGGCACTGGCGAGATGTTCGAGCGTCCCCGCCAAGGCCGAAAATTTGCGAACCGCGCCCACCTTCGGATAATCGCCATCGACGAAATAGGTTTGCGCGAAGCCGGTGGCCTTCGCGAGGTCGTGGGAATCACGCGGGCGTGTGCGGGCCTCGCTCGCCGAGGTCGGCAATCCCTCCCGCGCGTGTTTGATGGCGTTGGCGAACAGGTCGGCCAGCGGCAGCCGCCCGCCCATCGACCGGGACAATTCATGAGCCAGCAACCAGCCGCCCACGGCGCCCGGCACGGTGAGCGCGGCGTGCGGCCCGCGGGCGGGAATGGCGTCGAATTCGAGCTTGCGGTAGGCCGAAATTGTCGCCTTTTCGCCGGCGAAGCCGCAGGCCTCGATGGCGCGCGTCTTTCCCCGGGGCTCGCGGATCAGCCAGAAGCCGTCGCCGCCCAGGCCGTTCATATGGGGATAGGCGACCGCGATCGTCGCCGCCATGGCGAGCATGGCCTCGAGCGCGTTGCCGCCCTGAATGAACACGTCGCGGCCGGCCTCGGCGGCGAACATGTGCGGCGCGGCGGCGGCGGCGCTGGAAAAGACCTCTGTCTGGCTCATCGGGGCCCTCGCGGCGCGTCCTGTTGCGGCGGCGCCGCCCCGTGGTATAGGCAGCGAGCGCCAGCCGCGCAAAGGCTAGCGGGAGCAGGTTCTTGGCCGATCAGAAACCGATCAACTGGCGCAACACGCTGACCATTTGCAGCGTGGCTATCCTCGTGGGCACCGAACTCGTCGGCGTCTCGTGGGCGGCCGGCTGGGCGCTTGGCGGTATTTTCCAGCTTCCCCGCGTCTTCAGCCTGGCCTTCGAGATCGCCGGCGGATGTTTTGGAATGCTGCTGCTGTTTTATTTCGTGCGCGCGGCGCTGAAGGTCGAGCCCATACGGGGGTAGGGGCGCGCCTCGCTTGTAAACCCCTCCTCGTCCCCCATATCCTGTCCACGCGCGCCGAACGGATTCGGGAGAAGCCGCGATGACATCGGAAACGGCAAGGGACACGGGCGACGACGCGGCCAGAATTCCGGCCATGCCCGCGGTCGCGCTCGCCGACAAATACGATCTTTCGAAATCGCGCGTCATTCTCTCCGGCGCGCAGGCCATCGTGCGGCTGCTTTTGTCGCAGAAGGAGCGCGACCGCCGCGCCGGGCTGAACACCGGCGGGTTTGTCTCGGGCTATCGCGGCTCGCCCGTTGGCGGGCTCGATCAACAGTTCTGGCGCGCCAGGGCGGAGTTCGCGGCCAACGACATCGTCTTCCAGCCCGGCCTCAACGAGGAACTCGCCGCGACCGCGGTGTGGGGCACGCAGCAGGCCGAGATGCGTGGCGAGGGCAAATACGACGGCGTCTTCGCCATCTGGTACGGCAAGGGCCCCGGCGTCGACCGTTCCGGCGACGCCTTCCGCCACGCGAACCTCGCCGGCACATCGAAAAACGGCGGCGCGCTGCTGCTGATGGGCGACGACCACACGGCGGAATCCTCCACCACCGCGCACCAGTCCGAGTTCCACCTGCTCGACATCATGGTGCCGATCCTCAACCCCGCCGGCGTGCAGGAACTGCTCGACTACGGACAGTTGGGCTGGGCCTTGTCGCGCTACGCCGGCGTCTGGGTCGGACTCAAATGCGTCAAGGAGGTGATTGAATCCACCGCGTCCGTCGATGGCTCGCTCGACCGCGTCTCGCCCGTGGCGCCAAGCGACTACGCGATGCCCGCGGGCGGCCTGAACATCCGCCGCGTCGATCCGTTTTTGACGCAGGAGGCGCGGCTTCAGGACCACAAGCGCGAGGCTATTGTCGCGTGGATCCGCGCCAACAAACTGAATAAAATCGTCATGTCGGGCGGACTCGACGCGAAGATCGGCATCGTCACGCTCGGCAAGTCCTATCTCGACGTGCGGCAGGCGCTCGACGATCTCGACATCGATGAGCCGCGCGCCAACGCGCTCGGCCTGCGGCTCTACAAGATGGGCTGCGCCTGGCCTCTGGAGCCCGAGGGCCTGCGCGAATTCGCCCACGGGCTGGAGTTGATCATCGTCGTCGAGGAGAAGCGCTCCCTCGTTGAATCGCAGGTGCGCGAGGAACTCTACGGCTCGCCGGACCAGCCCGTCGTGGTGGGCAAACGCGACGAGAAGGGGGCGTGGCTTTTCCCGGTGAAGGCGTCGCTCGACCCCAACGACATCGCCATCGCCATCGGCGAGCGCGTGCAACGCCTCCACCCCGGCGACAATTCGATCGCCGACAATCTCGCGCGTCTGCGGCAGGCGCAAACGCGGCTCGCGCAGGCGAGCGAGGCGATGGCGCGCAGCCCGTATTTTTGCTCGGGCTGTCCGCACAACACCTCCACCAGAGTGCCCGAGGGCATGCGCGCCGGAGCCGGCATCGGCTGCCACACGCTGGCTCTGTGGATGGACCGCGGCACCGAAGGCCTCACGCAGATGGGCGGCGAGGGCGCCAACTGGGTCGGCGAGGCGCGGTTCTCGAAACGCGGGCATGTCTTTCAAAACCTCGGCGACGGCACCTACAACCACTCCGGCGTGCTGGCGATCCGCTTCGCCATCGCGTCGGGCGTCAACATCACCTACAAAATCCTCTTCAACGACGCCGTCGCGATGACGGGCGGGCAGCCGCACGAGGGCGGGCTGACGGTCGACGCGGTGGCGCGGCAAGTCGCGGCGGAGGGCGTGTCGCGCGTCGCGCTCGTCACCGACGAGCCCGACAAATACGACGCGACGACGCGCTTTCCCGCCGGCATAACGATCCATCACCGCGACGATCTCGACGCGGTGCAGCGCGAGCTCGCGGCCATGCCCGGCGTGACGGCGCTGATCTACGACCAGACCTGCGCGGCCGAAAAGCGCCGGCGGCGCAAGCGCGGAACCTATCCCGATCCCGACAGGCGCGTGATTGTCAACGAACTCGTCTGCGAGGGCTGCGGCGATTGCGGCGTTCAATCCAACTGTGTGTCGGTGCAACCGCTCGACACCGAGTTCGGCCGCAAGCGGACAATCGACCAGTCGAATTGCAACAAGGATTTTTCCTGCGTCAACGGGTTTTGCCCGAGCTTCGTGACGGTGGTTGGCGCGCGCGTGAGAAAGGCGGCGCCGGCGGGCGGCCCGCCGCTTCCCGCAAGCGGCCTGGAAACCGCGCTTCCCGCTCCGCGCGTCCCGGCGCTCGGCGCGCATCCTTATGAAATCCTCGTCGCCGGCGTTGGCGGCACCGGCGTCGTCACCATCGGCGCGATCATCACAATGGCCGCGCATCTCGAAGGCAAGGGCTGCGGCGCCATCGACATGTCGGGCATCGCGCAGAAGGGCGGCGCGGTGTTCAGCCATGTGAAGATCGCGCGGACGCCGGACGATATCCACGCCATTCGCGTCGCCGCGGGCGAGGCGGACCTCGTGCTCGGCTGCGATCTCGTGGTCGCGGGGCAGAAAAACGTGCTTGCGGCGGCGAAGCTCAACCACACCGGCTTTGTCGTCAACACGGCGGAGGTCTATCCCGGCGACTTCGCCCGCGACGCGAATTTCAACCTGCCGGCGGAGCGCGTCAAGAAAACCATCCGCGAGGCGGCGGGCGGCGAGGATCGCTTCGTCGACGCGACGGCGACCGCCGCGGCGCTGCTCGGCACGTCGCTCGGCGCCAACATGTTCATGCTGGGGCTGGCGTTTCAGTCCGGCCTGCTGCCGCTCGCCGAAGCCTCCATCCTGCGCGCCATCGAACTCAATGGCGAGGCGGTCGAGATGAACCAGAGCGCCTTCGCGTGGGGACGCCGCGCCGGCGTCGATCCCGCCGATGTCGCGGCGCTCGTCGCGCTCGCGTCGCCGAAAACCGTGAACGCGGAGATCGCGGCGACGCTCGACGACATTGTCGCGCGCCGGTCGGCTTTCCTCGCCGATTACCAAAACGCCGCCTACGCGGCGCGATACGCGGCGCGCGTGAAAAAAACCGCCGACGCGGAGCGCGCCCGGGCGCCCGGCGCCTCGGGCCTCGCGGAAGCGGTCGCCAAAAACCTGTTCAAGCTGATGGCCGTCAAGGACGAATACGAGGTCGCGCGGCTCCACACCGGCGCCGCCTTCGCGCGCCAGATCGACGCGGCGTTTGAAAAATACGATCGGCTCGAATTCCACCTCGCGCCGCCGATCCTCGGCCGCAAGGACGCGGGCGGCGTCGCGCGCAAATCGAGCTTCGGCCCATGGATCATCAAGGTTTTCCACGTCCTCGCGGCGTTGAAGGGCCTGCGCGGCGGCGTGTTCGACGTGTTTGGATACGCGGCTGAACGCAAGCGCGAGCGCGCGCTGTTGAGCGAATACGAAAGCCTGCTCGACGAAATCGCCGCGAAACTGAGCGCCGACAACCACGCGACGGCGTTGGCGCTGGCGTCGATTCCCGACAAAATCCGTGGTTACGGCCACGTGAAAGAGCGGTCGATTATCGCGGCGAAAGGCGAGGAAGCCGCCTTGCTGGCGGCCTTCCGCGAAGGCCGCGCGCCGGCGAAAATCGCGGCGGAGTAGCCGCTCTACGAACCACCGATCAGCACGCCCACGCCGAGCACGATCACGCCGCCGACCACGATCTGGAACACCGCGTGCAGAAACGGCGTGTCCATGAATCGCGCGCGCACCCAGGCGATCGCCCACAATTCGACAAACACGACCAGGCCGGCGATGGCCGTCGCGGTCCAGAACGCGTGAGGCCAGGTGTCTGGCACGAGAAAGGGCATGGTGTGGCCAAGGCCGCCCAGCGCCGTCATCAGGCCGCAGATGCCGCCGCGCAGCCACGGGGAGCCGCGGCCGGTCAGCGAACCGTCGTCCGACAAGGCCTCGGCGAAGCCCATGCTGATGCCCGCGCCGAGCGAGGCGGCCAGCCCGACGAGAAAAGTCGGCCAGTTGTGCAACGTGGCGAAGGCCGCCGCGAACAGCGGCGCGAGGGTGGAAACCGAGCCGTCCATCAGCCCGGCGAGGCCCGGCTGCACATATTGCAGCACGAACATGCGGTGTTGGGTCTTGTCTTCCTCTTCGCGCGCGCTTTCGGTGAGATGCGCCGCGCCCAGTTCCTGCGCGTGGGCCTCGTGCGTTTGCTCGACTTCGGCGAGGTCGCTGAGCAGCTTGCGGATGTCCACATCCGTCGTCTGCGCCGCCGCGCGCTGATAAAAGCGCGCCGCCTGGAATTCCATCGCCTCCGCTTCCTTGCGGATGGTGTCGAGGGCGAGGTTCGTCGTCAGCCAGACTGGCCGGCGCTTGAGAAAGCCCTTGACGTCCTCGCGGCGGATCGGCGGCAGCTTGGAGCCGAAGCGGGATTCGTACATTTCGAGAAGCTGGCGGCGATGGCCGCTTTCGTCCTCCGCCATTTCATCGAACACGGCGGCCGACGCCGGGTAGCGTTCGCGCAAATCGTCGGCGAAGCTGATATAAATCCGGGAATCTTCCTCCTCCGAGGCGATGGCCACCGCGAGAATTTCGCGCTGGGTGAGGTCTGAAAAGGCTTTCATCAGTGACTCCGGGACAATTTGGAATCATTCTAAACATATGGCCGCGGCCCGGCAACACGCGCCCCAAGCCTCCGAGGATCGTTGAATGACGGCGAAGCCAAAATCCCTGTTCAATTATTTGATTTACAGGGGGCTTCACCTCCGCAACCGTCTCGCGCGGGGGCTCACGCTGGGCGTTCGCGCCGTGGTCGTCGACTCCGACGGTCAGGTGCTGCTGGTGCGCCACTCCTATGTGCCCGGCTGGCATTTTCCGGGCGGCGGCGTCGAGCCCGGCGAAAGCGCCCGCGCCGCGCTCGCGCACGAGTTGATCGAGGAAGCCAATATCGAAGTGACCGGAACGCCGGCGCCGCACGGCATGTTCTTCAACAATTTCGCCACCGACCGCGATCATGTGTTCGTTTACGTCGTGCGCGACTACCGGCAGACCGCGCCGCGCAAGGCCGACATGGAAATTCTCGAGGCGCGGTTTTTTCCCTGGAACGCGCTTCCCGACGGCGCGACCGAGGCGACGCGGGCGCGCGTGGCGGAGATTTTCGAGGGGGCGGCGGTTCGCGAGACCTGATGAGACGTTGGGCTTTCTCAACGCCAAGGCTTTCCCAACGTCAAGGCTTGGCCAATTTCCGCCGCTTGTATAAGGGAATGGCTATGCCCGTCGCCGCCAACCCGGCCCTTTCCGCTTCCGTCGCGCCCCGCCTCGCGGCCTTTCGCCGGGTCGTCGTCAAGATCGGCTCGTCGCTGCTTGTCGATCAAGCGAAGGGCGCGCTGAAGGCGGCGTGGCTCGAAGCGCTCGCCGACGATCTCGCCGGTCTGCGCGCCAACGGCGCCGACGTTCTCGTGGTGTCGTCGGGCTCCATCGCGCTTGGTCGCGGCGTGCTGGGCTTGCCGCGTGGCGCGCTGAAGCTCGCCGACAGCCAGGCCGCCGCCGCCGTCGGCCAGATCGCGCTCGCCGGCGCCTGGGCGCGGGCGCTCGGCGCGCGCGGCATGACGGCGGGGCAGATCCTCGTCACGCTCAACGACACCGAGGAGCGCCAGCGCTACCTCAACGCGCGCGAGACGCTGGAGCGGCTTCTCGCCATGCGCGCCGTGCCCGTCATCAACGAGAACGACACCGTCGCGACCACGGAAATCCGCTATGGCGACAACGACCGCCTCGCGGCGCGCGTCGCCACCATGGCGAGCGCCGACCTCTTGATCCTGCTGTCGGACATCGACGGACTGTACACCGCGCCGCCCCGCGACAACCCCGACGCGAAGCTGATTCCCGTCGTGCCGCGCATCACCTTCGAGATCGAAAACATGGCGGGCGGCGCCGCGTCGGAGTTTTCGCGCGGCGGCATGCGCACCAAGATCGAGGCGGCGAAGATCGCCGTCACGGGCGGCACGCACATGCTGATCGCCGACGGCCGCGTCGAGCATCCGGTGCGGCGCGTCGCCGAGGGCGCGAACTGCACTTGGTTCCTGAGCCAGTCGACGCCGCTCAGCGCGCGCAAGAAATGGCTGGCGGGCTCGCTTGAGCCGCGCGGCGCGGTGCATGTCGACGCTGGCGCGGCGCGCGCCCTGTTCAAGGGCCGAAGCCTGCTTCCGGCGGGCGTGACGCGCGTCGAGGGGGCGTTCGAGCGCGGCGATTGCGTCGTGCTGCGCGACCCGAGCGGCGCCGAAATCGGCCGCGGGCTGATCGCCTACGACAGCGGCGACGCCGGCCGCATCATTGGCCGCAACACGCGCGAAATCGAGGGAATCCTCGGCGCCGCCGGCGACGCGGAGATGATGCACCGCGACGACATGGCGCTGGCGGGGGAGTAGGGCCGACTTGAAGCGAAGGAACAAACGCGCATGAGCCTCGAACTCGGCCTCGACACATTCGGCGACGTCACATCGGGCGCGGATGGCAAGCCGCTGCCGCACGCGCAGGTCATTCGCGACGTTGTCGAGCAGGCGGTCGTCGCCGACGAGGTGGGCGTCGATTTCTTCGGCGTTGGCGAACACCACCGCGCCGACTTCGCCGTTTCGGCGCCCGAGGTCGTGCTCGCCGCCATCGCCGCGCGCACGAAGCGCGTCCACATGGGCACGGCGGTGACGGTGCTGAGCTCCGACGATCCCGTGCGGGTGTTTCAGCGGTTTTCGACCGTCAACGCCATCGCCAACGGCCGCGCGGAAGCCATCCTCGGCCGGGGCTCGTTCACCGAATCCTTTCCGCTGTTCGGCTACGCGCTGAAGGACTACGAAAAGCTGTTCGAGGAAAAGCTCGACCTGTTCGCCGCGCTGATCGCCGGGGAAAGCGTGACGTGGAGCGGCGAGACGCGTTCGCCGTTGAACAATCAGCGGGTGTTTCCATCGCTCGAAAACAAGCTGACGACCTGGGTCGGCGTCGGCGGCAGCCCCGAATCCGTGCTGCGCGCGGCGAAGCACAACCTGCCGCTGATGATCGCCATCATCGGCGGCGAACCTCACCGCTTCCGGCCCTTCGTCGAAATCCACAACCGCGTGTACCGCGAAATGGGCAAGCCGCCGGCGCCTGTCGGCGTTCATTCGCCCGGCTATGTGGCCGACACGGACGAGCGCGCGCGCGAGGAATTCTGGCCCTCCTACAAGGGCATGCGCGACCGCATCGGCGCGGAGCGGGGCTGGCCGCCGATGCGGCGCGAGGAATACGACCGCGAAATCGCCGTGGGCTCGCTCTATGTCGGCTCGCCCGAAACGGTGGCGAAGAAGATCGCGTCGACCGCGGCGGGGCTCGGGGTTTCCCGCTTCGATCTCAAATACAGCGCCGGCGCGTTGTCGCACGGCAACATCACGCGTTGCGTCGAGCTATATGGAACGAAGGTGATTCCGCTCGCGCGGGAGATTTTGGCGCGCGGCTGAACGAAGTTTCCGGGAGGTGACAATGAACAAAAGCGATCACGCAACCCGCCGCGCCGCGCTCGCCGGCGCCGCGGCCCTCGCCCTCGCGCCGCGCGTCGCGCGCGCCGCCATCGGCAAGATCGAAAAGCCGAAGATCCGCTTCGGCCTGACGCTCGACGCGGCGTCGTTCATGTCGGTCTATGTCGCGCAGAAGACGTGGCGCGAGTCGGGGATGGAGATCGAGACCAGCACCTTCCGCGGCGACGCCGAGGTGTCGCAGGCTCTCGCCGGCGATTCCGTCGATCTTGTGCTGCAATCGCCCTATGGCGCGATCAACATGGTCAACGCCGACATTCCCGCCATTGGCTTCTACGCCGGCTTCCGCCAGGCCGATTTCGCCTTCGCCGCGCAGCCGAAAGTGAAAACCTGGGCCGACCTCAAGGGCTCCGCGGCCGGCGTTTCGACGCTGGGCTCGCTGACCGACAGCCTGACGCGCTATCTGCTGATCAAGAACGGTTTGACGCCGGAAAAGGACGTGAAAATCCTGCAGGTGGGTCCGACGGCGAGCGCCATGCAGGGGCTGAAATCCGGCAGGCTCGGGCTCGCGATCCTGTCGCCGCCGTTCAAATGGGCGGCGCAGGACGAGGGCTTCACGATACTCGCGACGCAGGCGAAGGACATCGCGCCGCAATGGCCGAAGCACCTGTTCATCGCCAAGAAGAAGTTTCTGGACGAGAACCCCAACACCGTCATGACGTTTCTGCGCGGCTATGTCGCGGCGATCCGCCTCGCGCGCGCCGACAAGGCTTTGGCGGTCGCGACGCTGCGGGAAAAGCTGAAGTATTCGGAGTCCGACGCCGGGCGCGCCTACGACGAGATCATGCCGGGCTACGACGAGCGCGGCGCGCTGCCCGACGAGGCGACGATGAAGCTGTTCTGGGAGCTCGAAATCAAGGCGGGCGACGTGAAGGAGCCTTGGCCCGCGTCGAAAATCCTCGACGACAGGTTCATAAAGTCGTTCGCCGACTGGGCGCCCTGACGACCTCGCTCGCCAGCCCGAGCGCGGCCCTCACCTTGCGCGAAATGCCGTAGATGTCCTCGCGGGCGCGCAGCGCGCCGCCCTCGTCGACGAACGCGGTGAAATACTCGATGTGAATGTCGATGTGGCGCGGCAGTTGAATCGTCTGGTTCTTGCCGCCGATCAGCTTTTTGATCCGCGCCTCCGACCAGCCGGAGCCGGAACCGAGCACGATTTCCGCGAATTTGAAGGGGTCGTCGACGCGCACGCAGCCATGGCTGTAGTCGCGCTTGGCGGCGTTGAAGTAGCCGCGCTGCGGCGTGTCGTGCAGATAGACCGCGTGGTCGTTGGGAAACATGAACTTGATGCGGCCGAGCGCGTTGCGTTCGCCCGGCGGCTGGCGGACGGTCAGCTTGCCGTTGCTCGATGTCGAGACCTCGTAGCCCATGCGGCGCAGGTAGTCGGGGTCCTTGGCCAGCTTCGGCATCATCTCTTTCTGGATGATGCTTTGCGGCACGTTCCAGTAGGGGTTCACTTCGAGAAACTGCATGCTGTTGGAAAACACCGGCGTCGGCGTGTCAGGCTTGCCGACGACGACGCGGGCGCGGTGGACGACGACCCCGCCCAGCGTCACCTTCACCGTGAAATCGGGAATATTGACCTCGATCTGGTCCGTCGTCTGCGTCCGCGCCGCCCAGCGCCAACGCTCCATGTTGGCGAGGACTTCGTTTTCGAGGTCCGTGGCGCTTTTGCCCGCCTCGGGCAGGATGTCGCCACGGCGAAGGGCGGCGAGCGCGTCGCGCAGAGCCGCGTAGCCGGGTTGCGGCGGGTTCGCCGAACGAAGCGTCTCCCCGGCGTCGGGGGACGCGGGCACGTAGGTTAAAATCGCCGCGGTGTCGGCGATGGAGGGCCGCTCGTCGATGAGCCTGTCGATGGTCTTGGGATCGACGCGTCCGCCGCTGGCCTGCCAGGCGTAGTTCGCGACGGCGAGCGACAGCGAGAAATCCGCGGTGGCGAGATCGGCGGTGGTGTCGCCCGCGGTTGGCGGCGCCGGCGTCGCGCGCAGGTCGAGGCCGTCCTCCGACGCGAGCGCGAGACGCGCGAGCGCGCTTTGGGCGGCCGGGGTCCACGCGCCGCCGTCCGTCCACAGGGGTTGATATCCACGCGCCGCGTAAAAGTCGGCGACGGCGCCGCGCTGCTTGGCGAGGGCTACGCCCGTTCCACGAACGACCGGTTCGGCGCGCGCCCGCGCCGCGCGCTCGGCGAGAGCGGTCTGAATGTCGCTGGCGGGAGCAATATTGGATTGCGCGAGTGGCGGCGGTGGCGCGACAGGGGCTTGCGCCGCTGCAGGCGCTTTCGGAGCGCCCGCCGCCGGCGGCGGCGCGTCCGCCGGTTTGGCTGGAGCGGCGATAGCGCCGAGATCGATCATCACGTCGGGTTGCGCCGGCAGCACGATGGCCGGAGCGCCGCTCGTTTGCGCGCGCGCGCCCAAGCCCGCGCCCAAGCATGTCAAAGCCGCGATCGACACAATCAAGCCGCCGCGAAGCGCGCCTGTACGCATGTGCAACCCCTTGAGTTTCATTCGCCGAGTTTCATTCGACAGCCGACCGCCGGACCGGCGCCAACTAGACCACGCCAATGTGGTTCAAATGCGCTCGCGGCGGAGTTTCTTGGACTCGTTTAAACAAATACGCGGCGCGAGGCGGTGCGGCGGCGCACCCGGCGGTTCAGGCCGCGTCCTCCGCCGCGCCCGGCTCGGGCAGGCCCGATTCATCCAGGCCGGAGTCCTTCATTTTCCGGTAAAGCGTCGAGCGGCCGATGGCGAGCCTGCGCGCCATCTCCGACATCTGGCCGCGATAATGGGTCAGCGCGAATTTGATGGCGTCGGCCTCGAGTTCCTCGAGTTTGCGCATGTGGCCGTTGTCGTCGAGCAGCCGCAAAACATTGGGGTCGCGAATCTCGACGCGGACGATTTCGCGCTGCGGCGCGGGGCCGGGGCTCGGCGCGGCGGCGGGCACACGCACGTCGAAGCCATCGACCTGCGCGGCGATTTGCGGAAATTCCGCCACTGTCAATTCGTCGCCGTCGGCGAGGACGACGGCCCGGAACACCGCGTTCTCGAGCTGGCGGACATTGCCCGGCCAATCATAGCGGGACAGCAGCGCCAGACATTCCGCGCTGACGCCGCGAATGCGCTTGCCCTCTTCGGCCGAAAAGCGCGCGAGAAAGCGCCGCGCCAGATCCGGCACGTCGTCGCGGCGCGAGCGCAGCGGCGGGATGGTGATGGGAAACACGTTCAGCCGGTAGTAGAGATCCTCGCGGAACTTGCCCTGTTTGACGAGTTCGATGAGGTTCTGGTTGGTCGCCGACATCAGCCTCACATCGACCTTGACCGGCCGCTTCGCGCCGATGGGGTCGATCTCGCCCTCCTGCAGCGCGCGCAGCAGCTTGACCTGCGTCTCCAGCGGCAATTCGCCGATCTCGTCGTGAAACAGCGTGCCGCCGTGGGCCTCGGCGAATTTCCCGACATGCGTGTCGTCGGCGCCGGTGAAGGCGCCCTTCTCGTGGCCGAACAGGATGGACTCG
>CAIKAR010000085.1 GCA_903825465.1 uncultured Hyphomicrobiales bacterium | reverse complement strand
TGGGCAAGACCAACGCCGTCGCGAACGACCTCGCGGAAGCGGAGATCGCCTCCGAGATCTACTCCATCGCCGGCACCTACGACAAATTGTCCAAGTTCTACGTGCCGCGCGAGACGGACAACGGCCATTTCGTCGGCGAAAATGTGCAGCCCATCGAGGGCATCGTCGACACCCGCACGATCATCACGTTCAAGGCGTTGTAGGCTACCTCGCCCGCTTGACGCCCGGCGGCGTCGCCTCTTCCTTCAACGAGGCGAGCGCTTCATCGAGGCTCATGCTCGTCTGCGCCTGCGCGCCGAGCCGGCGGATCGAGACGCTCCGCTGCTCGGCCTCCTTCTTGCCGACCACAAGCATGACCGGCGCCTTGGCGAGGGAATGTTCGCGCACCTTGTAGTTGATCTTCTCGTTGCGCAGGTCGGCCTCGACTTTTAGCCCCGCCTTGCGCGCCAGCGCGGCGATCTCCATCGCGTATTCATCGGCCTCCTGAGTGATGGTGGCGACAACGACCTGCGTCGGCGACAGCCACAGCGGGAGATGGCCGGCGAAGTTCTCGATCAATATGCCGATGAATCGCTCAAGCGATCCGCAGATCGCCCGGTGCACCATCACCGGCGCCGTCTTCTCGCTGTTGGGGGCGATGTAGAAGGCGCCGAAGCGCTCGGGCAGGTTGAAGTCGACCTGCGTCGTGCCGCATTGCCAGTCGCGGCCGATGGCGTCGCGCAGCACATATTCGAACTTCGGCCCGTAGAACGCGCCTTCGCCGGGGTTCAGCGCGGTCTCGACGACGTCGCCGTGCCGCGCCTTGATCTCGTCGAGCACGCGCGACATCACCGCTTCCGCGTGGTCCCACAGGGCGTCGGCGCCGACACGCTTTTCGGGCCGCGTCGATAGTTTCACCACGATGCGGCCAAAGCCGAAGTCGCTGTACACCGAGAGAATGAGGTCGTTGATCTTCATGCATTCTTCGGCGAGCTGGTCTTCGGTGCAGAAAATATGCGCGTCGTCCTGCGTGAAGGCGCGCACCCGCATGACCCCGTGCATGGCGCCGGAGGGCTCGTAGCGGTGCACAACGCCGAACTCCGCGAGCCGCATCGGCAGGTCGCGGTAGCTGCGCAGGCCGTGTTTGAAAATCTGCACATGGCCGGGGCAGTTCATCGGCTTCAGCGCGAAGACGCGCTGGTCGGCCTCGGCGTCCTCGGGCCGGATGAAGGCGGTCGCCGACTTCACCGCGAACATGTTGTCGGAATACCAGCCCCAGTGGCCCGAGGTTTCCCACAGCGACTTGTCCATCACCTGCGGCGCGTTGACCTCCTGATAGTCGCCCTCCAGCCGCCGCCGCATATACGAAATCAGCGTCTGGAACAGCGTCCAGCCCTTCGGATGCCAGAATATCGCGCCCGGCGCCTCCTCCTGGAAATGAAACAGGTCCATCTCCCGCCCAAGGCGGCGGTGGTCGCGGCGTTCGGCTTCCTCGATTTGCTTGAGATAGCCGTCGAGGTCTTCCTGCTTCGCGAAGGCGGTGCCGTAGATGCGCGACAACATGGGCTTGGTGTGGTCGCCGCGCCAATAGGCGCCGGCCACCTTCATCAACTTGAACGCCGCGCCGATCTTGCCGGTCGAGGTCATGTGCGGGCCGCGACAGAGGTCGAGCCAATCCCCCTGCTTGTAGATTTTCAGATCCTGATCGGCGGGGATCGTCCCGACCAGTTCGACCTTGAAGGCCTCGCCCTTCTTCTCGAAAAACGCGATCGCCGCGTCGCGGCTCCAGACTTCCCTGGTGAACGGCGCGTCCCGCGCGATGATTTCGCGCATCTTCTTTTCAATCGCCGCGAAATCCTCGGGGGTGAACGGGGCGTTGCGGTGAAAGTCGTAATAGAAACCGTTTTCGATCACCGGGCCGATGGTGACCTGCGTGCCCGGGTAAAGCGCCTGCACCGCTTCCGCCAACACATGCGCGCAATCGTGGCGGATGAGTTCGAGCGCGCGCGGATCGTCGCGCGAGACGAATTCGACGCGCGCGTCGGCGTTGATCGGGTCGGCGAGGTCGGCCAGCGCGCCGTTGACCGCCATCGCCACCGTGCGTTTGGCGAGCGAGGGCGAAATGCCCTTGGCGATGTCGAGGCCCGTGACTCCCGGCGGAAACTCGCGCTTCGCGCCGTCGGGAAAAGTCACCGAAATCATCTGCGTCTCCATTGCTCAGTCGCCGAAACGAGCCGGCGTAAGCGGTCGCGCGGGTATAGCCGCCGCCACGGGCGCGTGGCAATGGCCCGCGCGGCCCGGGTTGGGTGGCCTATTTTCCGCCGGGCAGCATGCGCCAGATCAACCCGTCCTTGCGGATGAACTGGTGCCACAGCGTGGCGAGAACGTGCAGCGTGACCAGGCCCATCAATATGTAGGCGAGGTAGCCATGGATATCCTCGGCTTTCGGATAGACGGCCCTGTTCGCCGGGACGTGGAAATCGATCTGGAACAGCCCGTAGTCGAAAATCCGCCCGTGCCAGACGTAGGCGACAATGCCAACGATGGGGATGACCACCATCAGCAGGTACATCAAATGGTGGGAGGCCGTCCCCGCTTTGCGGACGACATCGCTCAGGCCGGCGGGAGGCGGCGGCGGATTGTTGCGGGCGCGATACAGGAGGCGCGCGAGAATCAACGCGAAAAGCACAAGGCCGGTGGTCACGTGGATGTTCACCCACCACGTCTTCGCGCCCTTCGGAAAATCGTCGAAGAGAAGCCCTAGCGTGAACATGCAAAAAATCGTCAGCGCGATGAGCCAATGCATCGTCTGGGCGAAGCCGCTGTAGCGCCGCGCCGGAATTTCAAGTTTGGTCACATCGCCCAATCGCCCGCTCCCGCAGTTCCCGGGCGGCGCCTATAGCACGCGTTCGACGGCGTCGCTACGGCAGGAGAACGACAGGGCCGGCGAACAGCGCGCGCTCGGCGTCGGCGTGCGCCCGCGCCGCCTCCGCCAGCGGATAGGTCCGCGCCGCCAGGTTCCTCAACACGCCTTTTTGGACGAGATCGAACAGTTCCGCGCACAATGTTTTGAACCGCTCGGGGTCGCCGAGAAAGTGGCTGACGCCCGGCCGCCACATCGACAGCGTTCCCTTCAGGGAGAGCTGCATGATGTCGATCGGCGGCACGTGGCCCGAGGCGTTGCCGTAGTTGACAAGCGTCGCGAAGGGCGCGGCGCAGTCCATGGATTTTTCGAAGGTGTCCTTGCCGACGCCGTCGAGCACCGCCCGGACGCCTTGCGGGACGATCGCCTTCACCGCCGGAACGAAATCCGTTTCGCGATAGAGGATCGTGTGGGCGGCGCCATGCTCGCGCGCCACGCGCGCCTTCTCCGCGTTGCCGACCGTGCCTATGACGACCGCGCCGAAATGCGCGCACCACTGCGTCAATATCAACCCCACGCCGCTCGCCGCCGCGTGGATCAACACGTGGTCGCCGGGCGCTGGCCGGTAAATCTTGTTGACGATATTCGACGCCGTGAGGCCCTTCAGCATCATCGCCGCGGCTTCGATGTCGGCGACGCCGTCCGGCAGATGAACCAGCCTCGTGGCGGGCACATTGCGTTCAAGCGCGTAGGCTCCGGTCTTGGCGAAAAAGCCGGCGCCGACGCCGACGTAGCCAACGCGGTCGCCCGGCTTCACGTCTCGCACGCCTTCGCCCACGCTGGTCACAACGCCGGCCGCCTCGTTGCCGGGAATCAGGGGCATCGGCAGCGGGTCTTTCTGGTAGAATCCGCCGCGGCGGATATTGATGTCCGAGAAGTTCAGCGCGATGGCGGTGTGGCGCACGCGCGCTTCTCCTGGCCCCGGGGGCGCGATCTCCACATCCTCCCAGCGCAAAACCTCCGGTCCGCCGTGCGAGTGGATGCGGATGGCTTTAACGATGGCGCTCACGGGTTTTTCGCCGCCTGGATGGCCTCCCAGACGCGCAGAGGCGACGCCGGCATGTCGATGTGCTTGACGCCCAGCGGCGCGAGCGCGTCGCAGACCGCGTTCATGATCGACGTCATCGACCCCGCGCAACCGGCCTCGCCGCAGCCTTTGGAGCCGAGGGGATTGGTCGTCGCGGGCTGCGGCAGCGAGACGTATTTGAAATTCACGCCATCGCCGGCGCGCGGCATCGCGTAGTCCATGAACGAGCCGGTCGCGAGTTGGCCATCCTCGCCGTAGATGGTGTTTTCCATCAGGCACTGGCCGATGCCCTGAACCACGCCGCCTTGCACCTGGCCCTCGACGATCATCGGATTCACGACGACGCCGAAGTCGCCGACCATCGTGTATTTGGCGATCTCGACGACGCCCGTGTCGGGGTCCAGCTCGATCTCGCAAATGTGGCACCCGTTCGGATAGGTCGCCGGCTTCGGCGATCCCGTGTGGTCGATGTCGAGCGACGTCGGCGCGCCCTCCGGCAGCTTGGCGCCGTCGCGCAGCTTCTGCGCCATGTCCATGATCGAGATCGACCGGTCGGTGCCGACGACGCTGAAGTCGCCGCCTTTGAACTCGATGTCGCCAACGCCGGCTTCGAGCAGATGCGAAGCGAGAACCTTGCCGGTTTCGACGATTTTCCCGCTGGCCTCGACAATCGCCGAGCCCGAGCACATCAGCGATTTCGAGCCGCCCGTGCCGGTGCCCATGCGAAGCTCGTTGGTATCGTCCTGGATCAGGCGGATTTTTTCGAACGGCACGCCAAGCTGCGTCGACAGCACCTGCGCGAAGGTCGTCCAGTGTCCCTGCCCATGGTCGTGGGAGCCGGTTCGCAGCGTGACCCCGCCATCCGCGTCGAAGCGGATGTCGGCGAGTTCGCCTTGCACCGGCGCCGTCACTTCGACGAATTGGCCGATGCCGCGGCCGCGGATTTTGCCCCGCCGGGCGCTTTCGGCCTTGCGGGATTCGAAGCCGGTCCAGTCGGATTCGCGCAACGCCGCTTCCAGAATGGCCGGGAAATCGCCGGAATCGTAGGTCGATCCGGACGGCGCTTTGTAGGGGATTTCAGCCCGGGAAATATGGTTGCGGCGGCGCATCTCGGCGGGGTCGATGTTCATTTCGCGCGCCGCCGTGTCGATGAGGCGCTCAAGATAATAATTGCCCTCGGGCCGGCCGGCGCCGCGGTAGGCGGTCACCGGCACGGTGTTGGTGAAGACGCAGAGCGTGTTCACCTCGATCAGCGGCGTCTTGTAGGCGCCGTTGACGTGCTTGGCGATGTTGAAGGTCGAGAACAGCGGCCCGATCGCCGTCATGTAGCCACCGAGGTCGCCGAAGCCGTCGCAACGCACGGCGAGGAAGCGACCGTCCTTGTCGAGCGCCAGCTCGCAATCGAAATCCTGGGCGCGGCCGTGGTGGTCGCTGAGGAAGGATTCCGAGCGCGTGTCGGTCCATTTCACCGGCTTGCCCAATTCGCGCGTTGCGTGCATCGCGCAAATATATTCCGGGAACATCGAGCCCTTGAGGCCAAAAGAGCCGCCGACATTGGTCGCGATGAAGCGGATTTTCTCCGGCGGCATGTTCATCATTTCCGACGCGAACGCGCGCGAACCCGCGACGCCCTGCGTCGGCGCCCAAAGCGTGAAGGCGCCCCGTTCCTTGTCGAAGTCGGCGAGACAGGCGCGCGGCTCCATGGCGTTGACGACAATGCGGCTATCGGTGATGCGCATCTTTGTGACGTGCGCCGCGGCCGCGAACGCGGCGGCGGTCTTCTCGGAATCGCCGAAATGGTAGTCGAGGCCGACATTCCCCGGCGCCTCGTCGACGACTTGCGGCGCTCCCGGCTTGACGGCGTCGCGCATGTCCACGACCGCGGGCAGCGACTCGATGTCGACGACAACGGCTTCGGCCGCGTCGCGCGCGTTCGCGGCGGTGTCGGCGACCACGCAGGCGATGGAATCGCCGACAAACACCACCCGGTCCGTCGCCAGCGCGTAGCGCTTGGGCTTCACGCAGGGCTTCCCGTGGCGGTCGTTCAGCGCCACGCGGAATGGATAGGGCCCGTAGCCAGCCTTGCTCAGATCGGCGCCCGTGTACACCGCGACGACGCCCGGCATCCCGCGCGCGGCGGAGGCGTCGATCGACAGGATTTTGCCGTGCGCCTGCGTCGAGCGAACCATGCACATGTAAAGCTGGCCCTCGATATTGACGTCGTCGGTGTAGCGGCCCCTGCCCTGTATCAGCCGGGCGTCCTCGTTGCGGCGAACCGGCTGGCCGACCGCGAATTTCATCGTCGCCAATTGCTCGTCGCTGACATGGATGTTCATCGTCGGTTCCCGCGGATGGACAAAGCTTTGGATATCGCGGCGCACATTAAGGCAATGGCGGTTGGTTTCCAACCTTGCTTGACCGCGACACGCGGCGCGGCATTTGCCGGCGCCGGAATTCGCGGTATTGAACGCGGCCCGACAGGGCATTTGGAGCTCAGCATGACCAGCGCCCCCGCCGCGCCGCGCCCCTTCGAGCGCATCGCGTTCCTGTCTTCCGGCACGCCGGAAGCGGAAGCCGCGCGCGCCCGGCTGACGGGCGTTTACGGCGCTGTCGATCCCGCCGACGCCGACGTTATCGTCGCGCTGGGCGGCGATGGCCTGATGTTGCAAACCCTGCACCGGTTCCAGGGCACATCGAAGCCCGTCTACGGCATGAACCGCGGCTCCGTCGGCTTTCTAATGAACGAATATTCGGAGGATGGCCTGCGCGAGAGGCTGTTCGCCGCGCGCGCGTCCACCATCCATCCGCTCGTCATGCGGGCGTGGACAATCGACGGCGGCGCGGGCGAATCCCGCGCGATCAACGAAGTCTCGCTGTTGCGCGCGTCCTATCAAGCCGCCAAGCTCAGGATATCCGTCGATGGCGCCGAACGATTGAGCGAGTTGGTCGCCGACGGCGTTCTGGTGGCGACGCCGGCGGGATCGACGGCCTACAATCTTTCGGTCAACGGGCCGATCCTGCCGCTCAACGCGCCCATGATGGCGTTGACGCCGATCTCGGTCTTTCGCCCGCGGCGCTGGCGCGGCGCGCTGTTGCCCGACAAAGCCATTGTCGCCATCGATGTCCTGGAGGCCGACAAGCGCCCGGTGAACGCGGTCGCCGACCACACGGAAACGCGCAACGTGACGCGCGTCGAGGTCGCGATGGACCACGCGACCGGATTCACGGTGCTGCACGACCCCGGCCATTCCCTCGAGGAACGCATATTGCGCGAACAGTTCGGCCCTTGAGCGGCGCGTCGAGAACTCTGGGTTGACCTCGCGGCGGCGCGCGCGGAGTGTGCGCCGAAAGCCGCCCGGGACGACTGTATTGCCGAAAACCGAAACCACGACGATGTTGACCGCGATATTCGGGAAGTCGCTGACGCTCGCCAGCGCCGCGTCGCTGGCCGCGTTCGCGGCCGCCGCGCAACCGTTGCCGCCGCAGCGGCCGCGGGACGGCGTCGAAGCCGCCCGGCGCGACGAGGACCACCCGCTGATGACGATGCCCTTCGACGAATTGCGGCCGCGCCTGCGCGCCTGCGCTGAAGAGTGGTCAGGCATGAAGCGCGGCGGCTCCGCGGCCGGCAGGCTCTGGTCCGATTTTTCGCGCGAGTGCCTGACGCGGAAATAACGGATGTTTTCAAATTCGCGGCGCCGCGCCGCGAGGCGCGGACGCGCAAAAAAAAGGGCCACGCCAACCGCCTGATAACAGGGGTTGACGTGGCGCCCTTGGTGGTCCGCCGTCCGACGCGCTAGTTCGCGCGCGTCCGACGATGCGCGTGGATCAGGACGAAGCCGGCTCGGACGGCGCCATAGCCGCTTTAGGCTTGCGGGTGGCTTTCTTGGCCGCGCCTTTCTTGGCCGCGCCTTTCTTGGCCGCGCCCTTTTTGGCGCCGCTCTTTTTGGCCGCGCCCTTGCGAGCGGTTTTCTTGGCCGCGCCTTTTTTGGCCGCGCCCTTTTTGGCGGCGCCCTTCTTGGCGGTCTTCTTAGCCGCGCCCTTTTTGGCGGCGCCTTTCTTGGCGGTCTTCTTCGCCGCGCCCTTTTTGGCCGCGCCCTTTTTGGCGGTCTTCTTGGCGGCGGCTTTCTTGGCGGGCTTTCGCTTCTTGGTTGCTGCTTTAACCATGTGAGGTCCCCTCTGATCAAAGTCGACCGCCGCGAACGACAATCGACAACAGGCGTAAGTAAATTACCTTGGTTAACGCGCGGTGCAAGTTGTCGCGGCGCGCGGCGGCCGATTCAGGCGCTGAAACGGCCTTCGCGAACGCGCTCGCGGCTCTTCGATGGAGGGCTCGGGCGACGCGTCGGCGATCGTCGACGCGGCCTTTCGCGGCGCGGCGGCGATCGCGGGGCCGGCGCGCGCGCGCCTCCCGCGCCCAATCCCGCGCGAAAAACAAGGCGTCTCGAAAACCCTTTGAAAATGGGATTAACCACGCGTCATGCCACGCGCGCGGCGGCGCGCCAACGGCGCGTGGCGCAACGCCGCGCGCGCGAAAAACGCGCGGCGAACACCGTCGCGCCGCGCGACTCGCGCGCCCTAGCCGATCGCGCGCGAGGGCGCCAGCGACAGCCGCGCGGGCGCGCGAAAAATTTTTGTGGATGTCCGTGTTTTTTTTCGATTGCCGGCTGAAAATTCGCCGCGCGCGAAAAAAATCGCGCGAATCAGCGAATCGCCCGCGGCGGAATCACACGTTGGAGCGCGTCGCCGCGGGGCTCGCCGACGCTAGATTCCGAGCTTCGATTTCAGCATCTCGTTGACCACGGGCGGATTCGCCTTGCCGCCCGTTTGCTTCATCACCTGGCCGACGAACCAGCCGAGCATCGTCGGCTTCGCGCGCGCCTGCTCTGCCTTGTCGGGATTGGCGGCGATGATCGCGTCGACCGCGGCTTCGATGGCGCCCGCGTCGGTGACCTGCTTCATGCCGCGCGCCTCGACGATGGCGCGGGGATCGCCGTCCTTCTCGTCGGACACGATGATCGCCAACAGGTCCTTCGCGATCTTGCCGGAGATCGCGCCCTCGCCGATGAGGTCGACGATGCCGGCGATCTGCGCGGGGGAAACGCCGGCGCGCGCCACGCCCACGCCAAGGGAATTGGCGTGCGCCGAGATGTCCCCGGTCACCCAGTTGGCGACGGCCTTCGGGTCGCGCTTCGCGCCGCCATGCTTGACGCAGGCCTCGTAGAAATCGGCGGTCTCCCTATCGCCGACGAGCACGCCCGCGTCGTAGGAGGCGAGCCCGTAGTCCGCCATGAAGCGCGCCTTCTTCGCGTCCGGCAATTCGGGCAGGCCCGCCGCGAGGTTGTCGACGAAGGCCTGATCAAACTCCAACGGCAGCAGGTCGGGATCCGGGAAGTAGCGGTAGTCGTGCGCCTCCTCCTTCGAGCGCATGGCGCGCGTCTCGCCGCGCGCGGGATCGAACAGGCGCGTCTCCTGGTCGATCTTGCCGCCGTCCTCGATGATCGCGATCTGCCGCCGCGCCTCGACATCGACCGCTTGTCCGATGAAGCGGATGGAGTTGACGTTCTTTATTTCGCAGCGCGTGCCGAGTTCCGCGCCCGGGCGGCGCACCGACACGTTCACGTCGGCGCGCAGATTGCCCTTCTCCATGTCGCCGTCGCACGAGCCGATGTAGCGCAGGATGCTGCGCAGCTTGGTCACATAGGCGCGCGCCTCCTCCGCCGAGCGGATGTCGGGCTTCGACACGATCTCCATCAGCGCCACGCCGGAGCGGTTGAGATCGACGAAACTGTCGGTCGGCGACTGGTCGTGCAGCGACTTGCCGGCGTCCTGCTCGAGGTGCAGGCGCTCGACGCCGACCGTGATCTGCTCAGTCGGCGTCACATCGACGACGACTTCGCCCTCGCCGACGATCGGGCTCTTGAACTGCGATATCTGATAGCCCTGCGGCAGGTCCGGATAGAAGTAGTTCTTGCGGTCGAAGGTCGAGCGGTTGTTGATTTTGGCCTTGAGGCCCAGTCCGGTGCGCACGGCCTGCTTGACGCATTCCGCGTTGATCACCGGCAGCATGCCCGGCATCGCCGCGTCGACAAGCGACACATGGCTGTTGGGTTCGGCGCCGAATTCGGTCGAGGCGCCGGAAAACAGCTTCGAGCGCGAAGCGACCTGCGCGTGAATCTCCATGCCGACGACGATTTCCCAATCGCCGGTGGCGCCCTTCACCAGTTTCGACGGACGGGCGTGCGTGTTCATCGAGGACTCCGGCGCGCGGGGAATAGGACAGATGGGGCGGATATAGCCGAAGACCCCGGCGTTGGCGAAATCAAATCGAACGCGGCGAACGAAATCCTCCGTTCACCCCGCGGTCGCGCGCGCGAACCGACGCGCCAGCCATCGCAACGCCACGCCGCCCGCCGCGCATAAGGCCGCCGCGGCCACGATCGGCCCCTGCTCCAGGGCCAATTCCCCCCGCCCCATGTTGACGACGGTCAGCACGAGCAAAAGTCCGCCGGTGAAGACGCAGAGCGCTCCCAGCGCGCTCACGCAGCCTACGAGCATCGCGCGGGCGAAGGAGCCGTTCACCACCACGCCGACGGTGGCGACACGCGCCCCGCCGCCTGTTCGATGACTTCCGCCAGGGAAAACAACGCCTCCTCGCCGAACGGCCGTCCAATGAGCTGCAAGCCCAGCGGCAGACCTTCGCGCGACAGGCCGGCGGGCACGGCCATTCCCGGCAGTCCCGCCATGTTCACGGTCACCGTGAAGACGTCGTTGAGATACATCTCCACGGGATCGGCGGAGCCCTTCTCGCCAATGCCGAAAGCGGGCGACGGCGTCGCGGGCGTCAGGATGGCGTCGACGCCGGCGGCGTAGGCGTCTTCGAAATCGCGCTTGATCAGCGTGCGGATTTTTTGCGCCCTCACATAATAGGCGTCGTAATAGCCCGCCGAGAGAACGTAGGTGCCAATCATCACGCGGCGCC
>CAIKAR010000084.1 GCA_903825465.1 uncultured Hyphomicrobiales bacterium | reverse complement strand
GAGGCTGTGCGCGACATGGCGGCGTTGGCGCGCGACGAAAACGAGCGGCTTGAAAAGCGCATCGCCGAACTCGAGGCGAAGCTGAAGGGCTAAACGGGTTCGGGTTCGGCCGTTTCGTCGGTCGGCTCCGGCGCGCGCCGACGCCCGCCGCGCCGCGACGACGCGTCGAGGATCGAACGCGCCAGTCCACGCAAGGGCGCCGTCAGCCGGTGCAAATCCTCGGCCCGTCCGACCAGCTTTTCGCCGCGGGTCAATTCGCGGTCGAGCGCCGCCATGGTCGCCGGGAAACCCTCGCCCTCGTCGTCGAACCAAACGTCGAGAACCCTGGCGAAGGCCAACACAAGTCCTTGCAGCTTCACCGCGCCAACCGCGCCCTCCGAATTGACGCCCGCGGCCTCAAGCATGAAGCGCGTCGAATTCAGCGCTTCCCGATTGAGGGCGGCCGCGGCGAGCGGGTCGCGTCTCGCCCATCGCGCCACACCGCGAACACCCGCCCGCCATGGCGCCATGGCGTCGAGGCGGCGCATCAGCACGTCGAACAAGCGTTCCTTGGCCGGTTCGCCCTCCAGCGCGTCGCTTTTGCCCGAAAGCACCAGACGATCGACGCGCCGGTTGAACCCCGCGAGCACGGCGCCCTTCGATGGGAACGCGTCGCGGAAATCGGCGAGGCCAACCCCGGCGCGGGCGGCGATGTCGGCGATGGAAATATCCTCGAACGCGCGTTCGCCGGCGAGTTCCATCAGCGCGTCGACGATGCGTCCCTTGATTTCGGCGGGCGGCGTCGAAACATCGGCGTCGGTCATGGCGGACCCTCGGGTGGCGAAGGATATCAAACTATGCTGGCAAAGCGGCGCCAGCAAGGCGGGGCGGTCATTTCGGCGAAACGCATGCTCCGGGCGTTGGTTCGGGCCGGATTCTCACGAACTCGACGGGCACTTTTGTTTGTCCCTGTCCCGGCATCATGGAGACGTTGTAGGTCTCGCGCGCGCCAAGGCACGCCGCGTCGAAATGATCGAGCGCCGGCGATTTTTCCGCCAGCACAGCCATGCCTCCGACCTTGCGGCAAGCGGCGATCTGCTCGGGATGCGACCAGTTCTCGGTGGAGAAATCGAGATAGTCAGGGCGGGATTTCAGCCACAGCACGCCGGATGGTCCGATTTTACGGTCGGCGATCACCACGCAACGCAGCGGCCCCTCGCCATGTTTGTCCCAGAACGCCTGCGTCGCTTCCGCCAGCGGTTTGGTGTCGGCGGAAAAAGCCCACAGCGGCTGGTCGATGGCCCCGGCGATAATCAGATAGGCGGCGAAACCGGCGAGAATGACGGCTGACATCGCCATGGAAATCCGGGCGGACGCGCGTTCCGAAAGCCCCAGCCCCTGCCCGCCCGCGGGAAACAGCAGCGCCAGACCGCCGGCGGTCGTCACGCAAAATGGCTGCAACCACAACGGCTTGATGATCTTGTACGTGAGCACGGCGCCGAGAACCAGCGCCAGCGGCGGCCCAAATCCCAGCGCCCACGCCACCCAGGGCCGCTCCGGCACGCGCGAAAACGCGTCAACGCCGCGCCGGTTGTTGGTTGCCAGCAGCATGAGCGCCGGCGCCACGCACAGCGCAAAGACGCCGATGATCAGATTCTGCGCCGAGGCCTCGAGGCCCGCCACGTCCCGGACCTTGTTGGCGTCAACCGCGTGGAACACGCTTGTCCAGTCGTTTTCCGACAGCCACCAGACATGCGGCGAGACGACGACCGCGAACAGCGCCACGCTGGCGTAGCTGGCGGGCGAGGCGAAGGCCCCGCGATACCGCTCAATCAGCGCGGCAAGCGCCACCAACGCCGCCAGCAGGAAAAAGATCTCGTATTTCGTCCATAGGCCAAGACCCGCCGCCACGCCCAGCGCGAGCGCGTCTTTCCAGCGCCTCTCCTCAAGGTAGCGCAATCCATAAAACGCTGTCGCCGCCAGGAACGGCGACAGCATGGAGTTGTGGTTGATCTGCACCGCGTAAAAGGTCGCCGCCGGCGACGCGAGGTACATCAGCACGCCAAGCGAAGCCGTTTCCGGCGAGGCGTAGAGGCGGATCGTCCGCCACAAGTACCAGGCGGCGGCCGCGACCGTGAGCTGCGACAAAGCCATGAGACCGAGGATCGGCGGCATGCCCGAGCGCAGAACAAGATCAATCGCCCACGTGGTGACCGGCGGATGTTTTGAATAGCCCAGCGCCCATTCGCGCCCCCAGTAAGCCGCCTCCAGGGTGTCGCCGTGCAGATTGCCGACAAGAAGCGCGGGCCCGACCGTCCACAAAAGGACTTGGAAGACGAGCGCCGTCGCCATCGGCGACACCAGCAGCTTGTTCGGACCATGGCCCGCGCCGGACGGATATGAGGTCGGAACAGCGGACAAGGATATCGAATTCCACAACGGAGCTATCGACTACATGCCCACAAGGCCAAGCCCCGTCAAATTTATTTTGCGTTGCACAAGGCTCCGAGGCGCCAAATCGAGCGGCAGAAATCGATGCCTGCGGCGTTAATGAACGATTTACCATTTCGTCGAAAGAGCCATGCGGTTTTGGCATGGCTGGGGGTGTCTCCGCCTTATTTATTGTGCGTCGCAATAGTGTATATTGCGACGCATCAGATCGGTTCGACGAATCGAAGAACCCAATAGGAACTTCCATGTCTTTCAAAGCCATCACCGAAAGGGTCGTCGCCTGGCGACGCTATCGCGCCGCGGTTCGCGAGTTGGCGCAGCTCAGCGACCGCGACCTCCACGACCTTGGCATCAGCCGCTACGATATCGAGAGCGTGGCCCGCGACAGCGGGAAGCTTTAACCCCGCCGAAAGGTTACCGCGAGATTATCAATCTCTCGGGTTAGGCGCGGATCGGGAATTCCTCCCCCCTTGTTCCCCCCGCGTCCCGAAGCGCCCGCCGGTCCCTCCCCCGGCGGGCGTTTTCATTGACGCGGTCGCGCCTCTCCCCGTCCATTGCAATCGGGGCGTGACAAGCGCATTTGCGGTTGGAAATGGAATCCAATCAAACGAACCGCGCGGCCTCCGCGCTCGCCCCTGTGCATGTGGTGGGGGGCGGCCTCGCGGGCTGCGAAGCCGCCTGGCAGCTCGCGAAGGCGGGCGTGCCGGTAATCCTGCACGAGATGCGGCCATTGCGCGCCACCGCCGCGCACCAATCCGGCGCGCTCGCCGAGCTTGTATGCTCCAACTCCTTCCGATCGGACGAAGCCAGCACAAACGCCGTCGGCCTTATGCATTTCGAAATGCGGCGGATGAATTCGCTGATCATGGCCTGCGCCGACGCCAACCAAGTGCCGGCGGGCGGCGCGCTCGCGGTTGATCGCGACGGATTCTCCGCCGCGGTCACCAAGGCGATCACGACCGAGCCAAATATTCAGGTTGTCCGCGGGGAAGTGTCGAAAATAATTCCGGGTCATTCCGATATCCACATAATCGCCACGGGTCCGCTGACGACGCCCGACCTCGCGGAGGTGATCGCCGGGTTCACCGGCGAAAGCGCCCTCTCCTTCTTCGACGCCATCGCTCCGATTGTTCACCGCGACAGCGTCGATATGGACAAAGCCTGGTTTCAGTCCCGCTACGACAAAGTCGGACCGGGCGGCGACGGCAGCGACTACCTCAATTGCCCCCTCGATCGCGACCGGTATTTCGCGTTTGTGGAGGCGCTGATCGCTGGCGAAAAAACCTCCTTCAAAGACTGGGAGCACGTCCCTTATTTCGACGGTTGCCTCCCCATCGAAGTCATGGCCGAACGCGGCGTCGAAACGCTGCGCCATGGCCCGATGAAGCCCATGGGGCTGACCAACGCCCACGAGCGCGACAAAAAACCCTACGCCGTGGTTCAGCTGCGGCAAGACAACAAGCTGGGCACCCTGTTCAACATGGTGGGGTTTCAGACAAAGCTCAGGCATGGCGAGCAGGTCAGGATATTCCGCGCGATTCCCGGGCTTGAGAACGCCGAATTCGCGCGGCTCGGCGGCCTGCACCGCAACACCTATCTCAATTCGCCCGCCGTGCTGGATCCGCTGCTGCGGCTCAAATCCGACCCGCGCGTCCGCTTCGCGGGCCAGATCACGGGTTGCGAAGGCTATGTGGAGAGTTCCGCCATCGGGCTGATCGCCGGCCGGATCGCCGCCGCCGAGCGGCTGGAAAAGCCGTTTACGCCGCCCCCCGCGACCACGGCTATCGGCGCGCTGATGAACCACATCACGGGCGGACACATAACGACCATCGACGCCGGTCCGAAATCGTTTCAGCCGATGAACGTCAACTTCGGCCTGTTCCCGCCGATCGAAGCCGCGCTGAAATCGGCGGACGGCAAACGCCTGCGCGGTCCCGAAAAAGCGGTGGCTCGAAAAAAGGCGCTCACGGCGCGGGCGATGGCGGATTTGGAGCGGTGGCTGGCGACCGCGCTTTAAGCGTTATCCCCGCGCCGCCCACCAAAGCGTCCACTGCCGCCGCCATTGCGGAAGATCGACGCGCGTCTTGAAGGGATCGTAGCGGCCGGTTTCCATGCGGCGCAAATAGGGTTCGACCAGCGCGAGCGGCAGATAGGCCGGCGCGGTCCACGGCGGCGCCTTTTTCAGTTCCCGTTCGGCGGCGGCGAGATGGTGGCGGGCGATTTCGCGCATATCCGTCAGCGAAGCCAGCAGGGCCGGCGTCGCGGCGGCGCTGACGACGCTTTCGCGATTCCCGCCATGCGATTTCAGGATTTCGACTGGCGCGTAGCATTGGCCGCGCGCCGCGTGCCACGGCAGCGAACGCAAGAGGCCCGCGATGGCGTAGGCGATGCCGCCGTGCCCGGCCACGTCGGGATCGCCCACGTCGCGCCCCCGCGCGAGGATGATCGCCGCCATTCGAAACAGCGCCGAAGACGTCTCGCCGCAATAGCCTTCGAGCTGGCGCACGCCGGGCATGGGATCGTCGTAAAGATCGAAGGTTCGGGCGTCGACAAGATTGGTCAGCGCCTCGCGCGGCAAATGGCAAATCCGCTTCGTGTTCAAAATCGCAGCCGCCACGGGATGCGCGGCGATGTCGCCCCTGCCCTCGCCTTCGAGAACATCGCGCCACCATTGAAAACGGATTTCGCCCGGCATCGGGTCGGACACGATGTCGCGAACCCGCGCGATGTCCAGACTGAAGGCGTAAAGCGCGTGCAGGTGCCGCCGCGAGTCCGCCGGCGCGAACAGGCACGCGAGCCAACGGTCCCTGTCGCCGTCGCGCAGGAGTTGTTCGCAATGGACGTAGGCTTCGCCCAGCCGTGGGTCTGGAATATCGTCGATCAAGCTGTCGCCAAGAACGCGCCGGCGACGCGCCGCCGCTCGCCAAGCAGAATATTGTACGTCGAAACCGCCGATCCTGTCGCCATGAAATCGCAACGGATTCCGGAATCGCGCAGGCTGGCGCGCAATTCGGCCGGGAGCGGCGCGGGGCTCGCGCCCGTCCCCACGATCAGCAGTTCCACCGCGCCCGCGGGCTCCGCGAAAAGCGCCGCGAGGGATTGCGGATCAGCGTCTGAAATTGTCCGCGCCGCCCAGGCGTGAACGCCGGACGGCAGGGCGAGCAGCGAGCCGCGATGCGACATGTCGGCGAAGCGAAACCCACCCGCGCCGTAAGCGTCGACGAGATGCTGTCCCGGAAGGAACCCGGCGAGTTCGGCCGGCTGGGCCAACGCCGCCGGTCCGCGCTAGGCGCCCGCCTTCGCGGCGCCCGCCGCCCCGGGATTCGCCGCGTCCGCCGCGCGCTGCGCGTCGGTGCGGACGCCGAGATAAATCAGGATCGGCGAGCATATGAACACCGATGAATAGGTCGCCACGAACAATCCCCACAGCATGGCGATGGAGAACGACTGAATGACGTGGCCGCCGAACAGCACCAGCGACAAAAGCGCGAGGAACACCGTCGTCGCGGTCATGATCGTGCGGGGCAACACGGCGTTGACGGACAGGTCGATCATGTCGGCGATGCCCATGCGCTTGTATTTCTTCATCATCTCGCGGATTCGGTCGAGCACCACGACCGTTTCATTCAGCGAATAGCCGACGATGGTCAGAATCGCGGCGATGGACGTCGTGTTGAACTCCAATTGCGTGACGGAGAAAAACCCGACCGTCAGCAGAAGGTCGTGCATTGTCGCGATCACCGCGCCGACGGCGAACTGCCACTCGAAGCGGAACCACAGGTAGCTCAGCACCGCGACAATCGACAGCACCACGCCGAGCGTGCCGGATTGCACGAGTTCGCTGGACACGCGGGGCCCCACGACTTCCACGCTGCGGAACTCGTAGTTGTCGCCGAGGGCGGATTTGACCTTGCCGACCGCGGCCTCCTGCGCGGCGTCGCCGCCGGGCTGCACGCGCACGCGCAACGACGCGTCGGTGCCGTTGCCGAAGGCCTGCACCTCGATGTCGCCCAGGCCGAGCTTGTCGCCAATGCCGCGCAAGGCGGCGATATCGGCCTGCCCCGTCTTGGCGCGCAATTCGAGCATCGTTCCGCCTTCGAAATCGATGCCGAAGTTCATGCCCACAACGAGGAACATGACGACGGAGAAAATCGACATCACGGCCGAGAACGGGTAGCTGAAGCGGCGGAACCGCATGAAGCCGAACTTGGTGTTTTCGGGCGCGAGGCGCAGGAGTTTCATAGGAGTTCCCTGATGTCGGCGGCGATCGGCTAAGGCGACGCCCCCTCAGATCGGCAGCGTCTTCGGCTTGGCCCAACGGTACCACAGCGCGATCATCATACGCGTCATGGTCACCGCCGTCACGATGGTGGTGACGATGCCCAGACCCAGAGACACCGCGAAGCCGCGCACCGGGCCGGAGCCGAGGAAGTAGAGAATGACGGCGGCGACCATCATGGTGGCGTTCGAGTCCACGATCGTCGCGAAGGCGCGGGTGAAGCCGGCGTCGAGCGCCGAGACGACGGAGCGGCCCGCCTTGAACTCCTCGCGGATGCGCTCGTAGATCAACACGTTCGAATCCACCGCCATGCCGATGGTCAGCACGATGCCCGCGATGCCCGGCAGCGTCAGCGTCGCCCGCAACAAGATCAGCGACGCGAAAATGAACGCGATATGCACGAACAGCGCGAGGTCGGCGAACACGCCGAACGTGCCGTAGGTCATCAACATATAGATCACCACGAGGGCCGCCCCGACGTAAGCCGCCTTTTTGCCGGCCTCGATCGAATCCTGCCCCAGGCCGGGGCCGACGGTGCGCTCTTCGACAATCGTCAATTTGGCCGGCAGCGCGCCCGCGCGCAGCAAAATCGCCAGGTTGTTGGCGGACTCCACGGTGAAATTGCCCGAGATCTGGCCAGAGCCGCCGGTGATGGGGCCGCGGATCACGGGCGCCGATATCACCTTGTTGTCGAGCACGATGGCGAATGGCTTGCCCACGTTGGCGCTGGTGACCTCGCCGAATTTCTGGCCGCCCCGGATGTTGAACTTGAAATTCACGACGGGTTGCGCGGTCTGCTGATCGAAGCCCGGCTGCGCGTCGGTGAGGTCTTCGCCCTGCACCATCACCTGCTTTTCAACGGGATAGTTGGCGATCGGCTGGCCGTCCTTGTCGAACTCGCTCAACGTTTCCACGTCGGCGGGGTTCGCGCCGGGCTGCGACACCAGCCGGAATTCCAGCTTCGCCGTCGTGCCGACGATGTCCTTCAGGCGCTGCGTGTCCTGTAGTCCGGGAACCTCGACCAGCACGCGGTCGTCGCCGACGCGTTGAATGTTGGGCTCGGTCGTGCCGAGCGCGTTGACGCGGCGATTGAGCACCTCGATCGTCTGATCGACCGACTTGCGGATTTTGTCGTTCACCGCGGCGTCGGTGACCGTCATCTTGATCAGGCCGTTGGGATCGACCGAGATATCGGCCGAGGCCGCGCCCGCGACGCCGAGCAGCGACGTTGTCGGGTTCGCCGCGGGTTGCGCGAGCGCGCGAAGCTTTGTCAGCGCCTTGGCGCGGTTGGCGGCGTCGGGAATCAACACCTGGACAACCCGCGGATTGTCTTTCGGCGAGCCGATGCCGCCAGAGAGCGGGATGCTTTCCTCGCGCATGACGCGCCGGATGTCGTCGCGCAGGTTGTTGACCTGCGTCCTCGTCACGTCGGCGGAATCGACCTGATAGAGCAGATGCGCGCCGCCCTGAAGGTCGAGCCCCAGCACCACCTGCTCGATCGGCAGCCATTTCGGCATCGCCTTGACGACGGAATCGAGCGTCTCCTTGGTCCAGAAACTCGGCACGATGACGAGCAGCGCGGCAAGCGTCATGCCGAGGATCGAGGCGACTTTCCAACGGGCGAAACGAAGCATTCAGACGGTCTCTTGTTTTTACGGCGCGGCGCGTTTTTCCGCCGCGCGGCGCGTTGCCGGCGAGGGCCTATTCTTTCGCGGGTTCGCCCTTGGCGCGCACCTCGGAGATGGCCGTCCGCAACATCCGCACCTTCACGTTGGGCGCGATTTCGACTTCCACTTCGTTGTCGTCGAGCGTGCGGCTGATCTTGCCCACGATGCCGCCGTTCGTCGCAACCGTGTCGCCGCGGCGCACATTCTTGATCAGGTCGCCGTGCGCCGCCTGACGCTTCTGCTGCGGGCGCAGGATCAGAAAATACATGATCGCGAGGATGATCGCGAAGGGGGCGAACTGAATGGCGAGATCGTTCATGCCGCCTCCGGCGGCCTGGGCGTAAGCGGGCGTTATGAAATTCATTAGAACGGGGCTCCAAACGGCGGATTCCGCCGAAGCGGGCCGCGAAATCGCGCGGACTATAGCGGCGAAGGGGGGGAAAGCAATGCCGGCAAGGGCATTTTGCGGCCACGGGCGATCCTGCTATGGCGGCGCGGAAACGCCATAAACGCCCTCTGGATGACCATGCGATCCGCTGAAAACGTCCTTCCGCTCCTGTCCCGCATAGCCGACGCCCTTGATCGGCTCGCGCCCGCCCCGCCGCCGGCGCCCGACTTCGCCGCCGCCGACGCCTTCGTCTGGCACGCCGCAACGGCGAGCTTCGCGCCAGTCGCGCGGGTCAACCGCGTCGATATCGACCTGCTCAAGGGCATCGACCTCGTGCGCGACCTGCTGATCGAGAACACCGAGCGCTTCGCCCGCGGCCTGCCGGCCAACAACGCGCTGTTGTGGGGGGCGCGCGGCATGGGCAAGTCGTCCCTGGTGAAATCCGCCCACGCCGACATCAACGCGCGGCTGAACGGCCCGGAATTTCCCGCGATGAAGCTGGTCGAGATCCACCGCGAGGACATCGACAGCCTTCCCGTCCTGATGAACCACGTCCGCGCCTCGAAACATCCCTTCATCCTGTTTTGCGACGATCTTTCCTTCGACGCCGAGGACACATCCTATAAGTCCCTGAAAGCCGTGCTCGAAGGCGGCATCGAGGGGCGCCCGACGAACGTGGTCTTCTACGCCACGTCCAACCGCCGCCATTTGTTGCCGCGCGACATGATGGACAACGAGCGCTCCACCGCCATCAATCCCGGCGAGGCGGTCGAGGAAAAAGTCTCGCTCTCCGACCGCTTCGGCCTCTGGCTGGGATTTCACCGGTGCTCGCAGGACGAGTATCTGTCGATGGTGTCCGCCTACGCCGATCATTTCGACATCGGCGGCGACCGTCAGGCGATGGAGCGCGCCGCGCTTGAATGGGCGACAACGCGGGGCGCGCGCTCCGGCCGCACCGCGTGGCAATTCACGCAGGACTGGGCCGGGCGCATGGGGAAAAGGCTGGATTAGGCCGCCCTTCCCGCGCGCCGCCCCGTGAGCTAACTACGGAGCAACCACCGCCAGGGGAAACGCCATGTCGTCGAAACTTCTGTCTTCCTACACCATGCGGGGGCTCACCTTGCCCAACCGTGTCGTCCTCTCGCCGATGTGCCAATACGCGGCCGAAGACGGCAAGGCGACCGACTGGCACATGATGCACCTGGGCCAATACGCCTGCTCCAATGTCGGCCTTATCATTACGGAAGCCACCGGCGTCGAGCCCGAGGGCCGCATTTCGCCCTGGTGCCTGGGCCTTTACAACGACGAGACCGAGGAAGCGCTGGCCCGCGTGATCAAATTCTGCAAGGCGCAGGGGGACAGCAAATTCGGCGTGCAACTCGCCCACGCCGGCCGAAAGTCGTCGGTGACGCCCTCCTTCATGATCCGGGAAGCCGTGACGCCGGAAAAGGGCGGCTGGATTCCGCGAAGCCCCTCTTATTACGAGGACGGCGTGCATCCCAATCCCAAAGCGATGGACGAAACCGACATGGGCGGCGTCAAAGCCGCCTGGGTGGACGCGACGAAGCGGGCGGCGCGCATCGGCGTCGATCTCATCGAGATGCACTTCGCCCACGGCTATCTCGTCAACGAATTCATGTCGCCGTTGATCAACAAGCGCGAGGACCGGTACGGCGGCTCGCGCGAAAACCGGATGCGCTACGGGCTGGAGATTTTCGAGGCCTGCCGCGCCGTCTTCCCCGCCGACAGGCCCATTGGCGCGCGGATATCCGCCATCGACTGGGTCGAGGGGGGCTGGAGCCTCGACGATTCCGTCGCCTTTTCCGCCGAGTTGAAAAGGCGCGGCTGCGATTACATCTGCGCGTCGAGCGGCGGCAATTCGCTGGCGCAGAAAATCACCGCGGGGCCGGGCTATCAGGTTCCCTTCGCCGAGGCCGTGCGAAACGGCGCCGACATCGCCGCCATGGCCGTTGGCCAGATCACCGACCCGCAACAGGCCGAAGACATCCTGCAAGCCGGCCAAGCCGACATGATCGCCATCGCGCGGCGCCTGCTCGCCAACCCGCGCTGGGTATGGATGGCGGCGGCCCATTTCCAGGAATTCCTGAAATACCCGCCGCGCTACCGCGTCTGCCACCCGAAGATGGGCGCCGCCCTGAATTTCACCGACACGAAGGAAAAGAAGCAGCAACTGCTGTTCATGTTCCAGTCCGAGCAAGAGGCCTCGGTCAAGGCTTGGGGATGAGCCCGCTTCGCTCAATCGTCCTCGCCGCCCTCGCCACGCTGGCGTTCTCGGCGGCGCCCGCCTCGGCCCAGTCGCGCCTGACCATCGTCGTGCCCTTCGCGCCGGGTGGCGGCATCGACATTTTCGCGCGGCTGATGGGCGAGGAAATCGGCAAGTCCGGACAGAGCGTCCTGATTGAAAACCGCCCCGGCGCGAGTTCCATGATCGGCAGCGCTTACGTGGCGCGCGCGGCGCCGGACGGCGCGACGGTGTTGTTGACATCGAACTCGACGCTTATCGCGCCGACCTTGCGCGCGTCCGATTTCGATCCCCAGCGCGATCTCGTCCCCGTGTGCAATCTGGCGGAATCGGCGCAGGTGATCGTGGTCGGCGCGAGCGCGCCCTACAAAACGCTCGCCGATCTCGTCGCCGCGGCCAAAGCCCGGCCAGGCGCGTTGACCATTGGCAGCAACGGGCCGGCCTCCACGCAGCAGTTCGGCGCCGAGATGTTCAAGAGCGCGGCCGGAATCGACATGATCTACGTGCCCTACAACGGTGGCGCGCCGGCTGTGACGGCGCTCGTGGGCGGACAGATCGAGGCGATCGTCGCCAACGTGACGGAGGTTCATTCGCAAATCGAAGCGGGGCAACTGCGCGCGCTGGCGACCTCCTCGACGAAGCGCGTCGCTTCGCTGCCCGATGTGCCCACGACGCGGGAAAGCGGCCTCGATTTCGATGTCGCGTCCTGGCACGGCGTGGCCTTGCCGGCGAAAGCGCCGCCCGATGTCGTGGCGCGCGTCGAAAAGCTTTTCATGACCGCCCTCGCCGCGCCGGTCCTGCGGGACAAACTGGCGGGCGCGCGATACGCGCCGACCGGGCTGTGCGGCGCGCCGGTCGCCGAATTCATGGCCGCGCAGGTCAAGTCGATCGGCGAAATCGCCGCGCGGGCCGGGATCAAACTGGAATAGCGCGAGATCGCGAACACTGGACCGCGGGGCCTCTCCGTGCTTTCATCGGCCAAAGCACGGAGGGGGAAACAATGCGCGTTCTCATCGCGGTGGCCGGCTTGCTGGCGGCGCTTGCGTCGGGCGCCCAAGTGTCCGAGGCCGAAGCGCAAACATTCCCGTCTTCGACCATCAAATTCGTCGTCGGCTTTCCACCCGGCGGCGCGGCGGATATTCTCGCGCGCGGCGTCGCCGGGAAAATGAGCGAGAGCCTCCATCAATCCGTGATCGTCGAAAACCGCGCCGGCGTCGCGGGCACGGTCGGCGCCGCGGTCATCGCCCACGCCGCGCCCGACGGCTACACGATAGGCATGGGCACGCTGTCGAGCCTCGCCCTCAATCCCTTCATGTCGAAGTCGCCCCTCTACGACCCGCGCAAGGATTTCGCGGCGATCGCCATGCTGACCGACCTGCCGATCCTGATGGCGACGCCGGCCTCCCTGCGGGTCAAAAGCTTCTCCGATCTCGTGGACTACGCGCGCAAGGCCGGCGGCAAGTTCAATTTCTCGTCGAACGGCGTGGGCTCGTCGGGCCATATCCTCGGCGAGATGATGAAGCGCAAATTCGGCTTCCAGGCCTCGCATGTGCCCTATGGCGGCGATGTGCCGATCCTCAACGCGCTGATGGGCGATCAGATACAACTGGGCCTGCTGGCGATCCCCGCCGCCGCGGAGTTCATCAAGGCCGGCAGCGTCAACGCGCCCGCGATTTCGGGCCGCGCGCGTTCGCCGATCATCCCCGACGTTCCGACCGTCGTCGAACTCGGCTATCCCGACCTCGTCTCCACCACATGGTTCAGCGTCGTCGCGCCGGCGGGAACGCCGAAGGACATCCTGACGCTCTACAACCGCGAAGTGAACAAGGCGCTGGCGACGCCCGAGGTCAAACTGATATTCAAGGGCGCGGGGCTGGAGCCCTCGATCATGGAGCAACCCGCCTTCGAGGCCTTCGTGGCCGCCGAACAGGAAAAGTGGGCGGCGGAAATCAAGACGCTGGACCTGCGCGTGGACTGAACGCGTCCGGCGGCGACCCGGCGCGCGCGCTTCAGTCGCCAATCTCCGGCGGATCGTACAGCCACGCCATGGATTCGAACGCCTGCTCCTGCGTGCGCGCGCCGAGCACGGCGTTGCGCAGATCGCGTGTCGCGCCCGAGGCGTGGTAGGCCTCGCCGTAGAGTTTCGCCGTCAGTTGAACGCGCGCCGTCCGCAGGTAGCGCTCCTGTTGATAGGCGAGGAACGCCGCGTTGTTGTCGCCTTTGGCGTGAACAAGCTTGCTGGCGAGGCAGACGCCATCCTCGAGCGCCATGTTGGCGCCCTGCGCGAGATATTGCAGCATGGGATGGGCGGCGTCGCCGAGCAGCGTGAGGTTGCCCTTCGTCCAGTCGCGGATCGGCGGCCGGTCGCACAAAACCCACATGCGCCAGCTTTCGATCTTGCCGAGCAGGGCCCGCACCGGCTCGCAGGAACCGGCGAAGCGCTCGTGCAATTCGGCCGCGTCGCCGAAACTGTCCCAGCCCTCGGAAAACTTGTTGGAGTGGAACGTCGCGACAAGGTTGAACATGTCGCCACCGCGCACGGGATATTGCACGAGGTGGGTTTTTTCGCCGGCCCAGATGACCATCATTTGCCAGCGCAGATGTTCCGGCATGTCCTTTGTCGGCAGCACCGCGCGGTAGGTGATGTGGCCAGACACGTTGGGCTTGCCGTCGCCGACGATTTTTTGCCGCACGGTGGACCACAACCCGTCCGCGCCGACGAGGGCCCGCCCCTCCCAGGCCTCCCCCGTGTCGGAGGTCGCGACCACCTTGTCGCCGCGGTCGTCGATGTCGACGATCTTCTTGCCGTTCAGCGTCGTGATTTGAGCGGGAAGCTTGGCGCATTCCTCCATCAGCACGCGGTGAAGGTCGACGCGGTGAATGACGCCGTAGGGAAACTTGAACCGCGCCAGAAACGCGTCGTTCAGCGGCAGCGTGGTCACCTCGTCGCCCGTGACCACGTCGCGCATCATCAGGCCCTTCGGATAGACGGCCCACTTGTTGATCTCGGCGGTGATTCCGAGCTTGTCGAACATGCGGAACACGTTGGGGCCGAGTTGAAGCCCGGCGCCGATTTCGCCGAACTCCGGCGCCTGTTCCAGCACGATGGACGAAAAGCCGCGGCGGGCGAGCGCAAGCGCGCAGCCAAAGCCGCCGATGCCGCCGCCGACAACGAGGAAGGGCGGGGATTTGGCGCTCATGTCGTCGCTCCCCTAGGCCGCGCGCACTTTGACTTGCATCGAGCCGATGCGGTCGATGCGCGCGTCGATGACATCGCCCGGGACAACAGGGCCGACGCCGTCCGGCGTGCCGGTCATGAACAGGTCGCCGGGTTGCAGCGTGTAATAGGTCGAGGCCCAGGAGATAAGCTCGCGCACCTTGACCAGGAGATTGCCCGTGTTGTTCTTCTGCCGGGGCTCTCCGTTGACGGTCAACACGAGATCGAGGTCGTGGGGATCGCCCATTTCGTCGGCGGTCACCATCCACGGCCCCATCACCGAATAAGTGTCGATGGACTTGCGCATCGAGCGCTCCTCGACGCCGCGCACCGTCATGTCGAGGCCGATGCAATAGCCCGCGACATAGTCCAGCGCGCTCTCGACGGACACGTTGCGCGCCGATTTGCCGATGATCGCGACCAGTTCGATCTCGTGGTCGTTGCGGCGGTCGGCGTGGTTGAGAACGACGCCGTGGCTCGCGCCCTGAATCGACGACGTGGCCTTGAGAAACAGGCCGATCGTCTGAATCTTGACGATGTCCTTGCCGAAGCGGATGCCGGGATCGACTTCGGCCTCGTCGTAATGCGCCTGATAATTCACCGGCGCGGCGACGATCTTGCCCGCGTTGGCGACGGGCGACAACAGAGTGACGCCGGCCAGCGGAACCTTCTTCGCCGTCTTCGCCGCCTCCAAAATCCTAGGCCGCAGCATGTCGAGGTTGGCGATCAATGGATCGTTCGTCGGCAAGGGATAGCGATAGGCCGGCAGAGCGTCGAGCGCCGACGTGACATCGAGCAGGTGGTCGCCCTCCACAAGGCCAAGGCGGTTGTCGTTGAAGCGGCATAGTTTCATTTTCGTCTTCCGTGTTTACAGTTTGCCTTCGGCGCGCATGCGCCAGAAATCCCAGGCGCGGTTGATCTGGCTGGCGATGTTGGCCGCCGACACCCGCGCCTCGCCCTCGGTGAGATAGGTTGGCTCGCCGAGCCGCAGCGCCTCCGATTGCAAGCGCGCGTTGACCTCGGTGTAAACCGCGCGGAACACGGCTTCGCGGATTGACGGCCCGACGATCGTCGAGCCGTGGCCGCGCATGAGCGCGCAATTGCAGCCGCCGAGCGTCTTGGCGAGCGCCGCGCCGAGGCGCGAGTTGGTGATGAGCAGATCGCTGCTGTCGCCCGCGTGGTCGCGGATTTCGAAATTCGGGACCTCCTCGCCGAGAAAGCCGCTCATATGGCAGATCGGCCGCAACGGCGACGATTTCACGAGGCTGAAGGGCACGACCGCCGGCGAATGCGAATGGATCACCGCCATCGCGTCGGGCCGCGCGCGAAAAACCTCGGCGTGAATAAAACGCTCGATATAGACCGCGCGCCCGTTCGAATTCACGGGGTTTCCGTCGAAGTCGAATTCGAGAATGTCGTCGGGTCCGACCAGCGCCGGCGCCATGTTGCGCGCCAGCAAAAAACGGTCGGGGCGCTTGTCGTGGCGGACGCTGACATGGCCGAAGCCGTCGACGACGCCTTCGCGGAACAGGATGTGGTTGGCGAGAACAAGCTCCTCGATCAGCCCGGCGCCTGGCGCCTCGCCTCTGCCGCCTTTGTCGGCGACGAGCGAAGTGAAGGACTTGCCTTCGCCGTGGGCTGACGCGCTCATGTTTCCGGGCTCCGTGGCGCCCGCCGAAACGCTGCGACGCGTGGTTCAATTGACACGCCGCCAAGGGTCGGTCAACTGTCGCGCCCATCGTGGCCGGGCGGCGTCGCCGGCGGAATTTTCAGGGAGAAACGCATGTCCAGCACCGATCCAAAGGGCAAGGGCGCGCCGCTCGCGGCCGGCGTGGAAGCTCCCCGCGGCGCTTCGCGCGACGGCGCCGTTTTCGGCAGCGACGCGATGGCCGACGCCCTCCGCGCGCTCGACGTGCCCTATGTCGCGCTCAACCCGGGCGCGAGCTATCGCGGCCTGCACGATTCCATCGTCAATTATCTCGGCAACGAGAACCCGCGCATGCTTCTATGCTTGCACGAGGAGCACGCCGTCGCCATCGCGCAGGGCTACGCCAAGGTCACCGGCAAGGCCATGGCGGCCGCGGTTCATTCGAATGTCGGCCTCATGCACGCGTCGATGGCGATGTTCAACGCCTGGTGCGACAGAACGCCCGTGGTCGTCATCGGCGCGACGGGCAGCGTCGATTCGCAAAAGCGCCGCCCGTGGATCGAGTGGATCCACACGTCGCGCGACCAGGCGTCGATGGTGCGCAATTTCGTCAAGTGGGACGACCAGCCAGGTTCCGTCGGCGCGGCGCGGGAATCCATTCTGCGCGCCGGCTGGATCGCCAACACGCATCCGCAAGGGCCGACCTATGTCGTGCTCGACGTCGAATTGCAGGAGCGAAGCCAGTTGGAGCCTCTGCCGCCCATCGATCCCGCGCGCTACATGCCGCCGGTGAAGCACACGGCGGACGCGGCGCAGGTGAAGGCCGCGCTCGACCTGCTGGGCGCCGCGAAGAAGCCGCTTATCATGGTCGGCCGTGTGTCGCGCGACGAAACCGGCTGGGCCGAACGGGTCGCGCTCGCCGAAAAGCTCGGCGCGCGCGTCGTCACCGACACCAAGGTCGGCGCCGGCTTTCCGACCGACCACGGCTTGCACGCCGGCGCGACGGGCTCGGGCGGCGCGGCGGAAGCGATGGAGGCCATCAAGGAGGCCGATGTCATTCTCAGCCTCGACTGGGTCGATCTCGGCGGCACGTTCAAGACCATCTTCGGCGATGTCGAGACCAAGGCGAAGGTGATCCAGGCGACGCTCGATTACGTGCTGCACAACGGCTGGAGCATGGACTACATGGCGCTGCCGACCGTCGATTTGCTGCTCGCCACCGAGGCCGACGCGGCGGTCTCGGCGATGGCCGCGGCCCTGAAGGACAAGCCCGCGAAACACAGGGGCGGCGCGGGCGCGCCGGCGCTCGATCCCGAGTTGAAAAAGGGCGATATTTCGGTCAACCAGATGTTCGCCGCGCTTCGCCACGTGGTCGAGGGCAAGACGGTGTCGCTGCTGCAACTGCCGCTGTCCTACAATTCGAAGTCGTGGCATTTCCGTCATCCGCTCGACTACATCGGCAGCGACGGCGGCGGCGGCATCGGCTCGGGGCCCGGCATTTCCGTCGGCGCGGCGCTGGCGCTGAAAGACTCCGGCCGGCTCGCCATCTCCGTCTTCGGCGACGGCAATTTTCTGATGGGCGTGCAGGCGATCTGGACCGGCGCGCACTACAAAATCCCGCTGCTGATCGTCGTCGCCAACAACCAGTCCTTCTACAACGACGAACTGCATCAAGAGCGCATGGCGCGCATGCGCAACCGCCCGGTCGAGAACAAGTGGATCGGCCAGCGCATGGCCGATCCAGAGCTCGATCTCGCGACCCTCGCGCGCGGGCAAGGCGCTGTCGGCCTCGGACCGGTGAAGGACGCGAGCGAACTCGAAGGCGTGTTCAAGGAGGCGTTGCGCGAACTGGAGGCCGGCAAGGTCGTTGTCGTGGATGTGCGCGTGCTGCCGGGCTACGCGCCGTAGCGAGGCGGCTGACGCGGTCGGCGGCTTCCACTTTCGCGAAGCCGCCGCCTCGTCGTATCGAGCTGTCGATCCGGAGATTTCGTCCGCGGCTTACTGCCCGAACAACTCCTTCAAATTCCGCGCCGATGTCGCCACCGCCTGAGAATAGGCGCGCTCCTCGTCCTTGTTCTTCGGCGAGGAAAATCCGTGCGCGGTTCCGCTGTAGAGTTCGAGCAGGAATTGCTTTTTATCGGCGGTCAGCTCGTCGACGACCTTCTGCACCTTGGCCATCGGATAACCCTTGTCCTCGGCGCCGTGCAGAATGAGGAAGCGCGCTTTCACGTCCTTGCCCCAGCCGGGTTCGCGATCGCGGAACGAGCCGTGGATGGTGATGTTGGCGAGCACCGGCACGCCTGTCGAGACGAACTCGGTGCCGAGGTCGCCGCCAAAACAGAACCCAACCACCGCCACCTTGCCCGCGTCCACCATCGGCTGCTTGAGCATCTCGTCGTAGCCGGCCTTGGCGCGCGCGCGCGCCTTCGGGCGGTCCTTGGAGTAGATGGTCGTTTGCGCCTCCATCTCCTCGACGGTCTTCGGCAGCACGCCTTCGCCGTAGCCGAACACGTCCTCGGCGAAAACGACGTAGCCCATCTTCGCCCATTCTTCCGCGTGTTTCATCGTCACGTCGGTCATGCCTTCGCGCGCGTGGATCATGAGCACCGCCGGGCGTTTGCCGCTCGTCGCGTCGTCGTAAACCATGTAGGCCTTGAGCTTCGTCGCGCCGTCGGCGTAGTCCACCCATTGTTTTTTGATTTCCGCCATCGCCGCGCCGGCGTGGAGCGCGAGCGCCGCGACGAGCGCGGCCCCAATTGTGCGCGCATTCAACATGACATCCTCCCAGATTGATTTTTCCGGGCGGCCGCGTGGCCGCCCATCGCGCGGCGAGAGTGCGCCAAAGCCCCCCGCCTGACAAGCGCCCGGCGACGCGACGGCGCCGGGGTCGCCGCCTACTTCACGTAGTATTTAAGGAAGTCGGCCAGTTGGTCCTTGGTCAGCGGCGCGGGGATGAATTTCAGCGCGACGGCGTCGTCCATGGCGTTGTCCAGGCCGGAAACGCGGGCCGGGTTCAGATTGTTCTTGGGGAAGAACTCGTCGCGCACGAGCTTCGCCTTCTCCAGCGGAATCTCCGCGAAGTCGGCGTAGGTTTGCAGCGCCTTGGGATCGTCGGAATAAAGGAAATCGATGGTTTCCTTGTAGGCGTCGTTGAAGCGCTTGATCACGTCGGCGCGCTTGGTCAGCGTGTCCACCGTGGCGAAGTTCATGCGCACGGTCTGGTTTTTGAAGGCTTCGAGGTCGCTCTCCCTGGCGATAATGCGGACGCGGCCGGACTTGACGTCGTCGAGGACATAGGGCGGCGCCGACCAGCCGATGTCGATCTGGCCCGACATGGTCTGAGTGAACGTCGCGGGCGGCCCGCCCGCCGCGATCGGCTTGATGGCGACGCCCGACTGCTTGATCAACGCGAGGGCGCCGAGGTTCGACGACGAGCCGTTCGACGAGAACGCCATCGATTTGCCGGCGGCGTCCTTCAGCGTCTTGATCGGCGAATTCGCCGGCACGTACCAGAAAATGTCGTCGGCGCCGGTCATCTCGCTGGAGAACGGCCGCACCGGCGCGCCCTTGGCGAAGATCGCCATGACGCCGCTGGTGCCCGTCCCCGTGCCGATGTCGACGCTGCCGGAAATCACCGCCTGCGTGGTTTCGCCGGCGCCCGCCGTGTAGAGCATTTCCATCTTGATGCCGTGCTTGGCGAAAATGCCGGCGCGCTGGCCGACGTCGGGAATGGATGTGTCCCAGGCGCCGCGTTGCGGCACGGCGAGCTTCAGGAGATCCTCGGCGCTGGCGGGGACGGCCGCGGCGACAAGCGCGGCGGCGACAATAACGCGGCGAAGATTCATGGCGTGCTCCCTTTGTGTTTTTGCGCGCCCCTTTTGCGATATTTCCAAGCGTGGGTAAACTGGCGGGGAAACTGGCCGGAAAAACGGTTCGGGAGGCGGTGGTTCGTGGCGCAGTCGCAGGGTTGGGGCAATTTCGCGGTCGCCTATTCGCACAAGAATTACCGCAATTACCAAGGCGGCCGTTTCGTCTCCCAGTTCACCACCTGGATGTACAAGATCGCCGTCGGCTGGATCGTCTGGCGGCTCACCCATTCAGCCGCGTGGCTCGGCGTCTTCGGCTTTCTCGATCAGGCGCCCGCGCCAATCATCATGCCGCTCGCGGGCGCGCTCGCCGACCGCATGGACAACCTCAAGTTCCTGCGCGTCACGCAGGGGCTGCTGCTGGCGCAGGCGGTGTTCCTCAGCCTGCTCGACTATTTCGACCTGCTGTCGCTGCCCGTGCTGATTGTCTTCACGCTCGTCTATGGAACCATCAACGCCGCGCAGCAGCCCGCCGCCCAGGCGATTTTGCCGAACCTTATGCCGAAGGACGCGCTGGTCGTCGCCTACGGCCTGAACTCGGTGCTGTTCAACGTCGCCCGCTTCGCCGGGCCAATGGCGGCGGGCGCGCTGATCTCCGCGTGGGGCACCGCGCCGTCGATCCTGTGCAACGCGCTCGGCGCGGCGTTTTTCTCGATATCGCTGATCTTTCTCCGCAACGAGTTCGTCGTTCCGCGCACCAAGCGAAACCGCGCGCCGAACATGCTGCGCGACGTGCGCGACGGCTTCGCCTACGCGATCACGCACGAGGGGATCGGCCCGACGATGATGATCCTGTCCGCCCTCGCGGTCATGCCCTTCACCATCGACCTGCTGTTGCCGAGCCTCGCCGACGGCGTTTTCCACGCGGGAGCGACCGGGCTCGCGTACATGACGTCGGCGATGGCGCTCGGCGCGATGAGCCAGGCGGTCCTGGTGGCGCGCCGCGGCGGCGTGTCGGGCCTGGCGGCCTATGTGGTCGGCGCGATTTTCTTTCAAAGCCTCGCTTTCATCGCGCTGGCTTGGGCAAGTTCGCTATGGTTCGCGCTCGTCTGCGTCGCCTGCGTCGGCTATTCCGCCTCGGCGACGCGCGTCGCCTCGATGACGCTGCTGCAATACAGCGTCGATCTCGACATGCGCGCGCGGGTGGCGAGCTTTTACAGCCTCATCACCTTTTTCGGCCCCGCCCTCGGAAGCCTGATGGTCGGCGCGCTCGCCGACGCGATCGGCATGAAGACGACGCTGGCGATCGTCGGCGTTTACACGTTCGGCGTCTGGCTGTGGGCCGCGCGGCGCCAGCCGGCGATGGCGCGGGGATTGGAAGCGGAGGCGTAGCGCGCGATCCCTGGCGATGTCACGCGAATGTCGCGCGAATCGTTCATCGCCCGCGTCGACCAATGGCTCCCGTCTCGGTTTCCCGTCTCGAATGAAATGGGTTTTCACAGGTGTTGTGCCTGGACGGACACCTGTCTATAAGGGCGCCGGCTTGACCAAGGGAAATCCGAAAAATGTCATTGGCCGACACGCTTAGCGACTATCGTCCGTCGGAATCCGAGCGTTTCATGAACGAGCGGCAGCGCGAATATTTTCGCGCGAAGCTGCTGGCCTGGAAGGACGACATCTTGAAGGAGGCGCGCGAAACATTGATCGCGCTGCAGGCGGAAAGTGAAAACCACCCCGATCTCGCCGACCGCGCGTCGTCGGAAACGGACCGCTCCATCGAATTGCGCGCGCGCGACCGGCAACGCAAACTGATCTCCAAGATCGACGCGGCGATGTCGCGCATCGACGACCGCACCTACGGCTATTGCGAGGAAACGGGCGAGCCGATTTCCTTGCGCCGTCTCGACGCCCGCCCCATCGCCACCCTGTCGCTCGAAGCGCAGGAACGCCACGAGCGGCGCGAGCGCGTGTATCGCGACGACTGACGCCGCCAAATCCGCGCGTCAATGGAAGTGGGCCGAGCGCCGGAATACGACCTAAGGCAAAGCTCGCGCGCGGCGCCGTTGGCGCGAACCGCCAGGTTTCGCCGCGTCGATCATATTCACGACCCGCCGCCCTCGCTCGGCCTGCCAAGCAATTTCGCCATTTCGGCCTCGAGTTCCATCAATCCATCGTCGGGCGGAACAATCGACGCGTCGTTTTTCGCCGCTTCGGGCGCGGCTTCGGCGTCGGTGGGAAAAGCCGGCGTCGAAGGCCCCGCCATGGGGCGCGGCGGCGCGTCGACTTGAGGCGGACGCCGTGGAAACATGGGCGCGGGCGCATCGCGCGGTTGACGCGCCGCGAGCTTTGAAAAATCGAATTTCGGCTTCGCGGCGGGTTCCGGCGGCGCGGCGGACACCGGAACTGGTTCGACCGGCGGCTCCATCGAAACAACAGGTTCGGGGACATCGACAGGCGTCGCCGCGACAACGGGCTCCGGCGCGGGGCGCGGCGGTTCGACGGGCTGTGTCGTTCCAAAAGCGCGAGGCGACATCGGCGCGGGCGCCGGCGGGATGACCCGCGGCGGGATCGGCGGTCGCGGCGGCCTCGCCTCCGAAGCGTCCGGCAACGGCCGGCGGAGGGGCGGCGGGGATCCCATGGACAGCTCGGCCGCGACCGGCGTTTCCGCCGGCGTCGCGACCTGCGCCATCGGCGCCAGAATGTCCTCGTTGGCCGACGCCTGGCGCCCCGGCCGCGCGTCGCTTCCGGCGGCGGCGCGAACAATCGCCGCTTCCACAACGATGTCGGTCGGTCCGCCAATCAACAGAAGGTGTTCGACATTGTCGCGGCGAACAAGCACGAGCTGGCGCTGGCTATCCAGGTTGAAGGCGTCGACGAAGCCAAGACGCGGCAAACGCCCGCGCCCGGCCTCGGCTGGCCGCAACTTGCCGTTGAAAAACAACCGTATCACGTAGACCAGCAGCGACAGGGCGATCAGAAGCCCGACGATCACCAGCGCCCACCAGAACCATGGACCCAATTTTTCGAGAAACGTCATGTGCCCTTCCGCCCCGAGCCGATCGCGCGGCTCACAGGAAATAACCCTATCACAACAGCCTCGCGGGCGCGCAACAAGGTTAATTTGTGGTTAATTTGCCGCAAGCGCGCCATTGCGCTACAGGCCCAAAAGTCCCATCCTTCGCGGGATTCGAACGGGATTCGCCATGACACAGACGACGACCACAGGCGCCGTCGACCGGACAGAACGCACGGGAAGCCCGTTGTTGGCCCTCTTGTTCGCGGTCCCGATCTGCGCGGCGGCGATCGCGTCTTCGATGCTCCCCCCGGATCAATCGAGCCGTCTCAACACCGCTCTCTGGGCGCTGCTCGCTTTCGTTGGCGTGATCGCCCTTTTCACCTACGCGCTGGGGTTTCTGCAATTCTCGGGACAGGCGACGCGCAACGACATCACCAAGCTGATCGCCGACACGTCGCACGAGGGGCTGCTTGTCACCGAAGGCGACACGCGCGTCATCTACGCCAACGAAGGCTATATGGCGCTGTCGGGCGCGCACGACGCGACCGGGGTGCGGACCGTTGAACGCCTGTTTTCCGGCGCGCCCGAGGTGTCGGAGGCGATTTACCGGCTCGCGCAGGCGGCGCGCGAAAACAAAAGCGGCGTCGAGGATTTGCGCATGGAGCCGCCGCTGACCGGCGACGGGGGCGTCGGCTGGTACCGCATCCGCGTGCGTCCGCTGGAGCGTCTGGGTCAAAAAAAAGCGCTGCTCTGGTCGGTCGCCGACGTGACCCGCGAGCGCGAGCGCCACGAGAACGTGTTTCAGGAACTCCAGCACGCCATTGATTTTCTCGACCACGCTCCAGCCGGCTTCTTTTCGGCCAGCCCCTCCGGAGACGTCGGCTACATGAACGCGACGCTCGCCGGCTGGCTCGATCACGACCTCGCCCAGGTTGGCAGCGGCGGCCTCAAGCTGTCCAACATCGTCGCCGGAGACGCTTCGGCTCTCATTGTCGCCATGACCGGCCGGCCCGGCGATGTGAAAACCGGCCAGTTCGACATCGATTTGCGCCGCCGTGGCGGCCAGAGCCTGCCGGCGCGGCTCATCCACCGCGTCGCGTTCGGGCAGGACGGCGCGCCGGGCCCGTCGCGCACGCTTGTCCTCAACCGCGCGCCCGGCGAGGAGCCGGCGGAGGATTTGCGCGCGGCGGAGGTGCGGTTCGCGCGTTTTTTCAACCAAATGCCCATGGCGATCGCGACTATCGCCGCCGACGGCCGCGTTTTGCGCGCCAACGCGGCTTTCGCGACGCTTTGCCCGCAATCGCTCAAATCCACGGGCCCCGGCGGCGTCGGCTCGATCCGCGCGGCGGTCGCCGAGCGGGACGCCGCCCGGATCGACGCGGCGGTCGCCGCCGCCGCGCGGGGCGATTCCGACATCGCGCCGCTCGATGTCGATCTTGGCGACGACGGATTGAAGTCGGCCCGCTTTTTCGTCGCGCCGGCGGAAGACGCGGGCGACGGCGCGGCTGGAACGCTGTTCGCCCTCGACACAACCGAACAGCGCACGTTGCAGCAAAGTTTCGCGCAATCGCAGAAAATGCAGGCCATCGGCCAGCTCGCCGGCGGCGTGGCGCACGATTTCAACAACGTGCTGACCGCCATCATCGGCTTTTCCGACCTGCTGTTGACAAGCCACAGGCCGACGGACCCGTCCTTTCAGGACATCATGCAAATCAAGCAGAACGCCGCGCGCGCGGCTGGGCTTGTGCGTCAGTTGCTGGCGTTCTCGCGCCGCCAGACATTGCGCCCGCAGGTGATCGAGCTTGGCGACGTGATGTCGGAACTCAGGCTTTTGCTGCGCCGGCTGGTCGGCGAGAAGATCGAACTCGACGTGAAGCACGGCCGCGACCTCTGGCTTGTCAAAGCCGACGTCAACCAGTTCGAGCAGGTTGTGGTGAATCTCGTCGTCAACGCCCGCGACGCGATGCCGGATGGCGGCCGCATCTCGCTGCGCACACTTAATGTGCCCGCGTCCGCCTGCGCTTCCTACAACGAGAGCAGCCTCGTCGCCGCCGATTATGTGGCCATCGAGATCGAGGACGCCGGACACGGCATTCCCGACGACGTGAAGGAAAAGATTTTCGAGCCGTTTTTCACCACGAAGGAAGTGGGAAAGGGCACCGGCCTTGGTCTTTCGATGGTCTATGGCATCGTCAAACAGACCGGTGGATGGATATTTTGCGACTCGACCGTCGGCAAGGGCACGACGTTCCGGATTTTCCTGCCCCGCCACATTCCCGAGGAAAAAGCCGCCGAGGTGGAAAAGGCGCCCGAAGCCAAGGCGCCCGTCGCCGACCTCACCGGCCGCGGCGCGGTGCTGCTTGTCGAGGACGAGGAGGCGGTGCGCGCGTTCGGCGCCCGCGCCCTGGCGTCGCGCGGCTACACCGTTTTCGAGGCGGCGTCGGGCGCCGAAGCCCTCGATGTCGTCGCCGAACAGGGCGGCAAGATCGACCTCATCGTGTCGGATGTCGTCATGCCGGAAATGGATGGCCCGACCATGCTCGGCGAGCTTCGCAAGCGCGGCATCACCTGCAAAATCATTTTCGTTTCCGGCTACGCCGAGGAAGCCTTCGCCCGCAATCTCCCCAAAGGCGAGGATTTCGGCTTTTTGCCCAAGCCCTTCACGCTGAAACAGCTCAGCGAGACGGTCAAACAGCATCTGGGCTGATTGTTTAAATCCACCGCGCCCCGACGGCGTCGGCCGGTTGTCGCTAACGATCTCTCAACCATAGCTAAAATGCGGGGCTTCCCGTCAACGCTCTGTTGACCTTGGCCGGCGCAAATTGCCAGCGCGCTGTCGGCGCTGGAGGTTGGTCGTGGATATTCTGCGCAGGCACTCGAAGTCCTCCACGCCAATGGCGCGCCTGGAAAAGCGGCGGCCAACCAATATGTTGCGCAAAACACGGCCGATCCAAACCGCGGCCCGGAGATCCGTCTTCACCATCGAAGGGGGCCTTCTGGCGACGATGGCGATCGCGCTTGGAATCGCGGCCGCCGAAATGAACTCCGTCACCGTCGCGAGCGTGACATCGCAGGCCGGGACCCTGTTCGCTTCCAGCCCCGCGACCGACAACACACCCGTGGGCAGCATCGGCGGGCATCGCAAATCCGTGTTCGATCCTGTCGAGGAACCGGCCTCGCCGAAGCAAGTGCAATCTCCCTTCGGACTGCGCTCGGCCCGATAGCGCGGCAGCCTTCGATCATCCGGCGAGCGGCGCGGCGCCGGCATCCCAGCGGTCGCGCTCGCCCCTTCAAAACGCCACATCGCGCGAGATCCACAACACCTCGGAACCCCTCTCGAGCGCGGCCGCGCGGGGGTTATTCACCGTGAACAAAAAAAGAACTTGCGTATTGGAACAAACCAAGTACATTGATTTTATTGAAGCCCCGGCCAAACGAACCGCCAAGCCGTTGCGCGCGATCCCCGCGCCTGTCAGAAGGAACCGAACTCATGAGTCAGACGAATCTTCGCCTCGTGGAAGGAAGCTCGGTGGACAAGACGAAGGCGCTCGACGCCGCCCTGTCGCAAATTGAACGCGCGTTCGGCAAGGGCTCGATCATGCGGCTGGGCAAGAACCAGCAGGCCGTCGAGATCGAAACGGTGCCCACCGGCTCGCTCGGTCTGGACATCGCGCTGGGCGTCGGCGGTCTTCCCCGCGGACGGGTGGTCGAAATCTACGGCCCGGAATCCTCCGGCAAGACGACGCTCACCCTGCATGTCATCGCCGAGGCGCAAAAAAAGGGCGGCGTCTGCGCTTTTGTCGACGCGGAACACGCGCTTGATCCGATCTACGCGCGCAAGCTCGGCGTGCAGCTCGACGACCTTCTGATTTCACAACCCGACACCGGCGAGCAGGCGCTTGAAATCACCGACACATTGGTGCGTTCCGGCGCCATCGACGTGCTGGTCATCGATTCCGTCGCCGCCCTGACGCCGAAGGCGGAAATCGAGGGCGAAATGGGCGATGTCCAGCCCGGCTTGCAGGCCCGCCTGATGAGCCAGGCCCTGCGCAAGCTGACCGCCTCGATCTCGCGCTCGAACACGATGGTGATTTTCATCAACCAAATCCGCATGAAGATCGGCGTCATGTACGGATCGCCGGAGACGACGACCGGCGGCAACGCGCTGAAATTCTACGCTTCCGTCCGGCTCGACATCCGCCGCATCGGCGCGATCAAGGACCGCGACGAGGTTGTCGGCAACCAGACCCGCGTCAAGGTTGTCAAGAACAAGGTGGCCCCGCCGTTCAAGCAGGTCGAATTCGACATCATGTACGGCGAAGGCATTTCGAAGGTGGGCGAGCTCGTCGATCTCGGCGTCAAGGCTGGCGTGGTGGAGAAGTCCGGCGCCTGGTTCTCCTACGACAGCCAGCGCCTCGGCCAGGGCCGCGAGAACGCCAAGACCTTCCTGAAGCAAAACCCCGACATGTCGGCCAAAATCGAACTGGCGATTCGCGAGAACGCCGGCCTGCTCGCCGAACGCATTCTGGACGCCACCGGCCCCGACGACGGCGACGACGAATAAGCGGTTCCGGCGCGCGCGGAAACGAAGCCGCCCCCTTCGTTTCGCTCCGGTTTTGATTGGACGCCCCCTCTGTTCAGGCCAGTCGCGCGCCGCCGGCGCGGCGGGACGCGGGGGCTTTGTCGACGAAGCGCTTGTTTCGCGTATCGGCGCCTCCCTCGACAGCCCCCCGTCCCGCCGTTAGAACGAGCCCGGATCGCGAGATCCGGGCTTTTTCGCGAGTCGTCCGCCCCGCGCGGCCAGGGAATTTCGAAACAAAATGAACGGCGTCAACGACATCCGGCGGACTTTTCTCGATTATTTCGCCGCCAACGGCCACGAGGTCGTCGCGTCTTCGCCGCTGGTGCCCCGCAACGACCCCACGCTGATGTTCGCCAACGCGGGCATGGTGCAGTTCAAGAACGTCTTCACGGGCGTTGAAAAACGTCCCTATTCCCGCGCCACCACGGCGCAAAAAGTCGTTCGCGCCGGCGGCAAGCACAACGACCTCGACAATGTCGGCTACACCGCCCGGCACCTCACGTTTTTCGAGATGCTCGGCAATTTCTCGTTCGGCGACTATTTCAAGGAGCGCGCCATCGAGCTGGCGTGGAACCTCGTCACGAAGGAATACGGCTTTTCGCGCGACCGCCTGCTCGTCACCGTCTATCATACCGACGACGAAGCCCACGCGCTGTGGAAGAAGATCGCCGGCTTCGACGACAGCCGCATCATCCGCATTCCCACCAACGACAATTTCTGGAGCATGGGCGACACCGGCCCCTGCGGCCCCTGCTCCGAAATCTTCTACGACCAGGGCGAGGGCGTCGCGGGCGGGCCTCCCGGCGGCCCCGACGAGGACGGCGACCGGTTCCTCGAATTCTGGAACCTCGTGTTCATGCAATACGAGCAGGTGGCGGGCGGCGAACGAACGCCCCTGCCGCGTCCGTCCATCGACACGGGCCTCGGCCTGGAGCGCATGGCCGCGCTCATGCAGGGCGTCACGTCGGTTTTCGACACCGACCTGTTCCAGGCGCTGATTCGCGCCTCGGCCGAGGCGACCGGCGTCGCCGCGAACGGCCCCATGGCCGCGAGCCACCGCGTCATCGCCGACCATCTTCGCTCGTCGGCCTTTCTCGTCGCGGAAGGCGTGCTGCCATCGAACGAGGGTCGCGGCTACGTGCTGCGGCGCATCATGCGCCGCGCCATGCGCCACGCGCAATTGCTCGGCGCGAAAGAGCCGCTGATGCACCGCCTCGCGCCCGCCTTGATTCGCGAAATGGGCCAAGCCTATCCCGAACTCGCGCGCGCCGAGCGGTTGATCGAGGAGACCCTGCGCCTTGAGGAAACCCGCTTCCGCGTGACGCTCGCCCGCGGCCTGTCGATCCTCGAGGAGGACAGCGCCGGGCTGTCCAGCGGCCAAAAGCTGGCGGGCGAAACCGCGTTCAGGCTTTACGACACCTATGGCTTCCCGCTCGACCTCACGCAGGAGGCGCTGCGCGCGCGCGGCGTCGGCGTCGATGTCGAGGCGTTCAACGCCGCGATGGAACGCCAGCGCGCCGACGCGCGCAAGGCTTGGTCGGGCTCCGGCGAGGCGGCGACCGAAGCGGTCTGGTTCGGCGTCCGCGACAAGTCCGGCGCGACGGAGTTTTTGGGCTACGACACCGAAAAGGCCGAGGGCGTGATCGCGGCGCTGGTGCGCGACGGCGCGGAGGTCGCGCGGATCGAGGCCGGCGAAACCGGCCTTGTCGTGTTGAACCAGACGCCGTTTTACGGCGAATCCGGCGGCCAGGTCGGCGACACCGGCAAGCTTGTCGGTCCTGGCGTCCAAGCCTCGGTTCTCAACACGCAGAAGAAGGTCGGCGACCTCTTCGTCCACGAAGTCCGCGTGGAAAGCGGCGCCTTGACGCCGGGCCTCGCGCTCGAACTCGTTGTCGACCACGCGCGCCGCGCGGCGATCCGCGCCAACCATTCGGCGACCCACATCCTCCACGAGGCGCTGCGCCAGGTGCTGGGCGACCATGTCGCGCAAAAGGGATCGCTGGTGTCGCCAGACCGGCTGCGCTTCTACTTCGCGCACACCAAACCGATCTCGGACGACGAATTGGCGCGTGTCGAGGACATCGCCAACGCGGTGACGCTGCGCAACACGCCAGTGACGACGCTGTTGATGGGGATCGACGACGCCCGCGATTCCGGCGCGCGCGCGCTGTTCGGCGAGAAATACGGCGACGAAGTGCGCGTGGTGTCGATGGGCGCGCCGGCCGACGGCGCGAACCACGCCTTCTCCGTCGAACTGTGCGGCGGCACCCATGT
>CAIKAR010000083.1 GCA_903825465.1 uncultured Hyphomicrobiales bacterium | reverse complement strand
CTTGTCGGTCAGGGTCAGGGCCGGGGCGACGGTGATGCTGTCGCCGGTGTGCACGCCCATCGGGTCGATGTTCTCGATGGAGCAGACGATGATGCAGTTGTCCGCCTTGTCGCGGACGACCTCCATCTCGAACTCCTTCCATCCGAGCACGCTTTCCTCGATCAACACCTCGGTCGTCGGCGAGGCGTCGAGGCCCGATTGCAGGATGTCGATGAATTCCTCGCGGTCGTAGGCGATGCCGCCGCCGGTGCCGCCGAGCGTGAACGACGGGCGGATGATCGCCGGCAGTCCAATGTCGTCGATCGCCTCGAGCCCTTCCTGAAGGCCCTTGGAAATATACCGCCGCTTGCGGTCGGACTCGTTCGACGCCCAATCGCGGCGGAAGGATTCCAGCGCCCGGTCGCGCTCGGCGGGATCATTGTGGCCCGCCGCCACCTGCTCCAGGCCGCGGGCGAGCTCGTCCTTGTCGATCTTCTTGACGTCGGACGCGTTGGCGAGGCGCGAGCGCGGCGTCGCCAGTCCGATTTTCTTCATCGCCTGGCGGAACAACTCGCGATCCTCGGCCTTGTCGATGGCCTTGGCGTCGGCGCCGATCATTTCAACGTCGAATTTTTCCAGCACGCCCGCCTGCTCAAGCGACAGCGCGCAGTTGAGCGCGGTCTGGCCGCCCATTGTCGGCAGCAGGGCGAAGCCGTTGGCGCGGTCGCCGCGTTCCTTCTCGATGATCTTGGCGACGATTTCGGGCGTGATCGGCTCGACATAGGTGCGGTCGGCCATGTCCGGATCGGTCATGATCGTCGCCGGGTTCGAATTGACCAGCACGATCCTGTAACCCTCTTCGCGGAGGGCCTTGCAGGCCTGCGTGCCCGAATAGTCGAATTCGCACGCCTGTCCGATAATGATCGGACCGGCGCCGATGATCATGATGGTGGATATGTCGGTCCGTTTCGGCATGGGCGTCCTGTCGCGCGCACAAAAAAAGGCCGCGCTTTCGGCCTGAAGGCCGCCGCGCGTCCTGTGCGAAAAGCCTCTCGGGCCAAAAGGTCCGGAGGCGATCGAGCGGGAAGCGCCCCGGCCCGAAGTCGCGGCGGTTTAGACGAAAACAGCGGCGGGGGGAAGCCCCGCGACGGGAGTTGTGCCCAGCCGCGCGAATATCATTCGACAAGGGCCGGAGCGGCGTTTAGACCCCCGGCATGCCATGGCTTCGACAGTTCATCACCTTCTTCGGCGTCGGCGTGGCGGCGACCATCACCGACTGGGGCACGTTTTTCGTCCAAACCGAGTTTTTGGCCGTTCCGAATGTTTACGCCGCGCTGGTGTCCTACTGCTGCGGCGGAACGATTTCCTACACCCTGAACCGCGCGCACACCTTCGACAGCGAGCGCACGCATCTCGAGGCGGGCTGGCGGTTCGCCGTCGTCATGGTCGTCGGGTTTTCGCTGACCGGCCTTTTCGTCTGGCTTTTCGCCGACCGGCTGGGCCTCCCGCCCATGGTGGCGCGCATGATCTCGACGGCGATCGTGTTCTTCTGGAACTACCTCGCGCACAAAACCTGGACGTTTGGCGAAAAGCGCCCGGAAACGCCGGCCGGCTGACTCCCGCCAGCCGGCCTCTCGAATGTCAAACCGCCAGGCGCGGGTCTACTTGTGGGCTTCGTGCTCGTCCTCGTCGTCTTCATCTTCATCCTCGTTGGCGAGGTGAACCTCGTCCAGCGCCACGGCGGCGATAACGGCGGCGTGGATTTGGTCGTCGCTTTCCCCGTACCAGACGCAATGCACGCCCGCCGAGTCGACGGCGGCGACGGTCATCGCCGGTCCGCCCGATTTCAGTTGAACAACTTCGCCCGCTTCGAAGGCCATGGCCGAATCCTCTGTTGGTGGAGAACGCGATGGCAGTGACGCAACGGCGCGAAGAATTTGTGGGGATTTCGCGACATCGGAGTGACGAATCGCAAGCCGCGAGGCGCCGCCGCGCGGCTATTTCGTCGCGAGCGCCGGATCGAGAATTTCCAGCCGCGTCCAGCTTTCGTATTGGCCGGCCCGGTATTCGCGTGTCACAGGGTCGATGTCGCTCTGGCCGGCCTTGCGCAGGAAGTGGGCTTCGACGCTCAGCGCCCGGACATCGTCGCGCTTGACGCATTTCGTCTTGATGAAGACGCCGCCGACGGGCGTTTCGCCGGGCGCGGCGGGGAAATCCTCGCAGGTCCAGCCCGCGGGACCGTAGCGGTCCATCGCCGCGAGGCGGAACAGATAGGCCATGCGCCGCGCCGAGGGATCCTCGCGCGGGTCCGTGACCATGCGGATGCCGCGAACAACGCCGGCGGCGTCGAACAACACCGAGAGAACGACCGGGTGGCCGGCGACGCGCGTGCCCTGCGAGCGCGCGTAGGAATCGTCGTCGATCGCCTTGCCGACATAGGCTTCCGCGTCGTCGAAGCGCACGGCGACTTCGCGCAGGCCGCTGTCCTCCGGCTTGCACTTGGCGAAGTCGCTCCAATCGTCGAGCGCCTGGCGCGGGGTGCCGCCATTGGACCCGCAGGCGAAGTCGCCGAAGCCATCGACGCTCATCTGCGCGGCGCGCTGGCCCAGCTTGAGGCCGCGGATTTCGCCGGGGTCGCCCTTGTCGGCGGCCAGCGCCGCGCCGCCGAACGACACCGCTGCGACCAGACCGAAGCGCGCGAGAAATCTCATTTCTTCATGGGTTCGCACTGTTTCGTGTCCGCGCCCCAAAACGCGACGCATTCGTCGTAGGTGGACGGCCCGCGTCCCACGTATTCGGCGAAGACGTAGTTGACGACGGACTGAATCTCGCTCGGGTTGAGGGTTTGATTGATGCCGGCGATGGGCATGTTCTCGCCCGCCATTTCACGGTCCATGCCGTAGCAGCGCTTGTCGGTGTAGGCGTATTGGTCGTGGTAGGGCATGCCGGTGCCGGGCCGGCCGCATTTCACCACCATCGCCATCTGCTCGCGCGTCAGTTGCGTCGAGCGCAGCGACAGCGCGTTGCCGCCATAGCCCTGGTCGCCGGAGCCGTCCCACTTGTGGCAGAACTGGCACTGCGCCTTGTTCTTGAAAATCTCGCGGCCATAGTCGATGGCGCGCTTTTCCTCGGCCGTCTGGGCGAAGGCGGACCCCGCGGCGAAAAGGGCGAACGCGGCGAGGATTGCTGGGCGAATCATTCGTGTCATCCAAAAAAAGCCGCGCGCCGTCCCAGTGGGGCG
>CAIKAR010000082.1 GCA_903825465.1 uncultured Hyphomicrobiales bacterium | reverse complement strand
GCCGTGGGCGCCGCGCGGCGCGGCGGCCGCCGCGACTCCGGCGAGATCGCGGCCGCTCGACGCGCGCGCCGCTTGCGCGAGGCCGAGCGACGCCATGAAGGGAACGCGCAGCGGCCCGGCACGCAGGCCCGCGCGGTCAGCCCCGCCGCGCGCGCAGGTCGCCGCGACATGGCCGAGCGTGTCCGCGCCTTCGTCGCCGAAGTCCGCGGCGTCCGCGGCGCCGCCGCAGCCGAAGGAGTCGAGCACGATGAGCAACGCGCGGGTCAATGCGCTCTCCTAAGCCGCGCCCGCGGCGGCGCCCATGGCCTCGCTGGCGACGGCCTCGTTGGCGAAGGCCGCCGCGAAAAGCGCCCGCGTGTAATCGCTTTCAGGCGCCGCGAACACGCGCGCGGCGGGGCCCGATTCAACCACCTTGCCGTGGCGCATGACGATGAGATCGCTCGCCAGCGCGCGCACCACCTTGAGGTCGTGGCTGATGAACATATAGGCGAGCCCGTGGCGGCGCTGGAGGTCGCGCAGCAGATCGACGATCTGCGCCTGCACCGACATGTCGAGCGCCGATGTCGGCTCGTCGAGCACGACGAACTTCGGCTCAAGCGCCATGGCGCGCGCGATGGCGATGCGCTGGCGCTGGCCGCCGGAGAATTCATGGGGGTACCGGTCCATCGCGGCGGGATCGAGGCCCGTTTCGGCGAGCGCCCGCGCCACCACCGCGCGCCGCTCCGCGAAGCCGAGCGCCTTGTTCTGCACGAGCAGGCCCTCCTCGACGATCTCGGCGACCGAAAGCCGCGGCGACAGCGAGCCGAACGGGTCTTGAAAAACGACCTGCATGTCGCGCCGCAGCGGCCGCATGGACTTGAAGTTGTACGCGTCGATGCGCTGGCCGAGATACGCGATGGGGCCCTGCGAGCGGATGAGCCGCAGCAGCGCGAGGCCCAGCGTCGTCTTGCCCGAGCCGGATTCGCCGACGACGCCGATCGTCTGGCCCTCGCGCACATTGATCGACACGTCGTCGACGGCCTTCACATGGCCCACGACCTTGCGCATGAAGCCGGCCTTGATCGGAAACCACACGCGGATGTTCTCGCCCGACACGATCGTCCTCGCGTCGGGATTGGCGGGCGCCGGCTCGCCCTTCGGCTCCGCCGCGAGCAGGGCCTTGGTGTAGGCGTGGCGCGGGTTGGCGAAAATGTCGGCGCAGGGGCCGGCCTCGACGATCTCGCCGCGCCGCATCACGCAGACATCGTCGGCGATTTTGCGCACGATGCCGAGGTCGTGCGTGATGAACAGCATCGCCATGCCCACGCGGCTTTGCAAATCCTTCAGCAGCTTCAGGATCTGCGCCTGGACGGTCACGTCGAGCGCGGTCGTCGGCTCGTCGGCGATGAAAAGATCGGGACGGTTGGCGAGCGCCATGGCGATCATCACGCGCTGGCGCTGCCCGCCCGACAACTGGTGGGGATAGGCGGAAAGGCGCGCCGCGGGATCGGGAATGCCCACTTCCGTCAATAGCTCCACGACGCGGGCCCGCCGCTTCGACGCGCCGCGCATGCCGTGCAGTTCGAGGATTTCGGCGATCTGCTTCTCGATGGAATGCAGCGGATTGAGCGAGCTCATCGGCTCCTGGAACACCATCGTGATGTCGCGGCCGCGCACCTTGCGCATGTCGTCCTCGCGGGCGCGGAGAAGGTCGCGGCCCTTGAACAGGATTTCGCCCGAGGGATAGGTCGCCGATGTGGCGCCAAGCAGGCGCGCGATCGACAGCGCGGTGATCGACTTGCCCGAGCCGGACTCGCCGACGAGCGCGAGCGTGCGGCCGGCGGCGAGGTTAAACGAGACGCGGTTGACCGCCAGCGCCTCCCGCCCGCCCTGACGAAAGGCGATCGAGAGATCGCGGACGGAAAGGAGGGGGGATTCAGCCATGCGGGGCTTTCATCAGCGTTGAAACGCCGGCCGCGTCGGGCGTCAACCGGCGGAGGTTGAACGGCAGGCGTTCGCTATCGCGATCATTGGACATGAAGTAAACGCAGCCGCTTGAATAAGCCGTGACGATATGGATCGCGTCCGGCAGTTTTTGGGGATGTTGAACCCGCAAACGCGTTGTCTGGTCAAGAATATCAAATGTGACAGGAATAAGCGGGATAAGGCGGCTTTCCACGAGAAGGCCACGATACATGGGCTCTTTCTCACTCCATGGAATCGAGCTCGCCAATTTTGACGGCGCGAGCAGCTCCGCCCACGTAAGCTCGCTGGTTATCGCGATTCCAGGCCGATCGCGAAGCCATAAAAACATATCGACGAGGGCGCTCGCTTCCGGCTCCGCGCTTTCAAACGCGCGAATAAACACATTCGTGTCGAGATAGACGAAAGGAGCGCGCTCAGTCATCCCACGCATCGCGCTGAGCGCGGATCTCCGCGTCTATTTCAACGCCCGTCCGGGTCCGGAGCTTTCTCGCCATTTCAAAAATTTCCTCAAGCGCCACCGGGTCGCGCCTGGAGGGCGAGACCTCCTCCACGGTGACGTTGACGACGTTCGCCACGATGCCGTCGCGCAGCTCCTCGGGAAGGCGCGATACTGGAAAATTGTGTCGAACGATCTTGTTCATGGCGGGAACTCCGGATTCGAAGCGTACCACATTCTCACGAAAATGTCTTTCTCGGATCGAAGGCGTCGCGCGCGGCCTCGCCGATGAAGATCAGCAGCGACAACATCAGCGCGATGACGGCGAAGCCGGTTAGGCCGAGCCACGGCGCCTGCAGGTTGGCCTTGCCCTGCAACAACAATTCGCCCAGCGACGGCGATTCCGGCGGCAGGCCGAGGCCGAGGAAGTCGAGCGACGTGAGCGTCGTCACCGAGGCGTTGACGACGAAGGGCAGGAACGTCAGCGTCGCAACCATGGCGTTGGGCAGCACGTGCTTCCACATGATGGCGCCGTTCGACAGGCCCAGCGCGCGCGCGGCGTTGACATATTCGAAGTTCCGCGCGCGCAAAAATTCCGCGCGCACGAGATGCACGAGGTTCACCCACGAGAACAACAGCAGAATGCCCAGCAGCACGAAGAAGCTCGGCGTGACGATCGAGGACACGATGATGAGGATGTAGAGGTGCGGCAGCGACGACCAGATTTCGATGAAACGCTGGAAAATCAGGTCGAGCCAGCCGCCGAAATAGCCTTGCAGCGCGCCCGCGAAAATGCCGACGGCGGAGGAAACCGCGGCGAGCGTCAGGCCGAACAGGATCGATATGCGGAACCCGTAGATCAGCCGCGCGACAACGTCGCGGGTTTGGTCGTCGGTGCCGAGCCAGTTCCATTCGAGGTCGCGGCAGGTGGCGTTGGGCTTGTCCGGAAAACGCCGCCGCAGCGCGTCCTTGCATTGAGCCTCGCTCAGCGACCAGGTCGGCGGCGAGGGCGCTGGAGTCGGCACGTCGAGATTGTGCGTGTTGTAGGAATAGCGGATCGGCGGCCAGACCGCCCATCCCTCGCGCGCGATCTCGTCGGAAATCACGGGGTCGCGGTAGTCGGTCTCCGCGAGGAAGCCGCCGAATTTCTCCTCTGGATAATTCGCCAGCACCGGAAACAGGATCTCGCCTTTGTAAGAAACCACGATCGGCCGGTCGTTGGCGATGAACTCCGCGAACAGCGACAGGAGGAACAGCGCGAGGAAAATCCAGAACGACCAGCAGCCCCGCCGGTTGCGCCTGAAGTTGTCGAGGCGGCGCTGGTTGATCGGCGACAGTTTCAGCAAGCCCTTGCGCGGAACTTCCGGCGCCAGCGGCGCGCGGGCGGCGGAGTCAAGGCCGGCGGAGGCGTCGCTCACCTCAGACCTCCCGCGTTTCAAAGTCGATGCGCGGATCGACCCAGGTGTAGGTGAGGTCCGACAACAGGTTCACCACGAGGCCGAGCAGCGCGAGGATGTAGATGTTGGCGAAGACCACGGGATAGTCGCGGTTCATCACGGATTCGTAGGTGAGCAGGCCCAGCCCGTCGAGCGAGAAGATGTTCTCGATCAGCAGCGAGCCGGTGAAGAACGCCGCGACGAAGGCGCCGGGAAACCCCGCGATGACGATCATCATCGCGTTGCGGAAGACGTGGCCGTAGAGCACGCCGTTCTCGGTCAGGCCCTTCATGCGCGCGGTCTGCACGTATTGCTTGCGGATTTCCTCCAGAAACGAGTTTTTGGTGAGAAACGTCGACGTGGCGAAAGAGCCCAGCACCAGCGCCGCCACCGGCAGCGCGATGTGCCAGAGATAGTCCAGGATCTTGCCGAGCGGCGAAAGCTCCGCCCAGTTGTCGCTCCACAATCCGCGCGAGGGGAATATCTGCCAGAACGAGCCGCCCGCGAACAGCACCACCAGCAGCACGGCGAACAGGAAGCTCGGGATGGCGTAGCCGACGATGACGACGCCCGATGTCCACGCGTCGAAGCGCGAGCCGTCGCGGCGCGCCTTGGCGATGCCCAGCGGAATCGAGATGGCGTAGGAGATCAGCGTCATCCACAGGCCCAGCGAAATCGACACCGGCAGCTTGCGCTTGATCAGCGTCAGCACCGGCACGCCGCTGAAGTAGCTCGTCCCGAAGTCGAACGTCGCGTAGTCCTTCAACATTTTCCAGAAGCGTTCGGCCGGCGGCTTGTCGAAACCGAATTGTTTGTTGAGCTCCTCGATGAACTTGGGATCGAGGCCCTGAGAGCCGCGGTATTGCGACTGCGCGGCCTGGCTGGCGAGCGCGCCGCCCATGTCGCCGGCGCCGCCGCCGACGCGCGAGCCGGAGCCCTGGTCGAGGCCCTGCAATTGCGCCAGCACGCGCTCCACCGGGCCGCCCGGCGCGAACTGCACGATGACGAAGGAGATCAGCAGGATTCCGAAGACGGTCGGAATCATCAGCAGCAGGCGGCGCGCGATATAGGCGGCCATTCAGATGTTCCCCGCCATGCCGCTCAGCCCCGCCAATTTATGTTTTTCGCCTTTTCGGCGTCGAACCACCACGTCCCGGGCGCGCCGGTCGAATATTTCGGCGTTCGCTCGGGCCGCGAATAGATGTTCCAATAGGCGATGCGCGACGTCGTCACCGTGAGGATGGGCACCCAGTACCGGCCCGCGCGCATCACGCGGTCGAACGCGCGGCAAACCGTGTCCAGCTCCTCGCGCGAACCCGCGTTGGCGACGCGCTCGAGCAAGGCGTCCACCACGGGGTCGGCGACGCCCGAAAGGTTGCGCGAGCCCGGCGTCGCGGCCGCCTTCGACCCGTAGATGCTGCGCAACTCGACGCCCGGCGTCAGCGATCCCGAAAGGTTGGAAACGGTCATGTCGAAGTCGAACGCGTCGATCCGCCGCTTGTATTGCACTGTGTCGACGATGCGCGCGTGGGCGTCGACGCCGAGCTTCCTGAGATTGGCCATGAACGGCTCGGTGTGCGGCTGCATCGCCGGCGACGAATCCAGAAACTCTATCGCGAACGGCGTTCCATCCGGCAACAGCAGCTTGCCGCCGTCCCTTTTGCAGCCGGCGGCGCGAAACAAATCGTCGGCCTTGCGCAGGTTGGCGCGGTCCGAGCCCGAGCCGTCCGACGCCGGCGGCAGCACGGCGTCGCCGAACACAAAGTCCGGCAACCGCGCGCGGTATGGTTCGAGCAGCGCGAGTTCGTCGCCCACCGGCTTGCCTTTCGCCTCCATGGCCGTGTCCTGAAAATACGACCGCAGGCGGACATAGGCGCCGTACATGATGTTCTTCTGCGTCCATTCGAAATCGAAGCAATAGCCGATGGCTTCGCGAACGCGCGGGTCCTTGAATTGCGGGCGCCGCAGGTTGAAGTGCCACCCCTCCGTCGTGCGCGCCTTGCCGTCCGGCACTTCGTCGCGCTTGACGCGGCCTTCCTTCACCGCCGGAAAATCGTAGTTCAGCGCCCAGTAGCGCGCGGTGTATTCCTCGTTGTAGGTCAGCTTGCCGGCCTTGAAGTCCTCGAAGGCCACCTGCCGCTCCCGGTAGTATTCGTAGCGCAGGCGGTCGAAGTTGTTTTGTCCGACGTTGACCGGCAAATCCTTCGCCCAATAGTCCTTCACCCGCTCGAATTCGACGAAGCGCCCCTGTTCGAAATTCGCGACCTTGTAGGGGCCCGACGACATCGGCGGCTCCAGCGACACGGCGTCGAATTCATGGTCCGCGTACCAGGCCGAGGAAAAGATCGGCAAACCCGCGGCGATCAGGTGCATGTCGCGGCTGCGCTTGGGCGAGAAGCGCACGACGCACACGTCGTCGCCCTCCGCCTCCGCGCCGTCCAGCTCGTCGAGGATTTGGCGGTAGAGGGGATGCCCCTTGGTTTTCAGCGCCGTCATCGACCACGCGACATCCCTCGCCGTCAGGCGCGAGCCATCGCGAAACCGCGCCTCGGGGCGCAGCGTGAACCGGTAGGTCAGCTTGTCGGCGGACCAGCGGACCGACTTCGCGGCGAGGCCGTACATGGTCGAGGGCTCGTCGCCGCTGCCGGTCATCAACGTGTCAAACGTCGCGTCCATGCCGGCGGCGCCGTCGCCCTTGAAGACGAATATGTTGAACGTGTCGAACGTGTCGAAATTCTGGTTGCCATTGGTTTCCTTGATCTGCACGATCAGCGCGCCGCCCTTGGGCGCGTCGGGGTTCACATAGCCGAGGTGTTTGAAGTCGGCGGGCAGCCCAAGTTCGCCGAACACCGAAAGCCCGTAGCTCTCGACCTCGCCCTCCGCGCGCGCGGCGCGAACGCCGGGCAACAGAAGCCCGCCCGCGGCGGCGGTGGTCTGCAAAACGCGGCGGCGCGTGATGGCCATTGCGGTTCCTTGTCGGACGCCGACCGAAGATCGACTGATTCGCGATTATGTCTTATTTTCGCGACGTTTCCAGAGCGCCGCCCGGCGAACGCCCGCCGCGCCGCTTCCGACCGGGCGGGCGACGATGTTCCACGGCGAAAACGCCCCGCCGGGCGCGCGTCAAGCCGCGTCGCCCGCCGTCAGGGAGCGGCGGTGGGCGATCAACCCCGCCGTCGAGCCGTCAAGCTCCTCCGTCGAGCCGTCGGCCGACATGACGATGGGCGCGAGGCGGCTGCAGAGCTCCTTGCCAAGCTCGACGCCCCACTGGTCGAAGGCGTTGATGTCCCAGATCGTCGCTTGCGTGAACACTTTGTGTTCGTAGAGCGCGATCAGGCGCCCCAGCGTGCGCGGCGTCAGCGATCGATACATGATCGTCGTCGAGGGCCGGTCGCCGGGAAACACCTTGTGGGGCGCGAGCGCCGCGATCTCCGCCGGCGCCAGTCCCTGGCGGCGCAGGATCGCCTCCACCTCCGTCAGCGAACGTCCGCGCATCAGCGCCTCGCTTTGCGCCAGGCAGTTCGACACCAGCAGGCCGTGGTGGTGGGCGTCGGCGGCCGTCGGCTCCGCGGCGACGATGAAATCGACCGGAATCACGTCGGTGCCTTGGTGCAGCAGTTGAAAGAACGCGTGCTGGCCGTTGGTGCCGGGCTCTCCCCAGACCACGGGCGCGGTGGCCATCGTCGCGGGCGAGCCGTCGAGCTGGACGGATTTGCCGTTCGATTCCATCTCCAGTTGCTGGAGATAGGCGGGGAAGCGCCCGAGACGCTGGTCGTAGGGGATGACGGCGTGCGCCGCGTGGCCCCAGACATTGCGATTCCAGACGCCCAACAGCGCCATCAACGCCGGGATATTGTCCTCGATCGGCGTTTCCCTGAAATGCGCGTCGACATCGTGGGCGCCGCGCAGAAAGTCGTCGAAATGCGCGGGGCCGATGGCGATGGCCAGCGTCAGGCCAATCGACGACCAGATGGAATAGCGTCCGCCAACCCAGTCCCAGAAGCCGAAAACCCGGTCCGGCTTGACGCCGAATTTCGCCACGAGGTCGAGCTTCGTCGAGACCGCCGCGAAATGATCGCCGACGGCCTCCTCGCCCAGCGTCTTGGAAACGAGGATGCGCGCGCTCGCGGCGTTGGTCATCGTCTCCTGCGTCGTGAAGGTTTTCGACGAAACGATGAACAGCGTTGTTTCGAGGTCGAGGTCGCCGAGCGTGTCGGCGATGTCGGCGCCATCGACGTTGCTGATGAAATGCGCGCGCAATCCCGGCTTGATGTACGGCGACAGCGCCCGCGCGGCCATCGCGGGTCCAAGATCCGAGCCGCCGATGCCGATGTTGACGATATCGGTGAAGGGCTTGCCGGTGGCGCCGCGCGTCTCGCCGCCGCGAACCGAGTTGGCGAAGGCCATCGTCTTGGCGCGGACCGACAGCACGTCCGCCATCACGTCCCGGCCGTCGATCATCACCGGCCGGCCCGAAAAGTCGCGCAACGCCATGTGCAGGACGGCGCGGTGTTCCGTGGTGTTGATCTTCTCGCCGGCGAACAGCGCGGCGCGCTTGGCCTCGAAATCGCTCGCGTGCGCCAGTTCGATCAGATGCGCCAGCGCGATGTCGTCGACACGGTGCTTGGAATAGTCGAACAGCAGGTCGTCGAGGCGGACGTGGTGGGTGTCGAACCGCTTGGGATCGTCGGCGAACAGCGAGGCGATGGAGCGCTCGCCGAGGGCGACGCGATGGGCCTCGAGCGCCGCGAGGGCCCGGGTTTTGCGGTTTGAAGTCATGAAGTCGGTCCAGCCGCGCGGGATTCGCGCCGAACGTAATCATGGCCGACAACTTGGCAACAATTGGTTGACAAAGCGTCGGCCAAGCGGCGCCTACCGCCTCAACCCAAGCGCGCCCGAATTGGTTCCCGTCGAGAGACGGGAGCGGAAAATGACGGCCAGCACGCCAATCAGCAGCATCGCGTCGAGCAACATGCCCAGCCGCAGCCACTGCATCTGCGCCCACAGGAACTCCGCCAGCCCACAATCGTGGACGCCGAGCCTCAGCCCGCATTTGCCGCGGTAGAGATCGGCCTGCGTCCACAGGAACGCCGCCCAGGGCGCCGCCCACAGGATTGTCGCGGCGACCGCGTGGGCGACGAGCGCCCCGCCCGCCGCGCCGCGGTCGCGGGCGATCCACAGCCATAGAAACACGACGGCGGTCGTCGCGACGATCTTCAGCCAGACGAGCAAAACGTAGAATACGATCAGCACCGCCGGCCTCCGATTTTTCCCCGCGCTACCGGGGCGCGAGCACCATGATCATTTGGCGGCCTTCCATCGAAGGCTCGGCCTCGACCTTGGCGTAGAGCGCGGTTTCCGTCCGCACGCGGTTCAGCACGGCGTAGCCGAGTTCCTGATGGGCGAGTTCGCGGCCGCGGAAGCGCAGGGTGAGCTTCACCTTGTCGCCCTCTTCGAAAAAGCGCCGGACGGATTTCATCTTGGTGTCGTAGTCGTGGTCGTCGATGCCCGGCCGCATCTTGATTTCCTTGATTTCGACGACCTTCTGGCGCTTGCGCGCCTCGGCCGCCTTCTTCTGTTCAAGAAAGCGGAACTTGCCGTAGTCGAGTATTTTACAAACCGGCGGCTGGGCGTTCGGCACGATTTCAACGAGGTCCAGGCCCGCGGCTTCCGCCAGGCGCAACGCGTCGGCGATCTCGGTGACGCCCTGTTTCAGGCCCTCGGCGTCGATCAGCATGACTTGCGCGGCGCGGATTTCCTGATTGATCTTCGGCCCCGTCTTCTGCGGGACGGGCGGCGCTTTCATTGGACGGCGAATGGTGTATCTCCTGGGATTATGACTCGAACCCGGTCGCAAACGCGCCAACGCCCCGCGACTCGACGACGCGGGGACCGAACCCGGTCCTAGAATTGGGCTTGTCGGGCGTCAAGTCAACAAGCTGGGCGCGAAAATCCGGATTTTCGCCGCCGCGCCGCCCGGGCCAACCCAGCGGCGCCCGCCATCCGCGAAAAGCAACGCCCGTCCTTGCGCCACGACGGCCTGCGCCGCCTCGGCCTTGCCAGCGCCGCCAATCATCGCCATCAGCACCCGCGCGACGCCGCCGTGGGAAACGACGAAGGTCTCGCCCGCCAACGCGTCGAGCCACGGCCGCACCCGGACCGACAGCATTTCATAGCTTTCGCCGCCGGGCGGCTCGAAGTCCCATTTGTCGCCCTCGCGCGCCTTCGCCGCCCAGGGATCCATCGCCACGATTTCGGACCAGGTCTTGCCCTCCCAGCGCCCGAACGAAAGCTCCATCAGCCGGGGGTCCGTGGCGTAGGCGGCGGGATCGAGCCCCATAGAGGTCCGCGCCAGTTCCATCGTCGCGCGCGTTCGGCCGAGCGGCGAGGCGACGAAGCCGAATCCCGACGACGCCGGGGCGCCGGGCCCGCCGAGGAAATCGCGCATGGTCCGGCCAACCGCCGCGGCCTGGTCGCGCCCGCGCGCGTTCAACGGCGTGTCGTGCTGGCCTTGCAGGCGAAACTCGACGTTCCAGTCGGTCTCTCCGTGGCGCAGGAAAATGATGCGGGGCGGCATGGATTCTCGCCTGAGGTGTTTATTGCACGTAGTCCCGCGCTGGCCGCGGCGCAATACCTCCACGCGACGGGCGGCGTCGCCGCGCGGCTAGTCCAGCGGCGCGCGCCACCGGCTCGGATCGGCGGGCGCGTTTGTCACGCGACGCGCGTCGCGAGAACGCACATGACGCGGACCTCGCGGCCGCCCGCGACCACGGGAATCGATTGCCGCGCGACGCGGGAGAGGCCCGCCGCGGCGAGCATGGCGTCGAGCGACTCCGGCGTGAAGAAATTGACGTGCTCGTGCCAAAGCCGCTTGCGGGGGCCGATGGGCCGCTCGCTCCCGTGCAGGCGAACGACATCCTCATGCGGCACTTCAAGGTAGATTTTCGTTTCCGGCCGCGCCAACGCGGCGATATCCGCCAGCATCGCGCGGGGATCCGAAACATGCTCCAGAACCTGGCTCGAAACGATCAGGTCGTAGGTTTCCGCGCCGGCTTGCGCGAGCGAAACGGAAACGGCGCCCGCCACGGTTTCGAGCCCAGAGATGTCGTGGACGTGGTGGACGGCGGCGCTGCCGCGGAAGGGCGTGTTCAGGCCGGTGTCGCCGCCGAAGTCGAGCACGCGCGGCGCGGCGGGCACATGCGACGCGAGAAACGCCTCGATCTCGGGCATATAGGGCGAGCCCTCCGCGAAGCGCGCGTTGCGTTCGGCGTATCCCGGCTCGAAACGCTCGCGCGCCGCGCAATAGCGCTCGTCGCGGTAGCCTGCGTAAAGCGCCGCCATCTCCTCGTCGTCGAAGCGCATGTCGAGGAACAGCGCGCCGCAGTCGGCGCATTCGAGCGTGGCGCATGCCGCGTAGGCGTGTCCGGGGCGGATGTCGCGCAACCCCCAGTCGGCGGTGATTTCCGCCGGCTCCCAGCCGAAGACGCGATAGGCGACGAATGGCGCGAGGACGGCTTGCGAGCCGCTCAGGTTTTCGCTGAGGCAGCAAACGCAGCGGCGGGCAATTTTCATCGGATCGCTCGAACCGGCGCGGGCGCGGCGCCGGCCGCAGCCTAGGACCGCGTTGGTTAACGCGGGGTTGCCGGCGCCGCCTTCTCCACTTTCCGCACCGGCGTTTCCGCGTCGAGCCCTGGCCTTTGCCGCGCCAGCGTTTGCAACCCGTTCGCCTCCCAGTCGCCGTTGACGGCGTTGCGCGCGAAAGCCTCCCAGTCGTCGCCCCACTCGCCGAGCGTGTAGCCGTGCCAGGGCGACGGCACCGTCACCGGCGGCAGGCCCAGCTCGTTCCAGATCGCCAGCGCCTCCTCCATGTATTGCTTCGCCGGCAGCGCCAGCGGCGGCATCGGGCGCTTGCGCGTCGCGTCGATCAACAGCGCCGCGTCGGGCTTGCGGTCGCCGTATTGCGAGCCCTGGCCGCCGCCTTTGTAGGGCTGCACGAACACATCCTCGGCGGGGTTCGAGCGGTAGGCGATGGACCACAGCACGGCGTCCACGCAGGAGGGGTCGATGTCGTCGCTCACCGCGATCACCACCTTGCCGAAGTTCGACAACAGCGCCGTCGCGCCCCGCAACGCCCGCCACACCTCGGCTTGCGGCGCGCCGTAGTCGAATTGCAGGAAGATCACCGGGCGCAGGTTTGTCAGCGGCTCGTGCAGCACGACGCGCTTGATGCCCTTGACGTTCAAGACCCGCTTCATGTGGTCGAGGAACATCGGCTCGTAGGCGACCTTCTTGATGACGCTCGATTCGCTCGGCGTCACCTGGCTGATGATGGCGCTGAACAAGGCCTCCTTGCGGCGCGTGATCGCCGTCACCCGCATCGGCATGTTGAACGCCTCGAGCGCGACATAGCCGTTGCTTTCGCCGAACGGCGCCTCGGGTTCGAGAACGCTTGTGTCGATGTAACCCTCGATCACGATTTCCGCGCTGGCCGGCACGAGCAGGTCGTTCGTCTTGCAGCGGACCATCTCGATCGGCGCGCCGGCGAGCGCGCCCGCGACGGCGTATTCGTCGAGATCGACGGGCAGTTTCGCGGGCGAGGCGAACACCGCCACGGGCGCGCCGCCAAGCGCGATCGAGATCGGCATTTTCTCGCCGCGCTCGCGGTGCTTCAGCCAGTGCAGCCAGCCGCCGGCGCCGCCCTGCCGCGCCACCATGCGCACCACAAGCCGGTCGGTCGCCTTCAGCGCGGCGCGGTACATGCCCGTGTTTTGAACGCCGCTGTCGGGGTCGCGCGTCACGCACAACGTCGCTGTGAGGTAGGGCGCGGCGTCGTAGCCCGGCGTCGAAATCGGCGCGGGCAGCGTCGCCAGCCCGCCGCCTTTTTCGCGCAGCGCCTCGCCGGTGATCACGACTTCCTGGCACGGCGCCGTTTCGACGACGACGGGCGGCACGGGGTTGGCGATGGCGCGCGTCCACGCCGCGCCGATGTCCTCGACCGCGCGGCCCATGCCCATCGCGTAGATTCGCGGCGAGCCCGCCAGCGCGCCGAGCAGCACCGGCATGTCGTAGCGCTTGCCCTTCGAGTCCACGACGTTGGTGAACAGGAACGCCTTGCGCTGCGCCTCCGGCACGCCGCCGATGAACTGCCAGCGCGCCAGCGGCTGCAATTGCGTGTCCTTGTTGATGGGGCGGTCGACGCGCACGACGAGCCCCGCCGCTTCGAGCGCGGCGAGGTGTTCACGCAAATCGCGGGGAACGCGGGCGGTTTCGGTCATCGTTGTTGTCCTTGCGCCAATCCACCGGCAAACTCGCGCAACAGGGCGGCGAACAGCGCCGGCTCCTCCAGCGGCGCGAGATGCCCGGAGTCGATTTCGCGATAGCCGCACCGCGGAATGTCGTTCGCCATGGCCCGCATCGCCGCGACCGGCGTCGATTGATCGCGCAGGCCCGCGATGGCGAGCGCCGGCGTCTTGTTCGCCTTCAGCCGCTCGGCGTAATTCAGGTCGCGAATGGCCCGCCACGCGCGGGCGTGGACCACCGGGTCCGCCTCCAGAAGCCAGTTTTTCGCGCGCGCCGCGAGCTCCGGCCTGGCCACCAGCGTCGGCGCGTCGAACCAGCGCGACAACGTCGTGTCGAGCACGGTGGGCATGCCCTTTTTGGCCCGCGACGCGCGTTGTTCCATCGTCGCGCGGCCCGCGTCGTCGCGGCGGTGCGCGGTGTTGGCGATCACAAACCCGCGCAGCAGTTCCGGCGCCTCGCACGCGAGCGCCTGCGCCACCATGCCGCCCATCGAGCAGCCCACGGCCACCGCTGGCGGCTGCCCGGCCGCGCGCAGCAATTCCGCCATGTCGGCGGCGAGGTCGCCGAGCTTGAAATCGTCCGCCGACGCGTCGCTGTCCCCGTGGCCGCGAAAATCGGGCGCGATCAACCGGAATTCGCCCTCAAGCTCGGCGATCACGGCGTCCCAGAACGCGCCCCGCACACCAACCGGATGCATCAGCAGAATCGTCGGCCCGGCGCCGCGCGTGCGGTAGGCGATGGAAAGTCCGTTGGCGAGGCGAAGGCGCATGGTGTTTCCTGTAGGGCCATTGGGTGGCGGATGACAACCAGCCCTGGACATTCGAGCGCTTCAAACCGGCGCCCGGGCCTTGCCCGCCGCGATCAGCTCCAGCACCCGCTCCGGCGACACCGGCATCTCCGCGATCCGCGCGCCGAACGGCGACAACGCGTCTTCAATCGCGCTGGCGATGGCGGCGATCACCGCGATGGTGCCGCCCTCGCCCGCGCCCTTCACGCCGATGGGATTGAGCGGCGAGGGCGTTTCGGTGTGCGTCACCGTCACGCGCGGCATGTCGGTCGCGCCGGGCAGCAGATAATCGGCGAAGGTCGTCGTCACCGGCTGGCCCTCGGCCGAGAACATCAGCCGTTCGAAGATCGCGTTGCCAACGCCGTGCGCGACGCCGCCCACCACCTGCCCATGCACGATGAGTGGATTGATGACGCGGCCGCAATCGTGGTTGACGAGCACGCTCGTCACTTTCACCTCGCCCGTTTCGATGTCGACCTCGACCTCGGCGACATGCGTCGAGTTCGCGTATGTCGACTGCTCGGGCTTGAAATAGCTCGTCGCTTCGAGGCCGGGGTCGCGGTCGCCCTTCATCGAGAAACCGTAGAGGCCGACGGCGTTGTAGGCGAGTTCGCGAAACGTCTTGCGCATGCCGGGCACGCCGCGCACCTCCACGCCGCCGTCCTTGATCTCAAGGTCGTCGGGCGAGGCTTCGAGCAGTTCGGACGCTATTTTCTTGGCTTTTTCGGCGACTTCGATGGCCGCCAGATGCACCGACGAGCCGGCGTTCACCGCGGTTCGCGACGCGAATGTGCCCATGCCGAAGGGGATGGTGCCGGTGTCCGCCGTCACCACGCTCACATCCGCGAAATCGACGCCGAGATGGTCGGCCGCGACCTGCGCCAGCGTGGTCTTGTGACCCTGGCCCTGCGGCGTCGCGCCTGTGAAGACGACGACCTTGCCGCTCGTCGATATGCGCACCGTCGCGCCTTCGTAGGGGCCGAGGCCGGTGCCTTCCACGGCGTTGCTGAGGCCGACGCCGATGTATTTCCCTCGCGCGAGCGCCGCCGCCTTGCGCGCGGAAAAGCCCTCGTATCCCGATTGTTCGATCGCCAGCGCCTGCGCCTTGGGATAATCGCCGCTGTCGTAGGTGACGGGCCGGCCATCGCGGAAAATCAACCCGACCTTGTAGGGCATCTGCTCGGGCTTGATGAAGTTGCGGCGGCGGACTTCGGCGCGGTCGATTCGAAGTTCGCGCGCCACGCGGTCCATCATGCGCTCCATCACGAAGCAGCCCTGCGGACGCCCCGCGCCGCGCACCGGCGTGCAGGTGATCTTGTTGGTGAAGGCGACGATCAACTCAAGCTGAAACGCCGGCAGCACGTAGGGGCCGATGACCGATGTCGCGGCGATCCACGGCAGCACAAGGCCCCATGTCATATAGGCGCCGGCGTCGTGAACGAGCTTGCCGCGCAAGCCCAGCAACTTCGCGTTTTCGTCGACCGCGATCTCGACGTCCCAATGCTGGTCGCGCTCCTGTTGCGTCGACACGAAATTCTCGGCGCGGTCCTCGATCCATTTGACCGGCAGCCGCGTCGCCATGGAAGCCGCGGCGACGGCCGCGTATTCGACGTAGAACGAGCCCTTTGGCCCGAAGCCGCCGCCGACGTCGTTGGTGACGACGCGCACCTGGTTGTCGTCGAGGTCGAGCAGATCGACGAACGTGCGCTTGAAGCGGTGCGAGCCTTGCGACGACGCGATCACGTCGAGTTGTTCCGTCGCCGCGTTCCACGAGGCGATCAGCCCGCGGCACTCGATGAAGAACGGCCCGCCGCGGTGCAGGTGGAATTGCTCGCGGAACACATGCGCGGCCTTGGCGAAAGCCGCGTCGGTGTCGCCGATCTTGATCGGCGTTTGCGTGGCGATGTTCGACGGCGCGCCTTTGTGCGCCAGCGCCGCGCCCGGCAGGATCGCGTCGCGCGCGTCAACGCTCGCGGGCAACGGCTCGTAGTCCACCACGACCATGTTCGCCGCGTCTTCGGCGATATAGCGCGAGCTCGCGACGACGATGGCGATGGGCTCGCCGACGAAGCGGACCTCGTCCTTCGCCAGCGGCGCCGGCATGTGAATCTGCTTGATCGCGGGATGCGGCACGTAAAGGGGAAGCGTGCGGTCGCGCATGGGCTCGGGCAGGTCGGCCTGCGTCAGCACGGCGACGACGCCGGGGAGTTTCCGCGCCTCCGCCGCGTCAACGCTTTTGATCATCGCGTGGGCGTGCTGGCTGCGCACGAAGGCCGCGTGCAGCATGCCCGGCATCGCGAGGTCGTCGACGAAGCGTCCCTTGCCGAGCAGCAGCGCCGGATCTTCCTTGCGCTTGACGCTGGCGCCGAAGAATTTCATGCCCATCAGGCCCGCTCCTTGCCGGCGTCGCGCAGTTGGCGCGCGGCGTCGAGCCCCGCTTCGACAATCGCCTCGTAGCCCGTGCAGCGGCAGAGGTTGCCGCTCAGCGCGACGCGCATCTCCTCCTCCGTTGTGTCGGGGTTGTCGCGCAAATGCTCTGTCAGCGTGATCAACATGCCGGGCGTGCAGAAGCCGCATTGCAGGCCATGGTGTTCGCGGAACGCCTCTTGCAGAACGTTCAGCGATCCATCCGGGTTGGCGAGGCCTTCGACGGTGACGATATCGGCGCCGTTGGCCTGCGCCGCGAACAAAAGGCAGGCCCGCGCGCTGTGGCCGTTGAACATGACGGTGCAGGCGCCGCAGACGCCGTGCTCGCAACCGACATGGGTGCCGGTGAGGCCGAGTTCGTGTCGCAGAAAATCGACGAGCAGCAGCCGCGGCTCGGCCTTGCCGCGGCGCTTGGCGACATTGACCGTGAGTTCGATGTCGCGGATTTCGGAGCTGCTCTCAGACATGGGCGGGGCTCCCCGCGCGGGCCCGTTCGAAGGCGGCGCGCAGCGCGCGTTCCGCCATGACGCCGGCGATGCGTTGTCGATAGGCGGCGGAGGCGTGAATATCGTCCTGCGCCGAAACGCGGCTCGCCGCCGCCACGGCCGCGGCGACGAGAGCGTCGTTGGCTTTGGCGCCGGCGGCGGCTGTCTCGACCGATGTCAGCCGGACAGGCCGGGGTCCGAGCCCCGAGATGACAATAGCCAGTCGATCAATATCGCCCCGAGGAGTCAGGGCGACCAGCACGCCAGCCGCGGCGAGGGCGAAGTCGCCATGTCGGCGGGCGAACTCGCGCCAGGCCCAGCCATGACCCGGCGCCCAGGGCGCGAATTCGACGCGCGTCAGCAGTTCACCGGGCTCCAGCGCGGAATCCATGAAATCCACCGCGAAATCGCGCATGGATATTTGGCGGGGTAGTTTGTTCCACGCGGCCGCGTGAAGCGTCGCGTCGAGCAGCGTCATGACGGCGGGCATTTCCGCCGCCGGGTCGAGATGGCAGAGGGAGCCGCCAATCGTGCCGCGATTGCGGGTCTGGCGATGGCCGACCTGCAAAAGCGCTTCCCGCAGAATCGGGCAAGCCTCCGCAAGACCTTGATGGAACTCGATATCCCGTTGCCGCGTCATGGCGCCGAGCGAAACGGTCTCGCCAACCGTGATGCCGGCGAGTTCGGCGACGCCATTGAGATCGACAATGTGGTCGGGCATGGCCAGTCGAAAATTCATCATTGGAACAAGGGATTGGCCCCCAGCCAAGGGCCGCGCGTTGTCGAACCGCCCCAGCAGCTCAGCCGCCCCGGCGATTGTCGTGGGGTCGTGATAGGCGAACGGCGCTGGCTTCAAGTTGCCTCCCAACGGCGGTTGTGACCGTGCAATTTGGCCCACGCTAAAGCAAATCGCCGCTGCCGGCGAGGCTTTTGGGCGGCCTTCGGAAAAAGGCCAAGCACCCTTGACTCCCGCTCTCGCGCGTATGAAAAAAGAAATCATACGTATGAACAAGGCCGCGCGGGCAGGAAAATGTCAGTCATCGCAGACGAGTCAAGCCCGCGTGTCGATCTCGGCTATGCCACCCGCCTCAAGGCCTTGTTTTCATTTCTTGTTTTAGCCAATGTCGCGGCCTGGATGTGGGCGTGGACGCTGTTCCACGACCAGCCCGCGCTGCTCGGCACCGCTTTGGTCGCGTGGCTTTTCGGCCTCCGCCACGCCGTCGATCCCGACCATATCGCGGCCATCGACAATGTTGTCCGGAAATTGATGCAGGCGGGTAAAAAGCCCGCCGAAGTCGGCCTCTTCTTCTCGCTCGGCCATTCCACCATTGTTTTTGTCGCGACCGCGCTGCTGGCCGCCACCACCATGGAAATGAAGGAGAATTTCGAATCCTTCAAGGCCATTGGCGGCGTTGTCGGCACGGCGATCTCGGCGTTCTTTCTGTTCGTCATCGCCATCGCGAACCTTTTTATACTTCGCAATGTCTGGTTCAACTTTCGCCATGTGCGAAACGGCGGCGAACTCGACAACGAAAACATGGATATGCTGCTTTCCGGCGGTGGTCTGCTGGCGCGGATCTTCCGCCCTATCTTCGGCACGGTGACTGAAAGCTGGCACATGTACCCGGTCGGCTTCCTGTTCGGCCTCGGCTTCGACACCGCGACGGAAATCGGCCTGCTTGGCATTGCCACGGCGCAGGCGGCGCAAGGCATGAGCGCGTGGCAAATCCTTGTTTTCCCGGCGCTTTTCACTGCGGGCATGGCGCTGATCGACACCGCCGACAGCGCCATGATGGTTGGCGCTTATGGCTGGGCCTTCGTCCAGCCGTTGCGCAAACTTTGGTACAACCTCACCATCACCGCGATTTCAGTCGTGGTGGCGTTGCTGATCGGAAGCATCGAAGGGCTCGGCCTGATCGCCGACCAGCTTGGCCTCGAAGGCGGATTCTGGGGCTTTGTCAGCGGGTTGAATGACGACCTCGCCAACTTCGGCTTCATTGTCGTCGGCGTCTTCGTTGCGGCCTGGATCGCTTCGGCGGCCGTCTATCGCTGGCGCGGCTACGACCAATTGGCGAGGGCGTAATCGTCCACCGCTTGCCTCTTGGTCCCCGCGCCCGCTAAGAGTTTGGTCGCCACGCGGGAGAAACTAGATGCCGCTCAAATACATGTCCGGCTTCGCCAACGACTTCGAGACAGAGGCGCTTCCGGGCGCCGTCCCGCAAGGCCGGAATTCCCCGCAAAAATGCCCTTACGGGCTTTACGCCGAGCAGTTGAGCGGCACGCCTTTCACCGCGCCAAGGGCGCAAAATCAGCGCACCTGGGCCTATCGCATCCGTCCCTCGGTGCTGCATTCCGGCCGGTTTGAAAAAGCCGACGACGGCCTCTGGCGCACCGCTCCCTGTCGTGAAATCGAGACGCCGCCGGCGCAATCGCGTTGGTCGCCAGCGCCGATCCCCTTGGAAAAACTGACTTTTCTTCAAGGCATGAGGACCATGACCACCGCCGGCGACGCCGCGGCGCAGACGGGAATGGCGGCGAATATCTTCGTCGTCACCCAAAGCATGGCCAACGAAGTTTTTTGCAACGGCGACGCGGAGATGCTTATCGTTCTCCAGCAGGGCGCTCTGCGTTTTGTCACCGAACTCGGGATTATCGAGGCGGCGCCGGGCGAAATCGTCGTCATCCCCCGCGGGCTCAAGCATCGTGTTGAAATTCTTGGCGAATCCGCGCGCGGCTATCTGTGCGAGAACTACGGCGCGTCTTTCCGCCTGCCGGAGCGCGGCCCGATTGGCGCGAATTGTCTGGCGAATTCACGCGATTTCCTCACCCCCGTCGCCTGGTACGAGGATAACGAGCAGCCACATATACTGTATTTAAAAAGTGGTGGCTCGATGTGGCGGACGCGGATCGCCCAGTCGCCGTTCGATGTTGTCGGCTGGCACGGCAACTTCGCGCCCTACAAATATGATCTCAGGCGTTTTTCGCCGGTGAGCGCGGTGTTGTTCGACCACGCCGACCCTTCGATCTATACTGTGATGACGGTGCCCACAGACACGCCGGGTATGGCCAACATCGACCTCGTCATTTTCCCGGAACGCTGGCTGACGCAGGAAAACACCTTCCGGCCGCCGTGGTACCATATCAACATCATGTCCGAGTTCATGGGCCTGATTTACGGCGTGTACGACGCCAAGCCACAGGGCTTCGTTCCCGGCGGCGCCAGTCTGCACAATTCCATGTTGCCGCATGGGCCGGACCTGCAATCCTTCGAGCACGCCAGCAACGCCGAATTGAAGCCGGTCAAGCTGGAAAACACGCTCGCCTTCATGTTTGAAACGCGTTTCGCGCAGATCCCCACGAAACACGCGGCCGAGGCGGCGCATCGGCAGGACGACTATGTCGATGTATGGAAGGGTTTGAAGAAGCACTTCGATCCGACGAAGCCATAGCGCCGGACGCGAGCAGGAATAGTCATGTCCCCCAACGATCCCGCCCTGAAATCCTTCGTTCCCGTCGCGCCAGACAGCGATTTTCCCATTCAAAACCTGCCTTACGGGGTGTTTTCGACCGCGGCCGACGCCAGGCCCCGCGTTGGCGTCGCCATTGGCGATTTCATCCTCGATCTCTCGGCGATCCATTCCGCCGGACTGTTGCCGGCCGCGGGCGCGGCTAATGTGTTCGCATCGCCTTCTGTCAACGATTTCATGGCCTTGGGACCCGCTATTTGGAAGGCCGTCCGCGCCGAGATCAGCGACCTGCTGAACGCCGCCTCCGCCACTCTTCGCGACAACGCGGCGCTGCGCGCGTCGGCGCTCGTCGCGCGGAAGAACGCGACACTCCATCTACCCCTGAAAGTCGCGGCGTTTTCCGACTTTTTCTCGTCGAAACAACACGCCACCAACGCTGGAAAGATCATCCGCGGAGAGGCTTCGGCGCTCGCGCCCAACTGGTTGACCATGCCCATCGGCTACAATAGCCGGGCCTCGACTGTCGTAGCCTCGGGCACGCCGGTTCGGCGGCCGCTCGGCCAACGCAAGCCCCGCAACGCCGAGCATCCCTCGTTCGGCCCCTGCGCCAACCTTGATTGCGAGCTGGAAATGGGGGTCGTGCTTGGGGCCGGTTCGCAAATGGGCGAAATGCTGACCGAATCCCAGGCGGAAAGCATGATTTTCGGCTTTACCCTGCTCAATGACTGGAGCGCCCGGGACATACAGGCTTGGGAATACGTGCCTCTTGGGCCTTTTTTGGCGAAGGCCTTCGCCACCACTATTTCACCCTGGATCGTCACGGCCGAAGCGCTTGAGCCCTTCCGCGTCGAAGGACCAAAGCAAGAGCCCGCGCCGTTTCCCTATTTGCGGCAGGGTCCGAAGCGCAATTACGATGTGGCGCTTGAGTTGTTGCTCAAGACCCCGGCGATGGACGCGCCGGCACGGATAAGCAAGACCAATTTCAGCTTTATGTACTGGTCGAGTCTGCAACAACTCATGCATCACGCCTGCACCGGATGCGCCATGAGCGTTGGCGACCTCTTGGGCTCGGGCACGATCAGCGGCGATAATCGCGACCAACTTGGCAGCCTGCTCGAACTGTCGTGGGGCGGTTCGAACCCATTTGAATTGCCGAACGGCGAAAAGCGCGCGTTCCTGCAAGATGGCGACAGCCTCGCGATCCGCGGCTACGCTCAAGGAGATGGCTACAGGATCGGCTTTGGCGAGGCCGAAGGGACGATCACGCCAGCGCTCACCGTCCCCGTTTGAGGCGGCCGCCGCTTCAACCAGCGAACCGCGGCTCCGGTGCCAGGGCCTCGCGGAAACTCACCAGCCGCTGGCTGGTTTCGTCCCAGAGCGTCAACCGGACGCAATTCAGGCTCTCCAGCAAAGTAATGCGGTGGATGTTTCGAAGTTCGGGATTGTCGCGCATGACTTGTTGCAGCCTGTAATAGGGTATTTTGCTGCAAAGATGGTGCACATGATGCACGCCAATACTGCCCGTCATCCAACGCAGCACCGCGGGCAAGTCGTAATAGGAACTGCCGTAGAACGCGGAGTCGGTCACGCCCCAATCCTCGTTGCGCTCCCAGATGGTGTGCTCGAACTGATGCTGCACATAAAACAACCAAACGCCGAGGGAAGCGCCCAGCGCGACCACCGACGTGTGGATCAGCAGGAATTGCCAGACGCCGACCAGCCACATCATGAAGACGGCTCCGGCGACTATCGCCGCGTTGGTCGCCATGGCGCTGATCCATGGCTTTAGGCCCACCCGCGTGAAGCCGATCGGCAAGCGGTGCTGCAACAGGAACATGTACGCCGGGCCGATTCCGAACATCACAAGCGGGTGGCGGTACAGCCGGTAGGCCATGCGCCGCCGAAACGAAAGCGCCTTGTACTCACGCACGGTGAGGGTGGTGATATCTCCAACCCCGCGGCGATCGAGATTGCCTGAAGTCGCGTGGTGGATGGCGTGGGCGCGCTTCCACACGTCATAGGGCGTCATGGTCAAAACGCCGAGGACGCGGCCGATGAAGTCGTTCAGGATTTTGTTTCGAAAGAACGCGCCATGGCCGCAGTCGTGCTGAATGATGAACAGACGCACCACGAACGCCGCCGTGGGGACGGCGATCAACACGGTCAGGAAAACGGAAATCGACAACGTCCACCACATCGCCGTCCACAGCGCCGCGAAGGCGGCGAAAGTGACGGCGAGTTCGAAAACGCCGCGAAAGAAACTCGGCTCGCGGTATGCGTTCAAAATCGGCAGCCATCCACGCGGGTCGCGGGAATCCGCCGCTTCCTCGGCCGGCGCTTCGCTTAGATCAAGCATAAACCGCCCTTTTCTCCGCCGAGACCAAACCGAGCCGCCTTCCAGACACACCGGTAGCGCCCCGGGCGAAACCGCCACCACATTTCGACATAACGCCCCTCGCGGCGCGAATCGCGGCGCGGTAGGAAACTGCGACCGTCAAATACTGGTGGAGGGTGACAAACACAAGGCCGCCGCGCGTCCGGGGCCGCTCGTTTCGCGGTCAAATAGGGCGTTTAGAGGGCGGAGCGGCAAGGCCACACGGCCGCGCCCCAGCTCCCGTCAGCGGTGGTGGATACCGACTCAAATATTCGCCGCTGCAAATTTCGCTTGCCATTACGTTGGGATAGTTAACTATATCTGCATTCGAATTCGCTTCCTGGTTTCATTTCGTAAACGATTCGTTACTTTTCAGTTCCGCGGCGCAACGCGGTTAAGTGTGTTCAGGCGTGTGCCATGAGTGAAATTATCGACCGGACGCCGGATGACCCATCCAATGAGCGCGCTTGGGGCACGGTCGCGCGCTCGGCGTGGAAAAAACGCCGATCGGAGCTCACCCGGTCGGAGCGCGGCGTCAAATAGCCAAGGGATTGCGTCATTGACTATGTTTTTGACCAGGATAAGCGGGCTCGCGGCGGTCATAGCCGCCTTGGCGGGCGTCGTCGGCGCCTCGGCGCAACCGGCCGGTGAATTCTATCGAGGCAAGGCCATCCAGATGATTATCGGCACCGGCGAGGCCGGCGGCTACGACCTCAGCGCCCGCTTGGTTGCGCAGTTTCTGCCGGAATTCATCCCAGGCCATCCCGCCATCGTGCCGCGCAATATGCCGGGCGCCGGCTCGATCGCGGCGGCGGAATACGTTTATTCCGTCGCGCCGCGCGACGGCACCGTGATCGCCATTGTCCAGCCGACCTTTCTGCTGGAAAAAATCGCCGACCGCTCCCGCAAATACGAGCCCGAGAAACTCTCATGGCTGGCGCGCGTCGATCAGAGCGTCGTCATGGGCGTGATCTGGCGCACGTCGCCCGCCCAGTCGGTGAAAGAGGCGACGCGAAAACAGGTCGTCATCGCGGCCAATGGTCCCGCGGGCACGTCGGCGACGATTCCATGGGCGCTGAACAAGATGCTCGGCACAAAATACAAGGTCGTGCTCGGCTACGATTCCTCGGCCAACATGGGCCTCGCGCTTGAAAAGGGCGAAGCCGACGCGCTGGGCTCCACCAGTTGGGACTATTTGGAGACCAAACGAGAATGGTTCACGGAGGGCAAGGCGACCATTCCGTACGTCATCACCCTGGACCGCTTCAAAAAGCTTCCCGACACGCCAACCGTGCTCGAACTCGTCGACAACGACCGCGACAGGAACGCGTTGAAATTGATCGCCAGCACATCGACCGTCGGGCGGGCTTTCATGTCGACGCCAGGCGTTCCCGCCGACCGCGTTGAAATCCTGCGCAAGGCCTTCGACGCCATGCTCGCCGATCCCGCCTTTCTCGCCGAAGCGGAGAAGCGCCGGCTTGGAGTCGATCCGATGTCCGGCGCGGATTTGCAGAAAATCGTCGGCGATGTGATGGGGCAGCCGCAGGATGTCGTCGAACGCATGAACGAAGTCACGCGCCCGCAATTGTGACGGCGCCGATCCCAGGGCTTAATCCACCGGCTCCAGCTTGATGATCGAGGCGCCCTCGTTGTTGCCCACCCAGAAGGTCACTGGTGTCGTGGTGTTATCGACATACACGCGGCGCACGTTGGTCTGGCGCGGCAACGGGTATTCCACCGTTTCGCCGGTCTTCGTGTTCACGCGCACGATACGGTCGGTTTCCATGCCGGCGGTCCACAGATCGCCGTTCTTGTCGAGCGCCGCGTCATAGGGCGCCGTGTGCGCCGTCGGCATCGGGAATTCCTTCATCTCGCCGGTTTTCGTGTCGAGCACGCCGGCGTGGTCGCCGGTGAATTCGCCGAACGCGAGCTTGCCATCATCGGTGAGGTGGCCGCGTCGCGGACGCGACTTCGCCGTCGGCGTCTTGAAGAGCCTCATCTCAAGGGTCTTCGCGTCGACGCGGCCGATCGACTCCCCGGAGAAGTCGTTGAACCACAGGTTGTTGTCCTTGTCGGCGTTCATGCCATAGGCGGAATGCCGCTCGCCCTTCGGAAACCTGTCGGCGAATTTGATGGTTTCATAGGCGCCTGTCGCCGTGTCGATGCGGTGGATGGCGTCCATGCCGACATCCGTCGCCCACACCTTGCCATCGACTGTGCGGCCCTGCGGCGCCGCCATCGCCTGCTGCGTCGCCTTGTTCATGCGGTCGGCGGGCACTGGAAAAGCCTTGATGTCGCCGGTCTTGCGGTCCCAGCGGATGACGCCGCCCTGATACATCAGCGCCAGCCAATAGACACCGTCGGCGTCGCGGTCGAGGTTGAGGGCGCCCTGCGGATATCCCTCTCGGAGCAGCGGATAGGGATGCTCTGTCACCTTCCCGCTCTTGGGATCAAGCTCGCCAATCACTTGCGAGCCGAAGTCGGAAAATATCACGTGGCCGTCGGCGGGATCTGTGATCACGTCGTGGGCCATGAAATTCTGCCGGGGCAGGTCGTATTCGGTGATGAAGACCTTCGTCGCCCTGCCCTTCACCCGCGGCAGGGTTTTCAGGTCATAGCTCCATTTCGGCTGCTCGCTCAGGTTAACCGAAGCCAGATAGTCGGCGAGTCGGGTCGCTCCTTCGCCGAAACGCGCGACGGCGTTCGTTTCGGCGACGCGGATCTGCGGGCGCAGCGGGAACGAGTTGTTGGCGTATTGCGCCATGCGCGCCATCGTCTCGAGGAATTCGTCGCGGTCGTGGGTCGACGAGACGATGCGCTGCAGTGTGTGGCAATTCGTGCAGCCGTAGAGCTGCTTCTTCTGCGCGTCGCTGCCCGGCATGCTGGCGAGCCACTCGGCGTTGCTCAATTGCGCCGCGAGGTTCTTCGCCTTCCTCAATTTGAGATCGGCGCCGGCGCCCTTGTCGGCGGCGACATCGGCGCTCGCCGCGCCATCGAGCTCATAGCCCACGGCGCGGATTTTGATGGTGTATTGCCCCGGTTCGAGCTTCCCCGCGGGAAACGAATATTCGCCCTTGTCGTTTGTGACGACCGAATAGGTCATCGTCGAGCCCGCGCGCTTGGCGGAAACGACGACGCCCTCCATCGCGCCCTCCTCGGCGGACGTCACCTTGCCCGACAGCGGAGCGTCGGCCGCGAACGCCGAGGTGGCGGCGCACAGCGCGAGAAGACTAATGGCGCCGCGCGCTTTCAACGAGGACATGACCGACTCCCGGACGAACGGAAAGCGCGAACGGCTACTTGCCCTTCGTCGCGTAAAGCATCGGAATATCCTTCGCCTCGGGAGGCTTGGGCATCGATTCGAGATAGGCGTAAATGTCGCGGGCCGTGGCGTCCGGCACGATGGGCGCTTCGAAAGGCGGCATCGCGTTGGCGGGATGGCGCAACTGGTTGAGGAACTGGTCGAACGTCAGCGCCGTGCGCGCGACGCGCGGCCCGGTCAGCGCGGCGCCTTGTCCGCCATAGCCGTGGCACTGCCAGCAGCCGTCGTTGTCGAAGTGGTTTTTGCCGTTGGCGACATCGCCCGATTGCTGGGCGAAAGCCGGCGCGGAGATCAGCAGCGCCGCCGCGAGGAGTGTGGATACACGCATTTTGAAATCCCCCTTAGCGCGGCTGCGAGACGACGTCGATCAACACGGGCTGACCGGACTTCATGGCGTCAAGCCCCTTGGCGATCGCCGGACCGAGATCCTTCGGATCGTTGATCGGCCCGATGCCGACGGCGCCGTAGCCCTGCGCGACTTTCGCGTAGTCCACGAAGGGCGCGCGCAAGGTGGTGCCGATGATCGCGTTCTCGACGCCGCGGTTGTGGCGGTTGGCCATGTGTTGAACGTGCATGACTTCCTGATGATAGGCGCGGTTGTTGTGAACGACCGTGAGATAGGGAATTTTGTGGTGCGCCGCCGTCCACAACGTGTGTGGCGCCATGTTGAATTCGCCGTCGCCGCACACCGAAATCGGCGTTCGCCCGCCAGCGTCGCGGTGCGCCAGCGCGCCACCGAGCGCCGCCACCGGCTGATAGCCGACGCCGCCGCCGCCCGAGCCGCCCATGAATTGGTGGTGCTTCTCGATCGGCCATAGGCGATGGGGCCAGTTCGACTGGAAGCCGCCGTCCTGCAGCAGCGCCCAGTCCATGTCTTTCACTTGATTGTAGAGCTCGGCGTAGATGCGCGCGGTGGAAATCGGCGTGAGGTCCCACGACATCGCGGCTTCGGCGCGGGCGCGGTCGGCGAGGCCCTTCCAGGCGGCCAGCAGCTTTTGTCCGCGGGCTTCGAAGGCCGCCTTGCGATCGCCGATCTCCTGACGCACGGCTTCGATCAAATAGGGCATCGAGGCCTCGCCGTCGGCGGTGATCGAGAGATCGGCGGGGCTATAGCGCTGGAAATCCTGATAGTTGGCGCGCACGAGCAGGTCGTGGGTCGAAATCGAGATCACCTTGACGCCGGCCTTCGTCTTTGGCCCTTCCGTGCGCTCAAGCTGGTCGCGCATCTTGTTGAGCTGGCCGTAAAGGTCGCTGGGTTCGAGCGACAAAACGAGATCGGCCTGGGCGACGACGGGACCCGAACGCTCCCAATGCGAGAGGTAGTGCGTCGTCGGGAAGTTCATGCGGCCGCGGGCTTCGATGACAGGCGCCTGCAGAAGTTCGGCGAGTTTGACGAGATCGTCGACGCCCTGCTGCGTGCGGGCGTAGCGGTCGGCGATGATGACCGGGTTTTCCGCCGCCACGAGCATCTTGGCCGCTTCGCGCAAGGCGTTGGCGTCGGCCGCGGCCTGCGTGGGATGGTTGAGCTTTGGAATGCTGAGCTTGGCGTTCGCCGCCTTGCTCAATTCCATTTCCTGCAGCTTCCCGTCGGCGGTGATGAACACCGGCGCCTGCGGCTGCGCGGTCGCGAGTTGGTAGGCGCGCACCGTCGATTCGGAGAAGCTCTGCAACGACCGGGGATAATCGTCCCACTTGACGAAGTCGCGCACCGTCGCCGCGCCGTCCTGCACCGTGTGCATCCACTCGACGCCGGGGCGGCGGTCTTCGACGGGGCCGGCGCTGGCGGTGAAAACAATGACCGGCACGCGGTCGCACCAGGCGTTGTAAAGCGCCATCGCGCCATGCTGCATGCCCACGGTGCCGTGCACCATCGCCGCCATCGGCTTGCCCGCCACTTTCGCGTAGCCGTGGCCCATCCCGATTGAAACTTCCTCGTGCAAACACGTCAGCCATTCCGGCTTGGTGTTCTTGCCGTAGTTGATGAAGCTCTCCTGCAAGCTGCGGAACGTCGAGCCCGGGCACGCCGCCATGTAGTCGAGGCCAAGGGTCTGGCAAACATCGACCATGAAGTCGGAGCCGGTCTTTTCCGTCGTCAGCTTTTCCGCTTCGCCGGGAGGATCGTTTTCCATCGCTTGTTGCGCGGCGCTCGGCGACGCGGCCTTTGGCTGAGCGGGCGCCGTCTGCGCCCGGACCCGGGTCTCGGTGGCGAGCGTCGCGCCGCCCGCGACGGCGGCGCCTTTCATAAACCCGCGGCGATCGACTTTTCCGTTGCCGGACATGATGGTCTCCTTGAAATGGTGGCGCCCGGGGCGCGGAATCGATTACTTGACGCCCATGCCTTGCAGCAGGGGCAGATCCTTGAGATCGGGCGAGGCGGGCCGCGACTTTAGAAAGGCGTAGATGTCGGCCGCGGCCGAGTCGGGGACGATCGCCGCCTCGTAAGGCGCCATTTCCGCCGCGGGCCGCCGCAACTGATGCAGGAACGCTTCAAAGGGAAGCGCGGTTTGCGAAAGCTTCGGCCCGGTGAGCGCGGCGCCGTTGCCGCCGACGCCGTGGCATTGCCAGCAGCCATCGGCCATGAAGAGCTTTTCGCCCTTGGCGGCGTCGCCCTTGGGCGCGTCCTGCGCGAAGGCGGGACCGGCGAGGATCGCGGCGGCGAGGAGGAGAATGTGGCTTTTCATCTATCTCTCCCTCAGCCGCGCGGCTGCATGACGACATCGATCAACACGGGTTGGCCCGCCTTGACCGCGGCGACGCCCTTTTTGAAGGCGGCGTTCAAATCCTTCGGATCCGTGATCGGCCCGATGCCAACCGCGCCGTAGCCCTCCGCGAGCCGGGCGTAATCGATGTTCGGGTCGGTCATCGTCGTGCCGATGACGCCGCTTTCAACGCCGCGGTTGTGGCGGTTGGCCATGCGTTGGATGTGCATGACCTCCTGATGATAGGCGCGGTTGTTCTGGATGATGGCGAGATACGGGATGCTGTGATGCGCGGCCGTCCACATGGTGTGCGGCGCCATATTGAAATTGCCGTCGCCGATGACCGCGATCGGCAGGCGTCCGCCCGCCTGCTTGTGCGCCAGCGCCGCGCCGAGCGCGCCGACGGGTTCGTAGCCAACGCCCGAGCCGCCGGACGAGCCGATATATTGGTAGTGCTTCTCCATCGGCCACAGCTTGTGTTGCCAGTTGCCGGAATAGGCGTTGGGCGTGACGAAGGCCCAATCCTCGTTCTTCACCACTTCCCACAATTCGGCGAAGAGCCGGGCGCCGCCGATCGGACTCGAATCCCACTGGAGCGCGCCGGCCTTGCGCGCGTTGTTGGCGAAATTCTTGTAGGCGGCGCGCATCTTCTCGCCGCGCGCGTCGAACGCCGATTTGCGGTCGCCGACCTCGCGCAGCACGGCTTCGATCAACCAGGGCATCGACGCTTCGGGGTCGGCGGTGATCTGGAGGTCGGTCGCGTTGTAGCGCTGGAAGTCCTGGTAGTTCGCCTTCACCATGAGATCATGCGTGCCTATGGAGGCGACCTTCGTCGTTTTCTTGATCTTCGACCCGGTCTTTCGCTCGAGCTGATCGGTCATCTTGTTGAGCGTGCCGTAAATGTCCTGGGGCTCGAGCGACAACACGAAATCCGACTGCGCCAGCAGCGGGCCGCCGCGCGACGACTGGCAGAGATAGTGCGTGGTCGGCATGTTCATGCGGTTCTGCTGGTCGATCACCGGCGCTTGAAGCGCCTCGGCGAGCTTGACGAGATCGTCCATTCCCTTTTGCGACCGCGCGTAGCGGTCCGCGAAAATCACCGGGTTTTCCGCCGCGACGAGCATTTTCGCGAGGTCTTTGAGGGCGTCGGGGTCGGCGGACGCCTGCGTGGGATGGTTGAGTTTCGGAATCGACAATTGGGCGTTCGCCGCCTTGGACAATTCCATTTCCTGCAGCTTGCCGTCGGCGGTGATGAGGACCGGCGCCTGAGGCTGCGCGGTCGCGAGCTGATAGGCGCGCACGGTCGATTCGGCGAAGCTCTGCAAGGACCAGGGATAATCGTCCCACTTGGTGAAGTCGCGCACCGTCGCCGCGCCATCCTGCACGCTGTGGAACCACTCGATGCCCGGACGGCGGTCTTCGACCGGGCCGGCGCTGGCGGTGAACATTATGATGGGAACGCGGTCGCACCAGGCGTTGTAGATCGCCATCGCCGCGTGCTGCGTGCCGACGGTGCCATGCACCATCGCGGCCATCGGCTTGCCGGCGACCTTCGCGTAGCCGTGCGCCATGCCAACCGAGACCTCCTCGTGCATGCAGGTCAGCCACTCCGGCTTGGTGTTCTTGCCGTAGTTGATGAAGCTCTCCTGGAAACCGCGGAACGTCGAGCCCGGGCACGCCGCCATGAAGTCGATGTTGAGCGTCTTGCAGACATCGACCATGAAGTCGGAGCCCGTCTTTTCCGTGGTGAGGTGTTCGCCCTCGCCGGGATGCTCGGTCTCGGCCGCCATTTGCGCCGCGGACGGTCCGGGGGCCTTGGGTTGCGCGGGGGTGGTTTGCGCCAACGCCGGCGCCTCGACCGCGATGGTCGCGCCGCCAGCGACAGCCGCGCCCTTCAGAAAGCCGCGTCGATCAAGCCTTGGTTTTTCCATTTCCCGTCCCCGGTTGATTGCTTTTCGGGCCGAACTCTATCCGAAGTCCCACGCCGCGCAACAGCGTTTCGCGAGGCACCGGAAATTTTGCGGCGACTCAATCCTTTGGCCCCTGGTCGAGGCCTTCGCTGTATTGCGGAATCGCGCGCTCGGAACCGAAACCCCAGTAATTGCGGCGTGTCTCGGGGCCGTGCGTCTTGGGCCGCAACGGCAGTTCCTGATGCCACGGACGCGGGTCGAAATAGCCGAGCGTTTCGTCCTTCATCTGGTCCATCTCGGTGTAGAGCTCGACGCGCACGCCATCGTGGTTGCGGTGGTAGCAGGCGATGTTGTGGCCGATGATGTGGCGGCCCGGCCCCCACACCAGCATCAAGTCGTTTTTCGCCAGATAGTCGCAGGCGCGGTGGATTTCCGGCCAGTCCTTCACCTCGAAGGCGATATGGGCGAGCTCGGCCTTCGGCGCGTTGACGAAATTGACCGTGTGGTGATCGGGGTTGCAACGCAGGAAGCAGAAGAAGTTTCCGCGGATGTCCGACAGGCGGAAGCCCAGAACGTCGATGTAGAACCGCATGACCGGGCCGATGTCGAGACAGGCCGAGGCGACGTGGCCAAGCTTGAACGGCATGACGCCGATCGGCTTGCCGTTGTCTTTGGCGAACGTGTATTCGGCGTAGATGTCGACAGGCGTGCCCTTCGGATCGACGAAGCTCGCGCAATCCGCCACGCCGGGACTGACGCCGGAGCGGCGCTCGGCGCGCACATTGTGCTTCGCCAATTCCTTGACGACATCGTTGAGGTCGGTCTCCGGCGCCACCTGAAACGAGATGCGTTGGAGGTCGGCGCGGTCGCCCTTGACGAGGCCGATGGCCTCGAGCCCGACCTTGGTGGCGAGCGTCGCGCCGTTCTTGTCGCGCGCCACGACGTTGAGGCCGAGCACCTCGTTGTAATATTCGATGGCCCGTTCAAGATCGGGCGTGGAGAGCGTGGCGTGGCCGACGCGGCGAACCTGTATCATGGCGACATCCTTCCATCGTTCCCGAAACTCACTGTCCGCGCAGCAAGTCCTGATATCTCTTCTGCCAAGTCTTCTCTTCCTCGGGCGTGAATTCAAGCGGCATGATCGTCACGTCGCCGAGCTTCTTGATCGCGTCCTCCGGCACGGGCGGCACGTCGGCGCGCACCGGCAGCCGTCCCACCCGCGCGACGGAGGTCTGCCCCTCCTTGCTGATCAGGAAATTCGCCGCCAGCCGCGCCGCGTTGGGGTGCGGCGCCTTGGGGTTCACGACCACCTGGCCGAGGTTCACGACAACGGGGTCGGCGCCCCAGTAATCGGTCGGGCCGCCGGTCGAGCGCACATTGTTCACGAGGTTGACGTAGTTCGACGGCGTCACCCAATATTCGCCGGCGCTCGTCGCGCGCGACAGGGCGAGGTGGCCGTCGACCGGGCTCGGCTTGAACTCGTTGAAAAATTGCTTGAGCAGTTTCCCGCCTTTTTCCTCGCCGTAAAATTCGACGACGCCGCGCACCCAGGGAAACTCCAGCGCGTCGATGCCAACGTGGCCGATCCATTCCTTGTGGGTCAGAAACTCCTCGAGATCGCGCGGCGGCTTGCCGGCGAATTTCACCTTGTCGGTGTTGTAGGCGGGCGCGTTGTAATTGGCGTAGACCGCGTGCCACGCCGAGCCTGGATCCTTGAACTTGGCGTCGAGCGCCTTCGCCTCGGGCAGATCGACCTTGGCGCGCAATTGCGGCGGCATGCGCGTGACATTGGTGGTGACGAGCGCGTCCCACGACTGCTGGCCGGTGCGCGCTTCGATCAAGACCTTCGAGGTCAACACGGAATCGTTGCCGCGGATGTAGTTGACCTTGAGGCCCGTCGCGTCCTCGAAAACCTTCCACGTCGGCAGGGCTTCCTGCTCATTGACGGAGGAATAGACGGTGAGCGCGCCCTCGGCCTTCGCCGCGGCGAGCAGGTCGGCCGGCGCCCAGACGGGCGTCTGCGCGAAGGCGGGACCGGCGGCGACCGCCAACACAATGGCGGCGGCGCGAATGGCGTGGCGGTTCATTCCGGCTCCCTTGACGGCTTGGCGTGGCGCTTTCTAGCAGATCGGCGGGAAAACCAAAGCGGCGCGTCCGGCGCTGTGCTAGAAACGGAACCAACAGCGGGAGGTCGAACTCATGTGGATCAGGAACTGCTGGCATGTCGCCGCCTTCGCCGACGAGGTCGGCGCCGCGATTCTTCCCCGCAAATTCCTCAATCAGGCCGTTGTCATGTGGCGCGCGCCCGACAATTCGCTGGTCGCGATGGAAGACCGCTGTCCGCACCGCCTCGTTCCCCTGTCGAAGGGCTTTCTTCGCGAGGGGCGCCTGACCTGCGGCTATCACGGCCTCGCGTTCGACGCCTCCGGCGCCTGTGTCCACGCGCCGGGACAAACGGAATTGCCGCGCGTCAAAGCGAAAACCTTCCCGCTGGTCGAGCGAGACGGCCTCGCGTGGATATGGCTGGGCGAATCCGACCTCGCCGACCCCGCGCTCGTTCCCGATGTTCACTGGATGAAAAGCCCGGGCTGGACGGTGAGCCGCGGCTACCATCATATCAAGGCAGACTACCGGCTGATCAACGACAACCTTTTGGACCTCTCGCACGAAACCTACGTGCACAAGGAGACCATCGGCAATTCCGCGGTCGCCGACGCGCCTGTTGTCGTCGTCGTCGAGGAGGGCCGCGTCGTGCGCGCCCACCGCGAGATGCCCAACATCGATCCGCCGCCGTTCTTCGCCATGCTGTTGAACCACACGGGCAAGATCAACCGTTTCCAGATCGCGATTCACCTGCCGCCGGGCGTCAACATGACGGAAGCCGGCGTTTACAAATCCGACGGGCGGCGCGAGGACGCCTTCGTCATCCGCGTGCCGCATCTCATCACGCCGGAGACCGAGCATTCCGCGCATTACCACTGGGGTGTTTGCCGCAACTTCCGCCACGACGATTCCGAACTCACGGAGGGAATCCGCAAGGGCACGTCGCACACCTTCGACGAGGACAAGGCGATGCTTGAAATTCAGGACGCCGCGCTTCGGGCCGAGGGCATGCCCGATTTGCCGCGGGCGGCGATCAAGGTCGATGTCGCTCCGATGCGGGCGAGAAAATTGCTCGCGGATTTCTGCCGCGCGGAAACGGAAGACCCTCGCGCCGTGCTGAGGCCCGCGCCGCTGGCATACGACGACCGCGTGTCGTGGCCGCCGCGGGGGTGAAAGGGAATCCGCCGCGGCAACGCGGGCGCGGCGGGCATTGCATCTCCTTCAAACTTCCCTATTTTCGCGGCGACATACAGCGGCGGGCCACATGACTGAATCGAGAGCCTATCCCACGCGGCCCTTTCTCGCGGCCAGCGCCGCGGTGTTTCGCCGCGGCGAGGTCTTGCTCGCCTCGCGCGGACGGCCGCCTTTCCTCGATGTCTTCACTCTGCCCGGCGGCCTTGTCGAAACCGGCGAAACGCTGGAGGAGGCCGCGCTGCGCGAACTCCACGAGGAGACTGGCGTCCGCGCCAGAATCATCGGCCTCACCGGCTATTCCGACGTCATCGCGCGCGACGACGAGGGCAAGGTGAAAACCCATTTCCTTGTCGTCTCCTTCGCTTGCGAATGGATTTCCGGCGAAGGCGAGCCCGGCGAGGAATTGCCGGTCGTGCGTTGGGCGACGCCGGAACAAGCGGCGGCGCTGCGGCTGACGCCAAATCTCGGTCCGATCCTCGATCGCGGCTTCGCCTTGGCCCGCGGCGGCGCATGACAATTTCGCGCGCGGTCGGGGCCGCTGTGTTTGTCGCCGCGCTGGCGCTGGGCGGCCGGGGCGCGGGCGCGCAATCCCGGCCCGCGCCGGCCCCTCCCGCGCCGCAGGTCGAACCCATGGCGCCCTACGAGCCACAATTGTTGCGGCTCGCGGAAATAATGGGCGCGCTCGCGTATTTGCGCGATCTCTGCGGCGACAAGGACGGCGCGGAGTGGCGCGCCCGGATGAACGCGCTGATTGAGGCGGAATCCGCCAGCGCCCCGCGCAAGGACAGGCTCGCGGGCGCTTATAACAAAGGCTTCCACGGCTTCGAGACGACCTATCGGACGTGCACGGACAACGCCCGGTTGATCATCGACAAGTACATCGGCGAAGGCGGGTCCATTGCCAGGGACGTCGGCAGCCGATTCGGAGGCGGTTAACCCACAAATGTTAATAAATTGCCCGCGGGCCTGTTAACCGTTTGGAAAGAACAGGGTCGCCGCGGCGGTTCCGAGTGTCTAGTGTCCGCCGTGATGACAACGAACCCCCTGACCAACTTTGACGAGGAAACGGCCGCCGAAGAGCGCCGTCAGGCCCTTGGCTATGTGACTCAGGCCTTCGAGGAAGCGCTCATGTCGGGGCTGGAGGGCGACAGCTTCGCCCACGCCGCCCTGTTCGCCGCGTTTCAGGAACTTGTCGGCGCCTATGGCGAAGATCCCGTCGCGGAATTCGCCGAGAAGCTGCCGCAGCGTGTCCGCAACGGCGAATTCACGATCGCCGCCCGGCACTGAGGCGGCATCCGCCTTCTTCGCCCGTGCAATTGGCGGAGGCGTGCGTTATATGAGCGCGATGGCACAGGGATCGCCCCTCGACGCCGCGTCCCTTTCGTCGGACGAGGCCATTCCTTTCGACAGCCGCCGCTTCTTGCTGTGGCTGGCGGTTGTGGGCGGCGCGCTGACCGCGCTTGGCGGCGTCTTGTGGGCGCGTTACGGCGCGGCGATCTTCTTCGACATGCTGGCGGCCATGCAGGGCTGTTTCTGACGAGCCCGGGAATACGCGATGGCGCCTCCAACCACCACCCGTCGAAACTTGTTGCCTATCGTCGCCTTCGCCGGCGGCGCCGCGTTGGTCGCCGGCGCGGCGGCGATGATGCTTGTCGACAATGGCCCGGGCGCGCCCGCGCCTTCGCTCATCGGCGGACCGTTCAAGCTGACCGGCGGCGACGGCAAGGACGTAACGCAGGACGATCTCAAGGGCGAACCGAGCCTCGTCTTTTTCGGATACACGCACTGCCCGGACGTGTGCCCTACGACCTTGTTCGAAATCTCCGAAATCCTCCGCAAGCTGAAGGCGGGCGGCAAGGCGCGCGGCGTCTTTGTCACCGTCGATCCCGAACGTGACACGCCCGCGATCATGAAGGACTATCTCTCAAGTTTCGACGACAGGATCATCGGCCTGTCGGGCGACCGCGCGGATATCGACAAGGTGCTGAAGGAATACAGGGTCTATTCGAAGAAACAGCCGGGAACCGGAGATGATTACACTATGGACCACAGCGCCATCGTTTATTTGATGGACAAGCAAATGCGCTTCGTCAACGCGCTCAATCTCGCCAATCCCGACGCGGCGGCCCGGGAGATCGAACGGTGGATGTAGGCGCTGGACAACGCACGGCGGCGGAATCCGCGCCGCTCCGGCCCGCGGACTTCGTCGAGGCCGGCCGACTCTTGTTCGCGGGGCCTTGCGAATTCATCTGGGGGGCCGCCGACATCAACGGGTTGCCGCCGATGGCCCCGCCGGAAATCGCCTTCGCCGGGCGCTCGAACGTCGGCAAATCCTCGCTGGTCAACGCGCTGACGGGGCGGACAACGCTGGCGCGCGTGTCGCACACGCCTGGGCGCACCCAGCAGCTCAACTTTTTCGCGCTCGGCGGCCCACCCGGCGCCGAACGGATACGCCTGGTCGATATGCCGGGCTACGGTTACGCCTCTGTCGGCAAGGAAAAGTCGAACGGCTGGATGCGTCTGATGCAAGCCTACCTCGCGGGGCGGGCCAGCCTAATGCGCGTTTTCGTGCTGATCGATGGCCGCCACGGGCCGAAGCCGCCCGATCTGGAGACGATGACCGCCTTCGACCGCGCGGCGGTTTCCTATCAGGTGGCGCTGACGAAGTTCGACGAGGTCAAGCCAGGCGCGCGCGCCGGCGTTGTCGAGGCTACACTGGCGGCGCTGGCGAGGCGCCCCGCCGCGCATCCCGAAATCTTGACGACTTCTTCGCGGACCAAGGAGGGTGTCGCGGAATTTCGGGCGGTTGTCGCGCGGCTTTTGAGCGAGCGGGGGGCGTGACGCCGCCATCGCATTGAACCGCTGGCCGCGAGCCGCTAGATACATTCCTCTTCCGTTTCCGGATTCGACATGACCGACACCGACAGCCCCCAGCGCCACGCCGAAATCCTGATGCAGGCGCTGCCACACATGCTGCGCTACGACGACGCCATCGTCGTGGTCAAATACGGCGGCCACGCCATGGGCGACGAGAGCGTCGCCAAGAGCTTCGCCCGCGACATGGTTTTGCTCGAACAGTCCGGCGTGAACCCCGTGGTCGTGCACGGCGGCGGCCCGCAAATCGGCGCCATGCTGGGCAAGCTCGGCATCAAGTCGGAGTTCAAGGCGGGCCTGCGCGTCACCGACAAGGCCACCGTCGAGATCGTCGAAATGGTGCTCGCCGGCCTTATCAACAAGCAGATCGTCGGCTTCATCAACAACGAGGGTGGCCGCGCCATCGGCCTGTGCGGCAAGGACGGCAACATGGTGACCGCCGTCAAGGCGACGCGCGTCATCGTCGATCCGTCCTCGCGCATCGAGGAAGTGGTTGATCTCGGCTTCGTGGGCGAACCCTCCAAGGTCGACTCGACGGTGCTGGAACAGGTGCTCGGCCGCGAACTCATCCCCGTGCTCGCGCCCGTGTGCCAAGGCGCCGACGGCGAGACCTACAACGTCAACGCCGACACCTTCGCCGGCGCGATCGCGGGCGCGCTCAAGGCCAAGCGCCTCCTCTTCCTGACCGACGTGCCCGGCGTGCTCGACAAGGACAAGAAACTCATCAAGGAGCTCAACATTCCGCGTATCCGCGAGTTGATCGCCGACGGCACCATCACCGGCGGAATGATTCCCAAGGTCGAGACCTGCATCTACGCCATCGAAAAAGGCGTCGAGGGCGTCGTCATACTCGACGGGCAGACACCCCACGCGGTGCTGGTGGAGTTGCTGACCGACGGCGGCGCGGGCACGCTGATCACGCGATGACAGGCGGCGTGGCGGCGCGTTTCGCCCAGGTCGACACGTGGGTGTTCGACCTCGACAACACGCTTTACCCCGCCGGCGGCGATCTGTGGCCGCGCATCGACGACCGCATTACGATATGGCTCGCCAATCACAGCGGGCTCGACCTGATGTCCGCGCGCGCGTTGCAGAAATACTATTACCGCGCCCACGGCACGACGCTGAACGGCTTGATGGCGGAGCACAACATCGACCCGGCGGAGTTTCTCGCCTTCGTTCACGACATCGACCGGTCGGATCTCGCGCCAGACCACGCCTTGGCCGCCGCGATCGACGCCTTGCCCGGACGCAAGCTCATTTTCACCAACGGTTCGCGCGCGCACGCCCTCAACACGGTCGAAGGGCTGGGCCTACGCGGATTGTTCGAGGATGTGTTCGACATCGTGTCGGCGGATTTCATTCCGAAGCCCGCCGAGGACACCTATCTGAAATTTTTCCGGGACCACCGGGTCGCGCCCGCGACCGCCGCCATGTTCGAGGATATCGTCCACAACCTGGAGGCGCCGCGCAAGCACGGCATGGCCACGACGCTGGTGGTTCCGCGCCTCGGCGGCGGCGACCACCGGGAAATTTGGGAGCGGGCAGTCGAGATTCCCGCGCATGTCGATTTTGTCACGGACGATCTCTCGGGCTTTCTGCGCGACATCGTCGCGGGCCCGAAATCGGGATGAACGCGGAAACACCGTCGATCCCGCGCGATAAAAAAGGCGGTCGCCAATGGCGCCGCCCGTTTTCGATTTCCAAGATTGCGGAAATCAGGCGGCTGCGGGGGCCGCGGCGGCGCTCTTCTTGACGATTTCGCGCTTCAGCTCACGGGCGCGTTGCGACAGTTCCGCGTCGCGCGCCTTGAGCAGGTACGCGTCGAGGCCGCCGCGATGCTCGACCGAGCGGATTGTCGCCGCGGCGATGCGCAGTCGAACCGAGCGACCGAGCAAGTCCGAAATCAGCGTGACGTTGCACAGATTCGGCAGGAACCGGGTCTTGGTCTTGATGTTGGAATGGCTGACGAGGTGGCCGACCTGAACGGCGATGCCGGACAATTCGCAACGGCGGGACATGGAACTTCCTTTCGAAACACATATCCGCCGCGGGGCGGACCCGGCGGGGCCGGAGAATGATTTGCCAACCGCGCCGCGCGCGGCGCTCTTCGGACCCTGGGGAAACCACGGCCGCGTTTGGGTTGGCGGTCTATAGGGCCGCGTCAAAACGCCGTCAAGCAAGCGCTCGACGGCGTTTCTAATTTTACTCCGCCGCCGGCGGCAGTTGCGGCGTCGGGGCCTGCGAGGTTTCCGCCTTCTGCGCGAGGATCATCTCGTCGCGCGTCGTGGCGACCCGGCGCAGCAGCGACATCGCCGCGCCCGTGCCCGCCGGAATGAGCCGGCCCACGATGACGTTTTCCTTCAGGCCTTCGAGTGTGTCCATCTTGCCGTTGACGGCGGCCTCTGTGAGGACGCGCGTGGTCTCCTGGAAGGAGGCCGCGGAGATGAACGACTTCGTCTGCAAGCTCGCCTTGGTGATGCCGAGAAGAACGGGCGTGCCCGCCGCCGGCTTGCCGCCGTTGGCCAGGATGCGCTCGTTGACCTCGTCCATTTCGGCGCGGTCGACCTGCTCGCCGTTCAAGTACTCGCTGTCGCCAACCTCGGAGATGTCCACCTTCTGCAACATCTGTCGGACGATGACCTCGATGTGCTTGTCGTTGATGCCGACACCCTGCAAGCGGTAGACTTCCTGAATTTCGTTGACCAGGTAGGCGGCGAGTTCCTCGACGCCCTTGATCGCCAGAATGTCGTGCGGCGCGGGATTGCCATCGACGATGTAGTCGCCCTTTTCCACGACGTCGCCGTCCTGGAGATGGATGTGCTTGCCCTTCGGGATGAGGTACTCGGCCTCTTCGGCCCCCTCCTCCGACGGGATAATCGTAAGGCGCTGCTTGTTTTTGTAGTCCTTGCCGAACTTCACGATGCCCGAAATCTCCGCGATGATCGCGTGGTCCTTCGGGCGCCGGGCCTCGAACAATTCGGCGACGCGCGGCAAGCCGCCGGTGATGTCGCGCGTCTTCGCCGATTCGAGCGAGACGCGCGCCACCACGTCGCCAGCCCTGATCTTCGCGCCGGGATCGACGGCGATGATGCACTCGACGGGCAGCGTGTAGCGGGCGTCGCCGCCGCGCGGCAGCTTGAGGATCTTGCCGTCCTCGCCCTTGATCACGATGGCCGGCTTGAGGCTCGACGAGCGCTGGTTGAGGCGCCAGTCGGTGACGACGCGCTTGGCGATGCCGGTGGATTCATCGACCGCCTCGGACATCGACATGCCGTCGACGAGATCCTCGAAGCCGATTGTTCCGTCGAGTTCCGACATGACGGGCCGCGTGAACGGGTCCCATTCGACCATGCGCTGGCCGCGCTTGACCTTCTCGCCTTCCTTGACCTTCAGCCGCGCGCCGTAAAGCACGCGGTGAACCGCGCGGTCGGAGCCGTCGGGCGCGACAACCGCGACCGCCACGTTGCGGGCGAGCACCACCGTGTCGCCGTCGGAGTTCGTGGCGATGTGCGAGTTGCGGATTCTGACCTCGCCATCGAAGTTCGATTCGATGAACGAATGATCCGCGATCTGCGCCGCGCCGCCGATGTGAAACGTGCGCATCGTCAACTGCGTGCCGGGCTCGCCGATCGACTGCGCCGCGATGACGCCCACGGCCTCGCCCATGTTGACAGGCGTGCCGCGCGCGAGGTCGCGCCCGTAACAGGCGCCGCACACGCCGTTTTTGGCTTCGCAGGTCAGGACCGAGCGGATCTTGACTTCCTGCGCGCCCGACGCGTTGAGCGGCGCGATGTCGGCTTCGACGATCAGCGCGCCCTTCTTGACGACGACCTTGCCGTCGGCGTCGACGATGTCTTCCGCCGCCGTCCGGCCGAGAATCCGGCTCGACAGCGAGGCGACGACATTGCCGGCGTCCAGGATCGCGCGCATCTTGATGCCGCCCTGCGAGCCGCAGTCCGGAGTCGTGATGATCGAGTCCTGCGCCACGTCGACGAGGCGGCGCGTGAGATAGCCGGAGTTCGCCGTTTTCAACGCGGTGTCGGCGAGACCCTTGCGGGCGCCGTGGGTCGAGTTGAAGTATTCGAGAACCGACAGGCCTTCCTTGAAGTTGGCGATGATCGGGCTCTCGATGATCTCGCCCGAAGGCTTGGCCATCAAGCCGCGCATGGCGGCGAGCTGCTTCATCTGCGTGGGCGAACCACGCGCGCCGGAGTGCGACATCATGTAGATCGAGTTGATCGGCATGTCGCG
>CAIKAR010000081.1 GCA_903825465.1 uncultured Hyphomicrobiales bacterium | reverse complement strand
GGAGTCGATGGCGAGAAGGTGGTCATGGCGGCGATGGAGAAGGCCACCGGCAAGCCCGCGATCAGCGCCGCGTCGAGCGTTATGGCCGCGCTCGCGGCGGTGAGCGCGCGCAAAATTGTTTTCATTTCGGAATCCGAGCAGGCGGGGCACGACAAGAAGCTGCGTTTTCTGCGCGAGACCGGCCTTGATATTATTGGCAGCAAAGCTGTGTCGCTGAGCGGGACCGACGAATATTGCGTCACGCCGCCGAAGCGATGGCTCGACGAGGCGCTGGCGTCGCGCGACGACGCGGCGGACGCCTACTTCATCAGTTGCGCCAACATCCACTCCATCGACGTGATCGAGGAAATCGAAGCCGCGCTTGGCAAGCCCGTCGTCACCAGCAATCAGGCGGCGTTCTGGAACGCGCTGCGCGTGGCGGGCGTGCGGGACGCGCTGCCGGGGCTGGGCGCGCTGGGGCGGATCGCCAAGTAGCGGCCCGCGCGCTTTTCCCAGCCCCTTGTCCTGACGGCGGAAATCGCCGACGATGCCTCCAACAATTCCGGGAGGTGTTTTCATGTCGGTGGATCGGCGCGCCTTCGCGGGCGGTTTTTCGGCGCTGGCGCTGGCCGGCGCAACGCGCGCGCAAGGCGTCTGGCCGCAAAAGCCCATCGCCATGGTCGTGTCGAACGGCGCGGGGTCGAGCCCCGACGTCATGGCCCGCCTGCTGGCGAGCCGCATGGAGCCGTTGCTCGGACAAAGCGTCTTCATCGAGGACAAGCCCGGCGCCGGCAACGTCATCGGCGCCATGAACGTGGCGCGCGCGGCGCCCGACGGCTACAGGCTGTTTTTCGCCACCTCCGCCGCGCTCGCCGCCAACCCGTTTCTGGTGAAAAACCTTCCCTATGATCCGGTGAGGGATTTCGAGCCCATCGCCATGCTGAACCGCACGCATCAATACGTGCTGGTTCACAAAGACGTTCCGGCGCGCACGGTGCAAGAGCTGGTGGCGCTGGAGAAGAAGGCGCCGGGCTCCATGTCGCTGGCCATCGACGGGCCGCGCAACCTCGCGGGCGTGACGGCTCAGGCCTTGAACGCGCGCGCCGGCGCGAAGTTCGTTCTCGTGTCCTATCCCAACATCATGAACGGCGTGCAGGACATGCTGGCGGGCCGCATTCAGGTCGGCGTGTTTCCCGTCGCCATCACGCAGGGCCCGGTGGAGGACGGCACGCTGCGCGCGCTCGCGGTGGCGTCCACCAAGCGCATGAGCTCGCGGCCCGACATTCCCGCCGTGTCCGAAATCTATCCCGATTTCGATTTCAGCGGCTGGTTCATCGTCATGGCGCCGAAGGGAACGCCCCCCGACGCGATCAAGCGCCTGAACGCCGCGCTCGACACGGCGATGCGCGACCCGCAAGTGCTCGGCATGGCGCCACAGCTCGGCTACGACTTCGATCCCGCCGGCATAGGCGGCCCGGAGAAGGCCGCGGCCTTTCTCGACGGCCAGCTCAAATACTGGGCGCGGATCACCAGGGAACTCGGCATCGAGCCGGAATGATTCGCGCCCGGAGGAATCCGCGATGTTGATGAACCGACGCCAACTGAACGCGCTGATTGGCATGAAGAAGAAATAGGACGCCTACTTCAACCCCGGGGCGACCTTGTAGCCCGCGTCGGTCTTGGATTTGACCTCGTCGAGCGTCACGCCGTCGGCGAGCTCGATCAGCGTCATGCCGGCTGTCCCCAATTTGTCGATGGCGAACACGCCAAGGTCGGTGATGACCATGTCGACGCAGGCAGCGCCGGTCAGCGGCAGATCGCAGCGACGCAGCAGCTTGGGGCCGTCCTTGGCCGAGTGCTCCATCACCACGACGACCTTCTTGACGCCCGCGACGAGGTCCATGGCGCCGCCCATGCCCTTCACCATCTTGCCGGGGATCATCCAGTTGGCGAGGTCGCCGTTCTCGGCCACCTGCATGGCGCCGAGAATGGACAGGTCGATGTGGCCGCCGCGGATCATGGCGAAGGAGTCGGCGGACGAGAAATAGCTCGTCGTCGGCAGTTCGGTCACCGTCTGCTTGCCGGCGTTGATGAGGTCGGAATCCTCGTCGCCCTCGTAGGGGAACGGCCCCATGCCGAGCATGCCGTTCTCGCTTTGCAGCTGCACGTTCACGCCGGCGGGAATGTAGTTCGACACCAGCGTCGGGATGCCGATGCCGAGGTTGACGTAAAATCCGTCGCGCAGCTCCTTGGCGGCGCGGGCGGCCATCTGGTCGCGTGTCCAGGCCATGGTGGTCTCCTCAAGCTCTCTTGCGCGTGGTGCGGTGTTCGATGTGTTTTATCGCGTCGGGCACATGCACGATTCGCTGCACGAAAATGCCGGGCGTGACGATGTGGTCGCCGTCGAGCTCGCCCGGTTGAACGAGGTTCTCGACCTCGGCGATGGTGATCTTGCCGGCGGTCGCCATCATCGGATTGAAGTTGCGCGCCGTCTTTCGATAGACAAGGTTGCCTTCGGTGTCGCCCTTCCAGGCGTGGACGATGGCGAGATCGGCGACAAGGCCGGTTTCCATGATGTATTTCTGGCCGTTGAATTCGCGGACATCCTTGCCTTCGCCGATCACCGTGCCGTAGCCGGTCTTGGTGTAGAAGGCGGGAATGCCGGCGCCGCCGGCGCGGATGCGCTCGGCCAGCGTGCCCTGCGGGTTGAATTCAAGCTCCAGCTCGCCGGCCAGATATTGCTGGGCGAACAGCTTGTTCTCGCCGACATAGGACGAGATCATCTTCTTGATCTGCCGCGTCTCCAGCAACAGGCCGAGCGCGACGCCGTCGACGCCGGCGTTGTTGGACACCACGGTGAGGTTTTTCACGCCGGAATCGCGGATCGCCAGAACGAGCGATTCGGGAATCCCGCAGAGGCCAAACCCGCCCGACATGATCGTCATGCCGTCCTTGAGAACACCGGCCATGGCGGCCTTTGCGTCGGGATGGACTTTTGACATGCGGCGCCTCCTGAAAGTGTCGGGTTCATAGCGCGGCGATGGGGGGAAACCAAGCCCTTGGCGCGAACCTGGCTTCCCACCCGGCGAAATACACGGTGAAAATCCGACCGTCGGCCACGCCTAAGCGCCTCGTTTTATGACCGTTCCTTGACGGGGAAGTGGTTTTGAGCGCTTTATGCGGCCGCTTGAGCCGCGAGCGGCGGGAGATTTGCGTTGTCTTGTTTGAATCAAAACAAAGTCCAGCCGCCGCAAGGCCCCACGCGCCGCAAGCCCATCGAGGAACGCCTGGGCGACGAGGCGCGGTTTTTCAAGGCGTGGTTCGAAAATCCCATGCGCACCGGCGCGGTTTCGCCCTCCGGACGATTTCTCGCGCGAATGATGGCCCGCTACGTCGATCCCGCCGGCGACGGGCCGATCATCGAACTGGGGCCGGGCACCGGACCGGTGACGCAGGCGCTTTTGCAGCGCGGCGTCGCGCCCGAGCGCCTCGTGCTCGTTGAATACGACGAGGCGTTCTGCGGCCTCTTGCGGAAACGCTTCCCCCGTTGCGTCGTGGTGCAAGGCGACGCCTACGATCTCGGCAAAACCCTCGCCGGAATCGTCGATGGCCCGGTGGCCGCCGTCGTGTCGAGCCTGCCGCTCCTGAACTGCCCGGAGGCGCAGCGTCGCGGGCTGATCGAGCGGGCCTTCCGCATGATGAAGCCGGACGGATGTTTCGTGCAATTCACCTATGGCATGGTGTCGCCGCTGCCGCTGCGGTCGCGCGAAGGCATGCCGAAGGATTTTTGGGGCGAGGCGTCGCCGCCGGTGTTGCTCAATTTGCCGCCGGCCCGCGTCTGGGTTTACCGCACCAGCAAACAGACGGCGAAGGCGCGCCCCGGCGAAGAGTTGATCGTCAAAATAAAGGCGCGCCGCGACAAGGCGCTCGACGAGATTCAGGAAACCCGCGAGAAAGTCGGTTCCCGAATCCGCGCGGGCGCGGCCAAGGCGCGCGGCGAAATCGTCGAGCGGACCCGCAGGGTTCGCGACGACAAGTCGCTCAAACCCGCCTTCGCGTTGCTGAAACGCATCGGCGAGCAGCGCCGCACGGGTTAGCGGCGGCCGCCTGTGACATCGCGAAGCGCGAAACTCTGTTTTTCAAGCGTGGCCATCGCGGCCTTTGGCGTTGTCGCGCCGCCGCGCGCGCGCGCCGCCGACTATTACGCCGGCAGATCCATCGAAATGGTCATCGGCGCCGATGTCGCGGGCGGCTACGACATTTACGCGCGGGCGGTCGCCCGCTTCATGGGGCGGCATATTCCCGGCAATCCGGCGATACTGCCGCGCAACATGCCCGGCGCCGGCAGCGCGCTCGCGGGCGCGCATGTGTTCCGCGTCGCGCCGAAGGACGGCACCGTCATCGGCGCGCTCATGCCGGGCGCGGTCATGGGGCGCCTGCTCGACGAAAAGGCGACCGACCTCTTCGACCCCGTGAAGTTCAACTACATTGGCACCGCCGACAGCGGCACACGGGTCTGCGCCACCTACGCGTCGTCGTCGACGAAAACCTACGAGGACGCGCTGAAGCAAGACACCATCATGGCGGCGAGCCAGGCGGGCGGCGCGACCCGTGATTACGAGGCGCTGCACAACAACGCCACGGGAACGCGGTTCAAAATCGTCAGCGGCTACAAGGGCACGTCGGACATGCTTCTCGCGATGGAGCGCGGCGAGGCGGCGGGCCTGTGCGGCCTCGATTTCTCGAGCCTGAAATCGCAAAAGCCCGACTGGCTGCGCGACAAGAAGCTCAACATCATCGCGCAGGACGCGCTTGAGCCGCTGCCGGAGCTGACCGCGCTCGGCGCGCCGGAAATTTGGCCCTACATCAAGAACGACCTCGACAAAAGGGCCGTCGAACTCGTGTTGAGCCAGCAATTGTTCGGCCGTTCCTACGTCGTCCCGCCGGGCACGCCGCCCGAGACCGTCGCGATCCTGCGCGCCGCTTTCGCGGAGACGATGAAAGACCCGGAGTTTTTGGCCGAATCCGACAAGTTGCGCATTTCCATCAGCGCGTCGTCGGGCGAAAAACTCCAGGAGGTCGTGGCCAGGGTCCACGCATCGCCGCCCGAGGTGATCCAGCGGGCGAAACGGATCATCGAGCCTTAGCGGCTCGATGCACGCGCGGCAACGACGCCATCGGGCCTACAGTCCCTCGAACAGCGCCGTCGACAGGTAGCGCTCGGCGAACGAGGGGATGATGATGACGATGTTCTTGCCTTCCATGCCCGGACGCAAACCCACTTCGATCGCGGCGGCGACGGCGGCGCCCGAGGAAATGCCGACGGGGATGCCTTCCACCCGCGCCAGATGGCGCGCCGTGTCGAAGGCGGTCTGGTTGCCGACAGTCACGACTTCGTCGATGACGCCGCGGTCGAGAACGCCGGGCACGAAGCCGGCGCCGATGCCCTGAATTTTATGCGGTCCGGGCTGGCCACCCGACAGCACAGGCGAATCCTCGGGCTCGATGGCGATCATTTTCACCGAGGGTTTTTTGGCTTTCAGCACCTGTCCGACGCCGGTGATCGTGCCGCCGGTGCCGATGCCCGAAATCACGTAATCGACAGACCCGTTGGTGTCGTTCCAGATTTCGATCGCGGTGGTGTTGCGGTGGATTTCCGGATTGGCGGGGTTCTCGAATTGCTGCGGAATGATCGCGCCGGGCGTTTCCGCGACGATCTCGTTCGCCTTGGCGATGGCGCCCTTCATGCCCGCCGGACCGGGAGTCAACACGAGTTCCGCGCCGAGCAGGGCCAGCATTTTGCGGCGCTCGATCGACATGGTCTCGGGCATGACAAGTTTCAATTTGTAGCCGCGCGCGGCGGCCACGAAGGCGAGCGCGATGCCGGTGTTGCCCGACGTCGGCTCGACGAGAACCGTCTTGCCCGGAATGATCTTGCCGGACTTCTCCAGCGCGTCGATCATCGAAACGCCGATGCGGTCCTTGACGCTCGCGATCGGGTTGAAGAATTCGAGCTTGGCGAGCAGGTTGGCCTTGACGCCCTTTTCCTTGGCGAGGCGGTTCAGGCGCACCAGCGGGGTGTCGCCGATGGTGTCGGTGATGCTGTCGTAGATGCGGCCGCGGCCCTTGGTTTGCGTAGTGGACATGGCTCGTCTCCCTGAGGTGGATCGTCGTTGCCTGTGAATTAGATTATATCACAAAAATCAAATGGTGAAATCGGATTTGATGTCCACTTTGCCGAACACCGCGCATGTCCGCGCCTTTTGGCAGAGGTCGTCGATATTGATCTGGTCGAGAGCGGCGAGAAAACCCGCGCCGGCCGCGTCGACGACCGGCGCGATGACGTTGTCGATGAGCCGCGAGCCGCCCTCTTCGCTGCCGGGTTCGGCGCGGGCGGCGCGGACGATGTCGCCCACGCTGATGCGGCGGCGGTCGCGCGCCAGTTCATAGCCGCCGCGGGGGCCGCGAACGCCTTTCAGGATGCTGGCGCGCACCAGCGCCTGCAACAGGGTTTCGAGATGCCGCGGCGGCAAGTTGTGACGCGAAGCCAGCGCCTTCGCGGCGACCGGCGTTGGTCGCGCGTGGACCGCCACATCGACTACGGCGGCGACGGCGAGCAGGGCGCGGCGCGGCAGCAGCATCATCGGCGCGTCGCCCCGCCTGTGGACCCGTAGCCGCCGGCGCCGCGCGCGGTGGCGGAAATATCCACGGTCTCGACGAGTTCCGCCCGCGTCACCGGGGCGATGACAAGCTGCGCGATCCGGTCGCCGCGCGAAATTTCAAACGCGGCGGAGCCATGATTGATCAGCACGACTGAAATTTCGCCGCGGTAGTCGGCGTCGATCGTCCCGGGTGAATTAAGCACGGTGATTCCGTGCTTCAGCGCCAATCCCGAGCGCGGGCGCACTTGCGCCTCGCAACCTTCCGGCAATTCGATGGCAAGGCCTGTCGGGACGAGTTCGCGGGCGCCGGGCTCGATGACGACAGTCGATCCCGAGGGGATGGCGGCGAGTAAATCGAGCCCCGCGGCGGCGGCGCTCTGATAGGCCGGCAACGGCAAGTTATCGCCGTGCGGCAAACGTTTGACCTTTACCTGTACGCTCACTTGACGGGCCCCCCGATCCGCCGCGCCAGAGCCTCGACGAGGCGTCCGGCGACCTCTTCCTTGCGCAACTTGGGCCAGGAGTCCACTCCCTTCGCGTCGACAAGATGGACCGTGTTTTCGTCGCCCCCCATTACGCCATTTTCAGGGCTGACATCGTTGGCGACGACAATATCGCAGTGTTTAGACGCGAGCTTTTTCCGCGCGTTCAAAACAACGTCGGATGTTTCGGCCGCGAACCCGACCACCAAAGCGGGCCTGTTTGCTCCAAGACCGCCAATCGTCGCCAGAATATCCGGATTTTCCACCAGTTCGAGCCTCGGCGGGCCGTTCGCGCCCTTTTTAAGCTTGCCTTTGGCGGGCGCGGCGACGCGCCAATCGGCCACCGCCGCGGCCGCGATGAAGATATCCGCCGGCAGCGCGCGCCGCGCGGCGTCCAGCATCTCCATCGCGGTTTCGACGCGGTGGATTTCAACGCCGGCGGGAAAGGCGACGCCAACCGGCCCGCTGATCAACACCACCTCGGCGCCGGCCGCCGCGGCCGCCGCGGCGATGGCGTTGCCCTGCTTGCCCGACGAGCGGTTGGCGATATAGCGCACGGGGTCGATGGCCTCATGGGTCGGGCCCGACGTCACGACCACCCGCTTCCCCGCCAGCGGCCCCGACGAAGCGCGCACGCCGACGCCGGCGGGCAGCGGGATGGCGGTGGGCGACGCCAGCGCGGCCTCGACCGCGGCGACGATTTCGAGCGGCTCGGCCATCCGGCCGGGGCCAAATTCGCCGCAGGCCATTTCGCCGTCGTTGGGGCCGACGAAGCGCGCGCCCTCCGCGACGAGCGTGGCGACGTTGCGTTGCGTCGCGGGGTGCAGCCACATGCGCAGGTTCATCGCGGGCGCGGCCACGAAGCGCTTGTCGGTGGCCAGCAGCAGCGTCGAGGCGAGGTCGTCGGCGAGCCCGTTGGCGGCCTTGGCGAGAAGGTCCGCGGTCGCCGGCGCGATCACGATCAGGTCGGCGTCGCGCGAGAGTTCGATGTGGCCCATGCGGGCGTCGTCGGTCAGCGAAAACAGGTTTTCGCGCACCGGCTCGCCGGTCAGCGCGGCGAGCGACAGGGGCGTCGCGAACCTGGCGCCGGCCGCCGTCAAAACGGCGTGGACGCTGGCCCCGCGCTCCTTCAGCCGCCGCACAAGATCAAGCGCCTTGTAAGCGGCGATGCCGCCGCCGACGATCAGCAACAGCCGCTTGCCGGCGAGAGTCTGGCGAGGGCTCACAACGCCGCTCTCTTCGCCATCTCCCCGTCGAGACAACACATTGCACGCCACTCCGGAAACGCTGGAATTTCACAGGGTTTAATGGGGAATTGCGGCGAAGGCAATGAGGGGCTGAACGGCGTAAGGGCGCAGGTTATCAACAAGCAGGGTTATACATGGCTGTGAATTTAGGGGATTCTCACTATAAGATCGCCGTGGTATGATTCGCGCGCCTTAACCTGGGATAGGAAAAGGAAGCCATCCGCGCGACACGGTGCTATTCTGCCAGCCGTAGCCACGTTGACCGACGTGTGCGCAATGAGGGGTTCTCGGCAGGCCCCTCCCGGATCGGTAAGACGGGCGCTCTTTTGGTCGAGGGCGCCCGTCAACCTTTTTCAGCTGCCATCGCACAATAATTTTGTTCGACTGCGCCGCCTGTCTGCCTTTGACTTGTCGATATAGAAATAGGTTTGAACCCAAACCTCTCCGCCCTTTGAAGCGCTTTTTAGGCCGATAATATAGGTTTTCCGATCATCGGGGTTGTTGTAAAAAATGGTTACACAATTTCCCCTGTCTGGATCATCCCTATATTCTCCATTTTTTATTGCAAATGGAAGCGATTGAAGCTGCTCTACTTTTACGTCCGTATGTTTTTTTACAATTTTAATAACTTCCGTATGACCCAGATATACGACTGCGGGATGGCACTTGAGATGCTCAGCTATCAAACGCGGCAAATCTCCGACGGGCAACGACTTTCGTTGACCGGCGACAAGCTGCATTAACGCACTAAGTTCAACAGGCATCGTTTAAATAGAAGCACCGAGCCCACTTATGTCAATCGGCAGAGAGCGTCCGCGTCGCCTCTTCCCGCCGTCCGCTTTTGATGATCTGGCGGCTCCCTTTTGTCAGTTAGCGCAAGTTGGTATGCGCGCGCTCGTACGGACTTCTTCTCCCCGCTTCGCGGGAGAGGGAGTCCGTCATTTTACTCCGACCCATCCCGCCCCTCACCGTCCGTCGCCAAGGTCCAGACACGCGCGCAAGCCCTCGCGGTAGGTCGGATACGCGAGCCTCACGCCCAGCGCCGCGCGCATGGAGTCGTTGCGGACGCGTTTGCACTCGCCGTAGAAACTGCGCGCCATCGGCGACAACTGCGCGGTGGCGAAATCGATTTCCGGCGGCGGGTCGACGCCGAGCAGCGTGGCAGCGTGGGCGATGACCTCGTCGGCTGGCGCGGGTTCGTTGTCGGCGATGTTCCAGACGCGCCCCGGCCATTGCGAGGCGAGGCAGGCGTCGATGGCGTTGGCGATGTCCTCGACGTGGATCCGGTTGAACACCTGTCCGGGCTTGACGATGCGCCGCGCGACGCCGTTGCGCAGGTTGACGAGCGCGTTTTGGCCTGGCCCGTAGATGCCCGCCAGACGCAGGATGTGAACCTGTTTGCCCGCGGCTTCGCCAAACGCGCGCCATTGATCCTCGACGCGCAGGCGCCATTGGCTTCGCGCGTTGGACGGGCGGCATTCCGCGCCCTCGTCGATCCAGGCGCCGCCATAGTCGCCATAGACGCCTATTGTCGAGAGATAGACGATGGTTCGAAGGTTTGTCGCGCGCGAGAGCGCGCCACCATAGACATTGAAGGCGGGGTCGCCGGCTTCGTCCGGGCCGATGGAGACAAGCGCCGCGTCGGCGCTGGCGATAGCAGGCTCTATGCGCGGATCGCGCGCGTCGGGCGAGAACACGAGCACGTCGAGGTTTTCGCGCGCGAGGGCGCGGGCCTTTTCGGGTGTCGTCGTCGTCGCGGTCGTTGTGAGTTTTTCGGCGCGCGTTCGCGCGAACCAGCCGGCGCTGTAGCCAAGGCCGAAGATCACCAGGTTCATGCGGTCTTCTCCAGCGCGGACAGCCATTCGGCGCGCGTGTTCGGGTCGGTTTCGCGCGCCGCGCGCATGTCGGCCAATTCGGCGACCTCGCCGCGCGGCGCGAGACGCGACAGCGCCCACACCGCCATGGCGCGGACAAGCGGCGAGGCGTGGTCCAGCTTTTCGCGCGCCAACGCCGCCAGCGCGGGCTCGCCCGAATTGCCGATCGCGATGAGCACGTTGCGCAAAAAGCGCGCGTGGCCGATGCGTTTCACCGGGCCTCCCGAAAACAGCGCGCGAAAGCCGGCGTCGTCGAGGCGGACGAGGTCGGCGAGCCGCGGCGCCATCAACTCCTCTCGCGCGGAAAGCTTCATGTCGCGCGCGGCGCTGGCGAACTTGTTCCACGGGCAGACGGCGAGGCAGTCGTCGCAGCCGTAGATCCGGTTGCCGATGGGCGCGCGGAACTCTTCGTCGATATGGCCCTTGTGCTCGATGGTCAGATAGGAAACGCAGCGCCTCGCGTCGAGGCGATAGGGCGCGGGGAAGGCCTTCGTCGGGCAGATGTCGAGGCAGGCGCGGCAGGCGCCGCAATGGTCTTCGCCCGCGGTGTCCGGCGCGAGCTCCAGCGTCGTGAAGATCGAGCCGAGAAACAGCCACGATCCCCATTCGCGCGACACGAGGTTGGTGTGCTTGCCCTGCCAGCCCACTCCCGCGGCGCTCGCCAGCGGCTTTTCCATCACCGGCGCCGTGTCGACGAAGACCTTCACGTCGCCGCCCGCGTTGGCGACGATCCAGCCGGCGAGCGTCTTGAGCTTGCCTTTGACGACATCGTGATAGTCGCGGTGGCGCGCGTAAACCGAGAGATTGCCGGCGAAGGGGTCGGCGAGCGCCGCCAGCGGGTCGCCCTCGGGTCCGTAGTTCACGCCAAGCGCGATGATCGAGCGGACATCGCCCCACAAAGCGCGGGGGTCGCCGCGGCGCGCGGCGGTTTCCGCCATCCAGTCCATGTCGCCATGGGCGCCGTCGGCGAGCCATCGCGCCAGTTGAGCGGGGGCTTGCGGGATGGAGTCGGGCGCGGCGACGCGGCAGGCGTCAAAGCCCAGTTCGCGCGCCCGCGCCGCGAGCCGCGCGCGAAAGTTGGGCTTCAGAAGTCGAGGTTCGCGTAGGCCGGGGAGGGCGTCAGGCCCGGCAGCCGGTCGGCCAGCAGCGCGCGGAAGCTCGGGCGCGACTTCACCCTGGCGTACCAGTTCTTCGCGGCTTCGTCCTCCGACCATGGCACGTCGCCCAGAAAATCCACGCTCGACAAATGCGCCGCCGCCGCGAGATCGGCGTAGGTCATGTCGTCGCCCGCCAGCCAGTTCCGCTGGCCGACGAGCCAGCCAATATAGCGCATGTGATAGCGGATGTTGTTGCGCCCGGCGCGCACCATGTCCATGTCCGGCCCGCCGCCGCCCTGATCGCCGGACATGAAGCGCTTGTAGACCTTTTCCGTGACGAGCGGGTTCGAGACCTCGGCGAAGAATTTCGAATTGAACCAGTCAAGCAGCCGGCGAACTTCCACGCGCGCGACCGGGTTTTCGGGCAGCAGCCGGCGTTCGCCGAGCGCCAGCCCGCGCGTCTCGTCGAGGAATTCCGCGATCGTTCCCGGCCCCGGCACCACGCCCGCGTCGTTGTCGACGAGCACGGGCGTCTGGCAGGCGGGGTTCATCGCGAGAAAGTCGCGGCGACGCTCGTAAACGCGTTCCTCGATCAATTCGGCCTCAAGGCCGTATTCGGCCAGAACAACGCGGACGAAGCGCGAATGCGGGCAAAGGGGGTGGTGATACAGAGTCGCCATGAGACCGGTGGGACGCCCTTTGACATGTTGATGGATTCGGCGCGACCTATAGGCGAGCCCTTCGGACGGCGCAAACACGCTAGCCGGCGCGGCGTTAACAGTTCATTAAGCGTGGCGGGAAGGAACGGAGGGGGTGGCGTCGTGAAATCATCCGAATTGTTCGATGTGGCGGGGCTGTCCACCGTCGTCACCGCCGGCGCCTCGGGCATTGGCCTGGCCTGCGCGGAAGCGATGGCCGCGAATGGCGCCGACGTGACGATTTTCGACATAGACGGCGCGGGCCTGGCGGCGGCTGTCGAGCGGCTGAAAGCCGGCGGCGGCGCGGTTCGCGGCGAGGTCGTCGATGTCCGCGACAAAGCCGCGCTCGACGCCGCCATGGCCGAGGTCGTGGCGCGCGGCGGCGGGCTCGACGTGTTGTTCGCCAACGCGGGGATTTCGGGCGGGCCGGGCTTCAGGACCACCGACCTTTCCTGGCCCGAGGCGACGGCGTTTGAAAACCTGCCGACCGAATTGTGGGACCGCGTGCTGTCGTTCAACATCGGCTCGATGGTGAAAACCATTCAGGCCGCGCTGCCGCACATGAAGCGGGCGCGGGCGGGGTCGATCATCGCGACATCGTCGTGCTCGGCGACGAAGACGGAGCTGTTCGTCGGCTCGGCCTATGTCGCCTCGAAGGCGGCGGTCGCGCATCTTGTCCGGCAGCTCGCGATCGAGGCCGCCCATTACAACGTGCGCGTCAACGCCATCGCGCCGGGGCCCATTGTCACCAATATCGGCGGCGGCAGGCTGAAAGACCCCGCCGCGCAGGCGCATTTTGGAAAATATCACCCCATGGGCCGCATGGGCCGCCCCGACGATCTCATGGGCGCCGCGCTGCTGCTGGCTTCGCCCGCGGGCCGCCACATGTGCGGGGCGGAAATACTCGTGGATGGCGGTTTCACACTGGGGACGCTGAACTAATGCGCCGTCGAACCCTGCTCCAATCCCTCGCCGCCAGCGCGTTGGCTGGCGGTCCGTCGCGCGCGGAAACCTACCCCGACAGGCCGGTGCGCGTGATCGTGCCCTATTCGCCGGGCGGACCCTACGACCAGATACCGCGCCTTGTGGCCGATTTTGTCGCGCGCAAGCGCGGCTGGACGGCGACCATGGATAACCGGCCGGGCGTCAGCGGCATTGTCGGCGTCGTCGCCGCGAAGCTGACCGCGCCGGACGGCTACACGCTGGTTGTGACGAGTTCGAGCACGCACGGCTCCGAGCCCGCGCTGAAGCATCCGCTGCCCTACGACGCCTACAACGACCTCGCGCCGATCATATTGCTGGCGGAGGCGCCGCTGGTTTTGCTGGTGCGCAAGGAGACGAAGGCGGCGTCGGTCGCCGACCTGATCAAGCTGATCCGCGCGCGGCCCGGCGAAATCAAATTCTCCAGCGCCGGCCACGCGACGCAGCAGCATCTCGCGGCGGTGATGCTGCTGCAACGCGAGGGCCTGCCGGCGGACACCTGCGTCCATGTGCCCTACAACGGCTTGACGCCGGCGTTGACCGCGCTGATCGCGGGCGTGGTCGACTTCATGATCGTGAGCACCGGCTCGGCCAAGGGCTTTATCGAAAACGGCGACTTGCGCGCTCTCGCCATCACGTCGGCGGAACGCTCGAAGAAGCTGCCCGATGTTCCGGCGTTCGCCGAGCTGGGCTATCCCGGCTATCGGATCACCGCCTGGTGCGGGCTCGCGGCGCCGGCGAAAACGCCGCAAGCCATTCTCGACAGCTGGAACGCGGTGGTGAACGAAGCGCTCGCCGACCCCGACATGGCGGCGAAGATAGACCTTATGGACTACGAGACGCGGGGCGGAAGCGCCGCCGACTACACGAAGTTCTTCGTCCAGGACATCGACAACTACCGCAAGCTGGCGGAGGCCACGGGAATCACCGACGATTGACCGTCTCCCGCTCCGCGGGAGAAGGAGTTCAATCCCGCGGCGGCGTCGCTTCGGCGGCTGGACAGCGCCTATTCCTCGAACCGCTCGGCGCCGCCGGCGATCTTTGGCGGCGCGATGTCGGCGTCCGGCGCGGTGGCCGGCGCGCCGGAATCGCGAAAGCGGTTGACGATGGGATAGCGGCGGTCGCGGCCGAAATTCTTCTTCGTCGTTTTCACGCCCGGCGCCGACTGCCGGCGCTTGTATTCGGCGATGTAGAGCAGCCGCTCGACCTTCTTGACGGTCTCGACGTCGTGGCCGCGGGCGAAAATGTCGGACAGGCGCATTTCCTTTTCGACGAGGCATTCGAGAATGTCGTCGAGCGCGTTGTAGGGCGGCAGGGAGTCCTGATCCTTCTGGTTGTCGCGGAGTTCGGCGCTTGGCGGCTTGGAAATAATGTTGGTTGGAATGACGACGCCGGCGCGGCCCCTGGCCCACGCCGGCATCCACTTGTTGCGCAATTCGCAGAGGCGGAACACCTGCGTCTTGTAAAGGTCTTTGATCGGGTTGAAGCCGCCGTTCATGTCGCCGTAGATCGTCGCGTAGCCGACCGACATTTCCGACTTGTTGCCCGTCGTCACCAGCATGGGGCCGAACTTGTTCGACAGCGCCATCAACAACAATCCGCGCGCCCGGCTCTGGAGGTTCTCCTCCGTTATGTCGCGCGCGCGGCCGGCGAAGAGCGGCGCGAGCGCGGCTTCGACGCCTTCGACCGCGGGCGCGATGGGCATTGTGTTGTAGCGAACGCCGAGAGCGCGGGCGCATTCGTCCGCGTCCGTTAGCGATTCGCCCGAGGTGAAGCGGTAGGGCAGCATGACGCAGTGAACGCGCTCCGGCCCCAGCGCGTCGGCGGCGAGCGCCGCGCACAGCGCGGAATCGACGCCGCCGGAGAGGCCCATGACGACGCCGGGAAAGCCGTTCTTATCGACATAGTCGCGCAGGCCCGTCACGCACGCGGCGTAGTCGGCCTCGTCGCCCTCGAGCGTCGTTTCGCGCGGGCCTTCGACGCAGGCCCAGGCTCCGCCGCGGCGTTCGAACACGATTTTGGCGACGCTCTCCTCGAAAACAGGCAGTTGCGCGGCGAGCGAGCGGTCGGCGTTGAGCGCGAACGAGCCGCCGTCGAACACAAGCTCGTCCTGGCCGCCGACCTGGTTGAGATAGGCCAGCGGCAGACCGCTTTCGACGACGCGGGCGAGCGCGACTTGCAGGCGTTCGTCCTGCTTGCCGCGCCAATAAGGCGAGCCATTGGGCGACAGCAGGATTTCAGCGCCCGTTTCGGCGAGGCATTCGACGACCTCCTCGCCCCAGATGTCCTCGCAGATCGGCACGCCGAGGCGAACGCCCCTGAAGGCGATGGGGCCCGGCGGCGGCCCCGGCGCGAAAACGCGCTTCTCGTCGAAGACGCCGTAGTTGGGCAAATCGACCTTGAAGCGCACAGCCTCGACGCGGCCGTGGTCGAGCAGGGCGACCGCGTTGTGGCAGAGCCCCGCCTCGACCCAGGGAACGCCCACCAGAACGGCGGGGCCGCCATCGGCGGTTTCGCGGGCGAGGCCTTCCAGCGCCGTCCGGCAGGATTCCTGAAACGCGGGCTTGAGCACGAGGTCTTCGGGCGGATAGCCCGCCAGGAAAAGCTCGCTGAACATCACGAGGTCGGCGCCGAAAGCCGCCGCCCGCGCGCGCGCGTCGCGGACGCGGGCGGCGTTGCCCGCGATGTCTCCGACGACGCAGTCGAGTTGCGCGAGCGCGAGTACGAGGCGGTTCAGGGGAGTGGTGGTGGAGGTCATGGCCGGGGTTTAGCCCGAAACGCCGCGCGAAGAAACGGTTGTCGCCCGGCGGATGAGGCCTATCCGATCGCCAGCGCGCCCACGGCGGCGATGCCGGCGGCGACGATGAAGTAAACAGCGAATTCCCGCGGGCTCACGCGCAGGCCGCGGACCGTGTTCAACAGCGCCGCGCCCCGGCTCGGCCGCCGCGATGGGGACTGCGGCGGCGTTTCGCGCAGGCGGCGACGCACGGTTTCCGGCGCCGCGCCTTCGCCGCCGGTTCCGGCGCGCGACGGCCGGGAAGCCGGTGGCGCCACGGGGGCCGGACTTTCGCCTTCGCTGCGGCGCGCGGCGGCGAAGGCCCTGAATTTTTCCCGCAAAGGACGGCGGGTCGGTTTGGCCGCCGCCGCCGAAGCCGAGCCAACCGGCAAAGCCGCCGCGCATTCCTGCGAGCAAACGAGCCACTTGCCTTGTTCGCGCGCGCAGGCGCCGCAAAGGCCGCGGCAACAGGATTTGCACAGGCCGACCGCGTCGGCGCGCCGATGGTTGAAGCAAAGCACGGCGAATTCCTTTTGAAACGCCGGTTGAAATTGCGCGGGACTGCCGCGCGGTTCAAGCGAATCCTCAATTTTTCGTTAATATGCGGCATGACCTTGAATCCATCGCCGCGCGAAAAACCTGGCCCCGCGGCCCTGCTCGCCTGGTACGACCGCCACCGCCGCGATTTGCCATGGCGCGCGCGGCTGGGCGAAACCCCCGACCCCTACGCCGTCTGGCTGTCGGAAATCATGCTGCAACAGACCACCGTGCCGACGGTGAAGGCGTATTACGCGAAGTTTCTTTCGCTCTGGCCGACGGTTGGAGAACTCGCCGCCGCGCCGCTCGACGATGTGATGAAGGCGTGGGCCGGCCTTGGCTACTATTCCCGCGCCCGCAATCTTCACGCCTGCGCCGTCGTGGTGGCGGGCAAGCGCGGCGAGCGGTTTCCGGCCGACGAAGCGGCCTTGCTGGCGTTGCCGGGCGTCGGCCCCTACACGGCCGCGGCGGTTTCGGCGATCGCGTTCGGGCGCCGCGCGGTGGTTGTCGACGGCAATGTCGAGCGCGTCGCGACGCGGCTGTTCGCGATTTCCGAACCCTTGCCGAAAGCGAAGGCCGCGATTCGCGCGCGCGTCGACGCCATGACGCCGGCGGAGCGCGCCGGAGATTTCGCCCAGGCGATGATGGATCTCGGCGCGACGATCTGCTCGCCGCGCAAGCCTTTGTGCGCGCTGTGTCCCTTCATGGCGGGCTGCGCCGCGCGGGCGGCCGGCGACATGGAGACATATCCCGTCAAGGCGCCGAAAGCGGCGCGGCCAAGCCGCGCCGGCGCGGTGTTTGTGCTTCGCCGCGCCGACGGCGCGACGCTCGCGCGCACGCGTCCGCCGCGCGGCCTGCTGGGC
>CAIKAR010000080.1 GCA_903825465.1 uncultured Hyphomicrobiales bacterium | reverse complement strand
GACTTCGCCAGGTTGCGGGGCTGGTCCACGTCCTTGCCCATGTGCACGGCCGTGTAATACGCCAGAAGCTGGATCGGCGCGGCGTAAACGATGGCGGCGAAATCCGGCGACATCGCGGGCATCGGCAGATGGGCCTCGAGGTTGATCGCCGCTTCGTGGACCGCGTGGTCGTCTGAAATCAGGATCACCCGGCCGCCACGCGCCGCGACTTCCTGCATGTTCGACACCGTTTTCTCCAGCACCGGATCGGACGGCGCGATGACGATGACGGGCATCTCCTCGTCGATAAGCGCGATCGGGCCGTGCTTGAGTTCGCCCGCCGCGTAGCCTTCGGCGTGGATGTAGGAGATTTCCTTGAGCTTCAATGCGCCCTCGAGCGCGAGCGGATAGGCCGTGCCGCGGCCGAGATAGAGCACGTCGCGCGCCTTCGCCAGCGTCGCCGCGAGCTTTTCCGTCGCCGCGGTGGATTTCACGGCTTCCGCCAGCAGGCCCGGCACCGCGATGAGCTCCGACACGAGATCCGCCTCGCGGGCGGCGTCGAGCGCGCCGCGCGCCCGGCCAAGCGCGATTGCGAGGCAGGCCAGCACCGACAATTGACAGGTGAAGGCCTTGGTCGAGGCGACGCCGATTTCAGGCCCCGCCAATGTGGGAGCGGCGACGTCGGATTCCCGCGCGATCGTGGATGTCGGCACATTCACCACGGCGAGCGTGCGCTGGCCGTTCTCCTTGGCGTAGCGCAGACAGGCCAGCGTGTCGGCTGTTTCGCCCGATTGAGACACGACGATCATCAATCCGCCTTCGGACAGCGGCGCCTCGCGGTAGCGGAATTCCGACGCGACATCGATCTCGACTGGCAGGCGGGCGAATTTCTCGAACCAGTATTTCGCGACCAGGCCGGCGTAGTAGGCGGTTCCGCAGGCGGTGATGGTGATCCGCGTCAGCGCCTTCGGGTCGAACGGCAACTCGAACGGCAGACGCACGGCGCCCGAGGACATGTCGAGGTAATGCGCGAGCGTGCGGCCAACGACCTCCGGCTGCTCGTGAATTTCCTTGGCCATGAAATGGCGGTGGTTGCCCTTGTCGACGAGGAAGGCCGAAGCCTGGCTTTTCAAGCGCGGCCGCGAAACCTTGGCGCCGGCGGCGTTGCGGAAGTCGGCGTCGTCGCGGGTCAGCACAACCCAGTCGCCATCCTCGAGATAGGCGATGTCGCTGGTGAAGGGCGCCAGCGCCAGCGCGTCCGAGCCCAGAAACATCTCGCCCTCGCCGAAGCCGACCGCGAGCGGCGCGCCTTGCCGCGCGCCGATCAACAGGTCGGGATGGCCGTCGAACACGAAGGCGAGCGCGAAGGCGCCGCGCAGCCGGGGCAGGGCGGCTTTCACAGCGTCCGCTGGCCCCTTGCCGCCGCGCATTTCCTCGGTGACGAGGTGCGCGACGACTTCCGTGTCCGTCTCGCTGACGAAGTTGTGGCCCTTGCCGCGCAGCTCGTCGCGCAGCTCGCGGAAGTTTTCGATGATGCCGTTGTGGACCACGGCGAGCTTGTCGCTCGCGTGGGGGTGGGCGTTGTTCTCGGTGGGTTTGCCATGCGTCGCCCAGCGGGTGTGGCCGATGCCGAGAGGCCCGTTCAGCGGCTCTTTCGCCAGCCGTTCCTCGAGGTTGCGCAGCTTTCCCTGGGCGCGGCGGCGGGCCAGCTTGCCATCTTCGAGCGTCGCGACGCCGGCCGAATCATAGCCGCGGTATTCGAGCCGCTTGAGCGCCTCGACGATTTTCGTCGCCGCCGGCCCGGAGCCGATGATGCCGACAATTCCGCACATGTGCCAGATTCTCCGTGGAACGGCCAACAACGCAAAGGGCGCGCCACCTCTTGGTCAAGGACCGGGCGGCGTCAAATCAAGTTGAATTACGGTTTATATCGCGAGCGAGGCCGCCCGGTTCAAGGCCGCTTTTTCTCTTTGCCTTCGCGCGACTTGCGCAGCGCGGCGGCCCAGCCGGCCTTCTCGAACTGGCGGGCGCGGCCAACCGCGAGCGCGTCCGGCTCGACATCCTTGGTGATCACCGAGCCGGAGCCGACATAGGCGCCGGCGCCGATTTTCACCGGGGCGACCAGCGCCGAATTCGAACCAATGAAGGCGCCGTCGCCGATTTCCGTCCGCGCCTTGTTGAAGCCATCGTAGTTGCAGGTGATCGTGCCGGCGCCGATGTTGGCCTTAACGCCGACGGTTGAATCGCCGATGTAGCTGAGGTGGCTCACCGCCGAGCCCGCGCCGATGCGCGCCGATTTAATCTCGACGAAATTGCCGATCTTGACCCCGGTCGCGATATCGGCGCCGGGTCGCAGCCGGGCGAATGGCCCGACCGACGCGTCGCCGGCGACCACTGCTCCTTCGAAGTGCGAAAAGGCCTTGACCACCGAGCCCTCGCCGATGGTCACGCCGGGGCCAAAGAACACGTGGGGTTCAATGACCGTGTCGCGGCCGACAATGGTGTCGTGGCACATGAAAACCGTTTCCGGCGCGGTCATGGTGACGCCGGCGCGCATCGCCTTTTCCCGCAGGCGGCGTTGCGCCACGGCTTCGGCGGCGGCGAGCTGGACGCGGTCGTTGACGCCCATCACCTCTTCCTCGGGCGCGCGGACGACGCGCGTGGCGAGCCCCCGCGCGCGCGCGATTTCCACCGCGTCCGTCAGGTAAAATTCCTTTTGCGCGTTGTTGGACGCGATCGCGTCGAGGATCGACAGCGCGACGCGGCCGTCGAGCGCCATCAACCCGGCGTTGCACAGCGTCGTGGCGCGCTCGGCCTCGCTGGCGTCCCTGTGTTCGCGGATGGCGACAAGCTCGTCGTTCTTCGTCAGCAGCCGCCCATATCCAGCGGCGTCGCGCGCCTCGAAGCCCAGCGCTACGACCGCGGCGCCCGCCGCCAGCGCCTCGCGCATGGCGCGAAACGTGCCCGGTTGGATCAGCGGCGTGTCGGCGAAGACGACGATGAGATGGTCCGCGCCGGTTTCAAGGGCGGCGCGGGCCGCGAGAACCGCGTGGGCCGTTCCCAGGCGTTCGGATTGAACAAACACCTCGGCCCCGGCGGCGACCGCGCGCGCTTCCTTCGCGACATCTTCATGGCCCGGCCCGACGACGACGGCGAGGCGTTCCATGCCGGCGGCGGCGACGGCGGCGAGGGTGTTGGCGAGCATCGACCGGCCCGCGACCTTGTGGAGCACTTTGGGCGTCGTGGACTTCATCCGCGTGCCTTCGCCGGCCGCGAGGATAATCGCCAATCCCGAAGGGGTCGAGCGAGGCTGCTCCGAGGTCATGTCAAGCTCCGTCGGGGCGCGATGGCCCGGAAATCGAGGGCAATAGTGACGGGCGGGACTTAGCACGGCGTAAAAATTCCGGCCATCGCCCCGCGCCGACCCTCCCATTCCCGAACATTCAATGTATATGAAGCCCCGAGGCCGTCCGTAATCACGCTTTCGCCAGCCAAGCCCGAAGATCGATGTTGCAGCGTCGCGATGTGTTGATGTTGGGTGTGGCCGGACTGGCGGCGTCGCCTCGGGCTGTTTTGGCGCAGGGGCCAACCCCGGCGCCCCTTGCCCCACCCGCGCCGCCGGCCTTCGAGGCGTCGCAGGTCGCCGACGCCGCCCGCGCGCTGGCGGCCAGGCCTTTCAAGCCGCCGAACGCGGATTTGCCCGAGCCCTTCGCCAATCTGTCGGGCGAGCAATACGCCGCGATCCAGAACCGCGCCAGCGGCGAGCTGTGGGCCGACGACAATCTTGGCTTTGTGGTCGCGCCTCTCCACCGCGGCTTTGTTTACGCGTCGCCGATGAAAATCAACATTGTCGCGGACGGAGTCGCGCGCCCGCTGGCCTACCGTCCCGAGGACTTCGACCTCGGCGCCTTGAAACCGCCGGCAGGGCTTCCCGACATGGGATTTTCCGGCTTCCAGCTGCTGGTGAATCCGCCCGGCGGCGAGCCCGAGCCGGTGGCCGTGTTCCAGGGCGCGAGCTTCTACCGGGCCATCGCGCGCGGCATGACCTTCGGCGCGCGGGCGCGGGGGCTGGCGCTCAAGGTCGCCGATACCAAGGGCGAGGAAATTCCGCTCTTCCGGGAGGTGTGGATCGAGCGGCCGACGCTGGCGCAAGGCGCGATCGTCTTCCACGCGCTGCTGGATTCGGACAGCCTGTCGGGCGCCTATCGCTTCACGTTGCGGGCCGGCGACGCGACCATCGTGGACACCGAATGCACGCTGTTCGCGCGCGTCGCCGTGGACAGTCTCGGCGTCGCGCCGATGACCGCGACGTTTCTCGCCGGCCCCATCGACCGCCGGCGGTCGGACGACGCCCGCCCGGCGGTTCACGACACCAGTGGATTGCGAATTCTCAATGGCCGCGGCGAATGGCTGTGGCGGCCGGTGTCGAACCGGGAAACGCTGCAAACCTCGGCCTTCGTCGACGACAATCCGCGCGGTTTCGGCTTCATCCAGCTGGATCGCGACTTCGCGCATTACCTCGACGATGAAAACCACTGGGAGAACCGGCCCTCGCTGTGGGCCGAGCCCATCGGCGATTGGGGGCCCGGCGCGGTCACGCTGATCGAGGTGCCGTCCGACTCCGACGTCAACCAGAACATGATCGCCTATTGGCGCCCGAAGGAGGGGCTCGCGGCCAACTCCGAACGGTCTTTCGCCTACCGGCAATTCTGGTGCTGGTCGCCGCCGGCGAGCCCGCCCGGCGCGCGGGTCGCGTGGTCGCGGGGCGGCAGGACGCCGGGCGGCGGAACAAACGGCAAGCGTCGCCGTTTTATCGTCCAATTCGAGGGCGATATCTTCGCCGACGAGGCCGCGCTGCGTGGCGTGGCGCCCAATCTTGGCGCGAACCCCGGCGCGATCGTCGCGGTTCGCAAATCCGGCGACGCGGGCTCGAAAAGCTGCCGCGTCCAGTTCGATCTGGACCCGGGCAACGAGCAGCTGTGCGAACTGCGGTTGTTTCTGGAGGCCGGCGGCAAGCCGGTCAGCGATATCTGGCTGTACCGATGGACTCCTTGAACGACCTGCCGCCCATCGGTTTGGACAGTGCGAAGGCGGGCGGGCCGGCCCACGGCTTCGCGATTTCAGCGTCGATGCCGCCGGAATCGCCGCTGGCGATGCCGACCCAGTCGCTCAGCCGCTTCGACGCCTCGCAGGCGCGCCAGATGGCGGCGAGGCGCGCGCCATGGCTGGCGCGTTTCGTGGTCTTCGCCGGAGCGCTGGCGCTCACCGCCTATGGCGCCCGTGAAATGTACGGCGTCGTCAACGTCGGCGCGATCACCACGCTCAAATGGGCGTTGCTGGTGCTGTTCGTCGTCAACTTTTCATGGATCGCGCTGGCGTTCACCAGCGCGGTCGTGGGCTTCGCGTGGCTGCTCTTCCACCGCCCCGGCGGGGAAGCGCCGCCCGCCGCGCCACGCGCGCGCACGGCGGTCGTCATGCCGATCTACAACGAGACCCCGTCTCGCGTGTTCGGCGCCATGCAGGCGATCCACGAGGATGTCGAGCGCGTCGGCGGCGGCGACGCCTTCGACTGGTTTCTGCTCGCCGACACGACCAATCCGGACATATGGATCGCCGAGGAGCGCGCATTCCTCGATCTGCGCGAGCGGCTCGGTCCGGGCGCGCGCGTCCATTATCGCCGGCGCTCGAAGAACACCGCGCGCAAGGCCGGCAACATCGCCGATTTCGTCACCCGCTGGGGCGGCGCCTACGAGCACATGGTCGTGCTCGACGCCGATAGCCTGATGACCGGGCGCGCGATCGTGTCGCTCGCCGGCGCGATGGAGGCGGATCCCGACGCCGGCATCATTCAGTCGCTGCCGCTCATCATCAACCGCAACACCATGTTCGCGCGCTTGCAGCAGTTCGCCGCCCGCGTCCACGGGCCGGTCATCGCGTCGGGCCTCGCGCTGTGGTCGGGCCGCGACGGCAACTACTGGGGCCACAACGCCATCATCCGCACGCGCGCCTTCGCCGACCATTGCGGCTTGCCCGACCTGCGCGGCCGTCCGCCGTTCGGGGGCCACATCCTCAGCCACGATTTCGTCGAGGCCGCGATGATGCGCCGCGCCGGCTACGCGGTCTACATGCTGCCGACGCTGGGCGGCAGCTACGAGGAGAGCCCGCCCTCGCTCATCGACCTCGCCGCGCGCGACAGGCGCTGGTGCCAGGGCAATCTGCAACACGTCCGCGTGCTGCCGGCCAAGGGGCTCAAAACCGCGACGCGGCAGCATTTCGCCACCGGCATCATGAGCTATCTCGCGTCGCCGCTGTGGATGGCGCAACTCGTCGTCGGCATCGTGCTCGTGGTGCAGTCGGCCTATATCCGGCCGGAGTACTTCACCGACGAGTTCCGGCTGTTCCCGGCGTGGCCCCGGTTCGACGCCGAACGCGCGCTCGACCTCTTCGGCGTAACCATGGCGGTGCTGTTGGCGCCGAAATTCATGGGGCTCTGCGTCGCCATGCTGAACGGCCGCGAGCGGCGGGGGTTCGGCGGGGCCCTGCGCCTGACGGTTTCAACGGTCGTCGAAATCGTCATGTCGTCGCTTTACGCGCCGATCATGATGCTGATCCAGACGGGATCGGTGATGCAAATCGTGTTCGGCCGCGACACCGGCTGGAATCCGCAGCGGCGCGACGACGGGTCGATTCCGTTCCGGAGCATCGTCGCCCGCCACCGCTCGCACACGGCGCTTGGCGTCGTCACCCTCATCGCGGGCTTTTTGATTTCGCCGTCGCTGGCCGCGTGGATGTCGCCCACCATCGCCGGCCTGGTGTTCAGCATTCCGCTCTCGGCGGGCAGCGGCATGTTGTCGGCCGGCTTGTGGCTCAAGCGCTGGGGCCTGCTGCTGACGCCCGAGGAGGTTTCGCCGCCGACCATCGCCACGCGGGCCAACGCGCTCGGCGTCGAGCTCGCCGCGGCCGGCCACGACGAGGACGACGGCGTGCTGGCGATTCACGCCGACCCCGCGTTCCGCGCTTGGCATATCGATCAACTTCCGCCGAGCCAGGCGCATGTGCGCGGCTTGATTGAGCCGGACCGCGCGGTCGCCGAAGCGAAGCTCAACGACGCCCGCGACATCGACGAGCTCACGCGCTGGCTGCGCCCGAACGAAAAAAACGTCGTGTTGCGGGACCGCGCCCTCATCGAAATGCTGTCGCGGCTGCCGCCGAAGGCGGACTGAGCGCGGCCTATTCCCGCCGGTAAACGTCCCGCGCCGCCGCTGGACTCACGTATCCATCCCGCACATCCCTGGCGAGGGCTTGCGGATCGCGCTCCGCGGGCGCGCCATAGCCGCCGCCGCCGGGCATTTCCGCGATCAGGCGGTCGCCCGCGGGGATGACATGCAGTCCCTTGGAAGCGAGGGTTTTTCCCGACGCGAGACGCACGGCGCCGGCCGCGCCATCGCAGCCGCCATTGCGTCCGCGCGCGGGATTCTCCACGCGCTCGAAGCGGGCGAAGACGGCGAAGGGCGCGTCCTCGCGGCTGCCGACCTCGACAATTTGACCAAGCCCGCCGCGGAACTTTCCAGCGCCGCCGGAATCCGCGCGCAGTTCCTTCCGCCAAAAAACGATCGGCGTCAGCGCCTCGGTGATCTCGACCGCGATGGCGCGAACGCCGGATGGGAAGGGCGTCGCCGCCAGTCCGTCGCCAAGGGGATGCGCGCCCATGCCGCCGCTCTGAAAGCTTTGCGCGGAAAAGCGCGCGCCGCCGGCGTGGCCCGTCAGGCCGGGGTCGCCGGCGAGGCGCAGCGTCCAGCTCGCCGCCGTTCCCTCGGCGGGCGCGAGGCCGGGGCGGGCCTTGTCGAAGCAGCCGAACACCGCGTCGGGAAGCATCTGCCCGATGATCGCGCGCGCGGTGACCGGCGCGGGAAACGGCGCGTTGAGGATGCTGCCCTCCGGCGCGGTCACTTTTATGCGCGAGAGGACCGCGTGGTTGTGCGCCAGCCGCGGCGCGACGACGCATTTGACGCCGAAGGTCGTGTAGGCGTCGGCGTAGCACATGGGGCAGTTGACGCCGTGCCTCGACATGGGCGACGTGCCGGCGAAATCGACGTGGATCATGTCGTCGCCGATGGTCAGCGTCGCGACGAAGTCGATGGGCTCGTCGAAGCCGTCGATGCGCATCGAGCTTGTCCAGCTTCCCTTCGGCAAGGCGGCGATCGCCTCGCGCATGGAGCGGTCCGTCGACTCGAGGATATGCGCCGACAGGTCCTCGATGTCGGCCAGTCCGTATTCTCCCAGCATTGAACGCAGGCGCGCGGCGCCCGCCTCGTTGCTGGCGACAAGCGCGTGGATGTCGCCTTCGAGCTTGTCGGGCTCGCGACTGTTGGCGCGGGCGAGCTTCATCAACAACGCGTTCATGACGCCCGCCGACATCAGCTGCGTCAGGGGGATGAAAAGCCCCTCGGCGAAAACGTCGCGCGAGTCGGGCGAGGGCCCGTTGCCGCCAATGTCGGCGACATGCGCGGTCGCGGCGAAAATCGCGACGAGTTTCCCGCCGTGGAAAGCCGGCGAGACCACGGTGAAATCGAACAGGTGGCCGGTGCCTTTCCACGGATCGTTGGTGATGTAGGCGTCGCCGTCGCGCATCGTGTCGAGCGGGAACTCGGCGATGAAGTGCTTGACGGACCGCGCCATCGAATTGACGTGGCCCGGCGTGCCGGTGACGGCCTGCGCCAGCATTTCGCCGCGCGCGTTGAAGACGCCGGCGGAGAGGTCGCCCGCCTCCCGCACGACGGTGGAGAACGCCACGCGCATCAGCGTGCGCGCCTGCTCCTCGACGAGCGAGAGCAGCCGGTCCCACATGACCTGCTTTTTGATGCGGTCGAAGCCGTCGCTCATGCTTGGCTCCGCCGCGTCAGAACGATGTGGCCTTCGGGGCTGACGATTCCGTCGAAGGCGGAAGGCGCGAACGTCGTCGTCTGGTCTTCGACGATCAGCGCCGGGCCGGAAAAACGCGCGCCGGGCTTCATTTTTCCACGCGCGAAAACGGACGCTTCGACGAACGCGCCGACATCGGCGTCGAACACGCGGCGAACGCCGGCCGCTTCCGCCAGCGAGGCCGCCGGGATGGCGTTGGGCGCGTCCGAAAGCGACGCCGGCGGCGCGCGCGACAGGACGAGCGTCCACGTCAGCGCCTCGACGGCGAGGCCGGGGATCACGCGGTTATAGACGCGGCGATAGGTCGAATCGAACAGCTCCGCCAGCGCGGCGGCGTCGTTGGCCGCGTATTCCCGCGCCGGAATCTCCACCTGCAGATCGTGGCCCTGGCCGCGGTAGCGCATGTCGGCGAAGCGCCGTTCGGCTATCGGACCGTAGCCCACCCCGAGATCGACGATCTTGCGCGCCTCGGCCCGCAGCCGCGCGAACAAGGCGTTGATGGCCGTGTTGTCGAAGGATTTCAGCGACAGCACATGCGAGGCGACGGCTTCGTAGGCGACCGGCGCCTTCAAAAACCCGTGCGCCGAACCGACGCCCGCGCCAACCGGGATCACCACGCGGTCGACGCCGAGCTTGCGCGCGATGCGGCCCGCGTGCAGGGGCGCCGCGCCGCCGGTCGCGATCAGCGTGCGGGACTCAATCTCGTCGCCGTGGTCGCTGGCGTGCACGCGCGTCGCGTTGGCCATGTTTTCGTCCACGATTTCGACGATTCCAGCGGCGGCGGTGGCCGCGTCGACGCCCATTTTCGCCGCGACCTCCGTCTCGATGGCGCTTCGCGCCGCGGCCTCGTCGAGGCGCATCGTTCCGCCGGCGAAACCGTCGGGATCGAGCTTGCCGAGCAGCAGATCGGCGTCCGAAATCGTCGGCTGGCCGCCGCCCAGCCCGTAGCACGCAGGGCCCGGCGAGGCGCCGGCGCTGCGCGGGCCGACGACGATGCGGCCAAGCGAATCGACGGACGCGATCGAGCCGCCGCCGGCGCCAATCTCGATCATGTCGATGACGGGAATGCGGAGCGGCAGTCCGCTGCCGGCGAGAAAGCGCTGCACGCGCGCCACTTCCAGCGACCGCGCGTGGCGCGGCTCGAAGTTGTTGAGCAGGATGATCTTCGCCGTCGTGCCGCCCATGTCGAGCGCGATGGCCTTCTCGGCGCCGACCTGCCTGGCCACGTGCTGGCCGAGAATGGCGCCGCCGGCGGGGCCGGATTCGACAAGCCGAATGGGAAACCGCTTCGCCGTCTCGACCGACGCGAGCGAGCCGCTCGACATGATCATCAGCAGCGGCGCCGTCAGGCCCATGGCGCGCAGGCCCTCGGTCAGCCGCCCGAGATAGGACGCGATGAGCGGCTGCACGTAGGCGTTGGCGACGGTGGTCGATGTCCGCTCGTATTCGCGGATTTCCGGGCATATCTCGTGCGAAACGCTGACGTGGAGCTCCGGCGCCTCCGCGAGCAAAAGCTCGCGCGCGCGCGCCTCGTGGGCGGGATTGCGGTATCCATGCATGAAGCAAATCGCGACGGATTCGACTTTTTCAGCGCGCAATGTCTTCGCCAGTCCGCGCGTCGAGGCTTCGTCGAGCGGCAGCAGCACGCCGCCATCGGCGGCGACGCGCTCCGCCGCTTCCAGCCGCAGCGGCCGCGGCACCAGCGGTTCGGGCCTTTGCATCAACAGATCGTATTGATCGAAGCGGTGGCCGAACGCGAATTCGAGCGTGTCGCGAAAGCCGCGCGTCGCGATCAGCGCCGTGCGCGCGCCCTTGCGCTCGATGATCGCGTTGGTGGCGAGCGTCGCGCCGTGGATGGCGATCCCGACGTCGGAGGCCGCGGCGTTGGCGCGCGCCAAAACCTGCCGCACGCCGTTCAACACGCCCTGTTCCGGCGCCGCGGGCGTGGTCAAGACCTTGTCCGAGACGAATCCGCTCGGGGTTTCCAGAACGACGTCGGTGAACGTGCCGCCAATATCGACCGCCAGGCGACAGCCTGTCATTTCAAATCCCCGTTCCACCTCGGCTTCGGGCCATGATGTCGCGCAAACGCGCCGACATGGCAACCTGCTTCGCGCCCGTGGGGTCGCCGATCTGGTGGCCGACGCCGAGGTACTTTTCCGCGATCTCGTCGGACGCGAGGATGTCTTTCGCGACGCCCGAAGCGGCGATGACGCCGTTCTCGATGACATAGGCGCGGTCGGAAATGGCGAGGCTTTGACGCGCGTTCTGTTCGGACAGCAGAATGGCGATGCCGCTCGCGCGCAACTCGGCGATCAACTGGAATATCTCGGCGACAAGCGCCGGCGCCAGGCCGAGGGAAGGCTCGTCAAGCAGCAGCGCGCGCGGGCGCGACATCAGGCCCCGCGCGATGGCCAGCATCTGTTGCTGCCCGCCTGAAAGATTCGCGGCCGGCTCCCGCAACCGCGGCGTCAGGATGGGGAAAGGCTTGCACGCGTCGGCCATCCGGACGCGCAGGGCCGCCTCGTCGAGGCCGCGCAACGCGTAGGCGCCGAGCCGCAGATTGGCCTCGATTGAAAGGCCGCCGAAGGTCTGGCGGCCCTCGGGCACGAGGCAGACCCCGCGCAGCACGCGTTGGCGCGTGGTCAGCGCGTCGATCCGCTCGCCGTCGAGCGAGATCGCGCCCGTCCGAGCGGCGACGAGCCCGGCGATCGTCTTGACGAGCGTCGATTTTCCCGCGCCGTTGGCGCCGATCAACGCGACGATTTCCCCCGCGCCAACCTCGATATCGACGCCGCGCAGGACGGTGTCGTTTCCGTAGCCGGCCGAGAGGCTCTCGATCCGAAGCATCTTAGACGCTCCCGCCGACATAGGCTTCGATCACGCGCGCGTCGCGCTGGATGTCCGCCGGCGCGCCCGCCGCGACAAGCCTGCCGGCGTCGAGCACGACGACCTGGTCGGCGATGCCCATCACCAGCGACATGTTGTGTTCGACGACCATGATGGTGACGCCGCAATCGCGGATGGCGGTCAGCAGCGCCGCGAGGTCCGCGGTCTCGCTGTCGTTTAGGCCGGCGGCGGGCTCGTCGAGCAGCAACATGGCGGGGTCGGCCATCAGCGCGCGCACGACTTCGAGGTTTTTCTGCGCGCCCATCGGCAGATCCGTCGCCGCCGCGTCGCGGAACGCCGACAGTCCGATGAGATCGAGCAGCGCCGACGCCTGTTCGCGCAGCTTGCGTTCCTCCGCTCGCGCCGAGGGCAGGCGCAGCATCTGCGCGACCGCGTTCGAGCGCGCCCGCAGGCACGCGCCCGCGAGCGCGTTTTCGAGCACCGTCATGCCGGGAAACACCCGCGCGGTCTGGAATGTGCGGACGAGTCCAAGCCGCGCCAGCTTGTCGCCCGCGATCCCGGCGAGCGACTGGCCCATGAAGCGGACCTCCCCCGACGTCGGCGGAAAGATGTTGGTGATCGCGTTGAACAGCGTCGTCTTGCCGGCTCCGTTGGGGCCGATCAGCGCGCTCAACCCGCCACGCGCGATTGAGAAGCTCACATCGTCGATGGCGAGCAGTCCGCCGAAGCGGCGCGAGAGCGAGACGATTTCCAGAGCCGGCGTCATGTCGCGGCCTTCGCGGCGGGCTCGCCGTTTGGGTTCGCCGGCTTCGCGCCGATCCGCCCGAGCCACAGCACGAAGCGGCCGAACAGTCCTTCCGGCAGATAGAGGAACGACGCCACCAGCAGCGCGCCTTCGGCCATGGTTTTATAGGCGGCCAAGCCTTGCACCAGCGTCGGCAGCAGGGTCAGGACCAGCGAGCCGAAAAGGCCGCCGACCAGCGTGCCTTCGCCGCCGAGCACCAGCATGGCGATCATCTCGAACGAGCGCGGCGTCGCCACCATCTCCGGCGACAGAAAATGGAAGTTGAACGCGTAGAGCGATCCGGACAGCGACGCCAGCGCCGCCGACACGCACAGCGCGGCGAGTTTCACGCGCGGCACATTGACGCCCAGCGCCGCGGCGGCGAGCTGGTCCGTGCGCACCGCTTGCAGGCCGCGTCCGAATTGCGAGCGCATGCCGCCTTCGAGCGTGAACACAAAAACCGCGGCGAGCGCGAGCGCCAGCCAGTACATGCTGGCCGGCGTGTCGAAATCGAATCCCGCGACGCCAAAGGAGGGGACGCCGACAAGGCCCGACGGCCCGCCCGTGACATCGACGAGGCCGACCGTCAGCGAATCCACGAGCAACCCGAACGTCAATGTCGCCAACGCCAGGTAGTGTCCGCGCAGCCGCCCCGTCACCACCGACAGCAACAGCGCGCAGACAAGGCTCAGCGCCATGCCGGCGGCGACGCCCGCCAGCGGCGGCCAATCGTAATTCGTCGCGAGAATCGCGGCGGTGTAGCCGCCAATCGCCATGAAGCCGGCCTGGCCGAGGCTGACTTGCCCGGTCCACCCCATCAGCACGTCGAGGCCAAGAACGGAGATGAACAGGATCATCGCGATTGTGAGCGAAGGCAGCACGCCGTTGGGCAGCGGCAACAGCGGCAACACGCCAAGAACGGCGACGAGCGCGAGCGCGAGGCCGGCCATCCGCCCGTTGGCGAGGCGTATCGGCGCGCGATGGACGACGACTTCGGAGCGCACATCGACGCGCCGCGCCGGCCCCGCCGCGAACAGGCCGTTCGGCCGCCACAACAGCATGGCCAGCAGCAGCAGCAGCGCCAGCGTGTTGGCGAAAAGCGAAGACACATAATAAGCGGCGATCTGTTCGGCGACGCCGAGCAGCAGGCCGCCGACAACAGCGCCGGCGAAACTGCCCATGCCGCCGATGGCGACCGCGACGAAGCCCGACGTGGTGAAGAAGTCGCCGGAATCGAATTGCAGCGACGTGATGGGCGCGACCAGCAGGCCGCTGGCGGCGCCGATCGCCGCGGCGAGGCCGAACGACAGCAGCATCATGCGCTTGACATCGACGCCCATCAGACTCGCGGCCATCGCGTTTTCCGCGCAGGCCTGGAGGGCGCGCCCGAGTTGCGTGCGATAAACCAGCCACCACAAGGCGGCGATCATGGCGGCGACGCCGCCGGCGAGCCACAGGCCCTGCGTCGGCACGCGCAATTGGCCGAAGGAAACCGGCGCCTCGCCCGAAAACGGCGGCAGCGCGTAGGGTTGATTGCCCCACACGATCAGCGCGACGCCGCCAAAAAAGGTCAGCAATCCCGCCGTCAAAACCAGCGTGCTGCTGATCGGCAGCGTCGCCACCGCCGGCACGAAGGTCGTCGCGCCAACGGCCAGTCCAAACGCGACGACGGCGACGATGGAGGCGGCCGCGGCGAGCGGCGTGGGCCAGCCCCACGCCACCTGGAAATAATACATCGCCATCGCGCCCAGCACGCAGAACGCGCCTTGCGAGAGGTTGACGACGCCTGTCACGCGGTAGACGAGCGAAAACCCGAGCGCGACGGCGGCGAAGACGCCCCCTTGCGACAGGCCGCCAATAACGATTTGCAGGAAGCCCAGCACGAAGCCCGCCGAATCCTATTTGTCCAACAAGAGGCCGGTTGGCTTGCTCGCGGGCACCCAGTTGTGGACGCCGGGCTCCCACTTGGTCATGATCGCGTTGCGCGTCGTCACGCCGCGCTGCGGCGCTTCCTTGAAATCATAGAGCCCGACCGCGCCGGGATAGCCGGTCAGATTGGCGAGATACGATCGCACGTCCTCCGCTTTCGCGTCCGGGCCGAGCTTGCGCAAGGCCGCGATCAAAAGATTGGCGGGATCCCACGCGAGCGAGGCCATGTTGTCGGGCTCGATGCCGGCGGCCTTGTGCGCGGCGAAGAATTTCGCCTGCGCCTCCTCGACCTGCGGGCCGAGGTCGTAGAGGCCCGCGTGCGCCAGATAGGCCGACGCCGGCAGATAGAACTCCTTCGGCAGGAAGTCCTTGTACTGGTCGAACTGGGCGAACGTCATGTTGCTGCTGGTCGTGACAAACGGCGTGTCGAGGCCCGCCTGGAACGTCGCCTTGAGAATGGTGGCGATGGGAGAACCCGACGTCCACGCCACGAACACCTGCGGCTTGGCCGCCTTGACCCGCTCGATCTGCGCCGACACGGAAACATCGGTCGGGTTGAAGCGTTGGCGCTCGACGACTTCAATCCCCGCCGCGCCCGGCCGTTTCAGCGCTTCGTTGAAGCCGTTTTCGGCGTCCTGTCCGGACGCGTCGGTCGAGGTCATGAACGCGATCCGCGTCCAGCCCCGCAGCCTGAAATTCAACAGCATCGTGTCCATGAGGTCGCGCGTGTCGATGTTGCCGGAAAACTGGAACGAACCCGCCGGCGGATGCGAGCCGGGGGAGAGGCAATAGTCGAAGGGGCCCGACTTGAGCAGCGGCGCGATGGCGTTGCACATCGCCACCAGGCTCGAGCCGATCATGACCGCGGGCTTTTCGGCGATCGCCGCGTTGGCGAGTTGCACGGCGGTCTGCGGGCTCGACTGGTCGTCGTGATAGACGAATTCGATGGGCCGCCCGGCGATGCCGCCCTCTTTGTTGGCGAGCGCCCGGAGCGCCTCCATCGTTTGCTGCTGGCCCTTGCCGAGGAAGGAGCCGCCGCCCGTGAGGGGCATGACCGCGTTGATCTTGTAGGGCTCGGCCGCGCGCGCGGCGAACGGCGCCAGCGACAAGGCGAGCGCGGCGGCGGCCTGCGCGATACGGTGATTGAACATCGTTTCCCCCTGCCGGCGATATGAAGCGCTGGTTCCCCGAGACGCCATTCTAACAGGCGCCGCCGCCGCGGGCGAGCGGCAATTCCGCGGGCCGCGGGGCGGCGCGGACTACGCTTTCGCCGCCTCGGCCTCCTGGCATGAGCGCGCGATATGCGCGGCGCGCAGAGGCTTGATGACGAACATCGCGAAAAGCGCCGCCGCGGCGTTGAGGCCGACCCCGATCATGAAGACGTTGTGCCAGCCTTGGGAAGCGGCGAGCCAGCTCGCCACCGGCACCAGCAGCGAGGCCGTGCCCTTCGCGGTGTAGAGCATGCCGGCGTTGGTGGCGGCGTATTTCGAGCCGAACGTGTCGCCGCAGGTGGAGGGAAAGAGGCTGTAGATTTCGCCGAAGACGAGGAAATACAGCGCCGACGCGAGGACGAACACATAAGGGTTCCCGCCGAAATTCCCGACCACGTAGAGGGCCGCGGCGGCGACGCCGAAAGCGATGAACATCGTGTTCTCGCGGCCGATCGCGTCGGAGACCCAGCCAAAGAACGGCCGGCCAAAGCCATCGAATATGCGCTGCAGCGAGAGGCCGACGGCGAGCGCCGCGCCCGCGATCCCCGCGACGTTCACCGGCACCTCGGCGATCTTGTAGTCGCGCGCGAGTGGCGCCACCTGCGCGGCGAAGGTCAGGCCGCAACACGCGACGGCGACGAAGGTCAGGTACAGCAGCCAGAAGATCGGCTGGCTCAAAACCTGTTGCGGCGCGTAGTCGATCTTGGTCTGGGCGAATTTGAAGACTTTCTTGACGGCCGGGCCCAGCGTCGTCGGCGGGCGGATGAAGAGCGCGAGAACGAAAACGACGACGCCCTGGCCGATGCCGAAGGTCAGGAACGCGCGCTCGTAGCCGCTCGCCTTTATCATCGTCGCGATTGGCACGACGGTGAGCGCGGCGCCGGCCCCAAAGCCGGCGGCGGTCAATCCGGCCGCGAGGCCGCGGCGGTCCGGAAACCATTTCAGCGCGTTGCCGACGCAGGTGCCGTAAACCGAGCCCGCGCCGACGCCGCCGAGCACGGCGCCGAAATAAAGCATCGCCAGCGAAGACGCGTAGGCGTCGACGATCCACGCCAGCGCGATCATGACGCCGCCGAACATGATGACGATTCGCGGGCCGAACCTGTCGACGAACCACGCCTCGACCGGCACGAGCCACGTCTCGGTCAACACGAACAACGTGAAGGCGACCTGAATGTCGGCGCGGCCCCAGTGGTTTTTCGCGTCGATGGGATCGACGAACAGGGTCCAGCCGTATTGAAGGTTGGCGATCATCCCCATGCAGACGACGCCCATGAGCAATTGCAGCCAGCGGTGCGAAGTGCCGAACGAGCGCGACATCGCGCCTTGCGCGTTGGTGTCGGTCATATGCGTCTCCCCCAAAACCCGCGGCGCGCGCGGAATGTTTCAAATTTCGCTTTCGTAAAACGGTTACACTCTCAATATGGATTTCGACGCCTGTTGTTTGACAAACAATTCGGCGGGGCTCGGCGTGCCGTCAGGCGCGTTTCGGCGCGGGGTCGAGCGCGCCCGCTTCGCGGATGGCGGCGATCTCGGCGGCGCTGAATCCCAGCACGGCGGACAGGATTTCCTCGGTGTGCTCGCCCAGCAGCGGCGAGCGCGTGACCTCGGTTTTGCTGTCCGAAAGCTTGATCGGATTGCCGACGGAAAGGTACTTGCCGCGCTTGGGGTGGTCGACCTCGACGATGGTGCCGGTGTCGCGCAGCGACTGGTCCTCGGCGAGTTCCTTCATCGACAGGATGGGCCCGCAGGGAATGTCGTGCGCGTTGAGCTCGTTCATCGCCTCGAACTTGGTTTTTGTCATTGTCCAGTCCTCGATGCGGCCGAAGATCTGGTTCAGCCGCGGCAGGCGGGCGACAGGCTTGGCGAAGTCGGGGTCCGTCTTCCATTCGGGCGCGCCGATGACGTCGCAGATTTTCTCCCACACCGGCGCCTGGGTGATGAAATAGATGTAGGCGTTGGGGTCCGTCTCCCAACCCTTGCACTTGAGAATGCGGCCGGGCTGGCCACCGCCCGAATCGTTGCCGGCGCGCGGCACGGCGTCGCCGAACGGAACGCCCTCGCCGTACTGGCTGTATTCCGTCATCGGGCCGTGCGCGAGCCGCTGCTGGTCGCGCAATTTCACGCGGCACAGGTTGAGAACGCCGTCCTGCATCGCGGCGGTGACACGCTGGCCCTTGCCGGTGGCGTTGCGCTGGTTGAGCGCGGCGAGAATGCCGATCGCGAGATGCAGCCCGGTGCCGGAATCGCCGATCTGCGCGCCTGTCACAAGCGGCAGGCCGTCGCGAAAGCCGGTCGTCGAGGCCGCGCCGCCCGTGCATTGCGCGACGTTCTCGTAGACCTTGCAATCCTCGTAGGGGCCGGGGCCGAAACCCTTGATGGAAGCGACGATCATCTTCGGGTTTATCGCGTGGATTTTCTCCCACGAAAAGCCCATGCGGTCGAGCACGCCGGGCCCGAAATTCTCGACGAGGATGTCGCAGGTTTGAATGAGGCGCGTCAGCACCTCCTTGCCCTTGGCGTTCTTGGTGTCGAGCGTGATGGAGCGCTTGTTGTGGTTCAGCATCGTGAAATAAAGGCTGTCGGCGCCCTTCACGTCCTGCAATTGCCCGCGCGTGATGTCGCCGACGCCGGGCCGCTCGACCTTGAGGACATCGGCGCCGAACCACGCCAGCAATTGCGTGCAGGTGGGGCCGGACTGCACATGGGTGAAATCGAGGACTTTGATTCCGTCGAGGGCCTTGCTCATTCGGGGGTCTCCATCAGGTCTGGTTTCGCGGCTTTCGCCGCGGCTATTCGATTGGTCGCGGCGCCGAAGAGCCGATCACTTCTTCTTGACCACGCTTTGTGGATTGAGGTTGCCGATGCGGCCGCTCTCGGTGCCTGCGGAAGGGTCGATGCAGGCGTTGACGAGCGTCGGCTTGCCGGAATCCATCGCCGCGTTCACCGCGCGGCGCAATTCGTCTGGCGAGGTCGCGTTGGCGCCGGCGCCGCCGAAGGCCCGCATCATGATGTCGTAGCGCGCGTCCTTCACGAAAACCGTCGTGGCGGGATCGGCGCCGCCGCCGGCGTTCACGTCGGTGCCGCGGTAAATGCCGTTGTTGTTGAACACCACCACGCAGACGGGCAGGTCGTAGCGGCAGATCGTCTCGATCTCGATGCCGGAGAATCCAAACGCGCTGTCGCCGACGATGGCGAGGACGGGCTTCTTCGTCTCGATCGCCGCGGCCACGCAATAGCCCATGCCAACGCCCATGACGCCCCATGTGCCGACATCGAGGCGCTTGCGCGGCTGGTGAATGTCGACGATGCCGCGGGTGAGATCGAGCGTGTTCGCGCCTTCGTTGACGAGGATCGCGTCGGGCCGCTCCTTGACGATGGCCCGCAACACGCCGAGCGCGCCATGGTAGTCCATCGGCGAGTTGTTGTTCATCAGCCGCGGCGCCATTTTCGCGATGTTGTCCTCGCGCTTGTCGACGATCTTCTTCATCCATTCGGGGGGCGGAGCCGGCCAATGCGCGCCCATGCCGTCGAGCAGCGCCGAGACGCAGGAGCCCATGTCGCCAACCACCGGCGCGACGATCTCGACGTTGGAGTCCATTTCCCTCGGTTCGATGTCGATCTGGATGAATCGCTTCGAGCCCGGCGCGCCCCAGCTCTTGCCCTTGCCGTGCGACAGCAGCCAGTTGAGGCGGGCGCCCATCATGACGACGACATCGGCTTCCGCGAGCGCGGTCGAGCGGGCCGCGCCGGCGCATTGCGGATGCGTGTCGGGCAGCAGGCCCTTGGCCATGCTCATCGGCAGAAACGGCGCGCCGCTCTTCTCGACGAAGGCGCGGATGTCGGCGTCGGCCTGCGCGTAGGCGGCGCCCTTGCCGAGGATGATCAGCGGCCGCTTGGCGCTCTTGAGCGTGTCGAGCGCGCGCTTGATCGCGGCCGGCGCGGGGATTTGCGCCGGCGCGGGGTCGATGACCTTCACCAGCGATTTCGCGCCGGCTTCCGCGTCCATGACCTGCCCGAATAATTTCGCCGGCAGGTCGAGATAAACGCCGCCGGGACGGCCCGAAACGGCGGCGCGGATGGCGCGGGCGACGGCGATGCCGATGTCGGCGGCGTGGAGCACGCGGTACGCCGCCTTGCACAGAGGCTTGGCGATGGCGAGTTGGTCCATCTCCTCGTAGTCGCCCTGCTGGAGATCGACTATTTCGCGCTCCGAGGAACCCGAGATCAGGATCATCGGGAAGCAGTTCGTCGTCGCGTTGGCGAGCGCCGCGAGGCCGTTGAGAAAGCCCGGCGCCGACACCGTCAGACAGACGCCGGGCTTTTTGGTGAGATAGCCGGCGATGGCGGCGGCGTTGCCGGCGTTCTGCTCGTGGCGGAAGGAAATCACGCGGATACCGGCGCCCTGCGCCATGCGGCCGAAATCGGTGATCGGAATGCCCGGCACGCCGTAGATGGTTTCGACGCCGTTGAGCTTCAGCGCGTCGATGACGAGGTGGAAGCCGTCCGTCAATTCGCGCTCGGGCGCGGCGTCTGGCTTCGTTGCGGCGTCGGACATTCAACACTCCTCGAACAGGTCTTCCATCAAGGCGCGCCGCGCCTAGCCAAACAATTCGTCGCCATGCGCCTCGACATAGGCGGCGAGGCCCAGCGTGTGGTCGCGCGACAGGCGCTCGGCCTTGTCGGTGTCGCGCTTCTCGATCGCCCCGATGATGGCGAGATGGTCCTCGATCGAGCGCTTGGCGCGGTCGTGGCGGCCGATGGTGAGGGCGCGGATGCCGCGCACGTGCAGCAGCAGGTTGTCGGTCATGTCGGCGAGCACGCCCGACTTCGACAGGCCGATGATCATCTGGTGGAACTGGATGTTGGCGTTGGAATAGTCGCTGACGTTGTCGCCGGGGCGGCGGCGCTCGCCGAATTCGCGCATGAGGTCGCGGAGGCCGCCGATTTCCGCGTCGCTCGCGGTCTGGATCAACAACCGCACGGCCATGCTTTCGAGCGCCGCCCTGGCCTGCACCATTTCGATGATTTCGCGCTTGTTCTTCTTGACGACGAGAATTCCGCGGCGCGGCAGCACCCGCACGAACCCATCCCGTTCGAGCATCGCCACGGCTTCGCGGATCGGCGTGCGGCTGACGCCGACGCGCTCGGAAATCTCGCGTTCGTCGAGCATCACGGGGTCGGGCGTCGCGTAGATGTCCATCTTGAGGATCGCCCGCTTCAGCGCGGCGTAGGCCTTCGTCTTGAAGCTTTCCTCTCGCCGGATGCGCGGCAGGCTGACGGCGATGGCCGCGCGGCGGCCGCCGGCCCTCGCCCGCGCCGCCTTCGTCAAAACCGCGTCCCGCCCGACTGTCGTCATTCTGGTAGTTGGCATGCCAGATTTCATCGGGTCAACAGAAAATGCGCCGCGGCAACGATTTTTGCGTGTGCGAAGTGGGATTCGCTTGACAGCTGGCGGTCTTGGCATGCCAAATGCCAAAATAATTTCGCCGCGCGGCGGCGACGGGTTGGGAGGACGGCATGGTTGTCGACAAGGCGGAAGTTCGCAAGATTCTCGACGCGGTGAAGGCCGCCGGGCGCGCCAGCCTCACGGCGCCCGAGGGAAAGCTTGTTTGCGACGCCTACGGCATCCCGACGCCGGGCGAGGGCGTGGCGACATCGGCGGCCGGGGCGGCGAAACTCGGCGGCGACATCGGTTTCCCCGTCGCGATGAAAGTCGTCTCGCCCGACATCCTGCACAAGACCGAAGCGGGCGGCGTGATCATCGGCGTGAAGTCGGCGGCCGAAGCCTCGGCGGCCTACGACACGATTCTCGCCAACGCGAAGAAACACAAGGCGGACGCGCGCGTCGAGGGCGTCCAGGTGCAAAAAATGCTCGGCGGCGGCGTCGAGGTCATCGTCGGCGCCATCACCGACGATTCCTTCGGCAAGCTTGTGGCCTTCGGCCTCGGCGGCGTGCTTGTCGAAGTGTTGAAGGACGTGACGTTCCGCCTCGCGCCCGCGACGAACGACGACGCGATGTCGATGCTGAACGGCATTCAGGCCCATGAAATGCTCGAAGGCGTGCGCGGCTCCGAGCCCGTGAACAAGGCCGCCGTCGCCGATGTCATCGTCAAGGTGTCGCAACTCGTCGCCGACTTTCCCGAAATCTCCGAAATGGACCTCAATCCGGTTTTCGCCACGAAGGATGGCGCGACGGCCGCGGACGTGCGGATCGTCGTTGATTTCGACCAGAAGCCGGCGCGCTATCGGCCAGAGGAAAAAGACGTCGTCGCGTCGATGAACCGCATCATGAAGCCGTCGTCCGTGGCCGTCATCGGCGCCTCGGCGGAAGATGGCAAGATCGGCAATTCCGTGATGAAGAACCTCATCAACGGCGGCTACAAGGGCCACATCTATCCGATCCATCCAAAGGCCGAGAGTATTCTGGGCCACAAGGCGTATAAATCGGTGAGGGATGTCGAAGGCGTGATCGATGTCGCCGTTTTCGCCATTCCCGCGCCCTTCGTGGCGGGCGCGCTCGTCGAATGCGGCGAGAAGAAAATCCCCGGCGCCGTGCTCATTCCGTCGGGCTTCGCGGAAACCGGCAACATGAAGGGCCAGGAGGAAATCCAGGCCATCGGCCGCAAGTACAACGTGCGCCTGATGGGGCCGAACATCTACGGCTTCTATTACACGCCGGCGAACCTCTGCGCGACCTTCTGCACCGCCTACGACGTCAAGGGCAAGGCGGCGCTGTCGTCGCAGTCCGGCGGCATCGGCATGGCCATCATCGGTTTTTCGCGCTCGGCGAAGATGGGTGTTTCGGCGATTGTCGGCCTCGGCAACAAGTCCGACATCGACGAGGACGACCTGCTCATGTTCTTCGAGCAGGACGACAACACCGAGATCATCGCGCAGCATTGCGAGGACTTGAAGGACGGCCGGGCCTTCGCCGAAGTCGCCAAGCGCGTGTCGAAGAAGAAGCCCGTCGTCATGCTGAAGGCCGGCCGCACGTCGGCGGGCGCGAAGGCGGCCTCGTCGCACACGGGCGCGCTCGCCGGCAACGACAAGATCTACGAGGACGTGCTGGCGCAGTCGGGCGTCATCCGCGCGCGCTCGCTGCGCGACCTGCTCGAATTCGCTCGCGGCATTCCGGTGCTGCCGACGCCCAAGGGCGAAAATGTGCTCATCATCACTGGCGCGGGCGGCTCGGGCGTGCTGCTGTCGGACGCCTGCGTCGACAACAACCTCAAATTGATGGCGATGCCCGACGATCTCGACGCGGCGTTCCGCAAGTTCATTCCGCCCTTCGGCGCCGCCGGCAACCCGGTCGACATCACCGGCGGCGAGCCGCCGCGCACCTATCAGAACACGGTGAAGCTCGGCCTCGAAGACCCGCGCGTTCACGCGCTGATCCTCGGCTATTGGCACACGATCATCACGCCGCCGATGGTCTTCGCCAAGCTGATGGTCGAGGTGAAGAACGAGATGCTCGCCAAGGGCGTTGAGAAGCCCATGGTGGCGTCGCTCGCCGGCGACGTGGAGGTCGAGGAAGCCGCCGAATACCTCTACCAGAACGGCATTCCGGCCTACGCTTATTCAACCGAGATTCCGGTCGCGGTGCTCGGCGCGAAATACAAGTGGGCGCGCGGCGCCGGCCTGTTGAAGTAAGCCGCGCGTTCGACCGTCGCGCGAATTAGACCATCGAGACGCGGGGCGGGGCGCAGGCTCCGCCCCTTCGCGCGCCCGGGCGCCGCTTCGCCACGCGGCGTAAAGCATTCCCGCAACGCAATATTGCCGCGTTCGCGCTTTCATGGTTATGTTCTAAAATTGTCATAAAAGGTTCAAGCGTTTTGTCCGATTTCGCAGCCCGCGCCCGCACCCGCCTGTTCAGCGCGGCGCTTGGGGCTTCGATTGTTCGCGTCGCTTTGGCGCTGGCCGCGGCCGCGTGGTTCTGGTTCCTTTGGCGCAACGAGCCCGACTTTTCGCTGCTGTGGCCGGTGGCGGCCGTGTTCACGCTGTTCTGCGCGATGTTCGCGGCGATCGTCGGGCGCTGGCGGTTTGGCGCGCTGATGGCGGTCAGCCTGTTCATGGCGGTCTGGGTGGCGTCGGCCGCCAAATTCGCGCTCGTGGCGATGCGGCTGCATGTCTACGATGTGATTTTCTACGGGTTTTCCACGGCGCCCATCGAATTCTTCTTTTCCGCCTATAGCGGCAAGGCGTTGCGGCTGGTGGCGCTGGTGGCAGGGGTCGCCGCCGCGCTCGTCGTGGCCTGGCGCATGGAGGCGCCGATGGCGCTCGGCTGGCGCAAGCGGCTTGGCCTGTTCGCTGGATCGGGCATGCTGATGGCCGGCGCGATGACGCCGTTGCTGACGCGCAACGCGGATTTTTTCAACGACAACAATTTCACCTTTTCATCGTTTTTTTCCTCCCTCGGCGACCTGCCGCAGCTCATGCGCTTCAATGGCGTGATCGAGACGGGGCCCGGCCCCTCGCCAACCGCGGTCGTCGCGCCGCCGATTGAATGCCACCCCGGCGAAACCCCGCCCGACATCGTGCTGACGCTCGACGAATCCGCCATGCCGCCAGGCGTCTACGACCAACTCGCCTATCCCGACGAGCTCAAGCCGTTCTTCCAATCCTTCGATGGCGCGACGCATCCCTTCCGTGTCGAGACGTTCGGCGGCGGCACATGGCTGACGGATTTTTCCGTGCTGACCGGCCTGTCCACGCGCTCGTTCGGCAACCTGCGCAATTTCGCCGCCAACTTCATGACGGGGCGGCTGCACCACTCGTTGCCGCAATATCTCAAGGCCTGCGGCTACGAGACGGCGATTGTTTATCCGGCTTCCGCGGGGTTCGCCGGCGTCGGGCGCTTCTACGAAGCGATCGGCTTCGACCATGTGATCGACACCTCGGTGCATCACGCGCCCGACCAGCGCCAGCGCGACGCGTTCTATCTTGGCGAGATGGCGAAGTTCCTCGAAGCGCCAGCGAAGAACGGCGTCCGCAAGCCCAGGTTTGTCGCGACGCAAACCATGTCCACCCATTCGCCGTGGGACTTCCGCTTCGCGCCCTCGGCGCTCCGGCCGGGAGAAACGACGCGCTGGAACAGCGACCCCGAGTTCGACGAATATCTGTGGCGTCTGGTTGTCGCCAAGCGCGACCGCGACAATTTCCGCGCCACCCTGGCCAAGGCGCTGCCTGACCACAAAATCCTCTATGTCGATTACGGCGACCATCAGCCGGCTTTGGCCAAAGTGCCGCTCGATAACAACCGTGCCATCGCCGACGAGGGCCGCTCGTGGCAGCTCGATCCCGAGTCGAAGGCGTTCCAGACCTACTATTCGCTTTCGGCGCAGGGTTTCACGCCCTCGTGGTCGGCGGCGGCGCTGCCGATCGTGGAAGCCGCCAATCTGCCGACGGTGATCGCCGAGGCCGCCGGCCTGCCGCTCGACGAGGTGTTCAAGCGCCGCGCCGAATTGCTGCGGGCCTGTAACGGGCTCTACGCGACCTGTCCCAACCGCGCCATCGTGCTGAACTTCCAGCGCTGGCTGGCGTCCACCGGGCGCCTCGCGCTGCGGTGACAGCGCCGCCCGGGCCGCCCCTTGCGGGGTGGGAGGCCGCCGGAACATCCGCTTCCGCTTTTCATTTTCCTTCCATCGCCGTCATTGGCGCGCGCCAAAACGGGCGTTCGGACGCGCGGCGTGGGCTTGCGCTTCGCCGAATCGGACCATAATCTTTCGCAATGGCGAGATGGACAATATGACAACAGGCGCAGGGATTGAGCTTGATCGTATCTGGTTTCGACTCCTCCGCCTCAACGCGCGCCTGGGGGCGGCGATCGGCGATCGACTCAGATGCATCGGATTGTCGGTGCCGCAATGCGATGTGCTGGCGACCTTGACCGAGCGGGAAGGCGTCAACCAGCAGGAGTTGGCCCAGCGGCTTTATGTCACCAAAGGCAACATCTCCGGCCTGATCGATCGCCTGGAGACGGCGGGCCTCGTCGAACGGCGGGCCACGGCGGGCGATCGAAGGTCGCACGCGATCTTTCTGACGGCGGAGGGGCGCGAGTTGGCGCGGCGCGGGGTCGATATCCAACGCGCCTACGTGACCGAAACTCTGGGCCGTTTGACGCCGACGCAGGCCGCCGATTTCGACACCTTGATCTTGGCGGTTAGAAATTTCGTTCGCGCGGCGGAGGTCGATAGTCCGGGCTAACCTGTCGGTTGGCCGAATAAATCCACCGCGGGTTTTTCCGCGGGGATCTCCGCGGGGATTATGGGTGTTTGCAACTCCGGAAAATCGTTGGCGACGCTGTTCACAGCTGTGCCGATGGGCGTGAATTCAAGCGTGTCCTCGGCCGCGGGACGCATCAAAGCGCCTGCGCGAGAGGGGTTTTCGTTGTCGCAGTCCAGCCAGGCTTCGAGATCGACGCGTTCCAGGATGACCGGCATGCGGTCGTGGATCGCCGCCATCGCGCCGTTGGCCGAGATCGTGACAACGCAGGCCGTGTCGACTTCCTCGCCATTGGGTCCGGTCCATATTTCCCAAAGGCCGGCCAAAGCCAAGGGCGCGCCGTCGCGGCGGCGCATCAGAAAGGGCTGCGCGGGAAGCGTTTCTTTGCCCTTGCCCTTGCCGCCCGGCGGCCGCCGCCACTCGTAAAAAGCGTCCGCCACGAAAAGGCAGCGCCGCCGCCTGAAGGCGTTGCGAAACGACGGCTTGTCGGCCAGCGTTTCGGCGCGCGCGTTGACGACCAGCGGAAAATCTTTGGGATTTTTCACAAATCCCGGCAAAAATCCCCATTTCGCCAACAAAAAATGGCGTCGCCCCCCTCCGTCGCCGCCGCGCTCGCGCAAAACCACAGGAACCGGCTGCGTCGGCGCGATGTTGTGACGCGGCGGAAAATTGGGACGTTCCTCATATTGGAAGAACGCCCGGACCGCTTCCGGGGGCAACGTGAGAGCGTATCGACCGCACACTTTTTTTCCCGACTATATTTGAGGAGGCAAAACCGTGGATTGGGTAAACAACGGTCGAAACAGCAACCCTTTATTATCAAACGCCCGGTAACTATTCACGGACTCCGGAGCGTGAATCGCGCGATGCCCAGCAGGCCTCTAAAAACAGACAAAGCCGCGCAACGGACGCTGGAAGGGCGCGCCGCCGCCCTCGTCAACACGCAGTCCGGCCTCGCCAGCGACTATCTCAACGTGTTCAACTCTCTCGTCATGCTGGTCGAGCAGCTTTCAGACATGCCCGATCTCATCGCCGACATCGTCGCCTGGCGGCCTATTTCCTACATCGACTATTTCGACCATTCAAATCTGCCCGGCCGCGCCGAGGCGCTGGAAAACTATCAAAGGATTTCGGCCGATTTGCGCGGCCGGTTCGAGGAGATCGTGGCTGAACTCGACCGCTGCGCCACAGGCGCGGTTGTCGCGATCAGGCTGCAATTCCGGCGCGCCAGCGAACCCGATCCCGACAAGCTTCGGGCGCTCTGCGCGAAAACGTGCGAAACCCTCCACACGCTGCTTCGCCGCGCGTCCGACCTCGTCGATCATGGGCTCGCCCCCGCCGAGGAAAGCGCCCAGATGCGCGCCGACCGTCTGCTGGCGGTGCGCATTCAAGCCCTCCGCGACCTCAAGTCCTTTCAGGACCGCTGACCACGCGGCCAAGGCCGACCGGCGGAACCGAATCGTCGGGCACAAAGAAATCCGGCGCGAGATCGACGGAGGGATCGACGCGGTAGTGGTCGAACTCGCGAACGCCGTTTTCGAACAGGAAGCTATCGTCGATCAGGAAGTTTCCGCTGAAGCCGCGGGCCGGCTTGCAAAACACCGCGTGCGCCGCGTCGGCGACGATATCGGGCGTTCGCGAGGCGCTTATGAGGGCGTCCCCGCCCAGCAGGTTCTTGATCGCCGAGGTCGCGATGGTGGTGCGCGGCCACAGCGCGTTGACCGCGATGCCTTTGCCGCGCAATTCGCCGGCGAGCCCGAGGACAACCAGGCTCATGCCATATTTCGCCATCGAATAGGCGGTGTTCCCGGCGAACCACTTCTCCTTCAGGTCGAGCGGCGGCGACAGCATGAGAATGTGCGGATTGGCCGACTTTTCCAGCCAGGGAACCGCGAGCTTGGACGTCATGAAAGTTCCGCGCGCGTTGATCTGATGCATCAGATCGAAACGCTTCATGTCGGTCGATTGCGAGTTGGTCAGCGAAATGGCGCTGGCGTTGTTGACGACAATGTCGATGCCGCCGAATTTTTCCGCGGTTTGGGCGAGCGCGCCGCGCACCTGCGCCTCGTCGCGCACATCGACCATCAGTGGCAGGGCTTTGCCGCCGGCGGCCTCGATCTCGGCCGCGGCCGAATATATCGTGCCCGGCAACTTCGCATTGGGCTCGGCGGTTTTCGCGGCGATGGCGACGTTGGCTCCATCGCGCGCGGCGCGCAACCCGATGGCGAGGCCGATGCCGCGCGACGCGCCGGTGATGAAAAGGGTTTTGCCGGCCAGAGGTTTGATCAAGGGGCGCCTCTCGTTTGTCGAGAGCCAGCCATGGCGCCGCTGGGTTCGGGGCGCAAGCGGATGTCGCGAATCCGGGGTGTTGCCGCGTCAGGCCCGCAGCGCGGTCAGCATCGCCTCGATGTAATCGGCGCCGCTGGCGACGACGAGCATGCGGGTGTAGGGACGCAACTCTTTCAGCGAGGCGGCTACCTGTTCGTCGGTCGGGCCGTTGTGGGTTAGAATAAGCCCCACCAGGGTCTTCTTGCGCAGCTTGCAGGCCTCCGCGATCACCGACACCGCGCGGCTGTCCTCGCCCGCCGACGTGATGACCACGACGTAGTCCGCCTCCGCGACCTCGGCGGCCAGGTTCATCGCGTGTCCGGCGACGTCGTTGAGCCAGGCGTCCAGGGTCTGACCCGGCGCGCTGGGCGCGGAAAAGCTCAGCGAAGTGAAGAAAGCCGCGCCGTGCCAATGCTCGCGCGACACCGGCTCAAGCGCCTTCGCCGCTTCCGCGTCGAGGGCGATGATCTTGGCCGCGCGTTCGCGGGAGTTCGGGTATTGCACCCGGAATCCCGCTTCGTGGGCTGTCGTCACGCGGGCGGATTCGCTGAGCATTCGAGCCGGTTCCTTGTCGCGGCGCGGGTCAGACCGAGGTCTGACGCACGCCCTGCTTCGCCTTCAAAGCTTCCTTCGCGCCATCCCTGAAGGGCATGTCGTGCTTCAACAACAGCGCCGCCTGGCGCACCTTGTGATGCTCTGGATCGACGCCCGGCGGGATGGTTCCCTTGTCGGCCAACGCCTTCGCGGCGCGCTGCAGGCGGTGGCGGGCCATGATGATGCCGTTGTCGGTGCCGACGAGGTTTTCCTTTGTGCGGTCGCACAACGGCCCCATGCTTTCCTGCAACGAAGCGTCCTGCATGCCGATGCCCTCGATGCCGCTGAAGGTCTTGCCGGCCTTCTGCGCCGCGCGGTTCATCAGATAGTCGTTGTCCTTGTTGGCGGCCGGCCGATAGGTGCCGGGCACATATTTGACGTGCACGCCCTTGCCGTCCTTCATCGCCGCGACTTCGACGTCGCTCAGAGGGCGCGTGGGATGGTAGTCGTAGCTCCAGGCCCAGCAGCTCTCGTCGTCGATCGGCACCCAGAAATGGCCGTGGATCGGATGGTCGCCGCGCGGCGGCACGCCTGTGTAGCAGGGCATGACCCATGGCGTGATGCGCCAGTAGTATTGGTCGTCCTCGGCGTTGCGGCGCGCGCCGATGAGCAAGCCGCCGTCGTTCTCAACCACTTCGAACACGGGCGACATGTCCTGCATGTTGTACTTGTTGCCGGCGGCGCCCTTGAACAGCGGATCGTTCGAGAGGTCGCCGCGATGCAGCCACGACACGTGGCTGGAATCGATGCCGCCCTCCATCGCCTGCAGCCAGTTGCATTCCTGCACGCGCTTGGTGGTGAAGGTCTGGTTCAGCGGCACCGTGCAGAATTCGAACTCCGGCAGTGGCGGCTGTTTGTCCGCGGGGCCCATGTAGGTCCACAAGACGCCGCCGCGCTCGATCAGCGGATAGTTCTTGAGCTTGATCTTCTTGGCGTAGCCGCTCTCGACGGCCTCCGAAGGCACATCGACGCATTGGCCGGTCACATCGTATTTCCAGCCGTGGTAGGGGCAGCGCAGCCCGCAATCCTCGTTGCGGCCAAACCACAGCGAAACGCCGCGGTGGGCGCAAAATTCGTCGATCAGTCCGTATTTGCCCTCGCTGTCGCGAACCGCGAGTAGCCGCTCCGACATGAGCTTCACGCGCACGGGGGGGCAATCGTTTTCAGGCAGCTCTTCCGCCAGCAGGGCAGGCATCCAGTAGCAGCGGAACAGGTTGCCGAGCGGCGTGCCCGGACCCGTCTGGCTCAGGTAGTCGTTCTGTTCTTTCCTCAGCATAAAACCCTCCACCGTTGGGATGGGGTTTCCCCCGTTCACATTCTTATCGGATGCCCCGGCTTTTCCGAGGCCCGGGATGAATTACGTTTGCCAGATCAATTGCGTTCCTGTATAAGGAACATTGTTCCGCAGGTGGAACCTACATACATCCCCGTCCGCCGGACGTCAACGAGGAGCCAGGCGTCAGACCATGAAAACGATCCCCCTTTGCAAGACCTCCGACGTTGACGAGGGAACCGCCATCAAGGTCGAGACCGAGGGGCTCTCGCTTGCCGTCTTCAACCTCAATGGCGCGTTTTATGTGCTCGACGACCTTTGTTCGCATGGGCCAGGCTCCCTGTCGGAAGGCTATATCACCGGCGAGAACATCGAGTGCGATTTCCACAACGGCGCCTTCAACATCAAGACCGGCGAAGTGGCCGAGCCGCCCTGCCTCGTTCCGCAAAAGACCTACAAGGTCGTGATGGATGGCGACACGGTGGGCGTGGAAGCTTGATCGCCGCTCCGCGGGGAGAATGTCTTTGACGGCGCAAACCGACATCGCGGTTCTCGAGCGCGCCGCGCCGCCGGACGCGCGCCGCGGGCTGTCGTCGGTCGCCAGCGCGATGCGCCTGCTGAAAATGTTTTCCGAAGGCGAGGTGGAACTGGGCGTCACGACGCTGGCGCGCCGGCTTGGGGTGGCCAAGAGCACTGCCTATCGGCTGGCCTCGACCCTGGTCTCCGAAGGCATGCTCGAACGCAACCCGGAGACGGAGAAATACCGGCTCGGCATCGCGTTGTTCGGCCTTGGCGCGCTTGTCCGCCAGCGCATGAACGTGTCCAACGAGGCCCGGCCGTATCTCTTCGACCTGCGCGAGGCGACCAACGAAACGGTTCATCTCGCCATCCTCGACCGCGCCGCGATCATGTATGTCTACGATCTCGAAAGCACGCAGGCGATCCGCATGCGCGCGAACCTGGGCGAGCGCAAGCCTGCGCTGTGCACGGCGGAGGGCAGGGCGATGCTGGCCTTTCAATCTCCGGATTTCGTCGAGCCCATTCTCGCCGAGGCGTTCAAGCCGCGCACGCCGAAAACCGTGACCGATCCCGGGTTGTTGCGCCGCGCCCTCGAAACGGTGCGCGAGCTCGGCTACGCGCGCGAGGACGAGCAGAGCGAGCGCGGCATGCGCTCCATAGCAGCGCCCATCCGCGATGCCAGCGGGCTGTCGATCGCCGCCGTGGGCATGGCCGGCCCGGTTCAGCGCCTCTCTGACGCGACGCTGGCGCGCTTCGCGCCGCTCGTGGTCCAAACCGCCCATGTTATTTCCACGCGCCTCGGCTATAAGGCGCTCGCGTCATTCTGACTTCCGCGCCGGCGCCCGCCGGCGACCGCAACTCCAACCAACGGGCCCGCGCGACTATGGCGACCATCGAAATTCCCGCCGCGAAAATCTCCTTCGAATGCCCTCCCGGCGACACGATTCTTCGCGCGGGGCTTCGGGCGGGATTGGGCATGGCCTACGAATGCAACGTCGGATCGTGCGGCAATTGCCAGTTCGAACTGCTCGAAGGCAAAGTCGAAAGCCTCTACCCCGAGGCGCCCGGCCTCAACGAGCGCATGCGGCAGCGCAACCGGCACCTCGGCTGCCAGTCGCTCGCGCTCACCGACTGCAAAATCAAGTTGCCGATGCGCGACGACTACAAATCGTTGATTCTTCCCGCGCGCGCCACCGGCCATCTGACGGCGATCGAGAACCTGACGCACGACATCCGTGAATTCCGCTTCCGCCTCGACAAGGGAAACCGGTTTCTGCCGGGGCAATATGGCTTGATCGGCGTTCCGGGCGTTGTCGGCGCGCGGGCCTATTCCTATTGCAACAACACCGCCGACGGCGCCGAGTGGCATTTCCAGATCAAGCGGATGCCCAACGGCAAGGCGTCGACCGCGTTGTTCGATCAGCTCAAGGTCGGCGACGCCGTGACGCTCGACGGCCCTTACGGCAACGCCTATCTGCGCGAGGACGCGCCGCGCGACATTCTCTGCGTCGCGGGCGGCTCGGGCCTGTCGCCGATGATTTCGATCGCGCGCGCGTTCGCCGCGAGCGAGAAGCTCAAGGGCCGCAAACTGCATTTCGTCTACGGCGGCCGTTCCGGCCGCGATCTCGCCGGGGAGGCCATTCTTCGCGGCCTGCCGGGCTTCGGCAAGACGATCTTCTATTACGCGGCGTTGTCCAATCCCGCCGACGACGACAACTGGACGGGCCGGACCGGGTTTGTCCACGAGGCCGTGAAGGACATTCTCGGCGCCTCGCTGCCCGAGCATGAAATTTATTTCGCGGGGCCGCCGCCGATGACCGAGGCCGTCATGAAAATGGCCATCGAAAACAAGGTTCCGGTGGCGCAGCTTCACTACGACCGCTTTTATTGAGAATATTTGGAGACGGCGCGATCGCGATTCCGCGAAGCGGATTTCGTTGGCGCGCGCGCCACAAACACGGGAAACGCCTATGTCCAAACTGAAACTCACGCTCGCCTGCTGGAATTACGACCGCATGCAGGGCCTGCGCGACGGCACTGTCCAGGCCGACGGCATCGAGATCAACTATCTCTCGCTGCCCGTGGAGGAAACCTTCTTCCGCATGGCGCGGTTCCAGGAATTCGACCTCTGCGAGATGTCGCTGTCGTCCTACACGGTGTCGATGTTCAAGAGCCCGGGCCGTTTCATCGCGATCCCGGTGTTTCCCTCGCGCTTCTTCCGCCATTCCTGCGTTTATGTGAACGCGAAATCGGGAATCAAAGAGCCGAAGGACCTGATCGGCAAGAAGATCGGCGTGCCGGAATTCCAGATGACCGCGCCCGTCTGGATTCGCGGCATTCTGTCGGAGCACTATGGCGTGCCGGTCGACAGCGTCACCTATTACACCGGCGGCGAGGAAGAGCCGGGCCGGCCAGAAAAGATCGCGCTCGACCTGCCCCCCAACATCAAGGTTGTGCCGATCGGCGACGACAAGACGCTCGCCCAAATGCTGCGCGACGGCGAGATCGACGCGTTCCACACCGCCCGCAAGCCCTCGACCTTCGACGGCGTCAACGTCGTGCGGTTGTTTCCGAACTACCGCGCGATCGAGCGCTCGTATTTCAGGAAAACCGGCATCTTCCCGACCATGCACACCATCGCCATCCGCCGCGAGGTCTACGAGAAGAACCGCTGGATCGCGCAGTCGCTGTTCAAGGCTTTCCGCGAATCGCAGAAGCGCGCCTACGAGGATTTGCGCCAGACCGCCGCGCACATGGCGATGCTGCCGTTCCTCAACGCCGACATCGAGGACGCCATCGCCGACATGGGCGACGACTACTGGCCCTATGGCCTCGAAAAAAACGAGAAGACGCTCGAAACATTCCTGCGCTACCACCACGAGTGCGGCCTATCGAAGCGCCTGCTGAAGCCGGCCGAACTTTTCGCGCCGGAAACGCTCGAGGAATTCAAGATCTAGCGCCGCTGAGCGCTGGTGGCCTACGCGCCCATTTCGCGTAAATCCATGATCTCGACGACGTTGCGGAAGGGGTCGTGGAAATAGGCGCTGCGGCCCTGAAACGTGCCGTCGCGCCGGTCTTCCTCCTTGAATATCCGCACGCCGTGTTTGGCGAGGTGCGCCTTGGCCCTGTCGTAAGCCTCGCCGGAAACGCGGAACGCCGTGTGGATTTCGTGCTTGTCGCCGACGTTGGGATCGACCGGGTTTTCGGACAGCGTCAACACGAACCACGAGTCGCGGCAGCGCGTGAACAGCATGTGGCCGCTGCGCCGCGCGATCTCGAAGCCTAGGATTCCCGCGTAGAAATCCTCGGCCTTTTTCAGGTCTTTCACGGGTATCGTGAAATGCAGAAGGCCGTCGGTTTCGATCATGTCGCGCTCCTTCGCTCGAAGCCGCATTGTCGCGCGGCGCCGGGCCCCTGACAAGGCGATCCGGGCAAGGGTGAATTGGACAAACGCGGCGACGCGGAGGAATATGCCGCCGGGCCGGCGCCGCGCCGGCGGTCGCGGAACGCGGGTGGATGGCCAGGATCGTATTGGGACTCGGGGCGCCGCACAGCCCCAATCTTCCATCGGTGGTCGCGAACAACCCCGGCTTTGTCGAAGCGGGGCTTTACGCGGAATTGAAGAACGCGCTCGAAGCCGCGCGCGCCGACGCGCTGGTGATCTTCTCCAACGATCATTTCAACACGTTTTTCCTGAACAACTTTCCCATGTTCGCCATTGGCGCGGCGCCGGCGACCGCCGGCCCCAACGACGGCACGCCGATGCCGCGTTACGAAATTCCCGTCGCCGAGGAACTCGCGTCGCATATTTATTCGACCGGCGTGTCGAGCGGCTTCGACCTCGCGCTGTGTCAGGAATTCGACGTCGACCACGCCTTCGCCGTGCCGGTGCATTTTCTCTGCGCGCATGGAAAGCTGCCCATTCTGCCGGTGTTTGTGAACTGCTTCGCCTCGCCGCTGCCGCTGGCGTCGCGCGCCCACGCGCTGGGACGCGCGATCGGGAGCGCGATACGCGCGCACGAGCCGGATTTGCGCGTCGCGGTCATGGCGAGCGGGAGCTTCTCGCTGGAGATCGGCGGTCCCGCCATTCCGCCAGGCGAGCGTAGCGGCGTGCCGGACCGCGCGTGGGTCGCGCGCGTCGTCGAGTTGATGCGGGCGCGCCGGGTCGATGATCTTGTGACGGAGGCGACGCCGTCGCAAATGGCGCGCGCGGGCAACGCGGGCGGCGAATTGCTGAACTGGATCGCCATGCTGGGCGCCATCGGCGACAGGGCCCCGGCCATGCTGGCCGCGCGTCCGCACGGCCACGCCTTCGGCGTCTGGCGCTGGGAGTGAAGCGATGAGCGTCTACGGCGTCAACAAGTTTTGCCGAACCGCGCTTCACGATCGGGATGTCCGCGCGCAAATCAAAAGCGATCCGGCGGCGGCGATGGAAAAATTCCCGCTGACCGCGGAGGAAAAGGAATTGCTGCTCGCGGGCGATGTCGCGGCCTTGTGGGAGCGCGGCGCCTCCGGCTTTTTGCTCAGCTATCTCACTCGCTGGGATTTGCTGGGGCTGACGGTCGAAGTCTATTCCGAGCGCATGCGCGGGGCTCGCGATTGGCGGTTTCCGCAGGGCGGGGTCGCGACCAGCGGGCGGTAGGCCAAGCTCACAGCCTCCCCTTTGGCGCAAGCCCCAAAAACGCCTGCCCCACGAGCTCGTAGTTGGCCTGATGCGCCTGGCCCTGCTGCGAGGCGCTGTTGATGTCTCGAAAGCGCCGCTCGAAGGGCTGGTCCACAAATATCGCCGTAGCGCCAGCCGCGTTGTAGAGCGTGTCGGCGACTTCCCGCGCCTCGTTCATCGCGTGGGTCGAGGCCATTCGCATTTGGGCGCGGTCGTCGAGTGTGAAGGCCTCGTCGCGGACGGCCTTGTCCCAGAGGTCGCCGTAGATGTCGATCACAAGCGCGCGCGCCGCGCGCAGGCGCGAGTGCGATTTCGCGACTTTCGATTGCGCCACCGCGTTGTCGCGCAGCAAAACCTGAAACCCGGTGGCTTGCGGCGCCTTCTCGCTCGCCAGCGTTTTGAAATCGCGCAGCATCGAGGCCGCGACGCCCAGCGACACGCCGGCGAACGCGAGGCCGAACATGTTGAAGTTGCTGAAATGCCGGTAGAGCGGGCCTTGCGCGCGCCTGTCGGCGGGCGCGTCGCGCGTGAATGTGTGTTCCTCGGGCACGAACAGGCCATTCAATTCATAGCTGTCGCTGCCGGTGCCCTTGAGGCCCATCACCCGCCACACGTCCGTGATGACCGCCGACGATTTCGGCACCAGCATCGTGCGGTCGCGCGGGCGTCCGTCGGCGTCTTTCGCCGGCGTGATTCCATCCGCGTCGAACACCGCGCAATGCGCGCCAAGCCATTGGGAATGCCGGCTGCCGCTGGCGAAGCGCCATCGGCCGGCGACGCGGTAGCCGCCCGGCGCGATCACGGCTTTGGCGTCGCGCGAGTTCGGCCCCCAGGCGACAACGGAATCGCGGCCGCCGAAAATTTCGCGCGCCACGTCCTGGTCGAGGTAGGCGGCGACGGTGGCGACGCCGCCGGCCTGTCCGACACACCAGCCGGCGCTCGCGTCGCCCGACGCGATGGCTTCGACCGCCGCGAAAAATGTCAGCGCGTCGACTTCCTCGCCGCCCGCCGATTTCGGAACCAGCATGTGGAAGAGGCGGTCATCGTGCAGTTCCGCCAGCAGATCCGTGGGCAAACAACGCTCCGCCTCGATGCGCGGCGACGCGGCTTCCACAATCGGCGCGAGTCGCCTCGCGCGCGCGTCGTGGATGTTGTTGGTGGAGTAGCGGTCCAGCATCCCAGCGCTCTTTTATCCCCCCGCTTGCGCGGGAAAAGCGGCGCGCGCGGCCACGACGCGCTTCTTTGGCTCGATTCCAAACAGCTTCGCCGCGTTGAGCCCCAGAATGTTCTTTTTCGCCTGGTCGGACAGGAAGGGCAGGTCGAAAACCGTCGAGGGCGTGTCGAAGTCGAAATGCGGCCAATCCGACGCGAAGAGCAACTGTGTTTCGGCGTTGATCATGTCGAGCGTCAAGTTCAGCGCGCGCATGTTCGTCCGTTCCATCGGCTGCGAGGAATACCAGCAGTTGTCGCGCAGATATTCGCTCGGCATCCGCTTCAACAGCGGCGCTTCCGATTGCCTCAGCAAAAACTGGTCGTCGAGCCTCTGCATGAGGAACGGGATCCAGGCGAGCCCGCTCTCGATCCAGATGGGCTTCAGCTTCGGAAAGCGCTCGGGAATGCCCTGCAACACCCAGTTCGTCGCGTGCACGATGTTGCACCACGTGAAGCCCAGGGCGTGCACGCCCAGGAACGTCGGCAGCGTCGACAGCGACGTGTCGTTCCAATGGTAGGCCGCGTGGAAGGCGAGCGGCATCCCCGTCTCCTCGACCATGCGGTAGAAGCGCATGTGGGCGTTGTCGTGCACGGAGCCGTCGCGCACGCTCGTCACGCAGAAGCCCTTCACGCCCTTGACGCCGGCGTATTTCTCGACGGTTCGACACGCCGCCTCGGGCGTGTTGAAGGGCACATAGACCATCGTGCCCAGACAGTGATCGGTGGGAATCAGCTCCTGCGTCAGCCAGGCGTTGTAGGCGGAGGAAAGCTGTTCCTCCATTTTCGGCTGGGGATGCAGGCCGAGCGTCAACATCGCGGTCGGAAACAGGATTTGATAGTCGAGCGCCATGCCGTCCATCGAGCGGCGCGCCAGCGTGATGTCGCGGTGCGCGTCGGGCGGCGTTTTCTCGCGCTGCGCTTGCTGGTGAGGAATGCGTCCGCCGGCCGACTGGTAGCGCATGCCGAAGGTCGAGTTGAGCCCGAAGGGCGCGGAGATCGGACCGCGCTCGGAATGATAGAGCATGGCGTGGTCACGCAGCACGGGGTCTTCGATGTAACGAACGATCGCGTCCCACGAGGCCTGTTCGACGTGGTGAGCGTCGATGTCGCAGACAAACGTGTCCGCGTATTTGCTCCGCGCCGCTTGCGCGGCGGCGTGGGCGAGTTGGTCGCGCGTGTCGGAGTGCACCGTGATTTGCGGCAGTTCGCGCGGCTGGATGTGTTCGGTCATGGGTTTGTCGACGCCGTGGCGCGGCGCTCCTCCGTGTGCGCTGCGTAAGCGTAATCCCTGGGCTTGCGATGCGACCACAACGCGAGTTCCATCGGCCCAAGGCCCAGCGCGCGCAGCAGCTCGATGGCCGCGGTCAGGACTTCCGTGCCGGTGAGTTCCTCGTCATAGGCGCCGCGCAGGGGGCGGAAGGGGTCGCGCCGCGGGCCCGCCTTGGCGGCGTAGAGTTTCACCGCCGCGCTCATGAGATCGACGATCGCCGCGTCGGACACGCGGTCTGTTTCGCCTTTTTCGACGGCCTCTTTGGCGCGTTCATAGATGGTCGCCGCGTCGCGCTCGATGATGGCGTAGGGGTCGTTTTCGCGCGCCGCGTCAGACATCGAGCCACACCTCGCCATCGACGACCTCGACCTTCGCCGGAGTCAGGCGGAACCGCGGATTGGGCGGCGACCGGCCCGTCAGCACGTCGAATTCGACGCCGTGCCAAGGGCAAACGATGTTCACGTCGACGGGGTGTTGATCCTGCCTCAAGTCCTTGCGTTCGTCGTCCAGAACTTCGACGACGCGCCTGTAAAGGCCGCCCTGGCAAACCGGCCCGCCCTGGTGTGGACACTGGTTGCGCCACGCCACAAACCGGCCATGGGTGAAGAACACCCCGACTTCCACGTCGCCGAGCGAAACGACCTTGCGTCCGGCGGTTTCAAGGGCGCTGGCCGGGCCAAGGTTGACCGGCATGGTGGAACTCCCGGGGCTGGTATTGATTTTGGCGCGATCATTGGGGCGTGGCGGCGCAAAGCGCAAGCGGCGGATGCGTGGCCGGGCCCATTAATTCCGGTCCACGTAGTTACGCATTGTTAAGTTGCACTGCACAATTCATAGATTAGACTTTGGTCGTAGGGTTGATCGCTAGCACGGTCGATCCGAAGCAAAGGAGAACACCATGAAATCCCTTCTCAACATCCTCGCCGTCGCCGTTGTCGCCACCGTCGGCGTGGCGTCCGCCGCCAACGCCGCGTCGCCCCGCCGCGACTCTTACGGCGCCGCCGCGTCGGAGCGCGCTGGCGACACCGACACCTCGGCTTACCTGACCTCGCCGGACGAGCGCCAGCAGCTGCGCGGCTCGGCGTTGATCATGCATAACGACGACGGCATGACGCACGACGAGCGCTAACGTTCAATCGAGCGCGCCGCGCCTGAGCGGCGCGCTCGACCCCTCGCGGATTCCCCGGTAATATCTCGGCGGTTGTCGTCGAACGCTCCGGGGAGAAAATGCCTTATTCCAAGCGCAACGGTGTTCGCGTCCATTACGAAGTCCATGGCGACGGTCCGCCGATGGTGCTCGTTCACGCCAATCCGTTCGACCGAAGGTTGTGGCTTTACCAGGTGGCGCGCTATTCGGCGCGCTTTCGCGTTGTCGCGGTGGATTTGCGCGGCTACGGCTTGTCCGAGAAGCCTGAGACCGCCTTCACTCTTTCCGACATGATGGACGACGTGCTCGGCGTCTGCGACGACGAGGGAATCGCCAACGCGGTTTTCATGGGCGTCAGCGTAGGCTCGGGCATCGCCATGCTGGCGGCGCTTGAGCGCGCCGAGCGGACGCGGGCGATTGTGCTGGTTGGCGGGTCCGCCAACGGGCCCGCGGATGTCGAATCAATCGTGAAGGGGTTTTCGCGTGAAAACCTGGGCCCCTATCTGCTCCATCTCATGAGTGGCTATGTCGCGCCCGGCTTCGCCGACACGCCCATGGGCGACTGGCTGCTGCGGCGCTTCGTCGAGCGCGCCGACGATCTGTCGCCCGCCTGCATCGCGCAAATTTTCCGGGCGCGGGGCTCCTGCGACATGACGGCGCGCCTGCCGGGCCTCAAGGTTCCCACGCTCGTGGTGAACGGCCAGTTCGACAATTCGCTGACACGCGGAAAACTGACGGCTTCGTTGATCCCCGGCGCGCGGCACGCGGAATTGGCGGGCACTGGGCACGCCTGCGTGATCGAAGACCCGAAGGCGTTTGACGCGGCGGTGATTCCATTTTTGCGGGACAACGGGTTGTGGCCCCAGTCTTGATGAACGCGTGCGGTGGAGAAGCCGCGCGAGATGAATGACCGCCCGCCTGTCGCTCCCGGTCGAATCCATTGCAAGCGCCCTTGACGGCCGCCATGTCGGACCCTCAAAGTGCCGACAAGAGCTAACAATGGGCGAAATGCCCGACGGAGGAAGCCCCATGACCTTCAAAACCTACGCCCTCGCCACGTCGGCCTTTGTCGCGTTGTCGCTCGGCGCGGCGCGCGCGCAGACGCCAGATCCCGCGATCAAAATCGGCGACAGCGACCTCGGTGGCGTCGTCACCGGACCCAAGGGACCGGAAGCTGGAGTCTGGGTGATCGCGGAAACGACCGACTTGCCGACGAAACTCGCGAAGATGGTCGTCACCGACGACAAGGGCCGCTACGTGCTGCCGCAATTGCCGAAGGCTAATTACAAGGTCTGGGTGCGCGGCTATGGCCTCGTTGACTCGCCCAAAGTCGATTCGACGCCGGGCAAAACGCTTGATCTCACCGCGGTCGCCGCGCCGGACGAACACGCCGCGGCGCAGTATTATCCGGCGATTTATTGGCTTTCGATGTTGAAAATCCCCGGCAAGGACCAATTCCCCGGCACTGGTCCCGCGCCCGCCGGCAATGGCATGGCGAAGAACGAGCCGAGCCAGGAGAATTGGCTCGACGGGGTCAAGACGAACGGCTGCGTCGGGTGCCACCAGCTTGGCAGCGCCGGCACGCGCGTCGTCCCGAAGGAGTTCAGCACGTTCAAAACCTCGGCTGAAGCGTGGGAGCGCCGCATCCAGTCGGGCCAGGCGATGACCAGCATGACGCAACAGATCGCGCGCCTCGATGTGCCGCTGGCGCTGAAGAACTTCGGCGACTGGACCGATCGCGTCGCCGCCGGCGAAACACCCGCCGCCAAGCCCACGCGCCCACAGGGCGTGGAACGCAACATCGTGGTCACCGAATGGGATTGGGGCCGCGAGAAAATGTACATGCACGACGAAATCTCGACCGACCGGCGCAATCCGACCGTCAACGCCAACGGCAAAATTTTCGGCTCGCCCGAATATTCGACCGACGATCTCCCCGTGCTCGACCCCATGAGCGCGACGAAATCCTCCATCCACGTCGGCGTGCGCGACGAAAAAACCGACAGTTCCCGCACCGACCCCATGGGGGCGAGCGCTTATTGGGGCGAGGAACCGATCTGGGACAGCCGCACCGACACGCATAATCCAATGATCGACCAGAAGGGCCGCACCTGGTTCACCACGCGCATCCGCCCGACGGCGAACCCGGCTTTTTGCAAGGCGGGCTCCGACCATCCCTCGGCGAAATTCTTCCCGCTCGTGGGTTCGGGGCGGCAACTCTCGCTGTGGGATCCGAAGACTGAAAAATTCACGCTCATCGACACCTGTTTCGGCACGCACCACATCACCTTCGCCGAAGACGCCAACAACACTATCTGGGCGTCGAGCGGCGGCGCGGGCGGTGGCGCGGTGGGCTGGTTCAACACCAAAATGTTCGACGAAACCGGCGACGAGCAGAAATCGCAGGGCTGGACGCCCATCATCATCGACACCTCGGGCAAGGGGCCCGGCCAGCCCTACACGCAGCCCGGCAAGCCGCAAGAAGAGGGCAAGAACATGCGCCTCAACGCCGGCTTCTATGGCGTCTCGGTGGCGCCCGATGGTTCGGTCTGGGGTTCGGTGCGCGTGTTTCCCGGCCAAATCGTCCGCATCACTCCCGGCGCCAACCCGCCGGAGACGGCGATTTCCGAAGTCTACAACATGCCCTTCAACGTGAAGGAGGGCGACAAGGGCTACGGCATCCGCGGCATGGATGTCGATCGCAACGGCGTCGTCTGGGCGCCGCTGTCGAGCGGCCACATGGGCTCGTTCGACCGCCGCAAGTGCAAGGGACCGTTGAACGGGCCGACGGCGACCGGCGACCACTGCCCCGAGGGCTGGACGCTCTATCCATTCCCCGGCCCAAATTTCGCCGGCGTCGAGTCAAAGGGCAGCGCGGAAGCCGCCTATTACACCTGGGTCGATCAGTTCAACACGTCGGGCCTCGGCGCCAACACGCCGATGGCGACCGGCAACGAGAACGAAAGCATCCTCGCGCTCGTCGATGGCAAATGGGTCAACATGCGCGTGCCCTATCCGAACGGCTTCTACGCCAAGGGCCTCGACGGCCGCATCGACGACCCCAACGCGGGCTGGAAGGGAAGGGCGATCTGGACCACGACGGGGACAAGGGCGCCGTTCCACATGGAGGGCGGCAAGGGCACGCTGCCGAAGGTGGTGAAGATACAGGTGCGGCCAGATCCGTTGGCGGATTGATTTGCGGACACAACGAAGGCTGATCGCGATGTCTTCGACGAAGGACGATAATCAAAACCCGCCGCTTGGGCGCGGCCCGTTCGTTGTGGGCGGGCTCGCGTTCGTCCCGCTCTTTGGAGTTGTGTTCGGCTGTATCGCGATAGTTTGGGGCCTCGTTACGAAGCGGCCCGGCGGCAAGAAGCTCGCCGCTGTCGGCCTCGCCGGAATTATCTGCCTAAGCGTCATTCCATATGGCGCGCTTTTCTATTTTGGCTTCGTTCAGCGCGGCGGCATGTACGACGGCCTCAGACTCAAGCAGGCGCAAAATTCCCTGAACACCACAGTCCAGAGCATTGAGTTTTACAAGGTCGCCAATGGAAATTATCCAGATTCAATGGATATATTGAAGTCGTCGCTGCCCGAAAAATCTTTGCAAGCGACTTCCCTTTACGATCCGCGCGTTATGGGTGAACAAAGCGCTTTTTCGGCCGATAAGTCCGCGGCCCGCTACTTCTATTATCGAAAGGTTGGAGAGGATCATTATTATCTTCGCGGCGTCGCGCCGGATGGAAATCCATTCTCTCCCGGCGCGCTGGTGCCGCAGGTCAACCTCTCATCGGCCTCAAAGGTAGGCTTGTTGACTTCCCCGCCGTCTCCGGCAACTCCATCGCAATAACGATGGTCTGTTATTTTGAGCCTTCAAGAAGGCAGCCATCGAGCGACGCATAGGCGTCGCCCATGTATTTAAGGCATTTGTCCCGCAATTCCGGGCTCGCGGATGGCCATCGCGCTTCCACGGAGGGGCGCAGGCGCGCCTCGTTGGATTTGCAATCGGCGAAGACGCTTCTGTCGAATGGCCCGCCGACGCTGGCGCGCTGCTGGCAAACTTTGTTCGCGCTCAGAACGGGTGGAATCTGACCTGTCACTTCGATGGTGCACGGCCCGGTCGACCAATCGCCCTCGCGCTTCGCCGCTTGGAATTTCAACACTCGGAACGTCGCGTCATCCGAAGGAAGCACAGTGAAGTCCTGGATGAGAACGCGCCCGTCGGAAAGATTTTTCTGGCAGGATGTGAACAGCAAGCCCGCCGCCGAGGCGGCGATTGGATTGACGAGCAAACACGCGGTTAAAGGAACCAGGGTCAAAACGCGCATCGGCCTAACCTCCGCCCATCGGATAATTGGGGCTTTCGCGCACGATGGACACGTCGTGCACGTGGCTTTCGCGCAGGCCGGCGCTGGAAATGCGGACGAAGCGGGCGCGTGACTGGAAATCCGAAATCGTGTGGCCGCCGACATAGCCCATCGCCGCGCGCAACCCGCCGGCGAGCTGGTGCAACACGGCGCCGGCCGGGCCTTTGTACGGCACTTGTCCCTCGATGCCTTCTGGCACGAGCTTCAGCGCGTCCTTGATATCCTGCTGGAAATAGCGGTCGGCGGACCCGCGCGCCATGGCGCCAACAGACCCCATGCCGCGATAGGATTTGAACGAGCGGCCCTGGAACAGGAAGACCTCGCCGGGGCTTTCGTCCGTGCCCGCCAGCAGCGAGCCGATCATCACGCAATCCGCGCCCGCCGCGATCGCCTTCGCGAGATCGCCCGAATATTTGATGCCGCCGTCCGCGATGACGGGGACGCCGGATTTCCGGGCGGCTTCAGCGGCCTCCAGAATGGCGGTCAGCTGCGGCACGCCGACGCCCGCGACGATGCGGGTCGTGCAGATCGAGCCAGGCCCAATGCCGATCTTGATGGCGTCCGCCCCCGCGTCGATCAGCGCTTTCGCGCCTTCGCTCGTCGCCACGTTGCCGGCGATGATGGCGACCTTGTTTGAAATGCGCTTCACGCGGCCAATCTGGTCCAGCACCTGCTGCGAGTGCCCGTGGGCGGTGTCGATGACGACGCAATCGACGCCCGCGTCCACCAGCATTTCGGCGCGCGCGAAACCTTTGTCGCCGACGGTCGAGGCGGCGGCGACGCGCAGGCGCCCGTCGGCGTCCTTGCAAGCCTCGGGGTAGAGCGTCGCCTTCTCGATGTCCTTGACGGTGACCAAGCCAACGCAACGGCCTTCGTCGTCGACAACGAGAAGCTTCTCGATGCGGTGCTGGTGCAACAGCCGCTTCGCCTCGTCCTTGCCGACGCCCTCGCGCACGGTGATCAGTTTTTTCGTCATCAGTTCGGAGATCGGCTGCCCGGCCTTGTCGGCGAAGCGCACGTCGCGGTTGGTGAGGATGCCCGCGAGCCTGCCAGCCCGGCCCGTCGCGCCGCGCTCGACCACGGGAATGCCGGAGATCGAATGGCGCTTCATCAGGGCCAGCGCGTCGGCGAGCGTTTCGTCCGGAAAAATGGTGATTGGATTCACCACCATGCCGCTCTCGTAGCGCTTGACCTTGCGCACCTCGTCGGCCTGCGCCTCGGGCTCGAGATTGCGGTGGATGACGCCGATGCCGCCGGCCTGCGCCATGGCGATCGCGAGACGCGCCTCGGTCACGGTGTCCATCGCCGACGAGACGATGGGCATGTTGAGCGAGATCTCCCGGGTCAGTTTGGAGGAGATATCAACCTGACTCGGCATGACGGTGGAATGGCCGGGACGCAGCAAAACGTCGTCGAAGGTGAGCGCTTCCTCGAAGGTCGGGGGTGCGATGGCGGGCATGGCCAACTCCTTGGAATACGGCCCAAAAGGCCGAAAGGGACGCGCCGCCGGGGAATCGCCAGCGGCCATCGGGTTGGCGATGGTGGTTAGCACGCCATTGCGACCGGGAGCAAACGGCTTTCGGACGAGTTCACAACCCCAGCGCTTGTTCCACCCACGCCAGAGCGGGCGCGCTGCCGAGAAACACCAGCGCCTCCGCCTCGCGAGTCTGGAGATCGCCGCCCGTCGCGGTGGCGACCATCACATCGCAACGATGATTGAAAGCTATAGATAGGACCGCCGAAGGGCCGGCGCCAGACCCGCCATAAGCGCGGCTGCGGCCCTTCATGTGACCTATCCTGATTTCGCGACCCGGTGGCCCCGCCTTCAGGCTGGCGTCCACCAGCGAGACATCGCCGATGCGTTCGAGTTCCTCGTCATCGGAAACGCCAGCCGCGCAATCGCAGAAGCCAATCTTGGCGCGGAGCGTGAGGCGCAATTCCGCCGTCGCGTAGGCGCGGCCCGCGCCAAACTGGTCGCGGTGAAACGGCCATGGTGTTTCGCGCCAGCCTTCCGTCGCCGCCGTCGAGAGATCGATGGCGGCGGTGGAACGAGTTGGCAGCAGGTTTAAACGCTCGACCGCGAGACCAATGGCCGCGACCGCCGCGACGGGAACGATAAAGAGAGACAGGGCGCGCGCGGCGCTCAATTCGCGCCCGCGGCGCCGCGAAACCCCGTCGCCAGCACGTACAGTTCCGGCGAGCCTGCGCGGCTCGCCTTTGGCTTGACATGCCGCACCGTGGCGAAATCGCGCTTGAGGTTGGCGAGCAGTTCGCCCTCCGTGCCGCCCTGGAAAACCTTCGACACGAAGAAGCCCCCGGGCGCCAGGACATCTCGCGCGAATTCGACGGCGAGTTCCACGAGGCCGATGATCCTGAGATGATCGGTCTTGCGGTGTCCCGTCGTGTTGGCGGCCATGTCCGACATCACGCCTTCCGCGAGGCCGCCGAGCATCGCCTTCAGACGGTCGGGCGCGTCGGCGTCGTTGAAGTCCATGACCGCGAAATCGACGCCGGCGATGGTTTCGATGTCGAGCAGGTCGATGCCGACGACACGGCCTTTCGGCCCGACTTTCTTAGACGCCACCTGGGCCCAGCCACCGGGCGCGGCGCCGAGATCGACGATCCTTTGCCCGGGCTTCAGCAGGCCGTAACGCTCGTCGATTTCGATGAGCTTGTAGGCCGCGCGCGAGCGATAGCCCTCGCGTTTCGCCTGAGCGACATAAGGATCGTTGAGCTGACGCTCTAGCCACAGCTTGGAGGATTGCGAGCGGCGTCCGTGCTTCGTGCCGACCGTGACCTTGAGGCTGCGACCGCCCTCGCGGCCGCTTCCGCCCTTCGCCGCGCTCATGGCGCGCCGCGCCAGACCCCGTCGGCGCTCATCATCTGCATCAGGATTCCCTCGCGCAGCCCGCGGTCCGCGATGCGCACGCGCTCGGCGGGAAAAGCCCTTCTGATGGCGTCGAAGATGGCGCAGCCCGCCAGCACGAGGTCGGCGCGTTCCGAGCCGATGCAACCGTTGGCGGCGCGTTCCGCGTAGGTCATCGCGCGCAGCCCGTCGATGGCTTTCGAGACCTCGTCGTTCGTCATCCAGAGGCCATCGACGCGGCGCCGGTCGTAGCGTTGCAGGCCCAGATGCACGCCCGCGATGGTCGTCACCGTGCCCGACGTGCCAAGCAGGTGAAAGCCTTCACAGCGGGTTGCGGCGCCCGCGCGTTCGACAAAGGGCTTGAGCTGTTCGGCGACGTGCGCGACCATTTTTTCGTAGGTTTCGGCGCTGACGTCGAAGCCGCCAAAGCCCTCGGCGATGGTCACGACGCCCAGCCGCAGCGAGGCCCAAGCGCGCACGCGGTCGCCCACGTCGGGCGAGCCGCCCCGGGGCGCGTCGCGGGCGAGCCAAACGATTTCCGACGATCCCCCCCCGATGTCGAACAACACGACGCCCTCGGCGAGAGGATCGGCGAGCGACGCGCAGCCGGCCGCGGCGAGACGCGCCTCGGTTTCCCGATCGACGATTTCGAGCGACAGGCCGAGCCGGTCCCTCGCGCGCGCGACGAACTGCGCGCCGTTTTCGGCGACGCGGCAGGCTTCGGTCGCGATCAGGCGGGCGCGGGTGACGCCGCGTTGCTCCATCTTGTCCCGGCAGATTTCCAGCGCTTCGAACGTGCGCGCCATGGCGGGCGCGCCAAGCCGGCCCGATTGCGACAAGCCTTCGCCCAGGCGCACAATCCGCGAAAAAGCGTCGACTATCCGAAATCCTTCACGCGCGGGCCGCGCGACAAGCAGCCGGCAATTGTTCGTGCCAAGATCGAGCGCGGCGTAGGTCGCGCCATGATGACGCGCGACATTCCCACCGCCCGCCGGCGCCCCCGCGCCGGCTTGGTCGTTCATCGACACCTTCAACTCCATTCGCCGGCAACGCGCGGCGGCGCGGATCCCGGCTGTTGCCGCATGTTAAACCATTTGGCGGCAAAGCGCGAACAAACGCCCGTTCGCCGCCGCCCGGAAGCGAAGCCAACGCGCGGCGGCCCTCATCCGCGTATGAGCGGTCAACCTCGCGCGTGGAACAATCTCCTTGCGCCGGGGTCGCGCCTCCGCTATTGGCTGCCGCGTCCAGCGGCCTCACGCCCGTTGGGGGATAGTTCAATGGTAGAACTACGGACTCTGACTCCGTCAATCTTGGTTCGAATCCAGGTCCCCCAGCCAATAAAATCAATAAGTTAACCCGAAATGCTCTGATCGCGATTTCTTTGGGCTACCATGGGGCTACCTGCGAATTCGATATCGACAGGATGTCATGTTTCAGGCGCTTTTCCTGTCACCTGCGCGCAATGGCCAATTTGTTCTGGCGAATGTTAGACAGCCCAAAATCGAACGCCGATGGCGTATCGACACAATGGCTAGTGGGCGAGCGCCATGACGACTGCGGCACCGCCCCGTTTTGTCACCATTTAGGTCGTGGCTTGGATGCGGGGAGGGGGCAGTCGATCGGCTCAAACTCGGGGAAAATCCGGGCAACTGACCCCACTCGCCAAAATGTATTGCACCGCATTCGAAAATCGCGAGCATTTTTGAAATTCGACCCAAGTGGCTCTGCGGTTCACTTTGCTTACCCGAAACCGGTTTAGCTGGAGAACCATAAGCTGCCACTGGTCGGAGGCGATCAAAGGGGGCTTACTGGCCCCACCTCTTAGCCGCGGCCTTCTTCGCAATCTCGGCGTGCCTCTCAGGCGTCATAGCCTTCGCCCTCGCGGTGCCGCCCTTTGCACCAAGCGCTTTCGCGGCGGGATATCGTCGGTTTCTTCGAACGCGGGATAAACTTGATCTTCACGGCGTTGCCGATAACGTCGACGGGGCGCTTCTCGCCTTTAGGTCCGGTAGGCAATCGCGAGGACTTTCTTCGGGTGAGGCAGCAATCTCATCGCGCAGGGTGCCGATTCCGACGAAGCCGCCCGGGTGTAACGGGATAATGCCGCCCGGGATTCCTGGATGATGTCGCCCACCGTAACGGTATGATGCCGCCCGGGTCGCGAGCCTCGCTGGCCGATGGATTTGTG
>CAIKAR010000079.1 GCA_903825465.1 uncultured Hyphomicrobiales bacterium | reverse complement strand
GGCGCGCGGGGGATGCCGGGGCGCCGGCGGCGCGGCGGGTTTGGTCGGCGCGGCGGGGGATGGCGCCGGGGGCTTGGCGCGCCGCAGGGGTTTCACGGTGCGCGCGACGACGCCCCAGATTTCCTCGTCTTCCGGCGTCAGCTTGCGCCGGCGCGCGCGCTTTGTTTCCTCCGCGTTCATGGATCGTCCGCGGGCAGGAGGACATGCATGTCGGCGTCGTGGCGAATGCCGCCGGCGAGCGCGCCGGCCTCGTCGCCAGCGCCAAAGTAGATGTCGGCGCGGGCCGGGCCAATGATCGCCGATCCCGTGTCCTGCGCCGCCATCAGGCGTTGGAAGGGCTCGATGTCGGCGCGTCGCCAGGGCAGGGCGGCGTCGATCCAGAACAACAACCCATAGGGCCAAATCGAACGGTCGATGGCGATGGAGCCGAGGTTTTGCAACGGCGTGCCCGCCCCCCCGATTGGGCCGCTTTTACGCGCGGCGCTCCCGTCTATTTCGAAAAACACGTAGGACTCGTTTTGCCAGAGCAGATCGCGTCCGGCTTGTCCGACATGCTGCCCGGCGTCGCGCACCCATTGCTTGAGCCGCGCCAGCGACATTTCGGCCCGCGGGATATCGCCGCGCTCAATGAGGACACGGCCGATGGACGTGTAGGGGCGGCCATTGCGGCCGGCGTAAGTGAGCGGCGCGCGTTCGCCGCGCACGCTTATGGTGGCCGAACCCTGCACCATGATCATGAAGGCTTCGATGGCGCCGCGCACATAGAGCAGCGGCGCGTCGCCGGAGCGCGTGTCGATCTCGCGGCGCGCGGCGTAGGGGACCAACTTGCCGTCGCGGGTTTTGCGGGCGCCGCTCAGGTTTTCCGGCAGTCCGTCGCGGTCTTCGCCCGGGCCAAGGGTGACGAGATCGGCCGGCCGCGCCAGCAGCGGCTCGGAGAACTCAGGCGTTTTGCTCCACGAACCCTCAACGACGGGTTCGTAATAGCCGGTGAGAAACCCCTTTTGCGCGCCATTGGAAGGAATAATCCGCCAGGCGCGAAAACGCGATTGAATGAAGGCGCGGACCGTCTCGGCGTTCGCCGGCCCAAGCGCCAGCGCCTCCGCCTGGATTTTTCGAAACGCCGCGTCGGCCGCGACGCCGCGCCGCAGCACCGGCGTGTTCGCGGCCGCGGCGGCGCAGGATGTCAGAAACGCCGTCCAAGCCGACACGAGATCGGCCGCCGCGAGGTCGTCGGGCGCGAATCCCCTGAGTTCGGCCCAATTCAAGGGCCTCGCGTCAATCAGTCCGAGCCGCGCGTAGTCGAAGAACGGCGCCGCCTCTTCCATAGCGTCAATGGGCGGTTTCTGTGGCGATCAGTTTCCAGTTGGGATCGCGCGAGGACACGGGGCGCGCAAAGGTCCAGAGATCGACCATGTCGATCGTGCGCTCGGCGCTGCCTTCAATGACATTGTCGGAGGCGTCGCGGGTGGCGGAGATGATTTTCGACAGGAAACGGACGGAGATTTGCGCCGAGGGGCCCCGCAGGGCGGCGTCGTCGATGGTCGCCTTGTCCATGGACACGAAGGTGGTTTCGAGCTTCTGGCCGGCGGCGGCGCGCGCCTTGATGGAGCCTTCGAAACTGTCGAACACGTCCTTCTCCAGCAGGTTGCGCAGCGTCGCCACATCGCCCTTGGCGAAGGCGAGCACGATCATCTCGTAGGCGGCGACCGCGCCGGAGATGAACGACGTTCCGGAGAACGACCCATCCGCGGCGGCGATGGCGTCGAGGCCCGGCCAGGCTTTTTCGCCGGCGACCGCCAGCCAGCGGTCGGCGGGCGTCGGCGCCGGGCGCGGTTGCGCGGCGGTCCCGCCCGCGTTGGGCAGGCGGATGATGTTCGAATCATTGGCGGCGGTTGGCGCGTCGCCGGCGCGGCGCGTGGCTGGCTGAGGCGGCCGCCGGTCGATGTCGCTGCGCGCGCCCAGCACGGACCGCAGCTTGTAGAGGACGAAAAGCGCGAGAACGGCGAAGATGATGATCGTCGGGTCGAACGCGTCTTGCATGAACGTGGGCTCGCGAATGGGCTCTGATGGCGGCTGCCGGCGCGGGCCGCTGACGTTCATATATAGCACGCCGGTGGAAATTGCGGCATTGGTGAAAAAAAGGCGGCGGTGGGTCTTCGTCGGCCTAGCCAGGGCCACAATATCCGACGCTTCCCAAGCTCATCGGTTACATCAGCCGGCATAGCTAGCGGCATGCG
>CAIKAR010000078.1 GCA_903825465.1 uncultured Hyphomicrobiales bacterium | reverse complement strand
GCATGGTCGTCATAGCTCCAATTCAGTGGAAGAAATTCAAGGCAAAGAACGCGATGGTTTCCGACGAACTCGCCCAGAAATTCGCCACCGAGAAGGACACGCCCTATCTGCGCTGGGTGCGCGACGAGGGGCCGGACATCATCTCCGCCCACTACATCCGCAATTTGCGGACCGTGGAACTGAAGCCCCGGGCGCGCCGCGGCGGCAAGCGTAGCGCCGCTGCCGCTGGATTGCGCGGCGGAGATTTTGTTCCGACAGGTATCGAGCCAGGCGACGCGCACGTCGCGCTCCGACGTCCGACACAGACGACGTTCAGTTATGGCCGTATTTCGCGATCAGTTCACCGGTCGCCGAGCGATCTTTTTTCAAGAAGGCCGCGAACTCTTCCGGCGTTCCAACCGCCGTTTCGAGAAACTGTTTGCCCATGAAGTCCTTTGACTTCGGCGCGGACAGGATTTCGCGAACCTCGCTTGCCACGCGGGCCACGACGGCATCTGGTGTTTTCGCCGGCGCGACGAGGCCCCACCAGGGCACGCCCGGATAGGCGCCGATGCCAGCTTCCGTCGTCGTCGGTGTGTCAGGAGATTCCAGCAACCGCGTCTCGCTCCGCACGGCGAGTACTTTCAGGCGGGAATCCTTGAAGAAACCCGCGACGTTGCCGAGACCGATGCGCGTGACATCGATTTGTCCGCCCAGCGCGGCGTTGACGATTTCGCTGCCGCCCTTGTAGGGCACGGCCGTGAACTCGGTCTTCCACTCGTCCGAGAGCCACTTGCGGAAGATATCCAGCGTCGAGCCTCCACCGAGCGTTCCGAAGTTGAGCGTGCCTGGGCGCGATTTCGCCAGCGCCTTGAACTCGGCGATCGTTTTCGCCGGCGTGTTCGCGCCGGCCAACACCGCCTCCTTGACGAAATACATGTTCGTGACGGGCTTGAAATCCTTTTCCGGATCATAAGACAATTGATCGAGAAGATAAGGATTGTACGACATCGCATCGGAGCCGAGAACGCAGAGCGTGTTGCCGTCGGGCTCGGCGCGCGCGCATTCCTGCGCGCCGATCACCATGTTGCCACCCGGCTTGTTGATAACGACAACAGGCTGTCCGAGACGCCCCTGCAATTCCTGCGCGAGATATCGGCTCGCGATATCCGTCACCGAGCCAGTCGCTATCGGAACGATCAGCTTGATCGGCTGACTCGGCCACGTCTGAGCGGAAACGGGCGCCACGGCGGCGAGCATACCAATGGCGACGACGCCTAGCGCGTGGCTTCTCATGCGTTTCCTCCGGCCTTGCGCTCGGTTCCCGATAATCGTGGGAAAAGCTATACTGAAGGGGTCTGTTTCGCAAATCGGAGTTTTGCATGTTGATCGACGCGCGCTCTCTCGAGATCAGGGAATATGCGATCCCGACATCTCCCAGCGGCCCCTATATCCTCTGCGAGGGATCCGACGGCGCGATATGGTTTTGTGAAAATCTTGGCTCGCGCATTGGTCGGCTCGATCCCGCGAACGGTGAAATCCGCGAATTTCCGCTTTCTTCGCGCGATGCTTACCCAGTTGGCATCATATCCGGAACCGACGGCTGCCTATGGTTCACGCAGAAGAAGGCCAATCGCATCGGACGGATTTCGCTTGCCGGGGTCATGACGGAGTTCGCCGTTCCGACCGCGGCGGCCGGACCCGACGCCATCGCCGTCGGGCCGGATGGAGCAATTTGGTTTTCCGAGACAGACGCCAACAAGATCGGGCGCATTGACGCCGACGGACGGATCACGGAGTTTTCCGCGGGCTTGCGCCCTGGAAGCCGCCCCCTCGCGCTCGTCGAACGCGATGGCGCGCTGTGGTTCTCGCAAGCCGGCGGCAGTCGGATCGGACGCGTCACTCCGGACGGCCGCATCACCGACTTCGCGATTCCAAGTCCAGATAGCCAACCGCGAGCCATCGCCATTCATCCTGACGGCACGATCTGGTTCGTTGAAACCAGTTCCAACGCGCTCGGGCGCGTGGAACGCGACGGCGCGATCCGCGAATTCCGCGTGCCGATCGACAACGCTTCGCTCCGCGGCGTCATCGCGGGCCCGGATGGACACCTCTGGTTCACGGCGAATGGAGCCAACAGCGTCGGAGCGATGACAACGGAGGGCGAGTTCCTCGGCGCGTGGGAACTGCCACGCGCCGGCGCTGGGCCACGCTGCATCATGGCGCATTCCAACGGTCGCCTCTATGTCGGCTGCTATGATGCAGGAGTCATCGGCGAAATTATCTTGCCACACTGTTGATTTCCGTCAGGAATTGGGCCGAATTTGCGAACTATTTCCGATATGCGCTGACCCGCCTCCGTGAGCGAGAAGCGCGATTTTCCTTCGCAAACTCGGTCAGAAATGGATGCGCGGGAGTGATCATTCCGCCATG
>CAIKAR010000077.1 GCA_903825465.1 uncultured Hyphomicrobiales bacterium | reverse complement strand
TTGGGGCCGCTTGTGCAAACGAGCGGCCTCCTTTCTTTTTTAAGGGACCGTTTCTTGCGGCGTCGCGTCTTCGATGCGACCGCGTGACGGGCATTCAATCCTTAAATTTTGGCTGACTTTCGACAAAATTGGGAAAACCCGATTATTTTTGCCCAATCCTCTTGCAATCCCCTCATCGAACGTTCATATCCGGACTGTTGACCGGTTCTGCCGGTCGCATCGCCCTCCTAGGGCGTTTCCTCCCTTGACTTGGGGCCGCTTGTGCAAACGAGCGGCCTCCTTTCTTTTTAAGGCCGTCTTTTCAGAGCCCTCTCGCCGTCGGCAATTCACTCGGCTGCCGCCCGCTGCGATTGCGCGGGTCCAGCGGCGGCCGCCAGCGCGTGCGCCATATCGCCGAGATCACGCTTCAGCTTGTCGAAGCCCGGCCCTTTTTCAATCGACTTTTCATCCATATACAAGCCGCGGTTGATCTCGATCTGCAAGGCGTGCCAGCCCGCGCCGGGATTTCCGTAGCTCTCGGTGATGTAGCCCCCCGCGTAGGGCTTGTTGCGCGACACGCGATAGCCTCGCGCGACGAGCTCGGCCTCAGCGACATCGATATACAATCGGCCGCAGCTCGCGCCGAAACGGTCGCCCAGCACCATGTCGATTCGCGCGCTGTCCGCGCCGCTGAACGATCGAGTGGCGCTGGATGGCATGGAATGACAATCAACGAGAATAGCCACGCCGAACCGGTCGCGCGCGCGCTCCAACAGGGTCCGCAAGGCCTCGTGATACGGTTTGTAGAGCGTGTCCACGCGCGCCAGCGCCTCGGCGACGGACAGACGGCCAGCGTAAATCTCCAGCGCCTCTCCGACCACGCGGGCGATCGTCCCAAGGCCGCCGGCGACCCGGATGGAGCGCGTGTTCGCGAAAGACGGCAGGCGCCCGTCGAACATCCGGGGATCGAGTTCATAGGGCTCGCGGTTGACGTCGAGCCAGGCGCGGGGAAAACGCGCGCGCAGCAAAGGCGCGCCAACGCTAAGCGCGCCCATGAAGAGGTCGTCCACATAGGCGTCTTCGGAGCGCCGCAGCGCCTGGGCGTCAAGCCGCGCGATTTGAGTGAAACAGACGGGATACAGGCTGCCGGAATGAGGCGACGAGAACACCAGCGGCGAGTCGAGCGTTCCCGGCTCCAGAATATCGAAGGGCGGGTCGAAGGGCGCTGCGGCGGCGGCTCCGGGAGTGGTGACCGGGTCTTGAGCGGGCGGGCTGTCGATGGGGCGCATCCGGTCTCCGTGGCGCGCGGCGGCCCGGCCAATGTGCAACGGCGCGTCCGAACTGTCCATCCAAAATCCGAGCGGCCAACCCGAGTCGCGACAACATTGGCGCCGCGCGGCGAAATCGCTAATAAACCAACTGAAATTCCTCGGGCGTTCACCCGCTGTTTACGATCCCGGGCGCGATATGGAGGGGATTTCAACCATCGGTGAATTTCGATTCTCCCGGCGGTCGGACAGCGCGTCTTGTCAGTCCGCGGTTCGGGCCGACGCGAATCATCAGAGGCGACAATGACGGAAACGGCCCCCCTTTCGACGAAAATCCTGCTGGCCGAGGACGACGGCGACATGCGCCGCTTTCTCGTCAAGGCGCTGCAAAACGCCGGCTATGATGTTTCGTCCTTCGACAACGGCCTGTCGGCCTACAACCGGCTGCGCGAGGAACCGTTCGAACTGCTGCTGACCGACATTGTGATGCCGGAAATGGACGGAATCGAATTGGCGCGGCGCGCCACGGAGCTCGATCCCGAAATCAAGGTGATGTTCATCACGGGTTTCGCCGCGGTCGCCCTGAACCCCGACAACAACGCGCCGAAAGACGCGAAAATCCTGTCGAAGCCATTCCACCTGCGCGACCTCGTCAACGAAGTGCAGCGCCTTCTGGCGGCGTGACTAGTTTCGCGGCCAGCTGAAATCGTCCGCCCGCCCGGGCCGCGACGGCGACGCCAATCCCTGAACCAGAACCCGGTCCACCGCGTCCGGTGAGCCGCCGCCATCGGCGCGACGCCTTGGCGTGGCGAGTTCGCCGCCGTCCGAAATTGCCGGGCCAGTCAACGATGTCACGCGCCCGAACGCAGGCTTCACGGGAATTTTCACTTCAACAGGCGCGGTCGGCTCGGGCAGAAGTACGATGGCTGGCGCGCGGGCGACGACCTTGGCGTCAGAGGGCGGCGTGATGGGAGGCGGCGCCGGCGCGGCGACGGGCGGCAGCGGCGCGGCGACGGCCAACGGGTCGAGGACCGGCCGCGCGTCCTCGATCGCGTGGCGGATTTCGCCTTCGACGAAATGCGCCAGCTTGCGGCCACCCGGCTTGGTGAAATGAACGCCATCGCCGGCGCGCAGCTTCTGGAACAGCCCGTTCACGTCCGGGCCGTAATTGGCGTATTGGCCGCGGTCGTCGAGAAACGCCTCCCAAATATCGACGAAGTCGGCGCCCGCCTTGCCCGCGCGATCTTGATAGATCTCGTTCAAAAAAGCCATGTCAGTCGAGAAACGGTCGCTTTTCATGACTGGCAGTCCAACCCACACCAGGGGAATTTTCTTCTCGCGGAACATCGCCGAAATCGCCTCGACGCGGTCGCCATAAATTTCCCGCCACCGCGGCTGCCGCAAATCGAATGAATTGGCGCCCTCGCGCAGGGCCTGCCTGTCGTTGCTGCCCAGCATCATGACAGCGATGTTGACCTTGCCAGACGCCGCGAGAATATCGCGCGCGCCCTTCACCCAATCGAAATAATCGTCGCGCACCAGACCCGTGTTTTCCCGCGCCTTGCGCAGAATGGACACATCGGGCTGGTCGGCGAAGGCCTCGGTCAGGCCCTGCCCCAGTTGCTGGCCGAGACTGTCGCCGAGCACGAGAACGAAAAACGTGGGGTCGGATGGCTTCACCGCCACCACGGGCGCTGGTGGCGGAGGGATGGCGGCGGGCAAGGCTGGGGCTGGAGCGGACTCGCCGATGGCCGGCGGTTCGCCATCGGCGACGGCGGGCGGCGTTGAAGCCGGCGGCACGTTCTCGGGCGCGGGCGCCGCCACGTCGTCCGGCGCTGCGGCCGGCGGCTCAACGGGCTTCGCGATTTCGGGCGACGGCGTCGCGGGAGCCTCCGGCCGGATCTCGGTCGGCCGAACGCGCGCGAAACCGCGCACGGGCGCGCTGTGGCGAATCAGGTGGGTCGGGCGCTGCACGACTTCTGGCCGCGGCGCGGATTGTTGTGTCTGCCGCGCGCGCTCGTTGCGGAAAAACGCGCCCGCCGTCTCCTCCTCGGCGATCGCCGACGGCGCGGTCGCCGCGAAAAACGCCAGCGCGACGGCCACGCCGGCGCCCGAACGGCGGCGCGCTTCGTCGCGAAGAGGATGGCGCAACAAAAAGCTCATTGCCGCATCATAGCGGCGCAAACGCGCTTCGTCAGGCGAAAAGTGGCCCCAGGCTCAAGCTCGCTAGGCCTCTATCCCCGCGCGCCGACGTTGGCCGCCACGGTTTGCGCCCCCGGCAAGTTAGATGACCTTGCCCTTGGCCAAACGGCGGTTGCGGCGAGGGCAACCGCCAAAACCATGACGACGCGCGCCAGATGCTGGACCGAGCCGCGGGGTTCGCCGCGGCCGATGGGTGGCATCGCGCGCGCCCGAAAGCGTGGAAGAAATTCGCCATCCATGTGGCGTTCTCCAAAACCCGCGACAGCCTGCGGGA
>CAIKAR010000076.1 GCA_903825465.1 uncultured Hyphomicrobiales bacterium | reverse complement strand
CGCAGGGCGGGTTTTGGCGCGCGAGGGGCGTCGCTCATCGTTTGATCTCCCACGTCGTGGTGCCGTCCTTGTTGTCCTTCAAGACGACGCCCATGGCGGCGAGTTCGTCGCGGATGCGGTCGGACTCAGACCAGTTTCTGGCTTTGCGGGCGTCAAGGCGGGCATTTATGATTTTTTGCACGTCGAAATTGGCCGACAGTTCTTGACGAAGCTTCGACTCGAACGGCACCTTTGACATCCACTCTGTAAATCCGAGCAGAGCTAAATTTCCTGCCAAGGCGTGTTTCGCGTCGGCGGGACGATCCGTGCCAACGGCCCGACGAGCCAAGCCATGCATCTCGGCGATCGCGGCGGCCGTGTTCAAATCGTCGGTGAGGGCCGACAACATGGCTTCCGACGGCTGCGCGGACCGAATGTTCGACCCGGTCGCGATTCTGTTCCATGTTGAAAGCGTATAATAAGCCTCTTCCAGCGCCTTGACCGTCCAGTCGATGGGCTGCCGGTAATGCGTGCGCAGCATCGCGAGACGCAACACTTCGCCGGGCCATTTGCGGCCGCCGAACTTCTCCGTGTTCAGCAATTCGTTGATCGTGATGAAATTGCCCAGGCTCTTGGACATCTTCTCGCCCTCGACCTGCAGAAACCCGTTGTGCATCCACACGCGCGCCATCACGTCGCGGCCAAACGCGCAGCGCGATTGGGCGATTTCGTTTTCGTGGTGGGGAAAAATCAAGTCGAGGCCGCCGCCGTGGATGTCGAAAGTCTCGCCGAGATAGCGGTTGGACATGGCCGAGCATTCGATATGCCAGCCGGGGCGGCCGCGGCCCCAGGGCGAATCCCAGCCGGGCTCGTTCTCGCTCGAAAGCTTCCACAACACGAAGTCGGCGGGATTGCGCTTGTGCGCCTCCACCGCGACGCGCGCGCCGGCTTGCTGGTCCTCCAGCGCGCGACGCGACAGGCGGCCGTAGTCGGGCATGGTCGAGACTTCGAACAGCGCCTCGCCCGCCGCCACATAGGCGTGGCCACGGTCGATCAACGACTGGATGATCTCGATCATTTCGGCGATGTTGTCGGTCGCGCGCGGCTGAACCGTCGGCTCCAGGCATCCCAGCGCCTTCGCGTCGGCCATGAACTGGTTGGCGGTGCTTTCGGTGACGCGGCGGATCGCCTCGTTCAGTGGCTGACCGGGAAAATCGCGCGCCGCGCGGGCGTTGATCTTGTCGTCCACGTCCGTGATGTTGCGGACATAGGTCACATGCTCCGGTCCGTAGAGGCGCCGCAGCAGCCGGTACAGCGTGTCGAACACGATCACCGGCCGCGCGTTGCCGATATGCGCGAAGTCGTAGACCGTGGGGCCGCAGACATACATGCGCACCTTCGCGGCGTCGAAGGGGACGAAATCCTCCTTCGCGCGGGTCAGGGTGTTGTAAAGGCGCAATTGCGGCATGGTGTCCTCGAGCCTAGCTGGCCCGGGGCGTCGACTGAAATGTTCAGGACAAGACGGCTCCGGCCAGCGACTGGGCTAGCAGATAATAATAAACCCACGGATAAGGGCGCGGCGCGTCATGCCGCCACAATGCGGCAGGCGCGTCGGCGCGTCAAGCGGCGAGGCGAAGCCTTCGCCGGTCTATTTCACAACGTCGGCGGAAGCGCCGTCGTTGAAGAAGAAATAGCCAACCTTGTTGTTGGTGGAACTCCCGTACCACATGCGGCCCTTCGAATCCGTGAAGAACTCGCGCATCGCGATTTCCGAATGAGGATAGGGATATTCGGTCACCGCCCCGGTCTTGGGATCGAGACGGCCGAGCGTGTCCTGCTCATGGCTGGAATACCAGATTTTGTGGTCGCCATCGATGCCGATCGCGTAAGGGCTCGCTTCCGGTCCGGGCAGCGGGAATTCCTTCATCGCGCCTGTCGCCGGGTCGAGGCGGCCGATCACGTTGCCCTGGCGCTCCGAGAAATAGACCACGCCGTCGCTGTCCACCTGAAGCCGCTGCGGCTTGCCGGCGGTCGGCGGCTGGAACTTCGACAGCGTGCCATCCGAGGCGACGCGGGCAATCACGCCGTCGTCGCGGAATGACGTGAACCACTGGTCGTTGTTGAGGCCGACGACGTTGCCGTAGGTGGCGGGCACGTCGAAGTGGCGGAATTCCTCCGTCTTGGGATCGTAGGACGTGATCGCCGGGCCGCCGCTCGCCCATACGAGGCCGCGATTGTCGACGCGCACGGTGTGCGCGCCCGCCTTCTTGCCATCGGGCAGGGCGGGCGCCTGATATTCGCTGATTTCCTTTGTCTTCGGATCGAGCCGCGCGAACTTGCCCATCGCCATTTCGCTGAACCAGACAGAGCCGTCTTGCGCCGGGATCACCGAGTGGATGCCGGCCGTGCGCGAGAAGGGCAGCTTGAAATGCTCCATCTCGCCGGTGGCGGAATCGAGCCGCACGACTTCATTTCCCTTGCCGTAATACGGAATCCACATCTTGCCGTCGCGATCCTCGACGGCGCTCCACGGGCCCATGCCGTTGGGGGCGGGAAAATCATATTCGACATAGCCGATGTTCATCGCCTTGGCGTCCATCTTGCGGACGAGCGACTTGTATTGCGGCATGTCCTCCGGCGAGGCGGGCTTGGGCGAATCCGGCCCCCAGAGAAGCGTGAGGTATTTGGTGAAGTCTTCGGACTGCTTGTCGGTGGCGCGGCGGCCTTCGCCGGCCAGCATCACGTCGTTCATGTACTTTACGCGATCGCGCCAGCCGGCCTCGTCGCGTTCGGTTTCAGCCATGCGTCTCTGGAAGGAATGGCAGGACTGGAAGCACGTGAGGAAAAACGGGTCCTTGTGGCTCAGATCGTGCTCCGCCGTTTTTGGCAGGAGCATGCGGCCTTGATACGTCGTCAATTCGCTCCACTGCACGGGGCGCGGCTGCAACTGGAAATTGATTTCGGATTTCTGATCGCCCTTCAAGGCCACATCGTTGCGCGGGTCGTTCTTGAAGCCGATGGTGGAGAGGCTCACCTGGTAGCTGGCGTCGCGCAGGCCGCCGATATGGTAGGCGCCATCCGCGCCAGACAGCACGCTGATGGTCATCTTCGTCGCCGGGTTCCGCGCCGCCACGAAGGCGCCCATGTAGGGTTTGCCATCCGGCCCGGTGACGACGCCGTTGATCGAAGCCGCGTGGGCGCTTGAGGCGAGGCAGGCGAATAGCGTCGGCAACGCCAGCGATCTGATGGACAAACTCATGTTCCCTCCCAATGGCGGGCGATCGCCGCGCGACCCCGTCGGAGGCGAATATAGCCGAAGCGGCGGGGAGTGGGAAACGCCGGCTGAGAAGTTGATGGTGCCGCTTATCTGAATCGAACAGATGACCTACCGCTTACGAAGCGGTTGCTCTACCGGGCTGAGCTAAAGCGGCGCGCCATCGCATCGACCGGTTCGCGGACAACGCCAAGGACGGGCGGGTCTTAGCCGCACGGAACGGCGATTGCAAGCGCGTGGCCGCGCTTACGCGGCGTCGCGCGGCTTCGGTCCGGGATCGTCGGGCGCGATGGGCGCGGGGTCGTTGGCGGCGCGTGGCGCGGCGCGCGCGGCGGCCCTGATTTCGGCGAGTTTTGTCGCGGCGTCGTCCGCCGGCGCGGGTGGCGGCGACACCGGCGCTTCAACGGGGCTCGCCTCGATCATCGGGGTTTCGATGAAATCCTCCGGCGAGGGCGGCGACCACGGCGCCATGGCGGCCAATTTTTCAGCCGGGATCGTCCATCGGAACGCGTCGAGCTTGCCAGTGACCGGCGATACCGGACCCCATGTATCCGAAATCACCCCGTCCGCGACCCACGCCTTGTCGCGTGGCGCGCGCGCGGCGCGCGCCAGCCATTCGCGGGCGAGGCCCGTCTGGCCGTGCTCGGCCTCCTCGATGTCGGCCATCGTCAGACACACGCGGCGGGTTGGCCGGGATATCGCGGTGGCGTCGATCAAGGGCGCGATGGATTGGCGCGCCATGTCGAATTCACGGGCGTCGATGGCGGCGCCCGCGACGCAAAGGTCGCTTTCGGGATCGTCCTGGACGAGCCGCGCCAAAGTCTTGGCCCGGGCCAACCGGTCGGCGGCGGAATCGCCGGGACGCAGGTCGATGTAAACGCGCGCGATGTCCGGGTGCGGACAGGCCTTCCACGCGGCTTCCAGCAACTTCGACGCGCGGCGCAAATCGCCGCCGCGAGCCATCAACCGCCCGGCGAGCGCGGCGGCGGGCGTCAGGTCGGGCGCGAGGTCCGCGGCTTCGCGCGCCAATTTCAGCGCCTCGCCCTGATGCGCGTCGCCCATGTCGAGCGCGATCGCGGTTTTCAGCACGGCGCGCTGGCGGTCGGCGGTGGGCCGGTCGATGAGGCGTTGAGCGGCGTTGGCCTCGACGCTCGCCAAAGCGTTGGGCCAGTCCCCGCCGGCTGAATGGTGCTCCAGTAGCGCCGCGCCGGCCCAGGCGGCGGGCGCGATCTTGTGCGCTTCCTCGGCGTAGAGGCGCGCGGCCTCCGTGTCGCCGGTCCGGCGCGCCTCCACATGAAGGCCGCGAAGGCCGAGGGGGCGGGCGTCCGGATGTTCGGCGAGCTTTTCAAAGGTCTTGCGGGTTGTCTCCCGGTCGCCGGCGAGCTGCGCTGTTTGCGCGCGCAGCAGCAAGGCGAGGGGCGTGTCGCCAAGCCCCTTGTCGGCGATGGCGCTGGCGCGCTGCGCTGCGCGCAAATCGCCGGCCCCCGCCGCGATCATGCCTTTCGACAAGGCGTTGAGCGATTTTTCCTTTTGCGCCGCGCGCCGCGCGCGGGCGATGCGGGCCGGCGCGCCGAAGACAAGCCGCAGCAGCCAAGCCACGAAAAGCAGCGCCGCGATAACCGCGATCAGCCCGCACAGGGCGACTATTGGCGCAAACTCGTAGCGCTGGGCGCGGAATACGATCGTTATGTCGCCCGGCTGGTCCCAAACCCAAGCGAGGCCAATGGTCGCCAACGACAGCAGCGCGAGAATCGCCAAGAGCCGGATCATTTCTTATCCCCGCTGTTGGCGATTTCATCGACGGCCAGCGCCGTCAGCGCGGCCACCGCTTTTTCCGCGCCGACGCGCGCGCCGGCGGCGTCGCCGAAAGCGCGCGACGCGTTTTTGGAGGCGGGTGGCAAAGCGTTCCAGGCGTTGAACGCTTCGCCCAGGGCGCCACGCGCCAAAGCGCCTTCGACGCGCGCCACAAGCGCGGGCGGGTCGTCTCCGTCCGTGGTGGCCGCCGGGCGAACCCGAACCGCCTTCGAGGCGAGCGCGGCGAGGCGGTCCATCGCCGAGGCGTCGTCCGGCAACGGCGGTTGCGCGGCGGCGAGGACCGCCGTTTCGCTGTCGGAAAAGAGTTTCGCCAGGGAAGCGTTGTCGACCCCTCCCTTGTCGGCGAGCCTCTCCAACGGCGCAAGCAATTCCGGCGGCGCTCCCAGCGCTTTGGCGGCGGCGAACGCGGCGCGAAACGGCGCGCCGGAATCCACGGCGCGGGCCATCGTTTGCGCGACCACCGCTTGCGCGATCGGATCTGGCTTGCGCGGCGCGGTCGCGGCGGCGGGCTCGGTCGCGCGAACCTCGGTTTTCGCCGCTTTGGCGTTGTCCTCCATGGTTTGCAGGTGGCGCTCGAGCGCGTTCAAACGGCCTTCGATTGGTTGAAGATCAATGGGCGGCGCGGGCGCGACAGGCGCGGGCGGAGCCTCCGCGGCGGGGGGAATAGCGGCCTCGAGTTTCGACAGGCGCGTTTCCAGAGGTTGAAGATCGACAGGCGCGGCGCCGGTCGCGGGCGCGGCGGTGGGCGACGAAGCCGCCGCTTCAAGTTTTTTCAGGCGCTCATCGATTTGGGGATCGACGACGGGAACGGGTTTTGCCGCCTGTTGAAGCGCGGTCAGCCCCGCCTCAAGGCGATCAAATCGCTCGTTCGCCGCTTTTTCGAACGCGTCGAAGCCGCTTGGTGAAACAGCGGGCATGGCAGCGGGCGAGGGCTCCGCCACTTGTTTCGCCGGGCCGGGAGTCGCCGCGGGGACGTCGGGCGCTTTCGAGACTTCCGGCGAGGGCGTGTTTTCGAGGACACCGGGGAGCGATCCCGCGGATTGCAGACCGTACCATCCACCACCGCCGAGGATGAGCGCCAAGCAGGCGAAAAGCCAACCCTTGCGGCTTTTCCGCGGCGTGGGCGCGGGCGCGGCGGGTTCGGGCGAGGCGTCAGGGGTGGCAATGGTCGCGTCCGCCGGCGCGTCCCGATTTTCCGGCGTGGCGTCAATGGTTATTGGCTCGCGCTTTTCACCGTCAGGGACACGATGCGCCGAAGGAGGCGGGTCGATCGGCTCGGCATGCTCGTCTGACATGTATGGTGGCTCCGTCGCGCGGGCCGTCTATAGACGGGGCGTTCGCCTTTTGAAATCCCGTTTAACGCGCCTCGCGGGGCGCGCGCGTGACAAATTTATCGACCGATTTTTTTCATCAAACCATCTTGCGCGCGATAGCCGCCGCTATGTCGAGGTTGCGCCGGGCGATGTCCGCGTGAAGCCGCTCGACCATGCGTCCATCGAGTGCTATGGCGCCTTTCGCCGCGTTTTCCGGCGCGTCGAACGCCGCGACAAGTTTGCGCGCCCATTCGAGCTCGCGTGGATCGGGCGTGAAGGTCTCGTTGCACGCTTCGATTTGATCTGGATGAATGAGCGTTTTTCCGTCCATGCCCATGTCGCGGGCTTGGACGCATTCGGCGCGCAATCCCTCGATGTCGTTGATGGCGCCGTAAACCCCGTCGAGGAGGTCGGCGCCATAGGCGCGCGCGGCCGCCACGCATATGGCGAGCCAGGGAACCAGCGCGGCCCTGCCGGGCGTTATCCGCGCGCGGGTCTCCTTGGCGAGATCGTTGGTCCCCATGACCAGCGCGTCCAGCCGGGCCGCCGGATCGCGCGCCACGCGCACGATGGAATCCGCGTTCAGGATCGCCATCGGCGTTTCCATCATCACCCAAACCCGCATTGAATCCGGCGCCCCGGATTTTCGCAATTCGGCCGCCGCCATCATCACGTCGCCGGGCGTCGAGACCTTCGGCACGAGGATGGCGTGCGCGCCGGACCTGGCGGCGGCCGCGATGTCGGCGTGGCCCCAATCCGTCGCCAGCGAATTCACCCGAATCACAAGCTCTCGATCGCCGAAGCCGCCCGCGAGAATCGCCGCCGCCGCCTGTTCGCGCGCGGCCGGTTTCGCCTCGGGCGCGACGGCGTCCTCAAGATCGACGATTACGACGTCGGTGGGCAACGTCCGCGCCTTGTCCAAGGCCCGCGCGTTCGAGCCCGGCGCGTACAGCGCGCTGCGGCGCGGACGTATTGTCATTCAACACTCCATTGGCCCCGGGCCCAAAGAGAATTTGGGGACCATTCAATTTCGCACTGCAACATAAACATCATGTCCGCCCGGCGCCAATGCGGCGTTTGGAGGCGCCGCTGGCCCAGGCGCATGGCTTGGCGTATAGGGCTCGCGTCTTTTCATCAATTGCGGGGCACGATGCCTTCCATTGCCCAAACGTCGCCTTCGCGTCTGGCCCTGCTCCTTTTGGCGCTGGCTTTCGCCACCATCGCGGGCGCGTGGGCGTTCGAGGCGGCGGGCTATCTGCCCTGTGAATTGTGCCTCAAACAGCGTTGGGCCTATTACGTCGGCGTGCCGCTGGCGGCGCTGGTGGCCGTCGCCGCGCCGCGGTGGCGCATGCCCGCCGGGATGGGTTTCGCGCTGCTGGCGGTGTTGTTTCTGGGCAGCGCCATTTTCGGAGCCTATCACGCCGGGGTCGAGTGGAGCTTTTGGCAAGGGCCCACGGATTGCACGGGATCCCTTCAAAAAGCGGGCTCCATGGCCGACTTCATGAACCAATTGAGCACTGTGAAAGTGGTCCGATGCGACGCGGTCGCGATCCGGATACTGGGCCTTTCTCTCGCAGGGTGGAACGCGGTGGTGTCGCTCATGCTGTGCGCGCTCGGCGTCGCCGGCGGCTGGGCGAGCTTCACGCCGCGCGTTTGACCTCGTTGAGCGTTTTGGACAGCATCGCGATCATCGTTTTCACCGCGCCCCGCAATTCCGCCAACTCGCGCTGCACCGCCTGATCGAGCGTGGCGCCGCGCTGCGCTTTCAGCGCGCCCATTTCGGCCCGCAGGGCGCCGATGGCGTTGGCGAATTCCAGCAACCGTTCGTTTGGCGCGTTGTCGAGCGCGCCTTCGACGCGGTCGCGCAAATCGGCGATGTCCAGCGAATAATCTACGAGGGGCGTCGATGCGCGGCCGTTGGGGGTGGATTGCAACGCCTCCATGGCGGCGCGCAATTCCGAAACGTCGGCGCGGACTTTGGCGATGTCCCGGGTCAACATTTCCGGCGCGGGCGCCAGCGTGGCCGCCGGTTGAGAACGCATTGCCGGCGAGGCGGCGATTTCACGCATGGCGACGCTGAGACTGGCCATCTCGCGTTTCAACACCGCGATGTCGTCCGTGTGATCTTGCGCCGGGGCCAGGTCGGCCAGCGCGGTCGAAACTCCCCCAGACGGGGCGGAGAAGGTCGAGCGCAGCGTTTTCGACAGGGCGGCCATTTCTTGCTTAAGCGCGGCGATGTCGCTTCCCTGGGCTTCAAGGCGAGGAGCGAAGTCGGCGAGCGCCGGGACAGCGGACGCGTTAGACAGACGCTCGACGGCGCTTCGCATCTCCGCGAGCCCCGCGGCGAGCGCCTGGATGCGCTGATCGATGCTGGGACCGGAAAATTCGAGTTCGCGGTCGGCGGTGCGGCGCGCCTCGCCGGAAACCCGGCGCTCCTCCTCCGATGAACCGCGTTCAATGGATGGCGGCGCGCCCTTCATTTCCGCGAAGCCGCGCTCAAGCCGCAGCACCCGCTCCATCAAGGTCTGCATGACAAGCGGGTCGTCCAGACGCGATTTCAGAAAGGCGACGCCCAGCGTTGTGCCGCCACCCCGGCGGAGTTTGCAGATTTTCGTCTCCCCGCGAGCCTCGATGAACAGGTCGAAATCCTCGAGATCGGGGATTTCGGTCTTCAACTCGACGGCGCAACCGGTTGAGCTGATGTCCGTGATGCGGCATTCGACAGGCGGCCGGCCGTCGAGAAAGCGGATTTCCGCCCGCATGTTGACAGGCTGACGCGCCGCCTTGCGCTTGCCGACCCAATCATTTGTACGCATAAACGCCGCTCCAGACGCGAACCCGGGCCAACGATAAGGCGTCAAGGTTTAATTTGCGTTGCGGGAATGGAATTCGGCCGATGGCCGAAACCGGAGGGCGGGCGATATGCGGTCTTGGGCGGTGTTTTGGGCGTTGGCGGCGGGAATCTATGTATGTGAAACAGCGGCGTCCGCGCAGAGCTGGGCGCCGACACGGCCAATCCGCGTCATGATTCCGGTTCCGGCGGGCAGCGCGCCCGATCTTCTTACCCGCATTGTCGGGCAGGGATTTCAGGCCAAATGGGGCCAGCCCGCCATTCTCGATCCCCACCCCGGCGCGTCGCAAAACATCGCCGGCGATCTTCTCTACCGCGCCGAACCCGACGGCTACACGCTTCTGACGGCGCCGCCGCCCCCGTTCGCCGTCAACCAGCACCTATTCAAGAAACTGACCTACGATCCCCAGCAATTCGCGCTGGTAAGCGTGCTTGTCGAGGCGCCTAATGTGCTGATGGTGCGCGGCGATCTGCCGGCCAAAAACGTCGCGGAGCTTGTCGCGCTGGCGAAATCGAAGCCCGGTGGGCTGAATTATGGCTCGACCGGCCCCGGCAGCACGCTGCACCTCTCGGGGGAGGCGCTTAAGGCGCACGCGGGCGTGGATATCACGCATGTGCCCTTCAAGGGAACTATAGAAATCATCTCCGACATGATGGGCGAGCGCATCGACATGGCGTTCATCAATCTCGTCGACGCTTGGCCGCATATTCAGGCTGGCAAGTTGCGCGCGATCGCGGTCGGCGGCGCGGCTCGGGCGCCGGGCTTGCCCGATGTGCCGACGCTCGCGGAGACTTGGCCGGATTTCGTCTCGGTCACGTGGTTCGCCCTCGCCGCGCCGCCAAAAACCCCGGCCAACATTCTCGACGAGCTCAATGGCGTGGTTCGCGAGGCCTTCGCGACGCCCGAGGCGAAGAAGATCATCGGAGATCTGCACGCGACGCCCGTGTTGGATTCGCCCGCCGCGGCGCGCGCCTACATCGACGCGGACAGCGCGCGCTGGCGGGATGTCATTGTGCGCAACAAGATCTCGATCGAATAGGGCGGACGCGCCGGCCAGCCGCGATTGCGTCTTGCTCTCGCCCCTCAACCCTGCTACCAGCCGCGTCTTCACACGTGGAAGACGCGCCCGGTCGCCAGCCGGGAGTTCGCGCCGCACCACGAACCGCATCCGGCTGGCGTGGGCGAAAGCCCGCGTTCAGCGTTATCTGGAGCAGGCAAATGGCGAAAAAGATCGTCGGCTATATCAAACTGCAAGTGCCGGCGGGCGCGGCCAATCCGTCGCCGCCCATCGGTCCCGCGCTCGGCCAGCGCGGCCTCAACATCATGGAATTCTGCAAGGCGTTCAACGCGCGCACCGCGCAGTTGGAGCCGAAATCGCCGATTCCGGTGGTAATCACGGCTTATCAGGACCGTTCCTTCACCTTCGAAATGCGCCAGCCGCCCGTCACCTTCTTCCTGAAGAAGGCGGCCGGGCTGAAAATCGGCAAGAAGCCCGCCTCCGGCTCCAAGACGCCCGGCCGTGGCTTTGTCGGCAAGGTCACCAATGCGCAGCTGAAGGAAATCGCCGAAAAGAAAATGCAGGACTTGAACTGCCACACGCTCGAGGCGGCTGTGGCGATGATCAACGGCTCCGCCCGCGCCATGGGCCTGGAAGTGGTGGAGTAAGGCCATGACTCACATCGGAAAGCGCATCAAGGCTTCGCGCGACGGCGTCGACCGCGTCAAGCTCTACCCCGTGGACCAGGCGATCAAGCTCGTAAAGGAGCGCGCCAAGGCCAAGTTCGACGAAACGATCGAAATCGCCATGAACCTCGGCGTCGATCCCAAACACGCCGACCAGATGGTTCGCGGCGTCGTCAATCTGCCCAACGGCACTGGCCGTACCCAGCGCGTCGCGGTTTTCGCCCGCGGAGCGAAGGCGGACGAAGCCAAGGCCGCCGGCGCCGATATCGTCGGCGCGGAAGACCTCGTCAATATTGTCCAAGGCGGCACAATCGACTTTGACCGTTGCATCGCGACGCCGGACATGATGCCGCTCGTCGGCCGTCTCGGAAAGGTGCTCGGCCCGCGCGGCCTGATGCCGAACCCGAAGGTTGGCACTGTGACCATGGATGTGAAGGGAGCCGTCGCGGCCTCCAAGGGCGGCGCCGTCGAGTTCCGCGTCGAGAAGGCGGGAATTGTGCAGGGCATGGTCGGCAAGGCCTCGTTCGGCGACGAAAAGCTCGTTGAGAACATCAAGGCCTTCGTCGATGCCGTGAACAAGGCGAAGCCGACGGGCGCGAAGGGCACCTATCTGCAGCGCATCGCGATTTCCTCGACGATGGGCCCCGGGGTCAAGGTCGAACCGGCGACTGTGGCCACGGTCCAGCAGACCGGCACCTGATTGCCGCGAAATTTCGCACGAAATTTCGATTGTGATAATTTCGTTCCCGCCCCCTTGCGAAGGCGGACGGGAACGGATAGATAGCGGGGCTGGGGTCGAACGCATTTCGCGACCCTGCTATCAAATTCAGCTTGCTTGTGTGGTTTTGCCGCGTCGCGGTGGAATTTCGCAGGCCAGAATGGTCGGCGGGCCCAGGATTAGTCCTGTGTCCCGTCCGGCCATGTCCTGTCCGAGACTGCCGGCGCCCCGCGCGATCCTCACGGATTTTCAAAGGGCTTAATCTCGTCGGACCGCCTTTCGGGGCGGGCGGAGGCCAGCATAGACGGGGAAAGACCTGATGTGAGAGCCGCGCGAGCGGCCCTGGTGTTGGTTTTACCCCTCTGTCCGCAGCGGCCCCCTGGGTTGCTTCGGGGGCAGGTACCCGGTGTCGCGGGAGAGGCGCGCAAGCGTCTTTTTCGCGGCTCAATCAGCCGGCGGAACATGTTCCGCCAATTGGAGAGAGCACTGTGGACAGAGCGGAGAAAAAAGAGGCTGTCGCGGAACTGAAGGGGATCCTGAAGGACTCCCAGTCGGTTGTCGTGGCGCACTACTCCGGCATGACCGTCGCCCATATGCAGAATCTGCGCAAGCGGATGCGCGCAGCTGGCGCTTCGGTGCAGGTCGCCAAGAACCGTCTCGTCAAAATCGCTCTCGATGGCTCCGGCGTCGCCGATTTCGGTCCTCTGTTGAAGGGGCCGACCCTGATCGCCTATTCGGCGGATCCGGTGGCGGCGCCCAAGGTGGCCGTGGCTTACGCCAAGGAAAACGACAAGCTCGTCATCCTCGGCGGCGCCATGGGCCAGACCGCCCTGAACCCGGACAGCGTGAAGTCGCTTGCGACCCTGCCGTCCCTGGACGAACTGCGCGCCAAGCTCGTGGGCCTTATTCAGGCTCCCGCGACCAAGCTCGCCCAGCTCTCCACCGCGCCCGCCGCAAAGCTGGCGCGCGTGTTCGGGGCCTATGCCAATCGAGACGCGGCCTGACGCGGCCCAGCACTTCCATCAAGTTCAATTCCCATCACACAAAGGACTAAAACAATGGCCAATCTGGAAAAGATCGTCGACGACCTTTCGAGCCTCACCGTGCTCGAAGCCGCCGAACTCGCGAAGCTCCTTGAAGCCAAGTGGGGCGTTTCCGCCGCCGCCGCCGTGGCTGTCGCCGCCGGCCCCGCCGCCGCCGCCGCCGCTCCGGTGGAAGAACAGACGGAATTCACCGTCGTGCTCGCCGGCGCTGGCGACAAGAAGATCGAAGTCATCAAGGAAGTCCGCGCCATCACCGGCCTTGGCCTCAAGGAAGCCAAGGATCTTGTCGAAGCGGCTCCGAAGCCCGTCAAGGAAGGCGTGTCGAAGGAAGACGCCGCCAAGTTCAAGGCGCAGCTTGAGAAGGCCGGCGCGAAAGTCGAGCTTAAGTAAACGTGTTGTCCGCCCCGGCGGACGTATAACGAAATTGAACGGTCCCGGGCGCCGCCCGGGGCCCTTCAGCCGTTGCTGGATCGCGTGGGTCTTGGACCCCGATTCGGCGTCCGCCATGTGGGGCGGATGGAATTCAGGGGCAGTCGCCCCGCTGTTCGCCGCTTGGCGGATGGTTCAGGCGGGGCCATTTCGGCCCGCTCGTAGGACGAGGCACGAGGAGCGACATGGCGCAGACGTTGGCTCAGACATTCACCGGCCGCAAGCGTATCCGCAAGTTTTTCGGCCACATCCGCGAAGTCGGCGAAATGCCGAACCTTATCGAGGTCCAAAAAGCCTCTTACGACCAGTTCCTTCTCGTCGACGAGCCCAAGGGTGGCCGCCCGGACGAGGGGCTGCAATCCGTTTTCAAGTCCGTGTTCCCGATTTCCGACTTCGCTTCGACGGCTTTGCTTGAATTCGTCAAATATGAATTCGAGCAGCCAAAGTTCGACGTCGACGAGTGCCGCCAGCGCGGCATGACCTTCGCCGCGCCGTTGAAAGTGACGCTGCGCCTCATCGTGTTCGACGTCGATCCCGAGACGCAGGCGAAATCCGTCAAGGACATCAAGGAACAGGATGTCTACATGGGCGACATGCCGTTCATGACCATGAACGGCACGTTCGTGGTCAACGGCACCGAGCGGGTGATCGTCTCGCAGATGCACCGATCGCCGGGCGTCTTCTTCGACCACGACAAGGGCAAGTCGCATTCCTCGGGCAAGCTTTTGTTCGCCGCCCGCATCATTCCCTATCGCGGCTCGTGGCTCGACATCGAGTTCGACGCCAAGGACATTGTCTACGCGCGCATCGACCGCCGCCGCAAGATTCCGGTGACGTCGCTGTTGTTCGCGCTTGGCATGGACGGCGAGGAGATTCTCCGCACGTTCTACAAGTCCGTCACCTACACGAAAATGAAGGACGGCTGGCGCATTCCCTACGATCCCGAGCGGATGAGGGGCGTCAAGACCACGGCCGACCTGATCGACGCCGACACGGGCGAGGTCGTGATCGAGAACGGACGCAAGCTCACCGTTCGCGCCGCGCGGCAACTGGCGGAAAAGGGCGTCAAGGCGCTGAAGGCGCAGGACGAGGATCTGCACGGCCAGTACATCGCCGAAGATCTCTACAACCCCTCGACGGGCGAAATTTTCGCCGAGGCGGGCGAAGAGATCAGCGCGAAGTCCCTCGCGGCGCTGATCGAGGCCGGCTTCGACGAGTTGCCGATTCTCGACATCGACCACATCAACATCGGCCCCTACATCCGCAACACCCTCTTCGTCGACAAGAACTCGACGCGCGAAGAGGCGCTGTTCGACATCTACCGCGTGATGCGTCCGGGCGAGCCGCCGACGATCGACACCGCCGAGGCGATGTTCAAGTCGCTGTTTTTCGACAGCGAGCGCTACGACCTCTCGGCCGTTGGCCGGGTGAAGATGAACATGCGCCTCGACCTCGACGCCGCCGACACCGTGCGCATTCTGCGCAAGGAGGACGTGCTGGCCGTCGTGCAGGCGCTCGTGGGCCTTCGGGACGGGCGCGGCGAAATCGACGACATCGACCATCTCGGCAATCGGCGCGTGCGCTCGGTCGGCGAACTGATGGAGAACCAGTACCGCCTCGGGCTGCTGCGCATGGAGCGCGCCATCAAGGAGCGCATGTCGTCGGTGGATATCGACACCGTCATGCCGCAGGATCTGATCAACGCCAAGCCGGCGGCCGCGGCCGTGCGCGAGTTCTTCGGTTCCTCGCAGCTTTCGCAGTTCATGGATCAGACGAACCCGCTGTCCGAGATCACCCACAAGCGCCGCCTCTCGGCGCTTGGCCCGGGCGGCCTGACGCGCGAACGCGCGGGCTTCGAGGTGCGCGACGTGCATCCCACGCACTATGGCCGCATCTGCCCGATCGAGACGCCGGAGGGGCCGAACATCGGCTTGATCAACTCGCTCGCGACATTCGCGCGCGTCAATAAATACGGCTTCATCGAGGCGCCCTATCGGCGCGTGAAGGACGGCAAGGTCACCGACGACGTGACCTATCTCTCCGCCATGGAGGAAACCAAGCACTACGTCGCCCAGGCGAACGCCGTCGTCGACGCGAACGGAATGTTGGCCGACGATCTCGTCGTCACCCGCCACGCGGGCGATGTCGTGACGACGCAGCGCGAGCGCGTCGATCTCATGGACGTTTCGCCGAAGCAGCTCGTGTCGGTCGCCGCGGCGCTCATTCCGTTCCTCGAGAACGACGACGCCAACCGCGCGCTCATGGGATCCAACATGCAGCGCCAGGCGGTGCCGCTCGTCAAGAGCGACGCGCCGCTCGTCGGCACCGGCATGGAAGCCATCGTCGCGCGCGACTCCGGCGCCGCCATCGCCGCGCGCCGCACGGGCGTCGTCGACCAGGTGGACGCGACCCGCATCGTCGTGCGCGCCACCGAAGAGCCGGATCCCTCGAAGCCCGGCGTCGATATCCACCGCCTGATGAAGTACCAGCGCTCGAACCAGTCGACCTGCATCAACCAGAAGCCGCTGGTGAAGGTCGGCGACTTCGTGCGCAAGGGCGACATCATCGCCGACGGCCCGTCCACGGACCTCGGCGACCTCGCGCTCGGCCGCAACGTGCTCGTCGCGTTCATGCCCTGGAACGGCTACAACTTCGAGGATTCGATCCTGCTCAACGAGCGGATCGTCAAGGACGACGTGTTCACCTCCATCCATATCGACGAGTTCGAAGTGATGGCGCGCGACACCAAGCTTGGCCCGGAGGAAATCACCCGCGACATTCCGAACGTGTCGGAAGAGGCGCTGAAAAACCTCGACGAGGCGGGCATCGTCTACATCGGCGCGGAAGTGCAGGCGGGCGACATTCTCGTCGGCAAGATCACGCCGAAGGGCGAAAGCCCGATGACGCCGGAGGAGAAGCTGCTCCGCGCCATCTTCGGCGAGAAGGCCTCCGACGTGCGCGACACCTCCATGCGCGTGCCGCCGGGCGTGCAGGGCACCATCGTCGAAGTGCGCGTGTTCAACCGCCACGGCGTCGACAAGGACGAGCGCGCCCAGGCGATCGAGCGCGAGGAGATCGAGCGGCTGGCCAAGGACCGCGACGACGAACTCGCGATCCTCGACCGCAACGTCTACACGCGCCTTTCCGGCCTTCTCGTCGGCAAGACGGCGGTGGGCGGCCCGAAAGGCTTCAAGAAGGACACCAAGCTAGCGAAGGAAGTCATCGAGGAATACGGCCGTTCGCAATGGTGGGCCTTCGCGATCGACGACGACAAGCTGATGGGCGAGATCGAGGCGATGCGCAAGCAGTACGACGAGGCGAAGAAGGGGCTTGAAAGCCGCTTCCTCGACAAGGTCGAGAAACTGCAGCGCGGCGACGAATTGCCGCCCGGCGTGATGAAGATGGTCAAGGTCTTCGTCGCGGTGAAGCGCAAGATACAGCCGGGCGACAAGATGGCCGGCCGCCACGGCAACAAGGGCGTCGTGTCGCGCATCGTGCCGACCGAGGACATGCCGTTCCTCGAGGACGGCACCGCGGTCGACATCGTGCTCAATCCGCTCGGCGTGCCGAGCCGCATGAACGTGGGGCAAATCCTCGAAACGCATCTTGGCTGGGCCTGCGCGGGCCTGGGCAAGCAGGTCGGGCAGGCGGTCAACGCCTACATGCGGAGCAAGAACATCAAGCCGTTGAAGGACAAGCTTCACGAAATCTACGGCAAGCACGAGACCATCGACGCGATGGACGATTCGTCGCTTGTCGAGCTTGGCGAGAACCTGCGCCGCGGCGTGCCCATCGCGACGCCGGTGTTCGACGGCGCGCGCGAAAAGGACATCGTCGAGATGCTCGGCCAGGCGGGGCTGCATTCGTCGGGCCAGTCGGTGATCTACGATGGCCGCTCCGGCGACCGTTTCGACCGCCCGGTGACGGTTGGCTACATCTACATGCTGAAGCTGCACCATCTCGTCGACGACAAGATCCACGCGCGCTCGATCGGTCCCTACTCGCTCGTCACCCAGCAGCCGCTGGGCGGCACGGCGCAGTTCGGCGGCCAGCGCTTCGGCGAAATGGAGGTCTGGGCCCTCGAGGCCTACGGCGCCGCCTACACGCTGCAGGAGATGCTGACCGTGAAGTCCGACGACGTCGCCGGCCGCACCAAAGTCTACGAATCCATCGTGCGCGGCGACGACACTTTCGAATCCGGCATTCCCGAGAGCTTCAACGTGCTCGTCAAGGAAATGCGCTCGCTGGGCCTCAACGTCGAACTCAACTCGACGAAGCCGCAGATCGAGCCGCCGGCCGAGGCCGCCGAATAAGGATTTGCCAGCGTGGACGGCGGGTTCGCCCGCCGTCCGTCACCGCGCGTTTCAACCCGGCGTGGCGGAAGGCTTCCCCTTCCGGCCAAACATCAGGAGACCGGCATGAATCAAGAGGTCATGAATCTCTTCAGCCCCGTGGTGCAGCCACAGGCTTTCGACCACATTCAGATCGCCATCGCCAGCCCGGAGAAAATCCTGAGCTGGTCCTTCGGCGAGATCAAGAAGCCCGAGACGATCAACTACCGCACGTTCAAGCCCGAGCGCGACGGCCTGTTCTGCGCGCGCATCTTCGGGCCGATCAAGGACTACGAGTGCCTGTGCGGCAAATACAAGCGCATGAAGTACAAGGGCGTCATCTGCGAGAAGTGCGGCGTCGAGGTGACGTTGTCGCGCGTTCGGCGCGAGCGCATGGGCCATATCTCGCTCGCCGCTCCGGTGGCGCACATCTGGTTCCTGAAGTCGCTGCCGTCACGCATCGGCCTCCTTCTCGACATGACGCTCAAGGACCTCGAGCGCATCCTGTACTTCGAGTCCTATATCGTTCTCGACGCCGGCCTGACGCCGTTCAAGGACCGCCAGCTCCTGAACGAGGAAGAGTTCGTCCGGGCCCAGGACGAATACGGCCAGGACACCTTCACCGCCATGATCGGAGCGGAGGCCATCCGCGAAATCCTGCGCAAGATGGACCTGCCGACTATCGCGGCCGAGTTGAAGGTCGAGATCGCGGAATCCACCAGCGAACTGAAGCCGAAGAAGCTCGCCAAGCGCTTGAAGATCATCGAGGCGTTCATGCGCTCCGGCAACAAGCCGGAATGGATGATCCTGACCGAAGTGCCGGTCATTCCGCCGGACCTGCGGCCGCTGGTGCCGCTCGACGGCGGCCGTTTCGCGACTTCGGACTTGAACGACCTCTACCGCCGCGTCATCAACCGCAACAATCGGCTCAAGCGGCTGATCGAGCTGCGCGCGCCCGACATCATCATCCGCAACGAAAAGCGCATGTTGCAGGAGTCGGTGGACGCGCTCTTCGACAACGGCCGCCGCGGCCGCGTTATCACGGGCGCCAACAAGCGCCCCCTGAAGTCGCTCGCCGACATGCTCAAGGGCAAGCAGGGACGGTTCCGTCAGAACCTGCTCGGCAAGCGCGTCGATTATTCCGGCCGCTCGGTCATCGTCGTGGGTCCGGAACTCAAGCTGCACCAATGCGGCCTGCCAAAGAAGATGGCGCTTGAACTGTTCAAACCCTTCATTTATTCGCGGCTCGACGCGAAGGGGCTGTCGGCCACCGTCAAGCAGGCCAAGAAGCTCGTCGAGAAGGAAAAGCCCGAGGTTTGGGACATCCTCGACGAGGTCATCCGCGAACACCCGATCATGCTGAACCGCGCGCCGACGCTGCACCGGCTCGGCATTCAGGCCTTCGAGCCCGTGTTGATCGAGGGCAAGGCGATCCAGCTGCATCCGCTCGTCTGTTCGGCCTTCAACGCCGACTTCGACGGCGATCAGATGGCCGTCCACGTGCCGCTGTCGCTCGAAGCGCAGCTCGAGGCGCGCGTGCTGATGATGTCGACGAACAACATCCTGCACCCCGCCAACGGCCAGCCGATCATCGTGCCCTCGCAGGACATCGTGCTCGGCCTCTACTACATGACGCTGGAACGGGACGGAGAACCCGGCCAGTTCAAGCGCGACCCCAAGTCCGGCGCGCCGCTGCAGGGCATCTTCAGCGATTTCTCGGAAGTCGAGCACGCGCTGTTCGCCAAGACGGTCACGCTGCACACCAAGATCAAGGGCCGCGCGTGGACGCGCGACGCGCAGGGCAACAAGGTGGCGAAGATCTACGACACGACGCCCGGCCGGCTGATGCTCGCGCAGGTGCTTCCCGACCATCCGAAAATGTCCTTCGACGTCGTCAACAAACTGATGACGAAGAAGGAAATCTCGGGAATGATCGACACCGTCTACCGCAACTGCGGGCAGAAGGAGACGGTGATCTTCTGCGACCGCATCATGGCGCTCGGCTTCCGCGAGGCCTTCAAGGCGGGCAT
>CAIKAR010000075.1 GCA_903825465.1 uncultured Hyphomicrobiales bacterium | reverse complement strand
CGACGCGAAGGCGGCGTCCGTGGCGCTCGCGCCCGCGAGCGGGTCAAAATGAGTCTCGCCGGCGCGACGATGGAGGCGGCGCCCGCGCCGCTGCTGCCGCGATGGTCGCGCGCCGCGATGTTGGTCGTCATTCTCGCGGCGCACGCGCTCGTGTTTCTGAAACTCGCGACGACGATCGAGGTCACGCCTTTGCCGGAGATCGCGATCGAGTTCGCGCCCTTGCCCGAACCTTTGGCGCCGCCCCAGGCCGAGCCCGACCCGGCCCCGCCGCCGCAGGATATGGTGCCGCCGCAGGAGGAGCAGCAGGAGGTGGCTCCCCCGCCAATGGATGCAACTCCACCGCCAGTGGATTTAGCTCCGCCTCCGGTGGATATCGCTCCACCGCCAGTCGAAGACATTATTCCGCCCGTTGCCCCCATTCCCAAGCCGGCGCCGATACCAAAAGCAAAGCCAAAACCAGCGCCAGCGCCCAAGCCGGAACCGATCAAAAAGGTCGAGACGCCAAAGCCGCGGCCGCAACCTCAAGCGCAACCGGCGCAACGCCCCGCCGCGACGCCGAAGCCCGCGCCCGTTCGAGCGGCGGCCCCCGTTCAAGCGCCAGCCGCCCCGGTCATGTCCACGGCTAGCTACGCGGCGTTGGTCGCGGGCGAGCTGAACCGTCACAAGGCCTATCCAGAATCGGCGCGAGCGGCGGGCGCGAGCGGGTCGGTTGGCGTGGCCTTTACGATTGGGCCCTCCGGCCACGCGACATCGATCGCCGTGACGAATTCGTCCGGCAACGCCGCGCTTGACAGCGCCGCCCGGCAGGCGGTCGCCTCCATCCGCGCGCCACCGCCGCCCGGCGGCGTATTCCACACCGCGACGACGCTCCGCTTCAGTCTGCGGTGAATTTGCGCGCTGGATCTACACGCCCTTCACATGCCGGGCGGAGCGCGCGCGCATTGTCACCAACTCTTCCGCCGCCGTTGGATGCACGGCCATCGTCGCGTCGAAATCGGCCTTGGTCGCGCCCATCTTCACCGCGATGCCGAGCAATTGCGCCATCTCGCCTGCTTCGTGGCCGAGTATGTGGACGCCAAGCACCCTGTCGGTGGCGCCGTCGACGACGATCTTCATCAGCGTGCGCTCGGCGCGGCCCGACAGCGTCGCCTTCATCGGACGGAAGCCCGCGCTGTAGATATCGACGATGTCGAATTTCTCGCGCGCCTGTTCCTCCGTCAGGCCCACCGTGCCGAGTTCCGGCGTCGTGAACACCGCCGTCGCGACGTTGGAATGATCGACGCGAACGTCCTTGCCGCCGAACACCGTGTCTGCGAAGGCGTGGCCCTCCCGGATCGCGACCGGCGTGAGATTCAAGCGGTTGGTGACATCGCCAACGGCGTATATCGACGCGACATTGGTGCGCGAATAGCCATCGACCTTCACCGCGCCGACAGCGTCCATCGCCACCCCGGCGCTTTCAAGGCCGAGCCCGCGCGTGTGCGGGAGGCGTCCCGTCGCGACAACGACCTGATCGACGACCAAGTCCTCGCCCTTCGACATCGTCACGCGCAGGCCATCGGCGGTCTTCTCGATCGTCGTCGGCAGCGCGCCAAAGTGAAACTTCACGCCGGCGTGAGCCAGCGCGTCGCGCACGCCCGCGCGCATGTCGCCATCGAAGCCGCGCAACACGTTGTCGGCGCGCATGACCTGCTCGACGCGCGCGCCGAGCCGCGCGAAAACGCCGGCGAACTCAACCGCGATATAGCCGCCGCCGACGATCATCAGCCGCTTGGGAAACACCGGCAGATCGAAAAGCTCGCTGGACGAGATCGCATGCTGGATGCCCGGAACGGCTGGCTCGAGATTGGGCGACGCGCCGACCGCGACGAGAATGTGTTTGGCGGTCACGGTCCGTCCATCCGCGAGCTTCACGGCGTTCGGCCCCGACACCAGGGCGCGTTGTTCGACGATCGCGACATCGGCCTTCTCAAGCGTCTGGCGATAGAGGCCGGAGAGGCGCGAGATTTCCTTTTCCTTCGACGCCGTCAAAGCGTTCCAGTCGAACACGGGTTTCGCCGGCAGCGTCCAGCCATAGCCCGCCGCGTCCTCGAAATCGTCGTGGAAGCGGCTGGCGTAGACGTAAAGCTTCTTTGGCACGCAGCCGCGCACAACGCAGGTGCCGCCGAGCCGGTATTCCTCCGCCACCATGACCTTCGCGCCATGGCCCGCCGCGATCCGCGCGGCGCGCACGCCGCCGGAGCCGCCGCCTATGACAAAGAGATCGACATCGAATTCACTCATGGCGCGCGCCTTCCAATCACATCTCGTGGCCGAGCTTCTTCATTTCCTCGCGCACGCGGCCCATCATCTTCACCGACATCTGCTGCTGCCACGCGGCGACCGCGGGATTGACATTGCCGATGATCGTCGGCTGGACATCGATGAACCTCTTGCCGACGGGACCGTTGAAAAACGCCAGCGCGTCCTTGATCTGCTGCGGGCTCATCTCGGCGGTGTAAACGCGCGCCGCGAACGCCACCATGTCGCGCGGATATGTTCCGAACTCCGGCGCGAGCGTGTCGAAGGTCTTTTTGAGGTCCGCGCTCAATTCGGGCCGCGTCTGCGTGACCGTGGAATTGATTTGGCCCATCAAACCCGGAATGACGCTGAGGATCGACGTGGCCAGCCCCGTCGCGGCGACGAGGTCCTCCGCCGCCTTCAACTGCTCGGGCGTCGAATCCGGAATTTTGGTGGTTTGCTGCTGCGGCGCGACGGGCGACAGCGTTGGCGCGGTCTGCGCAAGGACGGACGCGCCCGCGAGAGCCAGTCCGGCGGCGAGGGATGCGGTGGCGAGGCTGCGACGCAAACTGAAAACTCCTTCGTTGGCGGGCGGACGTTAAAGGCCGCCGATGATTTCCACGCCGCCGGGATCGGCGACAATAATGGCGGCCGCGAGGCCGATGAACAGGCCGTGCTCCACGACCCCAGGCACGCGATACAACACTTCCGACAGCCCGGCGGGATCGTGAATGGCGCCGAAGGAGCAATCCAGAATGGCGTGGCCGCCATCGGTGACAAAGGGTGCGCCGCGCGCGTCGAGGCGGCGCTGGACAGGCCCGTGGCAGCCAACGCTGGCCGCCGCGCGGAAAATCTGGCGCGCGGTCGCGCCAAGGCCAAAGACATT
>CAIKAR010000074.1 GCA_903825465.1 uncultured Hyphomicrobiales bacterium | reverse complement strand
GACCTAGCGGACGTCCTTCTTTCTGACCTTCCGCTGCAAGCTTGATCCCTCAGCGGCAGAGCCCCAATTAGAATCGGCGGCGGCGCGGAATTTTTAATTTAAGGCGCGGCGGCGCTACAAGATTTCCGTCACGGCCTTCGCCACCGCCTCCGGCGCCTCCAGATGGACCGCGTGCCCGGCGCCGGGCACGATCACCGGCTTGCCGCCGGCGCCGGGCAGGCCCTTCGCGTAGGCTTCGGCGTGGGCGAGCGGCACCATGCCGTCCATCTCTCCCGCGATCACCCGCGCCGGCATCGCGGCGCGATAGAGCCGGTCGACGAGCGTGCGATTGTAGAAATAGGGCGGCCGGAAGCCAAGGAACGAGCCGAAGCGCAGCATCTGGTAGCGGCGGACCTCGACGTCGATGTCGGCGCGGACGTCGGGATAGTATTGCCGCGCGATTGGATGCTCCGACGACGAGAACAGCATCCTGCGAAGCGTCGTGTATTCAACGCCGCGCTCGGGCTGCGCGTGCATGAACACGTCGCCGATGAGCGCGCCTTTCACAAACAGTCCCGAGGCGCCGACAAGCGACAGCGATTTCACGCGGTCGGGATGGCGCGCCGCGAATTCCGCCGCGAACCAGCCGCCCGCGCAATGGCCGACGAGGTCGAATGTGTCGAGCTTCAACGCGTCGAAGGTTTGCAGCAGCCGGAACATCATGTCGTCGACGCCGGTGGCGTCGCCGAGTTCGTCGGAGCCGTTGACGCCGGGCAGCGCCGGCGCGACCACGCGGCGGCGTTTCGCCAGCGCGAGGTGGAACGGCTGCAACTCGCCCATGCAGGCGTGAATGTCGGCGAAGCCGTGCAGATAGACGAGCGGCGCGCCCTCGCCAGCTTCGATGACGGCGACGTTGGCGTTGTGGATCGGGACCAGGCGCGCGCTCATTTCGTCAACTCCGCGATTTCCGCGCTGTTGAGGTGGGGAAAGCGCTTGGCGTAGATTTTCAGCGAGGCCTCCTTCAGCCGCGGCGCGACCTGTTCGGCGAACAGCTTCATGCTTTTGCGGGTGAAGCCGAAGTCCATGTCGCCGAGGTGGAACTGCATCAGCAGGTTGCCCACCGGCGCCTCTTCGAGAATGCCGACGATGCGCTCGTAAACCGTGTCGGGCGAGCCGACGAGGATGGATTGCGAGCGTTGCAGATCGTCCCAGTCCTCGGTGTCGCCGAGCAGCGGCGTCGTCGGGTCGGTGCTGGCGAGAAAGTCGCGCCACTCCTCGGAGGGAATATAGGGCACGCCCGGCCCATAGGTGAGCTGGCGGCCTTCGCGGCGCTGGTGGCCCTTGAGGCAATTGCGCAGGAAGTACCAGATGCCCTCCTTGCCCTGCTCGCGCGCCTCCGCGTCCGTCTCGCCGACGACGACCGACATCAGGATGCCCATGCGGTGCGGCTCGTAGCGGTGCCCGTATTCCTCCAGCGTCTTTTCGAACAACACCTGCGACTTCGCCGTCGCCGAGCCATGGCTGCGCGACGACAGGAAGTAGCCGTAGCCGTGCTTGGCGATCTGCCGCAGCGTGCCCTTCGAGCGGCCGGCGGGAATCCAGATCGGCGGATGCGGTCGCTGCGTCGGCAGCGGCCAGGGGTTGACGTAGCGCAGCGGGTAGTGCGCGCCCTCGTAGGCGAAGGGGCCGGGCTTGGTCCACGCCTCGCGAATGAGGTCGACCGCCTCCCAGAACTGGTCGCGCGACGGCGCCGAGGGCGCGTTGTAGTTGAAGGTCTCGGGCCCCGAACCCGGCGCGAAGCCGGCGATCAGCCGGCCGTCGCTCATGTTGTCGAGCATGGCGTATTCCTCGGCCACGCGCAGCGGGTTCATGTGCAGCGGGAGCAGGTTGCCGAGCACGACGATCTTGCCCTTCTTCGTCGCGTGCGCCAGCGCCGCGGCGATGATGTTGGGCGAGGGCATCAGCCCGTAGATGTTCTGGTGGTGCTCGTTCAACACCATGCCGTCGAAGCCGATCTCCGAGGCGTAAACGAGCTGGTCGGTGTATTCGCGCAACAGGCCGCGCGACTTCTCGCGGTCCCACAGCTTGTTGGGCACCTCGACCCAGCCGGTCTCGTATTTTTCGTCGAAGTCCTTCGGCAGATAGGGGTAGGACATGAAATGCCAGCAAAACAAATCGACCGGACGCATTCGTGTGCCTTTCACCGAAGCCGCGGCCGCCGCCGCGCGGCGATAAAAGGACGCGAGGTCCGCCGTGTCAATCGCCGGCGGCGTGGCTTACGCCTTGTCGCAAATCCGCGCGAGAAACCGGCGGATGCCTGGCGCGACGCAATACATCGCCGTCGCGGCCACCGGCCACGACCACAGCCAGCCCGCGATCCACGCGTGGAAAAAACCGGGGCCGGCCCCGATCGCCCGCGCGGTCGCGATCGCCGCCACCATGAACGACGCGAAGCCGGTCGTGAGTATCGCGAACAAAACGGGCTGCGCGCCGGCCGGCAGTCTGGTCATCACATTCCCCCTCGCGCGGCGCGGCTTGCCGCCGGGCCAAATTCCATTACGCTGATCGTTCTATTACGCTGAACCGACAGCGGCAAACCCGCGCCCTCGCGCGCGGCATGGGAGGATTTCGTGCGCGGCGTTCGAATTGGCTTGACGGGCCTGGCCCTCGCTTGCGCGGCCTCCGCGCGCGCTGAAGACGGCTTCTACGCCGGCAAGACGGTGACGATGGTCGTCGGCTACGGCGTCAACAACGGCTACGATTCCTACGCGCGCGCGGTGGGCCGCCACATCCAGAAGCATCTGCCGGGCCATCCCACGATCGTCGTGCAGAACCTGCCCGGCGCCGGCAGCCTCGCGGCGGTTTCCTATCTCTACAATTCGGCCGCGCGCGACGGCACGGTGATTGGCATGATCGACCAGGCGGCGCCGCTGGCGCAGGCGATGGGCGACCCCGGCCTTCGCGCCGACGTGCGCAAGTTCAATTGGATCGGGCGCATGATCACCAACGCCGCCATCTTGTTTTCGTGGGGCGGCGCCAAGGTTCAAACCATGCGCGACGCCTTCGACACCGAGATGATCGTCGCCACGCCGGGCCAGAGCTCGCGCATCATATCGACGCTGTTGAAGAACATGCTCGGCCTCAAGCTGCGCATCCTCACCGGCTATCCCAACTCCGCCGAGGCGCTGCTGGCGATGGAGCGGCGCGAGGTCGACGCGGCGTTTCTGCCGTGGCCGGTGTTGCAAACCGAGCGGCCGGAGTGGCTCGCGCAAAAGAAGATCCGCCTGCTGTCGCAGATGGGGACGGAGGCCAATCCGGG
>CAIKAR010000073.1 GCA_903825465.1 uncultured Hyphomicrobiales bacterium | reverse complement strand
CGGCAGATACGACGCCTTCAACAGGTTTCGCCCGATCTCGGCTGACGGCGCGCGGGTCATTTGTTCGACGCCGACGACCAGCGTCAGCCGCGCCCGCTTGGCCTCGATCGCCGTCAGGGCCGCGTGGACGGCGGCGGAGCCCGTCGCGCAGGCGTTCTCCAGCCGCGTCGCGGGCTTGAAACGGAAGCCGTCATCGGCCTGGAACACCAGCGACGCGGTGAAGTCCTGAGGGCTGAAGCCGGCGTTGAAATGGCCAAGAAAGACCTCGTCGATCTCGGCGGCGCCGATTCCCGCGTGCTCAAGCGCCTCCCGCGCCGCGCGGACCGTCAGGGATTCAACTGTTTCGGCGTCGTGCTTGCCAAACGGCAGGTGCGACCAACCGACGATACATCCGCTCATGGCCGTCTCCATTTTCGGACGGGCGCGTCGCGGGCGCGCCATCAATCCGCCGCAAGCGCCTGAAATCCCCCAAAATCCTCCGGACGTGGACCTGTGTATCTTTCCATGCCCGCGATGAAAAGCTAGAAGCGGGAATCACCCGCGACTTCCGCCTCGAATATCTCCTCAGGGACTTGTCCATGCGCCTGTTTCGCCGTTCTCCGCGTTTTGTCCGCTCCCTTGTCGCTTCAATTCCGGCGGTTTTGTTGGCGGGATGGGCCGCGCAGGCGACGCCCCTTCTGGTGATCGACGCCAAAACCGGCGACGTGCTGATTGAGCGCGACGCGACGGAACCCTGGTATCCGGCTTCGTTGACCAAGCTCGTCACCGTTTACACGGCTCTGACGGCGGTGCGCGAGGGCCGCATCACACTCGACACGCCGCTGCTGGTGTCGCGCCGGGCGGCGAGCATGCCGGCGTCGAAAATGGGTTTTCGGCCCGGCACCGAGGTGACGCTCGACAACGCCCTGAAGATGCTGATGGTGAAATCGGCGAACGACCTCGCCATCACCATCGCCGAGGGCGTCGGCGGCTCCGTCGAAAGCTTCGCCGACCAGATGAACAAGGTCGCCGCGAAAATCGGCATGCGCGAATCGCATTTCGTCAATCCCAACGGCTTGCACGCCGACGGCCACTACAGCTCCGCCCGCGACATGGCTGTCGTCGGCATGGCGCTTTACCGCGACTTTCCCGAGCATTCCGACCTTTATGGCATTGGCGCGTTCCGGCTGGGGTCGATGATTGTGCCGACCCACAACGGGCTGATGGGCCGTTATCCCGGCGCCGAAGGCATGAAAACCGGATTCACCTGCCCGGCGGGTCTGAACGTCGTCGCCAGCGCGACCCGGGGCGGCCGCCGCCTGATCGCGGTGGTGCTCGGCTATCCCAGCGCCAAGGAGCGCACCATAGAAGCCGCGAAAATCCTCGACGCCGGCTTCGCCACGGGCTCGACGGGGCGGAAAGTCGCCGACCTGCCGACGGTCGCGGGCGGCCCGCCCAACATGCGCGATCAGGTTTGCGGCCCCCATCGCAAGGAAATTACCGAGGACGATTTCGCTGTGAGGGTCGCCGGGGCGCCCGCCGGACCGGCGAAAGGCGCGGACGAGGGCAATCCGCTGGCCTTTTTCCGCGCGCCGGAAGCCGCTTCCACCGCGTCGCCGATCGCCTCCGATGGAGTCGCCGCGACGCAGGCCGCGATGGCCACGCGCCCGGTGTTCGAGCCCATCGATGTGTACGTCGGCCCCGCTCCGGGCTGGACAGGCGGCGTCGCCGGCCCCGTCGGCGTGACGCAGCAATCGGCCGCCGCCGACGCGGACGAGGACGACGCCAAGGCCGCGGCCGCGAAGCCGGGCAAAAAAGGCAAGCGCGGAAAAATCGCCAAGGCCGCGCCGGCGAAGCCCGCGCCCAAGGCGGTGGAAGCCAAGAAAACCGAACCGAAGAAAATCGCCGCCCACGCGCCGGCCAAGGGCAAAAAGACGCGGGAAAATTGATCCCCGGCGCGGCCATGCCCGGCGCGCCGCGGCGGCCGCCGCCACCCTTGCCCGTCACCGTGCTGACGGGGTTTCTCGGCGCCGGCAAGACGACGCTGCTCAACCGATTGGTCAAAGACCCCGCGCTCGCCCGCTCGCTGGTGATCATCAACGAGTTCGGCGCGATCGGCCTCGATCACCTGCTGGTCGAGAAGGTCGAGGGCGACCGGCTCTTGATGTCGTCGGGCTGCCTGTGCTGCACCATCCGAGGCGATCTCGTCGCCGCGTTCGAGGACATCATGCGCGATCTCGACAATGGCCGCATGGCGCCCATCGACCGCGTCCTGATCGAAACCACGGGGCTCGCCGACCCCGCGCCGATTCTGCATACGCTGATGAGCCACCCCTATCTGTCCATGCGGCTGCGGCTCGACGGCGTTGTGACGCTGATCGACGCGGTGCATGGCGCGGCGACACTCGACGCGCATATAGAAGCCGTGAAACAGGCTGCGGTCGCCGACCGGCTCGCGCTGACCAAGACCGACATGATCGCCGAACACGGCGGCGAGGCAGCGCTGGCGGCCTTGCGCGAACGCCTCGCCTCGCTCAATCCTGGCGCGCCCGTCCTCGACGCCGCGAAGGGCGAAGCGACGGCGGCGGCTTTGCTCGACGCCGGACCCTACAACGCGAACGCCAAATCCGCGGATGTCCAGCGATGGCTGCGGGCGGAGGCGTACACGGGCGCGGGCCACGACCACCACGCCCACGACGTGAACCGGCATGGCGCCGACATCGCCGCCTTTTGCCTCGTCGAGGAACAGCCGCTGCGGCGCGCCTCCTTCTTTCTTTTTCTCGACCTTTTGCGGCAGGCGCACGGCCCGCATCTATTGCGCGTAAAGGGGTTGGCCTGTCTCGACGACGATCCGGAACGGCCCGTTCTGATCCACGGCGTACACCATGTGTTTCATCCCGCCGAGCGCCTCGCGGCGTGGCCCGACGACGACCACCGCACGCGCGTGGTGTTCATCGTCCAGGGCCTCGCGCCCACGTTTGTCGAGGGCCTGTGGCGGGCGTTTCTCGGCGCGCCGCGCGTGGACACCCCGGACGCGGCGGCGCTGGCCGACAATCCCCTCGCGCCACGCTCGGACCGGGGCCTGTTGAACTGACACAAAACCGCGGCATGTTGGCTTTTCCAACACTTTCTCCACGGGATTTGGCATGACGACGAAATCGCTTTGGCTCGCCCTCGCCATCGCCGCGGCCGCGCCGGCTCCGGCGCTCGCCGCCGATCCAGCCAAGCCGCTCGCCGCCGACGAATACCGCTTGTTGCCCGGAGCGCTTCTCGGCAAGCGCCTCTTCGAGGACACGACCCTCTCCGAACCCGGCGGCCTCTCCTGCGCCTCCTGCCACGATCCGGCGACAGCGTTTCGCGGCAACAACCATTCCACCATTCCCGCCGTCGCGGCGGGCAGCCGCCCCGGCGTGTTCGGCGACCGCAAGGTGCCGTCGCTCATGTACATGTCCTATTCGCCGCCCTTCGCTTTCTTGCCGTGGCCGAACGACGTGACCGGCGAGATGGAGATCACGCCCCGGGGCGGGCAATTCTGGGACGGCCGCGCGCTCGTTCTCGACGACCAGGTTCAAGGGCCGCTGCTCAATCCACGCGAGATGAATAACCCCACGAAACAGGCGGTCGTCGAAAAAGTCCGCGCCGGCGCCTACGCGAACCTCGCGCGCGACGTGTTCGGCGAGGATGTGTTCGACGCGCCCGACGTGTTCGACAAGCTCGCCTCCGCCATCGCGTCCTACGAGGCGACGCCGCGCTTCAAATTGTTTTCGTCGCGCTTCGACGATTGGCTCGAGGGACGGACCATCCTGTCCGACCAGGAATACCGCGGCTTTCAAGCCTTCATCGACAAATCAAAGGGCAATTGCCTATCGTGCCACGATGGCGGCAATCCGAACGAGGCCTACGAAGGCGCGCCCGCCCCGCCCGCGACGCGCGATCCGAACGCGCCGTTGTCGCGCAATCCAAAGGACTGGTTCTTCACCGACTTCACCTACGACGTGCTCGGCGCGCCGCGGAACATGGCGATCGCCGACAACGCCGATCCCGCGCGTTTCGACCTCGGCCTTTGCAAACGGCCCGGCATCAAGGATGTCGCCCCGGAAAACTTCGATATCGACAGCCTCTGCGGCGCGTTCAAAACGCCTGGCCTGCGCAACGTCGCCGCGAGCGGGCCCTATCTGCACAACGGCGTCTTCGCCTCGCTGCGCGACGTGGTGGCGTTCTACTTCACCCGCGACACCAACCCCGAGCGCTGGTATCCGAAAGGCGCCGATGGCGCGGTGCTGAAATTCGACGACTTGCCGGCGCGATATCGCGACAATGTGAACACCAAACAGGTTCCCTACGACCGCCATCCGGGCGAGGCTCCGCGCGCCGACGACGCGGATATCGACGATATAGTGGCTTTTTTGAAAACGCTGACCGACGCGCCCTTCGTCGAAGCCGCGGCCGGCCGTCATTGAAACGTCGGACCGGCGCGGCTAAGATGCGCGCCTTGCCGGACATAGCGTCCGGCGGCGCTCGTCAGCGAACGGTCGCCGGAGAAGCGAGAGGGAACGCGTTCATGCAAGTCAAACACATGCTTTTTGCGGCGCTGATGGCCGCCGGAGCCACGCCCGCGCTGGCGCAGGCCCCCAACGCCATCAACGTCATGGGCACAATCGACAAGATCGACGCGACCTCGATTTCGCTGAAGGGCGACGACGGCAAGCTCATGGACTACAAGCTCGACCCCAAGCTGATGGTGCTGCAAAACAAGACCATCACGCTCGCCGACATCAAGCCGAACGACTTCGTCGCCTCGGCCGCGGTGAAAAAGGCGGACGGCAAGCTGCATTCGACCGAGCTGCGCATTTTCCCTGAAGCCATGCGGGGCGTCGGCGAGGGCCAGCGCCCGATGAACGACGCGAACAACCAGACGATGACCAACGCGACCGTGACCGGGGCCGCCGTCGTCAGCGGCTCGAACAACATCAAGGTGAAGTTCGCCAGCGGCGGCGAGTCCGAGTTGATCCTCGACCCCGGCGTTCCGGTGACGCGCATCGACGCGGCCGACAAGGCCAGTGTGAAGGCGGGCGTGAAGGTGCGCGCGCAGGGCGTCAAGGGCGCCGACGGCGACGTGATCAACCGCGTGACGCTGCAGTAGGCGGAGCGCTGGTTTCTTTAATTGGAGAGTGGCGGCGACACCCCGAGGGAGTCGCCGCCACTTTCGCGAGCGCCGCGAACAGCGAAGGCGCGCGTTCTATTTGACCGGAATCGGCCGCAGCCAGTTCAAAAACGTCATCAACGGCTCGTCGGACACCCGCAGCAGACAGGTCTGCTCCCTCGCCGTCCATTTTTGTCTGGTTCCACTCGGCGCGGCGATGGCGTCGCCGCGCGAGAAATCGAATTTTTCCGAGCCGAAATCAACCTCGCCCCCGCCCAGCATGCCGGCGTAAACGCAGGAGAGCGTTGTCGGCGGAACCTCGAACGTGGTGCCGGCGTCGAGCCGCAGGACGTGCAGCGCGATTGTGCGCATGGCGGGGTCGCCCAACTGTATCTGGCGGACGCCCGGCGCGATTTCCGCCGCCGCCTCAAGCCGCGAAACCGTTTCCGTGAATGGAAAGCGCGCCGGCGAGTCCGCGTCGACGATGTCCGACTTTTCAACCATCTCCTCGTGATGCTCGAAGAACATCGGACCGAGCAGATGGGTCAGCGGCACGTCGAGGAAATCGAGCCAGTAGGCGCTCGCGTCGGTCTCGTTGGCGTGCGCGTGCCAACACCAGTTCGGCGTCAACAACACGTCGTTCTCGACCATCGGGATCTTTTTGCCATCGACGATGGTGTACATGCCGGGCTTCGACCGCAGCACGAGCCGCAGCGCGTTCGAGGTGTGGCGGTGCGAACGCGCGGTCTCGCCCGCCTTCACCATCTGATAGGCGCTCACCAGCGTCGTGACCGTGGGATACTCGTTGCCCGGAATGGGATTGTTGAGGATGAGGTTGCGGCGCTCGGCGAGCTCCGTGTTGACGAAACGCCCGGCGGCGTCGAGCGCGGCGTGCGCGACATCGAACTTCCAGCGCGCGGGTTTGAATTTTTGCTTCGGCGACGCGTACATTGAGGGCTCGCGCTTAGCCCAGCCATTCTCGATGCCCGCGTTGCCGAGAAGCGCCAAAAGCTCCTCCATGTTGCCGGCGCGGTTGAATTCTTCTGGCGCGACATGGGCCATGGCGACGTTCCTCGTTATGTTGCGCCGCCATTCGAGCGGTTGACGCGCGGCGGGTCAAGCGCCGCGAATTGACACAAGGTCCGCATCGCGGACACGATGCGGCGAAGGGCGCGCCGCCGCGACGCGTCCATAAACCAAATCCGCTGGAGACGCGACCATGAAACTCACGGGGGGCGAAGCGCTCGTCAAGCAACTTGAACTGGAAGGCGCGAGCCAGATTTTTGGCGTCCCCGGCGTGCAACTCGACTGGGCCGTGGACGCCTTGCGGCGGAGCGACAAAATCAAGTTCCACACCACGCGCAACGAGCAATCGACATCCTACATGGCCGACGGGTTCTCGCGCGTCACGGGAAAGCCGGGCGTCTGCATGGTGGTGCCCGGCCCCGGCGTGTTGAACGCGATGGCGGGGCTCGCGACCGCCTACGCCTGCGGCTCGAAGGTGCTGTGCGTCGCGGGCCAGATCGATTCGCGCGGCGTCGACAAGGGATTTGGCTTGTTGCACGAAATCAAGAATTCGCACGCGGTGTTCGATGCCGCGACAAAATGGCACGCCATGGCGCGCTCGCCCGCCGAAGTGCCCGCCCTGATCCGCCGCGCGCACGCGGAAATGCACGCGGGCCGGCCCGCGCCAGTCGCGGTTGAAATCCCGCAGGATGTCCTGGCGGCGACGGCGGAGGTCGATCTGATCGCGCCGGGCGACGATTCCGCTGGGCGAACGAGGCCCGATGAAGCCGCCATCCGCGCCGCGGCCGATCTGCTTCAACGCGCCGAGTTCCCGGTGATCTACGCCGGCGGCGGCGTGCTCGCCGCGCGCGCGTCAAAATCGCTGGTGCGCCTCGCCGAGCGTCTTGGCGCACCCGTGATCATGAGCGAACAGGGCCGCGGCGCGATCTCCGACCGGCACCCGCTCGCGTTCACCACGCTTGAGGGCCGCGCCTTGGCGCCACAGGCCGATCTGATGCTGGTCGTCGGCAGCCGCTTCGTGTCGAACAGCGCGCCCGAGGCGGTGTGGAGCGCGCCGGGGCAAAGATATATCTACGTCAACATCGACCCAAACGGCGCCGCGTGGCCGCGGCCCGAAGGCTTGCACCTGGCCGCCGACGCCGGCCTCGCGATGGAGGCGCTCGCCGACGAAATCGACGGGCGTCAGGCGAAGCGCCGGACGCTCGACACCGGAAAAGCCGCCGCCCTGCGCGCGTGGCGGCAATCGCAGGTCGACGCCATCGAGCCGCAGGCCGCCTATGTGCGCGCCCTGCGCGCGGCGCTTCCCGACGACGGAATATTCGTCAACGAACTCACGCAGGTCGGTTATTTCGCCCGCGTGGCGTTTCCAATTTACGAGCCCCATACGATGATCACGCCGGGCCATCAGGGCACGCTTGGGTACGGTTTCCCAACCGGCCTCGGCATCGCCGCCGGCGCGCCTGACAAGCCAGTTATCGCCATCACGGGCGACGGCGGCTTTGGCTGGTGCCTGCAGGAGCTTTCAACGGCGAAAAAATACAATCTCCCCCTCGTCACCGTGGTTTTCGCGGACGGTCATTTCGGCAACGTGCGCGCGTTGATGAACGAGCAGTTCGGCGAGGCCTATCAGACAGAACTCGGCAACCCCGATTTCGTCGCGCTGGCGAAGGCGTTTGGAGTCAACGCCGCGCGGGAGAGCGATCCCGTCCGGCTGGAAGCCCTGCTGAAGGAGTTGGTCGCGGCGCGCGCGCCCGCGCTCGTCGAAGTGCCTGTCGGCCGAATGCCAAGCCCGTGGAGCGTGCTGCGGCTAAAGGGCCGGCAAATGGAGAACGCGCCCAAATTCCGCTAGCGACATCTGCGTGGAACGCATGGCTCGCCCGCGCTCTCAAGGTTGCGCTTTTCGATATCCGGGCGCATTCTTGGGGCATGACACCGACGCGCGCTCCCTCAGTTCCGCCCGCCGCCTTTAGCGGCGCGCGTCGGCGCGAGGCCGTCGAGATCGACCCCACGGACTATGAGCACCGGGATTTGGTCAATTTGCTCGCGGCCGCCTTTGTGCTGGCGGTCGCGTCCGGCGTTGTGTGGTCGGTCCGGGCGTTGGAGGATTACGAGCGGACACAAGCCTGTTTCGATTCGGGCCGGCTCGATTGCATTGTCCTGGATGTTCCCCAGCACTACGGCGTTCGGGCGCCCGCCCCGCGATAGCGGATTATTTCTCCCGCGGGGCTTATTCCTTCCGCGGAGCGCCGCGCGCGCGACGGACCGCCCAGGCCACCGCCACCACCAGCAACGCCGCCGCCGTTTCGGCCGCGCGCTCGGCGGGCTCTCCCTCCGTCCAACCCAGCCAACGCGTCCAGGCGGGGTCGGACACGAGCAATCCGCCCGCGACCCAGCCGAGCAGCGCCGCGCCACCCCAGACCAGCGCGGGGAACTTTTCCAACAGCGCTCCGACCATGCTGGCGCCGAAGACGATCAACGGCACCGACAACAAAAGGCCGAAGACGATCAACGCGATGGAGCCGTTCGCGGCGGCGGCGATGGCGAGCACATTGTCGAGCGACATCACCATGTCGGCCAGCGCGATGGTGCGAACCGCCGCCCACAGGTGCGTGGAATCCCTGATATCGCCGGCCTCCGTCTCGTCGGTCAGCAGTTTCACCGATACCCACAGCAGCAAAACGCCGCCGACGATCTTGAGCAGCGGCAAATGCAGCAGGCTCGCGATCAGAACGGTGAAAACAACGCGCAATCCCACCGCCGCGCCCGCGCCGAGCGCGACGCCGAGCCGGCGCTTGTCATCTGGCAGCGAGCGACAGGCGAGCGCGATCACCACCGCGTTGTCGCCGGAAAGCAAAACATTGATCCAGACGATCTGGCCGATCGCGAGCAGCATGGCGGAATCGATGGTCATGCGGCGCTTGTGCCCGCCCGAATGAACCTTGTCGAGCCGTTCCGCGCGACAAGCGCGAGGGCGAAGACGGCGGCTTCGACCGCGGCCGTCGATTGCGCCAGCGTCGGCAAATCCAGATCGGCGCGATGGCGGGGACGGCGCGGGCGCGGCTTCGGCACATGAACGAACCCGGCCGGGACATCGATCGACGCCAGGGTGAGATAGAGCGTCTGGTTGCAGACGTAGTCGCCGGCGTCGATGGAAATCCGCGCCGGGGCCCGCGTTCCCATGGCGGCCGCGATCGCGGCGCCCGGCCAACGCGCCCGCAGCGTCGGACGCGCCCCGGGCGCGACGAACGGACCATCCGGTGTCCGGCGCGCGGCGTCCACGCGCAGCGCGGATAGGCGATTGACCGCGCGCGTCTCGACGCTCAGGGTTCGCCGCCGCGCGGCGAGGCCGAGATGCAGCACGGCGTCTGGTTTGGTGTCGCGCAGCAGCTTTGTCAGCCGCGCCGCCGCGTCGCCATAGGCCACCGGCAATTCACGGACGACGATTTCGACGTCGCGCAACGCGCCCCGGCGCGAACGCCGTAGCGCCGCCGCGATGGCGAGCGTCGGATTGCTCGGCGCTCCCGGGAAGGCGCCGAAGGCGGTGACGAGCACGCGCGTTTTTCCGCGGCGTCCACTCATGCGGCTGAGCCGCGGCGGCGCGGCGCTTTCACCTGCGCGTTGGCGCCGTAGCCCTTGAAGCGCTCGACCACGCGCATGACCTCCTCGTCGGACAGCACAACCGGCTTGCCCATCTGCGAGGCGATGAACGTCTGCTTCGCCAGCGTTTCCAGCTCGACCGCGCGCGACAGGGCCTCGTCGAGGTCGCGGCCGATCGTTATCATGCCGTGGTTGCCAAGCAGCACGGCGGTCCGCCCGCGCAGGCCCTCCACCGCCAAGGCGGACAATTCCGGCGTGCCATAGGGCGCGTAGCTGGTGCACCGCACGTCTGGCCCGCCGAACATCGCGATCATGTAATGGGTGGCGCGCAAGGGTTCGCGCAACATCGAGAACGCCGCGCAGTGGACCGCGTGGGTGTGGACGACGGCGCCGGCTTCCGGCCGCGCGCGCAGAATGTCCAGATGGAAGCGCCATTCGCTCGACGGCTTCAGCGGGCCGGTCCAGCCGCCATCGCCATCGAGCGCCAGTTTCGCGATCGCTTTCGGCGTCAGCGCCTCATAGGAGACGCCGCTGGGCGTGATCAGCATGTGGCCGCCGACGCGCGCGGAGACGTTGCCCGAGGCGCCCTGGTTGATTCCAAGCGCGTTCATGCGCCGGGCCGCGGCGATGATCGCGCGGCGCAGTTCTGCTTCTGTCATGGCTCAACGCCCCGCGGATTCCCCGGGACTTTAGCATGATTG
>CAIKAR010000072.1 GCA_903825465.1 uncultured Hyphomicrobiales bacterium | reverse complement strand
GGCGCCGGCGCCGGCGCGTGTCGCGGGAGCGGCCGCCCTTAAAAAATAAGACCGTTCGGCGTCTTCGAGCGTCGCGCCGCTGGCGACATCGACGCAGGCCCAGCCGCGCCGTTCCAGCGCGGCGCGGCGCAGGTTGTTCGCTTCAAGCCCGGTCAGGACAGCCAGCGCGAGCACGGCGAATCTCACGGCGTCGGGGGGCAGGCTCGCCGCGCGGGCCACCGCCGCGAGCGCGCCGAAAGCGATCAGCCACAGCACGAGCCCGCGCCAGACGCGCCGCCACGCGAACCAGAACGGCCCGAGGACAAACGCCGCGCGCGAAAACACATCCGGCACGAAAACCGCTTCGCCGCGCGCCGACGCGGGGACATGCACCGTGTAAACCGCCATGTGCGTCAACCCGCGAGCGTGCCCTTGGTGGAGGGGATTTCGCCCGCCCGCCGGGGATCGATGGCGACGGCGGCCCGCAGCGCCCGCGCCAGCCCCTTGAAGCAGGATTCGCAGATGTGGTGGTCGTTGTCGCCATAAAGCGTCTCGACGTGCAGCGTCACGCCGGCGTTCATGGCGAAGGCCTGGAAGAACTCGCGCGCCAACTGTGTGTCGAATTCGCCGATCTTGGCGGCGTGGAAAGCCGTCCTGAACACCAGAAACGGCCGCCCCGATATGTCGATGGCGACGCGTGTCAGGGTTTCGTCCATCGGCAAAAACGCCTCGGCGTAGCGGGTGATGCCCTTGAGGTCGCCGAGCGCCTTGCGCACCGCCTGGCCCAGCGCGATTCCGGTGTCCTCGACCGTGTGATGCTGGTCGATGTGGAGGTCGCCCTTGGCCGAGATCTTGAGGTCGATCAAGCCATGGCGGGCGACCTGGTCGAGCATGTGGTCGAGAAAGCCGACGCCGGTGGAAATGTCGGACTTTCCCGTTCCGTCGAGGTTCGCCTCGACGGAAATCTGGGTTTCCTTCGTTTTTCGCTCGATTCTGGCCGTTCGCATGGTCGCCCACCTTCAATGAGCGCGACCTTTAGCAAGTCGGGACGGGGTTTTCCAGCCTCGCGGGCGTCGGGCCCGCGCTCAGGCCAGCCCGTTTTCGCGCGCCAGGTCGAGCAGGTTCTTTTCCGGCCGCGCGCCGTAGTGCTGAATGACTTCCGCCGCCGCCAGCGCGCCGAGGCGGGCGCAGGTGTGGTAGTCCGCGCCGCGCGAAAGGCCAGCCAAAAACCCCGCGGCGAAGAGATCGCCGGCGCCGGTCGTGTCCACCAACTGGTCTATGGGGAAGGCGGGGGCGGCGATGGTTTCGCCGCGCGTCACCACCATCGAGCCCAGCGCCGAGCGCGTCACCACGCCCAGAATATCCTCGTCGCGCAGCGCCGCCGCGGCGGTGTCGAAGTCGGCGGTCTGGTAGAGCGCCTTCAATTCATGCTCGTTGGCGAACACGATATCGACCTTCTTGTCGCGGATCAGCGCCAGGAATTCGTCGCGGTAGCGGTCGACGCAGAAGGCGTCCGACAACGTCAGCGCGACGGCGCGGTCGGATTTGTGGGCGATGTCCGCGGCCTTCACAAAAGCCTTTTTCGCCGCCGGCGGATCCCACAGATAGCCTTCGAGATAGGTGATTTTCGAGGCCGCGATCAGGGCCTCGTCGACATCGGCCTCGGTCAGGTTCTGGCAGGCGCCGAGATAGGTGTTCATGGTGCGCTCGCCGTCGGGCGTCACCAGCACGAGGCAGCGCGCGGTCGAGGGGCCGGTCTGCGCGGCGGCCGTGGCGAAATGCACGCCCGTCGAGCGGAGGTCGTGGGTGAAGGCCTTGCCGACCTCGTCGGTCTTGACCTTGCCGATGAAGGCCGCCTTGGCGCCGAGCGCCTGCGCGCCGACGATGGTGTTGGCCGCTGAGCCGCCCGAAACGCTCTTGCCGGGGCCCATCGCGTCGTAAAGGGCGAGCGTGCGGGGCTCGTCGATCAGCGACATGCCGCCCTTGGCGATTTTTTCGCGGGCGAGGAAGTCGTCGTCGGCGCGCGCGATGACATCGACAATCGCGTTGCCGATGCCTGTTACGTCGAATTCCCGCTCCGCCATGATTTTCCCCGATCGCTGAAACCGGCGTTCCCTTCGCATCGCGGCGGAGCGGGGTCAACCTGTCAGTCACCCCCCGGGTCTGGACCGAGCGTCGAGAAAAGCCAGCATGGACTTGAGGTCGGAAACGTCGAGGGCGCCGATCCGCTCCGCCAGTTTGTTGGCGTATTCGGTGGCCTCCGGCTCAAGCCCCGACGTGTCGACGACGACGCGCGGCGCCGAGAGGCGGGCGAGCCGTTCCAACTCGTCCGCTTCGTCCCAGATGACGTTGAAATAGCGGGTGATCTTGAGCAGCAGGTGCCACGGCGGCGCGCCGCGGTTGCCGTGTTCGAGCGCCGACAGATAGGCCGCCGAGACGCCGATTTCGCCGGCCATGTGCTTGAGCGAACGGCCCCGCGCGGCGCGCAATTCCCGCAGCTTTTTGCCGAACGGAGTCACGCGCCGCTCCGGTCGCGGCGGATGCGGACGTAGAGCGCGCCGGCGCCGCCGTGGGCGGGATCGGCTTCGTCGTAGCCGATGACGTGGTCGCGCAATTCGGGCGCCGCGAGCCAGTGGCGCACCATGCGTTGCAGAACGCCGCCGGGGCGCGGCGTGAAATCGCCGGGGTCGAGCGGGCGGGACGACGATCCCCGGCCTTTGCCGGTGACCACCGCGACAATGCGCGCGCCGTCGCCTTTGGCGCGTTGAACGAAGCGCAAAAGCGCCTCGTGCGCCTCGACCTGGCGCATCCCGTGGAGATCGATTTTCATGTCGACATCCATTTTGCCGCGGGCGAGCTTGCGCCTGATTTTTTCCTCGACGGGCTGCATGCGCGGCGGCGGTTTCGACCGCGGCGCGGGGGGCGGCGGAAGGGCCGCGGCGCGCGGGGGATGCCGGGGCGCCGGCGGCGC
>CAIKAR010000071.1 GCA_903825465.1 uncultured Hyphomicrobiales bacterium | reverse complement strand
CTTCATCGCGTTGACCGCCCTCGCGGCGACGCTCGCCTGGCGCGCCGAACGCGTTCGGACGCCGCGCTTGCTGTCGCTGGGCGTATTTGTCCTTTGCGCCGCGGTCTCCGCCGCGGCCGGCGAAGCGCGGCCCGAGCGTTCGCATCTCCAGTATTTCTGGGAGGACCAGCACCTCGCCAGCTTTTACGCCTCGTTCCGCGAGGCGGCCGAGGCGCTCGCGCGCGGCGGCCTTGTTGTCGCGTCCGGGAGCGAGCCAGCGGGGCCGTTTGCGTCGGCCGGGGCTTGCTCGCCAAAGGAAACGCCGCCGCACATTCTGCTTATCCACGAGGAGTCGATCACGTCGCCTGATCTGTTTCCAGACCTCGATTTCGACCGCTCGCTAATGCCGTTTTTCAATTCGGACGACGGCAAGCTCCACAAGCTGCGCGTGGAAACCTACGGCGGGGCGTCGTGGTTGACCGAGTTTTCGGCGCTGACGGGCGTGTCCACGCGCGCTTTCGGTTCGATGCGGAATTTCGTCCACGTCTTCACCGCGGGAAAATTGACCGACGCGCTGCCGCAGGTCCTCGCCAATTGCGGCTACCGCGACATCATGTTCACGCCGTGGGACGGGTTCTTCATGGCGGCGTCGCGCTTCTACGGATCGCTTGGCTTCAGGGAGATCGACGACCGCAAAATCCAGGGCAACAAAATGGACAACGAGCGCGACCGGTTCTTTTTCGGCAACATGCTCAACCGGATCGACAAACATCTCGCCGGCGAGCGCGAGACGGGCGCGCGGCAGCCCCTGTTCATGTTCGTCGAAACCATGTCGGCGCACTGGCCCTACGACACGGCCTACATGCCCGAGGTCGACGTGCCCGGCGGCGGCGAGGGCACGCCGCCGCAAATGAGCGAATTCCTGCGCCGCCTCGCCATGGTGAAAATGGACGATGACTGGTTGCGCGCCGAGCTGGCGCGGCGGTTTCCCGGCGAGAAGTTCCTTCTCGTGCGCTACGGCGACCACCATCCGGTGGTGACGTTGCCCTACCTTGGCGTCCACGAGGACATCCCGGCCGAGGCGGCGGTGTTTCCCGACGACTCGCTCGCCTTCACCACCTTCTACGCGCTCAATGGCGTCGGCTTTTCGCCGCCGTCGCCGCCCCCGCTCGACACGGTCGATGTGCCCTATATCGGCGCGATCATGCTGCAAGCCGCGGGCCTGCCGCTGCCGCCGGCGTGGACAGAGCGTCTGCGCCTGATGCGGGCCTGCGGCGGGCGCTACTGGACCTGCGAAGACCATCGCGCGGTTCTCGATTTCGACCGTCGGCTGCTCGAATCCGGGCAAATTCCGTCGAAATAGGCGTTTGCTTCATCGAGTTAACGGGCTGGCAAACCTCCGACGTTAGAGTGCCGTCGCGGAACAATGGCCGTCGCGGCCAGCACGGGTGGCGTTCATGGTCGACAATTCGGTCAAAGCGGTGGCGGTGATCGCCCTTGGCGGGGCGCTGGCGGCGGGCTGGCTCAGCAACAATCCCGAACAAGGCAAAGCGCTTCTGGCGATGATGCGCGGCGCCGACCCGGCTTCGGCCTCGGCCGCGCCTGTTCGCGCGCCGCAGCCGCTGTTTCCATCCGCGCCCCCGCGGCAACAGGCGACAAGGGCGGCGCCCATTGTCAGCGCCGGCTATGGCCGCGAGGAGCTGAAGGCCGACGAGGGCGGCCAATTTCAAAGCGACGTCGAAATCGAGGGTTCGCGGATTCACATGCTCGTCGACACCGGCGCGACGTTCGTCTCGCTCTCTTACGAGGACGCGGAAAAGCTCGGCTTTTCACCGGCGCCGGCGGATTACGTCATTCCCCTCCAGACAGCGAACGGGACCGTCAAGGCGGCCAAGCTCAACCTGCGGGAAGTGCGGCTCGGCACCCTGATGGTTTCGAACGTGCCCGCCGTGGTCATGCCCAGGAATATCCAGGGAACCAGCCTCCTCGGCATGAGTTTTCTCAAAAAGCTTGGCGGCTTCGAAGTCGCGTCGGGCGCGCTTATGATGCGTCAGTAGCCGGCGTCGCCTTACTTTTGTCCGCGGCGCGGGGCACGGCGTCGCGCGCAATTCATCGATCTGGTTTTCATTCCTAACTGGCCGGTCCGGCCTGGAGGCTCGCATGTATCCCAAGCCCGCAAGACATCTTGTGCCCAACACCTACGAATTCGAATCGAGCCCGATGGTCAAGGAGACCGGCTTCCGCGAATACGACGCGCGCTGGCTGTTTGGCGAGGAAATCAACCTCATGGGCGTGCAGGCGCTGGGCCTGGGCCTTGGCACCCTGCTGCGCGAAATGGGCGTGAAGCCGGAACTCGCCACCGGCCACGACTACCGGAGCTATTCCGCCTCGATCAAATACGCGCTCGTCACCGGCTTGATGGCCGCCGGCGTGAAGGTTCACGACATCGGCCTGGCGCTGTCGCCGATGGCTTATTTCGCGCAGTTCGAGCTGGACGTGCCGGCGGTGGCGATGGTGACCGCCTCGCACAACGACAATGGCTGGACCGGCGTGAAAATGGGCGCGCAGCGCCCCGTCACCTTCGGGCCGGACGAGATGGGCCGCCTGCGCGACATCGTGCTGGGCGGCAAATTCCATTACGCCGACGGCGGCTCCTACCGCTTCGTCGAGAATTTTCCGGACCGTTACATCGCCGATCTGACGAACCGTCCGAAGATCAAGCGCCGGCTCAAAGTCGTGGCCGCCTGCGGCAATGGCACCGCGGGCGCCTTCGCGCCGCGCATGCTGGAGGCGCTCGGCGTCGAGGTGGTGCCGCTCGACACCAAGCTCGACTACACGTTCCCGCGCTACAATCCGAACCCGGAAGACATGGAAATGCTGCACGCCATGGCGGCGGCGGTGAAGGAATCGGGCGCGGACGTTGGGCTCGGCTTCGATGGCGACGGCGACCGTTGCGGCGTCGTCGACAACAACGGCCACGAGATATTCGCCGACAAGATCGGCGTCATGCTGGCGCGCGACCTGTCGAAGCTGCATCCCGGCGCGACTTTCGTGGTGGATGTGAAATCCACCGGGCTTTTCGCCACCGATCCAGCGTTGATCGCCAACGGCGTCAAGGCCGATTATTGGAAGACCGGCCATTCCTACATCAAGCGCCGCGTCACCGACCTGAAGGCGCTGGCGGGCTTTGAAAAATCCGGCCACTTCTTCTTCAACGCGCCGATCGGGCGTGGCTACGACGACGGATTGCTGACCGCGATCCATGTGCTGGAAATGCTCGACCGCAACCCCGGCAAGTCAATGGCGGACCTCTACGCGGCGCTGCCGAAAACCTGGGGCTCGCCGACCATGTCGCCGCATTGCGCCGACGAGGTCAAATACGGGATCGTCGATCAGATCATCGCGAAATTCCAGGCGATGCAGGCGCGCGGCGACAAGGTCATCGGCCAGAAGATCCGCGACCTCGTCACCGTCAACGGCGTGCGCGTGACGGTCGAGGACGGCACCTGGGGCCTGGTGCGCGCGTCGTCGAACAAGCCCGAGCTCGTCGTGGTCGTCGAAAGCCCGGCGGCGGAGGCGCACATGCGGGAGATGTTCAAGGCCGTCGACGCCGTGATCCGCGAGCACAAGGAAGTCGGCGCCTACAACCAGACGATCTGACGCGCGGGGCGGGGGCGCGGAGGCCTTACTCCGCGCCGCGCCAGACGAACAGCGAGCTCATTGTGTAGTTCCACACGGAACCCATGACGACGCCGGCGAGCGCGGCGAGCCACCACGCCTCGTTCATGTTGAACATCCACGACGCGATGCCGACGTTGGCCACCGCGCCGACGCCGCAGACCGCGTAGAATTGCGCGAGGCCAAGCGCCGCGCGCCAGCCCTTCAGCTTCGAATCGCTGTAGGTCAGCGAGTTGTTGACGAAGAAATTGAACGTCATCGCGGCGATCGTCGCGAACGACTGCGCCTCGGTGAAGCCGGCGCCGGCGCTGTCCATCGCCAGCCTCAGCGCGGCGAGATGCAAGACCACTCCCAGGCCGCCGACCGCGACGAACATCACGAAGCGCGGCGGCACCACGCCGCCGGTCGCCTTATGAACGACGAGCCCCACGAAATCGCTCATCGCGCGCAGGTCGAATTTTGAAGCGCCCTCAAGCCGCGAGCGGAAGCGGTAGCCGACTTCGCTGGCGCGCAGCGGCGGCGCGGCGCTGGCGAGCACGTCAAGCAATATCTTGAAGCCGGAGGTTGTGAGCTTCGGCGCCATGGACTCGAACTTCTCCCGCTTGACGGCGAAAAATCCGCTCGTCAGATCCGACACGCCCGCGCCGACGAGCAATCCCGCGACGCGGATGGCGAAATTGCTGGCGAACAGGCGCGGCGCGGTGAGCCCGTCCGAACTCGACCCGCCTTCGACAAGCCGGCTGCCGACGACGATGTCGGCTTCGTCGCGGTCAAGCCGCGCGATCATCTCCGGCAGAATGGTCTCGTCGTGTTGAAGGTCGGCGTCCATGACGACGCAGATCGGCGCCGAGGAGCTGAGAATTCCCTCGATGCAGGCGCCGGACAATCCCCGCCGCTTGACCCGCCGGATGCAACGGACGCGCGAATCCCGCGCCGCCAGTTCCTTGACGGCCCTGGCCGTGCCGTCGGGGCTGTCGTCGTCGACGAAGATGATTTCCCAATCGACGCCGGTCAAAACCGCGTCCAGCCGGCGCGCGAGCTCGGCGACGTTGCGCGCCTCGTTGAAGGTCGGCGCGACGATTGAAACATGCGGCGAAGCGTTTGGCATTCTCAGGTCCAGCGGCGAAGGAGTTTGGTTAACATGGTTGGCGGCCTGTTAGGAAAGCCTGTCTCTGGCCAAGGCTCCGCGGCCCGGATATGACCCCGCGCGATGGCCGACAATCCCTCTTCGACCCCCGCTGCCCGCGCCGTCGTCCTGTTGATCGCGGGCGGCGTGGTGGCGCGCGGGGTTTTCGCGGCGACGACGGGCCTTGGCGTCGACGAGACCTACATGGTCGCGGTCGGCCGCCACTGGGAGCTTGGCTATTTCGATCATCCGCCGCTGGCGTGGTGGCTCGCCCACGCGGCGGCGGCGCTCGCCGGCTCCGAGGCGGACTGGGTCGTTCGCGCGCCCTTTATCGCGTTGTTCGCGGTTTCGACGTGGCTCATGTTCCGGCTTGGCGCGCTGCTCTTCGGAAAGACGGCGGGGCTGATCGCGGCGCTGGCGCTGAACGCCGCGCCGGTGCTGGGCGTCACCACGGGGACATGGGTGCTCCCCGACGGGCCGCTCGACGCGTCGTTGCTTGCGGCAGCCCTGTGCCTGGCGCAAGCGCTGCTGGTGCCGAAGGCGCCGCCGACGCTGTGGCTCGCGGCGGGCCTCTTCGGCGGCCTCGCCCTGTTGTCGAAATTTCATGGCGTGTTCCTGTTTTTCGGCGCTGGATTGTTTCTGCTGACAAGCGCGCCGCACCGGGGCTGGCTGGCGCGGCCCTGGCCCTATCTGGGGGCGCTGGTGGCCCTCGTGATCGCGTCGCCGGGCATTGTCTGGAACATCGACCACCATTGGGCGTCGCTGGCGTTTCAGGGCGCGCGGGCCGCCGCGCGGGTGTTCCGCCCATGGATGCCCTTTGTCGCGTTGGCGGGGCAGGCGGTCTTCCTCGCGCCGTGGATTTGGGCGCCGCTGGCTTGGGCCGGGTGGCGCGACCTGCGCAGGGGGCCCGCCGATCCCCGGTCGTGGCTGCTTGTCTGCCTGGCGGCGGGGCCGATCCTTTTGTTCACGCTGGCGCCGGCGTGGTCGGACCAGCGGCCCTATTTTCACTGGGCGGCGCCGGGCTGGATGATGCTGTTGCCGCTGCTGGGGCGCGCGATGGCGCCCGCCATCGAGGCGGGGTCGGCGCGGGGCCGCCTGTGGCTGAAGGCGTCGCTGGCCTTCGATCTCGTGGCGGTCGCGGGCCTGGTCGCGGTCTCGCTCGCGCCGGTTTTGCTGTCGCCGTTTGGCCCGGCGGACCCGCTGGCGGAAATGGCGGACTGGAGCGGTGTCGGACCTTACCTGTCCACGCAGCCTCCCGCTGGGTTTGTCGTCGCCCGGCGCTGGTACGAGGCCGCGAAAATCGACCACGCGCTGGCCGGCCGGCTCGACGTGATCTGCCTTGGCGACGATTGCCGCGGCTACGACTTCATCGCGCCCGACCACCCGTTGGCGGGCGGCGACGCCACGATCTTTCTGCCCGAGAACGCGCTGGCGGCCCTGCCGGTCATCGCCGCGCGGTTCGAGCGTGTGGAGCCGATGCCCGATTTGACGATCGCGCGCGGCCCGCTGACGGTGGCGCGCCTGAAGGTTTTTCGCGGCGTGAAGTTCGGGAACTAACGCGCCCTTGCCCGCGCCCGCCACGCGACCTAAACACGCCTTCACAGTCGAAGGGCCCGTGTCATGTCGAGCAATCCCCCGTCTTCCCTCGTTCGGCCGCGTTTGCCGCGTGGTTTTGGCGACCGCGGCCCGGTTGAGATCGGCGCCGCCAACAAGATGCTGGACGCCATCCGCGCCTCTTACGAGTTGCATGGATTCGAGGCGGTGGAGACGCCATTTCTCGAATACACCGAGGCGCTGGGCAAATTCCTGCCCGACACCGACCGCCCCAACGAGGGCGTGTTCTCGACGCAGGACGACGACGAACAATGGATGTCGCTGCGCTACGACCTGACCGCGCCGCTGGCGCGCTATGTCGCGGAGAATTTCGACAAGTTGCCGAAGCCCTACCGTTCGTACCGGGTCGGCTGGGTGTTTCGCAACGAGAAGCCCGGCCCCGGACGATTCCGCCAGTTCATGCAGTTCGACGCCGACACGGTGGGCTCCGCGAGCGTCGCCGCGGACGCCGAGATCTGCATGATGGCGGCGGACACGCTGGAGCGGCTCGGCGTGAAGCGCGGCGATTATGTGATCAAGGTGAGCAACCGGAAACTGCTCGATGGATTGATGGAAGGCATAGGATTGGGCGGCGTCGAAAACACTGCGCGGCGACTAACGGTTTTGCGCGCCATCGACAAATTCGACCGTCTTGGCCTCGATGGCGTTCGGCTGTTGCTGGGCGCCGGCCGCAAGGACGAAAGCGGCGATTTCACCAAGGGCGCCGGACTGGACGACGGCCAAATCGACGATGTGACGCATCTGTTGGCCGCGCCGCCCGCCAACGATTTGTCCGACGCCGCGGCTGGAGACCGGGTTGGCAATCAAGCCACAATTGGTCGTCTGCGCGCGCGCTTTCCCAAAGCCGCGAAGTATCACGAAGGTTTGGACGAGCTTGAAAAAATCGCGGACATTGTGAGCGCCGCCGGCTTTGACATTGATCGCGTGCGCATCGACCCCTCCGTCGTGCGCGGCCTTGAATATTACACGGGGCCCGTCTACGAGGCCGAACTCATCTTCGAGGTCAAAGGCGAGGATGGCCGCCCTGTTCGCTTCGGCTCGGTCGGCGGCGGCGGGCGTTATGACGGGCTTGTGGCGCGCTTCCGCGCCGAGCCTGTGCCCGCGACGGGCTTTTCCATCGGCGTATCGCGCTTGTTCTCGGCGCTCAAAGCGATGAACTCGCCGCTGGCGCGAACCGGCGACGCGAAAGGTCCCGTCGTCGTGCTGGCGATGGACAAGGACCAGGCGGGGGCCACGCTCGCGATGGTCCAAAAGCTGCGCGCGGCGAACATCGCGGCGGAAATGTACCTTGGCGCCGCGGGCATGAACGCGCAGCTCAAATACGCCGACCGCCGGCGCTCGCCCTGCGCGGTCATTCAAGGCTCGAACGAGCGCGAAAAAGGCGAGGTCGCCATCCGCGATCTCGTGCTCGGCGCCGAACTCGCAACGGGCACCAAGGACCGCGCCGATTATCTCGAACTCCGTCAGAAGGCGCAGTTTTCCGTGCCCGAGGCGCAACTGATCGACGCCGTGCGCGAAGTCTTGGCGCGACACGCGAAATGACGTTTCCGCGGCGCCGCGCGCCGGGAAGTCGACGCCAGACGTAAGGGAGAGCGTGACAATGGCCAGCGATTTTACCGCTTCACTCCGGGGACGGACCGCTGGCGTCGCGGGCGCGGCCCTCTTCGTCCTCGCCGCGCTCTCGGCGATGGCCCAATCGCCGTCGGCGGGAACATGGTCCGCCGGGGCCGACATGCCGGGGCCGCGCACCGAGCCTGGCGCCGCGGCGCTCGACGGCAAGCTCTATGTGCTTGGCGGCAGCACGCGCGACATCGATGATCTCGCGACGGCGCTCGTTTACGACCCCGAGGCGAACGCGTGGCGCGCCATCGCGTCCATGCCGCGCGGAATCAATCACGTCGGGAGCGCGGCGCTGAACGGGCGCGTTTACGCGATTGGCGGATTCACCGGCAAGGCGACGGGCGAAAACGGCCCGCGCAAAGTGCATTTCGGCGCGGTCGATGTGGCGTTCGAATACGATCCCGCCGCCAACGCGTGGAAAACATTGCCGCCAATGTCTTCGCCGCGCGGTTCCGTCGGCGTCGCGGCGCTCGACGGGAAAATCCACGCCATCGGCGGCCGCGGCCTCGACATCAAAACCGTCGCGACGCATGAAATCTACGATCCCGCGGCGGGCGTGTGGACGCGCGCCGCGCCGCTGCCGACGAAGCGCGACCACATGGCGACGATTTCCGCGCGCGGGTTGATTCACGTCATTGGCGGCAGGTTGGACGATCGCGACGACAATGTCGGCCTCCACGACATTTACGATCCGCGCGCCGACGCCTGGCGATCGGGCCCGCCCTTGCCGACGCCGCGCAGCGGCGGCCAATCGGCGCTGGTCGGCGGTCTCATCGTCGTTTACGGCGGCGAAAACTCGAAGAAGACCTTCGACGAAGTCGAGGCCTTCGATCTCGACGCCAACGCGTGGATATCCTACGCGCGCGCGCCCACGGGCCTGCACGCCTCGGCCGGCGCGGCGATTGGCGACGCGGTGTATTTTCCCGGCGGGTCCACAGGTCCCGGCGGCGACGCGATCACCGCCGGGTTGAGAGCCTTCAGGCCGAGGTAGGCCGGGGCCGCGCGGACGCCGCCCCGCCTGGAAACGGCCGCCTTGTGTGCGACAGTTTCGGCCGCGCCTCGGCGCGCGGGCCGCCGTGTTGCTCGCCGCGCGGTTCCTGGCGCTGACCGCCGCGCGCTTCCGGCCGCGCGTTGTCGCGCCGCGGCGGACGCGGTTGGTTTTGGCGCTGCCCGCCGCGCGCGCCACGCGTGTCCACCGAATTGACCGGCGCCGCGGACATCGGCAGCGTGCCGCGCCGGTCGATGAGCGGCAGCGTTTGCCGCGTGAGCTTTTCCACGGCGCGCAGGAGCGCGCGCTCGTCGGGCGCGCATAGCGAGATGGCGATGCCCTCCTTCCCCGCGCGCGCCGTGCGGCCGATGCGGTGGACATAGGCCTCCGGCACTTCGGGCAGGTCGAAGTTCACGACATGGCTGACGGAATCGATGTCGATGCCGCGCGCCGCGATGTCGGTGGCGACCAGCACCGAGGTCTTGCCCTTCTTGAAGTCGTCGAGGGCGCGCTGTCGCTGGTTCTGGCTCTTGTTGCCATGAATGGCGGCCGCGGTGATCCCGGCGGCTTCGCAATGCTTGGCGACCTTGTCGGCGCCGCGCTTGGTGCGGGTGAAGACGATCGAACGCGAAAAGCCGGGACGCTTCAGCAATTCCACCAGCAGCGCGGGCTTGCCGCCGGATTCGACGAGATAGGCCTCCTGCGCCACGCGGTCGGCGGTGGCGGCGACGGGCGCCACCTTCACTTCGACGGGATTCGTCAGCATTTCCGACGCCAGCGCCGCGATTTCCCGTGGCATGGTGGCGGAGAAGAACAGGCTTTGCCGGGCCTTTGGAATTTTTTGCAAAATCTTGCGGATCGGCACGACGAAGCCGAGATCGAGCATGTGATCGGCTTCGTCGAGCACGAGGATTTCCGTCTCGTTCATGCGAACCGCGCCGGTCGACATGTGGTCGAGCAGGCGGCCCGGAGTGGCGACAAGCACGTCAAGCCCGCCGGACATCGCGGCAACCTGCGGGCCGGCGCTGACGCCGCCGATGACGATGGCGACGCGGAAGCCGGTGAACTTGCCGTAGGCGCGGAAGCTCGCGGCGATTTGCAGCGCCAGTTCGCGCGTCGGCGCGAGGATCAGCGCGCGGGCCGTTTTCGGATTGGGCTTCCGGGGGTTCTTGAGGAAGTGGTTGAGAATCGGCAACGCGAAGGCCGCCGTCTTGCCGGTGCCGGTTTGGGCGATGCCGAGAAGGTCGCGGTTTTGCAGCAACGGCGGGATCGCCTGCGCCTGGATCGGGGTCGGCGTAACGTAACCCTCTTGGGTGAGCGCGCGCAGAAGAGGCTCGGCGAGGCCGAGGTCGGTGAATTGGGTCAAGCGAATCTTTCATTGGCCCGACAACGCGTCTTGGACGCGAAGGGGCTGGTCGGGGGACCGCCCCGCGTAGATTGGGCCGTCAGGGGGAGATTGAGGGACTCAACGGCGCGCCGAAGTTTCAGATCGGCCTACGCGGCCGGAGTCCCAATTGCCGCAACGCAGCAAATTCTGTGTAACCGAGTCGGGCGCGAAAAGCAAGGCGCGCGAAAACGGGGCCGGTCTCGCGACCGGCCCCGTGAAAATTCCGCGCTACGCACTCGGCACGTTGTCCTTCCACCACTGCCAGCCGTCCCAGTGGTAGTGGCTGCTTCCCAGGTCGAAGTCCCATCCCATGCCGAGATAGGAGCCCGGCCACGGAATCGACAGCAGCCAGTCGAACAGGAACCAGCAAAAGAAGAACATGATCGTCGCCATCGGCAGCGTGATCGTCCAGCGCTCCTTCGCCTCCATCCGCATGAAGAGGATAATGAAGATCGGCACCGTGGGGATCAGGCCGATCAGCGCCATCGAACACAGGAAGAAGATCATCCATCCGAAGAACACGGCGCCGCGGGCGAGCACGGTCAGGGGCGGCATGTGCGAAATGTTGCTGCCGATGTCCATGTGGATCTTCTCGGGGCCGACGCCCAGAGCGGCGCTCTCCATCGCCTTGGCCTTCTGTATCTGGCTTTTGAACAGGTCGTTCAGCAGCGACAGGGAGCAGAAGAGGATGGCGCCGGTGCCGACGATCATCGGGATGATCTTGGCGTAGAAGTTCCAGGTCACCGCCTCGCTCATCATCGCGGCGAACAGGCCCAGCAGGAACACCGGGAAAATCTGCATTTTATTGATGTGCGGCGGGTGGAAGTCCGACAGCATGCCCTTCCAGCCGCCGTGCGCCTTCACGTCCAGAAGGAACGGCCGCAGCAGCGACAGAAGCGACATGGCGAACATGATGACGACAAGCGGACGGCCCATCCATGTCACGCCGTAGCGTTGAATGGAAATGAACATGTAGCGCTCGAGCACGCCGCCGAGGATGAAGCCCAGCACCAGCGGCGGCCGCGGCCACTTGAAGTGCTTCATCGCCCAGCCAAGCATCCCGAAGAACAACAGGGAGTAGAGGTCGCCCCACTGCCGCTTGCCCTCGAAGGCGCCGATGTAGCAGAAGCACAGCACCACCGGAAGGATCAGCGTGTAGCGAAGCGTCGCGAGCTTGGCGAACTGGCCCGAGAACATGAAGCACAGGCCGGAACCGAGGATGTTGGCGATGGCGATCGACCACACCATCGAATAGGTGATGTCGAGGTTCTTCGTCAGCATGTCGGGGCCCGGCACCAGTCCGTGCATGAGGAACGCGCCCAGAAGGATCGCCATGCCGGCGGACGAGGGCACGCCGAACACGACTGTCGGCACCAGCGCGCCGCCCTCGCGCGAGTTCGTCGCGCTTTCCGCCGCGATGACGCCGCGCACGTCGCCGCGGCCGAAGGTTTGCGCCGCGCCGTGTTCCGTCTTCAGCGCGTGGCCGTATGAAATCCAGTCGATGACGGAGGCGGAAATGCCCGGGATGGCGCCCAGCGCCGAGCCCATCCAGGCGCAACGCAGAACCAGCCACCAATGGGTGAAGCAATCCCTGACGCCGGCCAGCAGCCCTTCGCGCGTGTCCATCAATTGATCGGATTTGACCACCGCCTGGCGCGCGACGAGGAGGTCGCACAATTCAGGCAGCGCGAAGACGCCGAGCGTCAACGGCACGAGCGGCAAGCCTTCCCACAGATAGAGGCTGTCCATCGTCCAGCGCAGCGTGCCGGTTTGCGGATCGGAGCCGATCATCGCCAGCATCATGCCGAAGCAGGCGGCGGTGAGGCCGCGCAACGGCGTGTTGCCCGACAGCACCGACACCATCGAGATGCCGAACACCGCGAGGCCCAGCAACTCCGGCGAGCCGATGAAGAGGATCAACGGACGCATGATCGGCAGGGTGATCCCCATCAAAGTGGCGCCGAACAGGCCGCCCATCAGCGCCGACATGTAGGCCGCGCCGAGCGCGCGTCCGCCTTCGCCGCGCTTTGTCATGGGGAAACCATCGAGCGCCGTCGCGGCCGAGGCGGCGTGGCCGGGAGCGCCCAGCACGATGGCCGAAATGGGATCGGCGGTCGTCGATGTCGACGCGAGGCCGAGCAGCAGCGCCATCGCGGTGGCTGGATCCATGCTGTAGGTGAACGGCAGCAAAAGCGCGATGCCCGCGACGCCGCCGATGCCCGGCAAAATGCCCAGCGACAGGCCCATGCAAACGCCGCCGAAGAGAATGGCGAGGCGCGCCGGATCGATCATAATCAGGAACGCCGCGCCCGCCGCGTGCAGAATATCCATGAACGAATTCCCACCCTGTGCACAGTCGCGCCGCCCATTCCCCCGGAAAAGGCGGCGCGCAAGCCGGGTTTATGCCAGAAACGCCGCGAATTGCCTAGACGCGAATCGCGGCCTTGGCGTTATTCAATTGTCGCTTTGGAACATGGGTTTTTCGGCGTTCGTCGTCGCCGACGCGCGGATGTTATATCGTAACGGATGGCTTCGATCGGGCGTCGCCGCGATCGCCGGGGCCTCCGAACAGCAGCGACTTGATCGTCACCGGAACCGTGTGCGACGGCATGCGCAGACGGCCGATATCGACGAAGTCGAATGTCCGCGCGGCTATCCCATCGACCACCAGGACGTCGCTCGCCAAGACCATGTCGCGTTTCAATATCGCGCCCAGCGTTAGCGCGATGTCGCCTTCGGCCACGATGTAAATCGGCGTCCGCGCGGCGATCATGTCGGCGAGGCCGGCGGCGACGCCTTCGCACAACGCGCGGGCGCGCGCGTATTCCGGCGCTCCGCGCCACGGCAGCGACAGCGCGATTTTCTCCAATGGATCGGTCTTCCCGAACGCGGCGCGATGGCGCGCGATCTCCGCCGCGACTTCCCCGGCCGCGATGTCGCCGGCGAGATCGAGCGGCGGCCGCAGGACGGCGAGGCCGCGGACCGGCAACAGCGCGGCGTGCGACGAGATGAAGATGGTGTCGCCGCTGAGCTGGACGCTGTGCTCCGACGCGCCGAGCACGGTGGCCCGGATGCATTCGCCCGGCGGCGCGAGCGAAAATGGCAACGCCCCCGCGTCGAGGCGCGCGCGCAACGCCTGGCCCAGCGCGCGGCCGAGGTCGCCGAAATCGCGCTTTTCGCGCGCGTAAACATATTCGCCGACGCCGCCGGAAAACATCGCCGCGTCGATCGCCGGCGGCGGCGGCAGGGGATCGGTGAGAAACAGCGCGCGTGTCGCGTCCGATGTTTCGCCGGCGGCGACCTCCACGATGGCGTTCGCCATGAGTTCGCAGATATCGGCGCGCGCGCGGGGATCGATCGCGTCGCCGACGCGCCAGTCGAAGCCGGCGCGGCGCGCGAATTCCGCGCCCGCCGCGTCAATGCGCGCGACGACGTTCGACTTGTCGATGACGATCAGGCGTCCGCCGGCGGCGAGCGCCGCCGTCGCCATCACGTTTCCCGCGTCGATGAAAGCGAATTTGGTTGTGGCGCCGCCGATGTCGATCAGCAGGATTTTTTTGCCGCCTTCGCGCCGCGAATAATCGACGGCGCCCGACCCATGCGCCGCCAACAACGCCTCCATGTGGTGGCCGGCGGCCGCGCAGACGAGGTCGCCGACATCTTCCGAGACGACGTGGGCTATGGCTTCCGCGTTGGCGCGCGCGGCGGCTTCGCCGGTGAGGACGACAGCGCCGGTTTCGATGTCGTCGGGCGTCAGCTTCGCCGCGGCGAAAGCGCTGTCGAGAATGGCGCGCAGCCTGGTCTCGTCGATGCTTCCGTCGTCGCGGAACGGCGTCGGCGCGATGGGAGAAAGATACAGCGTCTGGCGGTCCTTGGGGCGGCCGCGCAAGGCGCGGTGCTCGCCGGGCCCCCGCATGACGATTTTCGAGAACGCCACTTGCGCGCTGGACGAGCCAATATCGACGCCAATCGAGACCATCTCGACGGATTCAAGCGATTTCGATTGGGCGTCGAGATAAAAATCGCCGTCGTGGTCGTGGTCGAATTCGCCGTCGCCGTGCTGGTGAGCGGCGAGGGCGCCCATCGCGTGGTCCGTCAGGGAGTGGGGATCTGGCATCGCCGCGGCGCGGGTCTCCTTCTCCGTTTTTAGGGAGGGGGAGACGCTCTCCCTCACGCGACCAATGGCGGCAAGGTCTCAAGTTCCTTTTCGTAGGCGTCGCTCATGTTGGGCTTGAGGCCGTGTTTCGCCAGCGCCTCTTCGTACATGGCGCGCATGGCCGGCGTTTCGTCGGCGTAGTCGATCTGGTTGCCGCCGACGCGGCGGGAAATCCACGACATCGGCACGCCCTGCGCGTTGCGCGGCGAGGAATGCTTGAACGCGAGGTAGCGCGCCGGCGTCGGACCGGTGTTGAAATGCTGATGGAAGGTCGCGTTCGGCGGCACGATCAGCGTGCCCGGCTTCCAGTCGTAGCGCTTGGGTTCCTCGCCCTCCGGCCACATCAGCGAATAGCCCTCGCCGCTGAGCACGATGACATGCGCGCCGGGGCCGTGCGCGTGGCCCTTCTTGTAAGTGCCGACGGGGAACTGCGAGATATGGCTCGCCATCGAGCCCTTCGCCATGTTGAAGCGGATGTGGCCGCCGCCGGCGCCGCGCTCCTTGGCCGCGATCAACGGCAGGTTGACCGCGTCGGGCACGAAATTCGTCGTCAGCAAGAAGCCCTTCTGCTCGCCCTTGTTGGCGAAATAGTCGGGCTCGCCGTTGAAGCGGTTGACGAAGTCGTACTTCGTGTCGAACACGAAGCCCTCGTCGCCGTACATGTTCAGCACCGACGGCAGAAACGTGACGCCGACATAGCGCGCGGGCTGTTGGCCCGAACCGTTGAAATGCTGGTGGTGGCAGTTCAACGGAATGGCGAAGATGGCGCCGGCCTTCCATTCGAAGGTCATGCGCGCGCCCTTGTCGTTCCACACGGTCGTGGAGCCGCGGCCGTCGAGCACGAGGATCATCTCCTCGTAGAGCTGGCGTTGCGGGTTGAGCTTGCCGCCGGCGGGAATCTCGCAAACGTAGCAGTCGTTCGAGGTGCGCGAGGCGTCGTGGTTGACGTAGACGCCGCTGCCGCCGCGCCGCGCCCAAGGCTTGAGTTCCACCGTCTTGAGGTCGGGCACATATTGCGCCGAAATGACGTCGAGCCCTTCCTTGCGCACGAAGGCGAGATAGGGCGTGTCTTTTTCGGTGGCGAATTTGCCCGCCAGTTCGTCCGACACGACTGCGTTCTTGGCCATGGATCCTCCATTGGTTTTGTCGCCGCCTCGGCGGGGTGGCGCCTTTTCCCCGCCTGCGGGAGAAGGTGACCGAAGGCCGGATGAGACGGCGCCGAAGATATTCAAGATAGCGCCGACGGCCCTCTCCCCGCGAGCGGAGAGAGGCGCGCGCGGCGCGGGCTTTCTACCTTACGCCACCTTCGGCGGCAGCGTCGCCAATTCGTCCTTGTAGGCGTCTTCCATTTTCGTTGTCAGGCCGACCTTGGCGAGTTCTTCCTTGAACAGCGACTGAATCTTCGGCGCCTCGTCGGCGTAGTCGATCTGGTCGCCGCCGACGCGCTTGGAAATCCACGCTTTCGGCACGCCCTGGCTGTTGCGGATCGAGACGACCTCGTGCTTGAACGCGAGGTAGCGCGACGGCGTCGTGCCGGTGTTGAAGTGCTGGTGGAACCACATGTTCGGCGGCACGATCATGGTGCCGATTTCCCAGTCGTAGCGCCGGGGCTCCTCGCCCTCGGGCCACATCAGCGAATAGCCCTGGCCGCCCAGGATAATGACATGCGCGCCTGGGCCGTGGGCGTGGCCCTTCTTGTAGGTGCCGATCGGGAACTGCGAGATGTGCGAGTTCATCGAGCCCTTGGCCATGTTGAAGCGGATGTGGCCGCCGCCGGCGCCGCGCTCCTTGGCCGTGATGAGCGGAATGTTCGGCGCGTCCGGCACGAAATTCGTCGTCAGCTTGAAGCCCTGCTGCTCGCCCTTGGCCGCGAAATAATCGGGCTCGCCGGCGAAGCGCTCCTTGAAGTCGTGGGGCGTGTTGAAGACGAAATGCGCGTCCTCGTAGAGGTTGATCACCGGCGGCGCGTTCGTCACGGAGACGAAGCGCGCGGGCTCCGTGCCCGAACCGTTGAAAAACTGATGATGGCAGTTCAGCGGAATGGCGAAGAGCGCGCCGGCCTTCCACTCGAAGGTGATCTTGGCGCCGGCGTCGTTCCACACCACGGTCGAGCCGCGGCCTTCGAGCACCAGCACCATTTCCTCGAACAACTGGCGCTGCGGCGCGAGCTTGCCGCCGGCGGGAATTTCGCAGACGTAGCAGTCGTTCGACGTGCGCGAGGCCTCGTGGTTGATGTAGACGCCCTTGCCGCCGCGGCGCGCCCAGGGCTTCAGTTCCACGGTCCGCAAATTGCGGATGTAGTGGGCGGAGATGATGTCCAGCCCCTCGTCGCGCACCCAGCGCAGATAGGGCGTGTCCTTCTCGGTGGCGAATTTCTGGGCGAGTTCGTCGGAAACCATCGCGTTCTTTGCCATGCGGCGTGCCTTTCTGTTGTTGTTTCAGGCGGCGGCCTGCGCGGCGGCCGCCGGCTCGGCCGGCAGCGCCACGCATTTCATCGGGTCCATGCGGATGTTGATCTTGTCGCCGATCGGCGTGCGCAACGAGGGATGCGCGCGCGACAGCAACATGACGTCGCCAACCCGAACCTGGAAGTCCACGATATCGCCGAGGAAAACCTTCTGGTCAACCACGCCGTTGGCGAGATTGAGCAGGCGGCCGGCGGGCGGCGCCTCCTCGGTCAATTCAACGTCCTCCGGACGGATCGAAAGCGTGGCCTTGCCGCCGGCCGTCAGCGGCGCGTCGCTCGACACCATCAGATCGCCGATCGGGGTGCTCATGCGCCAGAGCTTGGTCTGGTCGTCGAAGCCCTTCACGTCGCCATCGACGAAGTTGGTGGTGCCAATGAAGTCGGCGACAAAGCGGTTGGCGGGGCGCTCGTAGATCGCGCGGGGGCTGCCGATCTGCACGATGCGGCCCTCGTTCATCACCGCGATTTCGTGCGAAAGCGCCAGCGCCTCGCCTTGGTCGTGGGTGACGTAGATCGTGGTCAGACCGAGTTCTCGCTGGATGCGCTTGAGTTCGAAGCGCATTTTTTCGCGCAGCTTGGCGTCGAGGTTCGACAGGGGCTCGTCGAGCAAAAGGATTTCGGGCTCCATCACCAGCGCGCGGGCCAGCGCCAGCCGCTGCTGCTGGCCGCCGGACAATTTCGTCGCGTCGCGCTCGGCGAGATGGTCGAGGCCGACGGCGTGGAGGACCTTCATCACCTTTTCGCGGATTTGCGCTTTCGGCAGCTTGTTCTTGCGCACTTCCAGCGGGAAGGAGGCGTTCGAAAACACGGTCATGTGCGGCCAGATCGCGTACGACTGGAACACCATGCCGAAGTTGCGCTTGTTCGGCGGCACGAAGACGCCCTGCGACGACGAATAAACGACGCGGCCATTGGCTTCGATGGCGCCGGAGGTCGGCCGCTCAAGCCCGGCGATCGAGCGCAGGGTGGTCGTCTTGCCGCAGCCAGACGGTCCGAGCAGGGTGAAGAACACGCCCTTCGGCGCTTCGAATTCGACGTTCTGGGCGGCTTTGACCGGCGGGCCCTTCTGCGTTTTGTACTCGGTGTTGAGACCCTTGACGCTCAACATAAGGCTAACCTCCCGTTTTAGACTTCCCGGACGCCGAACTGGCGGCTGACCGCCTGCGCGGCGACGACGAACACGAACAGCGCCGCGATCAGCATGACCCCCAGCGCCGACAATTCCACATATTGGCCGTTTTGCCAAAGCTCCCATATCACGACGGACACGGTTTCCGTACCCGGACTATAGAGCAATATCGAACTCGACAACTCCCTCACCGAGACGATGACGATGTAAATCCACCCCGCGACAAGGCCCGGTTTGAGCAACGGCAGCACGACGCGCCCGAATGTCAGGCTCCACGAGGCGCCTGACATGGCGGCGGATTCCTCGAGTTCGGGGTGCAGCTGGATCATCGATGTCGAATTGTAGCGCATGCCATAGGGCAGGAAGCGCGTGACATAGGCGATCAGCATGATCCAGATCGTGCCGTAGACGCCGCCGCCGAGCGCGAGGTAGCAGACCATGATGGCGAGGCCCATCACAAGCCCCGGCAGCGCCAGCGGCGCGGAGGCGACGCCGTCCAGCAGCCAGCGCCCCCGCGTTTTGGTGCGGTGAACGATCCAGCAGGCCACCGCCGTCAGCAGCATGACGATGGTCGCGCCGGACAGCGCGAGGAAGACGCTGTTCCAGATCGCGGTGGCGACGTTGGGATAGGCGAGCACCGCGTAATAGGCCTTGGGCGTGATGTTTTTCGCCGCCGCCCACGACGGCGCGCTGTAGAATTTCTGCAGCGAGCTCCACAGCAGAACCAGAAACGGCAGGCCGATCACCAGCAGCGCGTAGAGCAGGAAAAAGCCGCCGGCCGCCCAGCGCCAGCGGCCGATGTCCATGCGCCGCGGGCGGAATCCCTTGCCTGTCACCGTGGCGTATCTGCCGCCGCGCGACGACATACGCGACTGCCAGAAGACTCCGAAGGAGGTGATCGCCAGCAGCGTCATCGCGTAGGCCGACGCGAGGCCGACATCGCTCGGGTAGCGGTGAATCGCGTCGTAGATCGCCGAGGTGAAGACCTCGATGCCCACCGGCAACCCCAACAGCGCCGGCGTTTCAAACGACTCGATCGAGCGCACGAACAGGATGAGGAAGGACGCCGCCACCGCCGGCCAGGCGAGCGTGAACGTCACCCGCCGCGCGATGCCGCCGATCGAGGCGCCGCTCATCATCGCCGCCTCCTCGAGCGAGGGATCCATGGCGCGGAAGGCGGACGTCATCAGCAGGAACGCGATGGGCGAATAATGCAGTCCATCGACGAAGATCATGCCCGGCAGCGAATAGATGTCGATCAAGGGGCCGTCCGCGTCGAAGGCTTTTTGAAAAGCCAAATTCACGAGCCCGATCTTCGGGCTCCCGAGCATGATCCAGGCGACGACGAACAGAATGCCGGGGATGACCAGCGGCACCACCGACAGCGCGTAAACCAGCGATTTGAACGGCGTGTTGGTGCGCTCGTTGATCCACGCGAGGGCCGAACCGACCGCCAGCGCCAGCAGCGACGCGCCGGCGGCGAACGCGAGCGAATTCGCCAGCAGGGGCAGGGTGTCGGGGCTCGAATAGGCGCCGGCGTAATTGCCGAGCGTGAATTGCGCGGGCCTGCCGCCGACGCGCGGCGTCATGAAACTCTGCCAGAACAGGAAACCCAGCGGAACCAGCGCGAGCCACGCGATCGCGGCGCCTACGGCGCCCATGCCGAGGAAACGCGGTTCGACGGGGAAGGCTCCAACCTTCCCGCGCGGATTCGCGATGCCTCCGACGCTCGTCACCGCTTCCCTCCCGAGGCGCGATCAGGCGTTTTGCCGCCGCTCAGTGTTCGTGGTCGTGCCCGTGCGAGTGGCCATGACGATGGCCATGCCCGTGGTCGTGGCCATGCGCGTGGTCATGCCCGTGGTCGTGGTGTTCTTCTTCGCGGTGGTGGATGCGCTCTTTCGCGCGCGGTCCCCGCGGATCCTCGCTGAAGACAAGCGACTTGATCGTCACAGGCACGGTGTAGGAGGGAACGCGCACCTTGCCGAGGTCGATGTAGTCGAAGTCCATCAGCATGACGCCGTCGATGACGAGGATTTCGCTCTCGACCTTGCAATCCTCGCGCAGCACCGCGCCGAGCGTCTGCGCGATGTCGCCGTCCAGCATGACGTAGATCGGCTTTTTTTGCGCGATATGGTCCGCCATGCCGGCGGCGACCCCCTTCGCCAGCGCGAAGATGCGGCCGAATTCCGGCGTGCCCTTCCAGTGGAAGGCGAGCGCGATGTCGATGGCCGCGTCCTCGACCTCGAACGCCTTGCGGTGCGCGACGATCGATTTGCCCAGCGCCTCGGAGTCGATCTCGTCGCCGAATTCATAGGGGGGCTGCAACACCTGGAGATTGCGCCGCGGCAGCAGGACGCCCGGATTGGAAATATAGCTCGTGTTGCCCGACAGCTGCACCGAATATTCCGACGCGCCAAGCGCCGTCGCGCGGATGCATTCGCGCGCCGGCAGCAGCGGCCAGGGCAGCCGTCCCGCCGCGACTTTCCGCGCTATCGCCGCGCCCAGGCGCTTGCCGAGGTCGCCGAAGTCGCGCTCCTCGCGGGCGTAGACGTATTCGGCGACGCCGCCCGAAAACATCATGCCGCCGACATCGCCGAAATCCAGAATGGGGTCGGTGAGATAAAGGTGCTCGACATCGTGCGGCATGGGGCGCGTGGCGAGCGCCGCGACAAGAGTTTCCGCCATTCCGTCGGCGACCTTGTCGAGATCGGCGGAGGAGACGGCGTCGCCGAGCTTCCAGTCGAAGCCGGCGCGGCGCGCGTGGTGGGCGCCGGCGGGGTCGAGGCGCGCGAGCCGGCCGTTTTCAACGACCATCAGGCGGCCCCCGATATGCACCGCGGCCGTGGTCTTGCACTGGCCGCCTTCGACGAGCCCGAGCTTCGTGGTGCCGCCGCCGATGTCGATGTTGAGAACGCGGCGCTTCGAGTCGAGCGAGGCCTGCGCCGCGCCCGAGCCATAGGCCGCGAGCATGGATTCCATGTGGTGGCCGGCGGTGGCGCAAACGAAATCGCCCCCCTGTTCCGACAGCATTTTGGAAATGCCCTGCGCGTTTTCACGCCGCAGCGCCTCGCCGGTGAGGATCACCGCGCCGGCGTCGATGTCGCCCGGCTTCACGCCGGCGCCGTCATAGGCGTCTTGAACGATTTGCTTCAACGCGTCGTCGTCGATGCGCGTCTCGCTCGAATAGGGCGTTAGCGACACTGGAGAGAGATAAAGCGTGTCGCGGGAGACGACGTAGTAGCGGCTGGTCATGTCTTCGGCGAGGCGGCGCAGGTGAATTTTCGAGAAGATGACCTGCGTGCCGGAGGAGCCGATGTCGATGCCGACGCTGGTCAGCGTCACGTTGTCCTGGATCCACAGCGGGTTTTCTTCGAGCG
>CAIKAR010000070.1 GCA_903825465.1 uncultured Hyphomicrobiales bacterium | reverse complement strand
TGAACACGGAGAAGTTCGGCGGCCGCAAATGGCCCGGCGAAGTGTTGCGTCTCGCGATGCTGCGCACGCATTACCGGCAGCCCATCGACTGGACGGTCAAGGCGCTGGAAGAGGCGGAGAAGACGCTGGATAAATGGTACGAGACCATTGGCGATATCGACTCAAATTCACAAATCGCGCCGGATTTTCTTGACGCGATGGCGGACGATTTGAATTTTTCGGCCGCTGAGTCGAAACTTCACGCATTGGCGCACCCGGCCATGGTTGGCAGCTCGCCGCCGGCGGAAACGCTTAAATCCACCGCCAACCTGTGCGGCCTGCTCACCATGACAAACACACAGTGGCGCGCGTTGCGTTCCGCGGACTTCGCGGTTGACGCCGCTCATATCAATTCCCTCATCGCCGCCCGCCTTGACGCCCGCAAAGCCAGAAACTGGTCTGAATCCGACCGCATCCGCGACGAACTCGCCGCCATGGGCGTCGTCTTGAAGGACAACAAGGACGGCACCACGACGTGGGAGATCAAACGATGAGCGACGCCCCTCGCGCGCCAAAACCCGCCCTGCGCCCCTTACTCCCCGCCGACACCGCCCGCCTCGCCGACATTTTCTGCGCGGCGATCGAAATCCTCGCGGAAGAGGACTATTCCGAGGCCCAACGGGCGGCGTGGATGGGTGTGTCCGACGACACCGAGTCCTTCCGCAAGAAGCTTGCGGCGGGGTTGACGCTGGTCGCCACCATCGCGGGCGAGCCCGTCGGCTTCGCGACGCTCAAGGGCGCGGACGCCATCGACATGCTTTACGTCCATCCGGACCAAAGCCGCGCCGGCGTCGCGACCATGCTCGTCGACGCGCTGGAAAAGCTCGCGTTCGCGCGCGGCGCAAAGAAGCTGACCACGGACGCCAGCGACACGGCAAAGCCATTCTTTCTCGGCCGCGGCTACATTCCGCGCACGCGCAACGTCGCCTCGGTCGGCGACGAATGGCTGGCGAACACCACCATGACCAAGGACGCCGCCATCGGCGAGCCGCCGACCCGGACCCTGCAATGAAAGGGACGCGGCGATGACCGAACCTGAACCGACCTGGAAAACCACGCTGCCGTTTCCCCGGCGCTGGCTCTATTACCTCGTCTTGAAAATCTGCGTGTTGCTGATCGCGATAGCGATCGTCGCGCGCGCGCTGGGATATGTGTGACATGGCTCGCGAACGCGTTGTTTTGTTCGACACCACTTTGCGCGACGGCGCGCAAACCACGGGCGTCGATTTCTCCCTCGACGACAAGCGCCACATCGCGCGCCTGCTCGACGAGCTCGGCGTCGACTACGTGGAAGGCGGCTATCCCGGCGCCAATCCCCTCGACACCGAATTCTTCGGCAAGAAGCGCACGAAGTCCGCGCGCTTCGCCGCCTTCGGCATGACCAAGCGCGCCGGCCGCTCGGCGGCGAACGATCCCGGCGTCGCGGCGCTGATGGAAGCGAAGGCCGACACCATCGTTTTCGTGGCGAAGACCTGGGACTATCACGTCCGCGTCGCGCTCGGCTGCACGCTCGATGAAAACCTCGACTCGATCTCGGATTCCATCCGCTACGCCGCCGCCAACGGCCGCGAGGCGGTTTTGGACTGCGAACATTTCTTCGACGGCTACAAAGCCAACCCCGAATACGCGCTGCGATGCGCGACCGCGGCTCTGGCGGCCGGCGCGCGTTGGATCGTGCTGTGCGACACCAACGGCGGCTCGCTTCCGCACGAAGTCGAGCGCATTGTCGGCGAAGTCGCGGCGCGCGTGCCAGGAGCGAACCTCGGCATCCACACGCACAACGACACAGAGAACGCGGTGGCGAATTCGCTCGCGGCGTTGCGCGCCGGCGCTCGGCACATACAGGGCACGCTCAACGGACTCGGCGAGCGTTGCGGCAACGCGAATCTCGTGTCGATCATTCCCACCCTGCTGCTGAAGCCGGAATACGCCGAACGCTTCGAGATCGGCGTGACGCTTGAGAAGCTCGCCGGCCTGTCGAAAATCAGCCACACGCTCGACGAATTGCTGAACCGGGCGCCAAATCGCCACGCGCCCTATGTCGGCGCGTCGGCTTTCGCGACAAAGGCCGGCATTCACGCGTCGGCCGTCGTCAAGGATCCGCGCACCTACGAGCACGTGCCGCCCGAAAGCGTCGGCAATTCGCGCCGGGTTCTGGTGTCGGACCAAGCGGGAAAATCCAACATCCTTTCCGAACTTGAAAGGCTCGGCGTGCCGGTTGGCAAAGACGATCCGCGCGTCGGGCGCATCCTCGACGAGATCAAGGAAAAAGAGGCGCTCGGCTACGCCTACGAGGGCGCCGACGCCTCGTTCGAATTGCTCGCCCGCCGCGCGCTCGGCGAGGTGCCGCGCTACTTCGACATCGAGCGTTTCCGCGTCAACGTCGAATACCTCACCGACGCGGCGGGCGAACTCGCCAGCATGTCGGAAGCCGTCGTCAAGGTCGTCGTCGACGGCGAAACGCTGATCTCCGCGGCCGAAGGCAACGGCCCGGTCAACGCGCTCGACCTCGCTCTGCGCAAAGACCTCGGCAAGTATCAGAAGCTGATCGAGAAAATGGTGTTGAAGGATTATCGCGTCCGCGTGTTCCAAGGCGGCACGGACGCCGTGACCCGCGTGCTCGTCGAATTCGGCGATGGCGGGGACGAGACTTGGTCGACGGTGGGCGTCTCGGCGAACATAATCGACGCCTCGTTCCAGGCGTTGACCGACGCGATCACCTATCGGCTGTACAAGTCGGGCGCGCGGTAGGCGGCGGCGCGCTCGGTTCCACGGGCTATTCCGTCAGATTGAGCGCGCGGTCCCTGCACACTTCGACGTTGTCGGCCGAAAGCGATGTCCCGTCGTCGAATTCGCCTTCGATCGTATAAACGCAGCCACCCTTCGCCGGCAGTTTGCCAACAATTTTGGCGCCGGCGGGTAGGCCCATGGCCATGGTCGATGTTTTCTTTGGATCGCTCGCCGAAGTCAGTACTAGCTGTTTCAACCCGGCGGCGTGTTCGTTGGCCACGAGAACCTGGCCCGGCCCGGCTTTCGGATTGGCGTTTTTGGCCACTTTTTTCACGCGCTTCTTCTTCGCCTTTTTCTTTGGCGCGGGGGCGGCCGGGTCCTGATCGCCGGCGCCTTGGGCCGCCTGCTGGGCCGCGGCGGCCGCCGCCGCGCCCTGGCCGAGGCTTGGAGTCGATGGGACGCTCGGCACCGAGGGCGCGACCGGTACGCCAGTGACGCCGGGAATACCGGTGGGGACGCCTTGCGCAAGGGCTAAAGTGGAAACAGAAAGAAGCGCCGCAACACCGACGAAAGCCGCGACAATTTTCAAATCACGCACGGGTTATCCTCCAAAATGGTCAGACGATTATAGTTTCAAAACATTCCCAACCGCAAATCGAGACACGATCCGCGAATTACGAGAGCGGTCAAAGCCTCTCGATCGGCGCGCTGTCGGAGTGTCGCCGCGCCAGTTCGCGCGTGTGAGCGGCTTCAAGCATTGGCAGGACGTCGGTGGCGCGTTCGGCGACCAGATATCGTATTTCGAGATCGCCGTGGATGAAGCCGAAATCGCGCATATGCGCGAACAGGCTTAGCAACGGCCGCCAGAAGCCCGCGACGTCCAGAATCAGGACTGGCTTGCCGTGCCGGCCCAGTTGCGCCCACGTCAATTGCTCGACGAGTTCCTCCAATGTGCCAACGCCGCCCGGCAACGCGACAAACGCGTCGGCGGCTTCGAACATCATGCGCTTGCGCGTGTGCATATCGGGCACGACGACAAGCTCCTGCGCGCCGTCCAACATGGATTCCCGCTGTTTCAGGAATTCCGGAATCACGCCGCGGACACGTCCGCCGCCTTCAAGCGTCGCCCTCGCGACCACGCCCATCAGACCGTTGTTCCCGCCGCCGTAAACCAGCCCGACGCCCGCGGCGGCCATGTCGCGGCCAAGCTCGGACGCGGCCGCTTCGAAGCGCGGATCGCGGCCTTTGGAAGAACCACAATAGACGCATATGTTTTTTATCAAGCGCGTCGTCTCCTTTCGACTTGGTTGGCTAGCCCGAATCGCGCGGGTACTCGGCGTCAATCATATGGCTTTTGCCCGGATGTAGCTCTATTGTGGCTGAAAATTTGCCTGCAAATCGGGTGATTCAATGCTCACGCTCTCCAAGAACATCCTGTGGACGGGCGGCGCCGCGACAAGCGTCGCGGTGGCGGGCGTTTTGGGATATGCCGTCTCGACCGGCCGTTTTGAGCCCGCCGCCGCCCCGCAACCGTCGGTCGCCACCAGCGGCGCCGAACCGCTTTCCGAAAATGTTCCGCCGCCGGTCCGTCCACAATTCGATGTCGTGCGGGTCGAACCTTCGGGCTCCGCCGTGATCGCGGGCCGCGCCGCGCCCAACACTGTTGTCGCGCTTTTAAACAAGGGCGAACAAATCGGCGAGGCGAAATCCGACGCCAACGGCCAATTCGTCATTTTGCCGCCGGATTTGAAGCCGGGCGACCAATTGCTCTCGCTCCGCGCGGGCGACGCCGCCCATTCGATTGTCTCCGAGCAAACCGTCGCGTCCGTCGTGCCACGCCAAGCCGGCGAACACGTATTGGCCGCGCTTGCGCAAGCCAAAGAACCGACGAAAGTGCTTGGCGACAAAAGAGCGGCGTCCGGATCCGTTTCCATAAAAACGGTGGAAACGGGGGGTGATGGCGCGTTCATGGCCTCCGGCGTCGCGAAGCCGGGCGCGTCCGTCAATCTCTATCTCAATAATTCGTTCGTGGCGCCGGTCGAGGCCAATTCATCCGGCGAATGGTCGCTGCGCGTCGAACACGGCATGGCGCCCGGCCATTACGAAATCCGCGCCGACGCCGTGAAAAAGGGCGGTGGCAAGGTCGAGAGCCGGGCGGAGGCGCCGTTCGACTACACAGCCACGAACAAAGCCGCCGCCGACGCGCGGCCGACAGCCGCGCCGACAACCCAAACTGTGGCTGACGCTTCCACTCCGGACGCCGCCGTTGTTTCCGACATGCGGTCGGTCAAGGTGGAGCGCGGCGACAGTCTGTGGCGCATCAGCCGAAAGGTCTTCGGGGAAGGAATCCGCTACACTCAGATTTACGAAGCCAACGCCGCGCAGATTCGAGATCCCGATTTGATATTCCCAGGCCAGGTTTTCGTGGCGCCACAATCGCGGACTGAATAGACGTCGACCCGCGAATTTCGCTTTGACGCTCGCGATAACGAGAATGGACCAACGCGGGGAACTTTAAAATCGAGTTCCCGGATGGCGGCTCGTTGCGGGATTTGTCGCCGCTCTCTACACTTGTCGCTGGATACGTCGGGAGAACGCCGTGAGCACTGAAAAAGCGCCGGGGAAGGTGGTTGGCTCCATCGAAAACGGGGTGGCCGAGCTGTTGTTCGACAACGAGCCCCGGCGCAACGCGATTTCGGTCGCCATGTCGCAACAAGCCGCCGACCTGCTGGACGAATTCGCCGCCAATCCCGACGTGCGCATGCTCGTCGTGCGGGGCGCCGGCGACAAGTCGTTTATTTCGGGCGCCGACATTTCCGAATTCGAAAAGGTGCGCAAGGACGCGGAGACAGCCGCGCGCTACAGCAAAGTGTCGTCGCAAATGTACACGCGCGTCCGCGAATTCCCGAAGCCCACCATCGCGCGCATCCGCGGTTTTTGCTTTGGCGGCGGCATGGGCCTGGCGGCGGCCTGCGACCTGCGCGTCGCGTCCGACGACAGTCTTTTCGCCATTCCCGCCGGGCGTCTTGGGATCGCTTACCGCGCCGACTTCATCGCCTGGCTAAACGACATCGTCGGCCCCGCGCGGCTAAAGGAAATCCTTGTTACGGCGCGGCGCTATCCGGCGGCGGAGGCCGCGGCCATCGGACTCGTGCACCGCGTGGTTCCGGCCGCCGAATTCGACTCTTTCTTCGCCGATTATGTCGCCGCCATCGCCGACAACGCGCCGCTATCGACAGCCGCCTCGAAAATCGTGATCAACGAAGTCGCCGACCAGATGCGCCACGTCGATTTGGACAAGTGCCGCCGGCTCGCGGAGGCGTGCGCGAATTCGACGGATTTTCAGGAGGGCCGCCGGGCCTTCATGGAAAAGCGGCGACCTGTCTTCACCGGGCGTTGACGGCGGCGCGGCGGCGAAGAACCATCCGAAACCCTCGCGAGCGAGTCGCGTCGCCTCGCTTGGCGTGTATGATTGATTTCACAATTCGCGACGATCGACCTTTGCTGTTTGCGACGCGCTGGCGTCGATGGGGGGAAGAATGCGCGCTCTTTTGGTAGCGGCCATCGCCGCTTTGACAGCGAGCGCCGGCGGGGCCTCGTGCGCGGAATGGCCGACAAGGCCGCTGCGCTTCATTGTCGGCACGCCCGCGGGTTCGCAACCGGATATGACCGCCCGCATCGTCGGCGAAAAGCTGGGCGCGACGCTGGGCCAAGGCGCCGTCGTCGAGAACGTCGCTGGCGGTGGAGGCCTGATCGCGGCCGCGCGCGGCGCCCATTCGCCGGCCGACGGCTACACCTATTATCTCGGCGGACTTTCCGTGGTCGCCACCGACAAATGGATGTTCAAGTCGCTACCCTACGATCCCGACAAGGATTTCACGCCCGTCGCGATGTTGTCGGACTCGAACTCCTTCGTGATAGCGGTTCATCCTTCCGTCAAAGCCACGAGCGTCGCCGAGTTGATCGCGCTCGCGAAATCCGAACCTGGAAAGCTGACCTACGGCTTCACGCAAATCGGCGTCACAACGCTGGTCGGATTGTGGTTCAACAAGCTCGCCGGCGTCGACATGACGGCGATCCCCTACAAGGATGTGGGCTCGTTGTTGCAAGACACCATTTCCGGCCGCGTGCCGGTTGTGATTTCGACCTTCGACGAGATGCAAGCCCATCTCGAAAGCGGCGAGTTGCGCGCCCTCGGCGTCACCTCCGCGCAACGCGTCGCCGGACACGACGACGTTCCAGCGATAGCCGAGACCCTGCCAGGCTACCGCGCGCAGGGCTTTTCGATTGTTTTCGCGCCGACTGGAACGCCTGCGGACATCGTTCAAAAACTCAACCGCGCCATAGATCCCATCGTGAAGGAAGACAGCTATGTCAATCGGCTGAAAGCCTATGGCGTGACGATTCGCGGCGGGGCGGGCACGCCGGAATCGATCGCCGCCTTTGAAAAGGCCGAGCGCGACAACTGGGCGAACATTTTCACCAAGCTGCAATACGAGCCGCTGTGACAGCCGCGCGGTTTTCATCACAAGCCAACGTCGCGCGGGCCACGACGCCGCGGGAAATCCACGGCCGAGCTCGCGCGAGGCTGAAAATCATCCCCGCGAGGGGCGGACCGTGCCTTCGAATTGCACGCGATATCCCGACCGCACGTTTGGCCAATAGTCCCAAATGGCGAAATGCTGGGTGCAGCGATTGTCCCAGAAGGCGATCGAATTCGGCCGCCAGCGGAACCGCATCTGCCAATGTGGCTTGGCGATATGGTCGAACAGGTGCTTCAGCAACGCGTCGCTCTCGTCGCGCGCGAGTTCGACGACGCGCGTCGTGAACCCGGCGTTGACGAACAGCAGCTTGCGCCCCGTCTCGGGATGCGTGGTCACAACCGGGTGAACCGCCTTCGGATAAACAGTCGTCCCCGCCTTGTCGAAGAGCTTGGCGCCGTCATGCTCCGCGGTCAGCGTTTCAAGAAAGGCCTTCATCGCCGGAGACAACGCCTCGTACGCTGCGTAGGCGCTGGCGAAAAGCGTGTCGCCGCCGCCATCGGGCGGCAAAATTTTCTGGATGAGGATCGATCCATCGGGTGGGATATCCGCGCAACTCTGGTCGGAATGCCAGACCTCGCCTGAAATGCGTTTGGAATTTTTGTCGAAATGCTGCGCTCGAATGGCAGGGAACCCGGGCGCCGGTTTCGAAGCGGTGCCTTCGCCGCCAACGTGAATGTGAACGTGGCCAAAGTAGCCGGCGAGGCGCATCTGATCCTCGAAGCCGATGTCCTGCTCGCGAAAGAAAACCACGCCGTGCTTCAGAAACGCGTCGTGAACCTGCGCGCGCTGGCTGTCGCTCAGCGGCTTGGTCAAATCTACGCCGCCGATTTCCGCGCCAACGTGGGGCGTGCAAGGCGTGACTATGATTTTCTCCGCGCCCATGTCGGCGTCTCCAGGTTGGTGATTTCGGTGTAGTATCTGGGATAGAACCAAATCGGGATGTCCGCCCACCCGGCTATTGTTTCTCGATGCCCGCCTTTGCGATGACGCCCTTCCAACGCTCGATTTCGCTCTTGAGCTTGGCGCCCATCTCCTCCGGCGTGGTCGGATAAGCGGTGATGCCCACATCGAACATCTGCTTCTTGGTGTCGGGCGCCGCCAAAACCTCGCGCATCGCTTTGTTCAAGGTCGCGATTATCGGGGCCGCCACGCCGGCGGGCGCGAACAGGGCGTTCCACGAGGGCACGTCGAAACCCGGAACGCCGGCTTCCGCGACGCTTGGCGCTCCCGGCAAATATTCCGAATGTTGCGCGCCGGAAATCGCCAGAGCCCGCAGCTTGCCGTCGTCCAGGTTTCCCTTCATCGAGGCCGGCGAATCCACCATCATCGCGACATCGCCGCGCATGGTGGCGACGATCAATTCGGGCGTCGTGCGGTAGGGCACGACGCGCGCGTCGATTCCAGCCATGCTTTTGAAAAGCTCGGCCGAGAGCTGCTGCGTGCTGCCGATGGCGACAGTGCCGATGTTCAGCGCGCCTGGCTTCTCTTTCGCCGCCTTCAGGAAATCGGCCAAGGTCTTGTAGGGGCTGTCGCCCGCGGTGGCGAAAGCGAAATCAAAATAGCCGATGCCGGATATCGGCTGGAATTCGGTCAATGGATCATAGCGCAGGTTGTTGAACATTCCGACGCTGATCGCCGTGCCGTTGGTGAAGAGCGTCAACGTGTAGCCATCCTTGCCGCCCGCGAGCGCCGCGCGCGCCGCCGTGATGCCGCCAGGGCTTTGTTGATTGTCGACAACGAAATTCTGACCCAGTTTTTTCGACAGCTGGTCGGCGAGGATGCGCGAGGTGATATCGGCGATGCCGCCTGGCGCGAACGGAATCGTCACGCGCACGGGATGGTCGGGATAGGTCTGCGCGACAAGCGGCGCCGTCGCCGCGAGGAGGGCTGTCAGCGAAAGTGCGGCCACGCGCATTGAATTGCTCCAGTTAAACAGTCCGGTCGTCGAACGCGAAACGCGACATCCTCTCCGATCCACGGTCGGCAAGGAGACGGAAAGCCCCGCGGAGTGTCGCCATGCGATCCTATTCCCATCTCTTCCGCGACGAAAGGGACTATTTCAGAGCCCCATGGCCGATGGCTAATCTCAACGATGGCGTTGGCGGCGCCCGGGTGGCGTGGACGACGTCGCGGCTTGGATTTGGGCTTTCGCGGCAACCTGCTAACATGGCTTTCAACAACGCTGTTTCGGAGGAACGCAATGTCTTTCAAGCCACCGTCCCGCGACGACATCCTGCGGTCGGAGTGGTCCACGGCCATGCCGGCGACCGGCATGTTGCCGTCGACCGAGACGCGCAATTATTTCCAGGCCATCGACAACATGATTTCGGTTTTCGCCGTCAGGCCGACGGACGAGGTCCTGTTTTTGACCGACCCGCTGCTCGACCGGCGCGTCGTCGACGCGATTTCCGGCGTGGCGCGGTCGCGCGGCGTCGAGCCGCGCGAATTCATGGCGCCATCGACGCAAGTCGCCTCCTGCCCTCCGGAATGCCGCGCGCTGATCGAGAAGGCGACCTTCGTCGTTTCGAGTTGGTTTTGCTCGGTCAACGACCCCCTGTTCATCAAGCTGCGGCGCGAAAAGGGCCAACGCTGGATCAAGATAACCTATTTCCGCAATCTCGATCTGCTGCATACGCCGCAAGCGCGTTTTCCCGTTGATCTCGTCGGGGAAATCGTTCGCGCCACGGCCCGCATATATCCGACGGACCACGATTTCGACATGACGTTTTCATGCCCCCGCGGCAGCGACCTCTCGATCAAATTCACGCCGGACATGGTCAAAAACCTGCACGCCAACAACCGTTGGCAGGGCCAGGACAAAGGCGATCAGGATGGCTGCTACGTCCACTACATGCCGACGCATGGACCCAACATATACGACCGCAACGCCTTCGGCAGGAACAGCGAGAAGCATGGCGACATGCAAGGAGTTGTTTTCCCGCAATGGGCGATTGGCTTCGACAAGCCATTCGAAGAAAAAATCGCGATCGAATACAAGGACGACTTGGTCGTGAAGGTGCGCGGCAAGTCGCTCGACGCCGAAATCCTCCGCGACATGCTCGTCGGCCGCGACGCGCGTCTGCACGAATTGGGATGCGGCTTCAATCCGAAATATCCACGCTTCAAGGCTTATCCCGCCGGCTCCAACGCGCCGGGCGCGCTGCATTTCGGCACCGACAGTCAAAAGGCCTCGCAATGGCTCGCGCGCCGCGTGCCGAAGTGGGAAGAGCCACATACCCACCAGGACTGCGTCGTTTTCGACATGACGGTGAAAGTCGGCGACCGGACGCTGATCGACAACGGCTTCCTGATGGCGCTGCGCGATCCGCAGGTTGTCGCCGCCGCGAGCAGGTTCGGCGACCCAGTTGATCTGCTCGAAACGTTTGTGGAATAGTCGAACCGCGTCAACGCGCGTCGGGAGGGGTCAATGAGCTCAGCAAAGCAAGGCGCGTTCGCCTGCGCGCTTTTCGTCGCCTTCGGAGCCGCGGCCCCGGCGCGCGCGCAATTTTACAAGGACAAGACCCTCACGCTGCTCGTCAACTACGGCGTTGGCGGCAACGCCGACACGGAGGCGCGCGTCTATCAACGCTTCCTGCCGAAATACATCCCCGGCAATCCCAGCGTCATTATCCAGAACGCGCCCGGCGCCGGCGGCATCAACGGCCTGAACGTTCTGGGATTGGGCCTGGGCGCGAAGCCGGACGGCTACACGATGGGCTATTTCACCGTCAGCGCGACGGATTCGCTCGTCGACAATCCCGCGCTCAAAATGAAAATTCCGGATTTCACCTATGTGGCGGGCGCGCGGGGCTGGAACATCGCATACGGCCGCAAGGACATTCCGCCGGGAATGAGCAAGCCGGCCGACCTCGGCAAGGCGACAAAGCTGTTTCTCGGCGGCTATTCAAAGGCGTCGTCCGTCGATACGCGCCTGCGCCTGGCCGCGGAGATCATGGGGATTCCCTACCAGCTCGTGACGGGCTTTCCCGCGACCGCCGACATCAACAAGGCGATGATCCAGGGCGAGGTGAATTTCACCGTGTCCTCGCTTCCCGGTTTCACCACGCAGGCCATCCCGCAGATCATCACGCCCGGCATCGGGATGGCGTATTTCCAGTATTCGATCATCGGCGCGGACGGCAAGCCGGGCGGCAACGAAAACCTGGTGAAACAGGGAATTCCGATATTCGAGGATTTCTACCAGGCGGCCTTTGGCAAGCCGCCAAGCGGGCCAAAGGCCGAGGCGATGCTGATCCTAAACGACATTGGCAGCAAACTTCAGCGCGCGATGGTGTTCAATCCGGCGGCGCCGGCGGAGGCGGCGCAAACCATGCGCAAGGCGATCGCGCAGGTCGCGGCCGACCCGGAGTTTCAGGCCGAGTTCAAGCGCGTGACGTCGGAAAACGCCGACCTTGTGGCGCCGGCGGAGTTGGAACCGCTTTTCGCGCGCGTGCGGGCGCTCGACCCGGAGGTGAAGAAAGTGCTGGAGAACGCGGTGAACGGAGAATAATCGCGTTGTCATGTCGATAAGCGACAGTTTCGCGTGGGCTGGTTTCCAAAATTTCGCCTATAAGACAAGCTCCGCCCCGCGCCTTTCGCCTTCAGTCCAGAACCCACGAAACCCATGCGTTTTTTCACTCGTGATGGCCTTCGCCTCGCTTATATCGACGCCGCGCCCACGACGGACGATCTCGGCGAACCGATCTTGCTCATTCACGGCTTCGCGTCGAGCCACGCGGTGAATTGGGTGAACACGCTTTGGGTCAAAACACTGACCGGCGCCGGACGCCGCGTGATCGCCATCGACAACCGCGGCCACGGCCAAAGCGACAAGCCCCACGATCCCGCGGCTTATGGTTTGCCTAACATGGCGGGCGACGCGCTTGCGCTTCTCGATCATCTCGGCTTGGAGCGCGTCGATGTGATGGGCTACTCCATGGGCGCCCGGATCGCCGCGTTTTTAGCGCTGGGACATCCCGAGCGCGTTCGCTCCATCGTGCTCGGCGGCCTCGGCCAGCACCTCGTGTCGCGCTCCAACCTGCCGTTGGCGATCGCCGACGCGATGGACGCGCCGGCGCTGGAAAGCCTGACCGATCCAACGCAACGCATGTTCCGGGCCTTCGCGGACGCCAATGGCGCGGACCGCGAAGCCCTCTCCGCTTGCATTCGCGGCGCGCGCGACACGATGAGCGAAGCGGATGTTGGCCGCATCGCCTGTCCTGTGCTGGTGGCGATAGGCACGAAAGACGCCATCGCCGGCGACGCGCGCAAGCTGGCCGCGCTGAACGCGCGCGCGCGAGCCCTTGATATTCCGGGAAGGGATCACAATCTCGCGGTCGGCGACAAGGTCTTCAAACAAGGCGTGTTGGAGTTCCTACAGGATCGTTCTTGACGCGCGGCGCGTTAACCAACCGCGTCGCCGCCGACAGCGGCAACCGTCGCTTCGCCGACGTGAATATGGTAGATATTTCCACGCATCAGGAGCAACAGCGATGGCGACCCATTCCGCCCGCGTCATTGGGTTCGGCAAAATCGATCCCGTGTTTACCCAAATCCGCGTCGAGGCCGAGGAATCGGTGCGACGCGAGCCAGAGCTCGCCGGCTTTGTGATGGCCAGCGTTCTCAACCACGACACGCTGGAAAGCGCGATCGTGCACCGCGTCGCCGCCAGACTGGATCATCAGGATGTGCCAGGCGACCTGGTGCGCCACGCGTTCATGGACGAAATTTCGCGCGATCCCTCGATTGGCGAAGCCTTTCGCGCCGACCTCACCGCCGTCGTCGACCGCGACCCCGCCTGCATGCGCTTCATCGAGCCTCTGCTTTATTTCAAGGGCTTCCACGCCCTTCAGACGCATCGGCTCGCCCACGCCCTGTTCAGGCGGGGGCGGATGGACTTCGCGTTGTGGCTTCAAAGCCGTTCGTCGGAGGTGTTCCAGACCGACATCAATCCCGCCGCGAAGCTCGGGAAGGGCATTTTCCTCGACCACGCCACCGGGCTGGTCGTCGGCGCGACCGCCGTCATCGAAGACGACGTGTCGATCTTGCACGGCGTGACGCTGGGCGGCACCGGCAAGGAGCGCGGCGACCGCCATCCCAAGATTCGTCACGGCGTTCTGCTTGGCGCGGGCGCGTCGATTATCGGCAATATCGAAGTCGGCCACTGCGCGCGCGTCGCCGCCGGCTCGGTCGTGTTGAGCGACGTGCCGCACAACAAGACGGTCGCCGGCGTGCCCGCCCGCGTTGTCGGCGAGGCCGGTTGCGCCGAACCGGCGCGGTCGATGGACCAGATTCTGGCGAAAAAAGTCGAGGGCTGATCGGGGTTTCGGATCGCCGCCAAGGAATCGTTCGTCGAACGCGATCGTTGCGCGCGCCCATTTGGCCTAGCCGCCGCGTCGGCGGCCGGCGCAGCGGTCTACGATGTTCGCGGCCGACCAATCCTAGCCGAGCGCTCGGATTGTCTTCGCCACGCGATCCGTCACTTCGGCGACCTGCGTGTCCGAAATGATCAGCGGGGGCGACAGAACGATGGTGTCGCCGGCGATGCGGATCAGCAGATCCTGCCGGTGGTACGCCTCGTCCATCGCCTCGAAGCCGCGCTTGCCCGGTCCGACGGAATTCGGCGCGAGGTCGATGGCGCCCACGAGGCCGATCGTGCGGATGTCGGCGACATTGGGCAGGCCTTTCAGCGAGTGGATCGCGTCGGCCCACTTCGGCTCCAGCGCGCGGGCGCGCTCGAACAAGCCTTCCTTCTCATAGACGTCGAGCGTCGCGAGACCGGCCGCGCAAGCGAGCGGATGCGCCGAATAAGTGTAGCCGTGGAACATCTCCACGAGATGCTCTGGCCCCTTCATGAAGGCCTCGTAAATACCCTTGCGGGCGATGACGCCGCCCATCGGCACCGTGCCGGACGTGATGCCTTTGGCGAAGGTTAGCAAGTCGGGCGTCACGCCGTAGCGCTCGGCGGCGAACGAATAGCCCAGGCGCCCGAAGCCTGTGATGACCTCGTCGAAAATCAGCAGGATTCCGTGTTTGTCGCAGATCGCCCGCAATTTTTGCAGATAGCCCTTGGGCGGCGCGATGACGCCCGTCGAACCCGCCATAGGCTCCACAATGACTGCGGCGATGGTGGAAGCGTCATGCAGCGCGACAATGTCTTCCAACGCGTCGGCGAGATGCGCGCCCCACTCCGGTTCGCCGCGCGCGAAGGCTTGTTCGCCGCGGTTGTAGGTCGCGGGCAGGTGATCGACGCCCGCCAGCGCGTTGCCAAAAATCTTGCGGTTGGGCGATATGCCACCGACCGAAATGCCGCCGAATCCAACGCCATGATAGCCGCGGACACGGCCAATGAGCTTGTTGCGCTGGCCCTGGCCGATAGTGGTGAAATAGCCGATCGCCATCTTGAGCGCGGTGTCGACGGCCTCCGAGCCAGAGTTGGCGAAGAAGACGTGGTCGAGATCGCCCGGCGCCATGGCCGCGACCCGCGTCGCCAGTTGAAACGCTTTGGGATGGCCAAAATTAAAGGGCGGCGCGAAATCCATTTCCGCGGCCTGGTCCTGGATCGCCTTCACGATATGGTCGCGGGAATGGCCGGCGTTGACGCACCAAAGCCCGGCGGCGCCGTCGAGCAACTTGCGCCCCTCGGGCGTGTAATAGTGCATGTCCTTGGCGCGGCCGAGCATCCGCGGCGCCTTCTTGAAGGAGCGGTTCGCGGTGAACGGCATCCAATAGGCCGAAAGGTCGTTCGGCGTCGCTGTCTCGGACATGAGTGTCTCCTCTTGAATTCGGGCGTCATTAGCACGCGGCCGCGAGAAACGAAACGGCGCGCCGATTTCCGTTGACGCCCACGGGCCCCGCGCGCCAACCTGGCTTGAAATCAATCCATGCGAATTGGAGGAACGCCCATGCCCCCGCTGCCCATCACCATGGCCTGCTGCCGCTACGACCGCACGGAATCCCTGCGCTCGGGCGACACGCGCGTCGAAGGCGTCGAACTCAATTTGCTGACGCTTCCGCACGGGCGCGAGATTTTCGACCGCATGGTGGGCGGGCGCGAATTCCACGCCTCGGAGCTTTCGATTTCCGAATACATCAGCCTCAAGGGCATGGGAAACCGCGATTTCGTCGCTATCCCCGTGTTCATTTCGCGCGTATTCCGCCACGGATTCGTTTTCTTCAACAGGAAGTCGGCCGTCCGTTCGCCGAAAGACCTCGAAGGCAAGCGCGTGGGCTTGCCGCTCTACACGCAGAGCGCGGCGCTGTGGGTTCGCGGCCACCTCGCGTCGCAATACGGAGTCGATCTCGATTCCATCCAATGGGTGCAGGGCGCGGTCGAGAAAGCCGGATCGCACGGCAAATCAAGCGCGCCACCATTGCTCAAGCCCGCGCGGATCGAGCAAAACCATTCCGGCCATTCGCTCGACGAGTTGCTGGCGCTGGGCGAAATCGGCGCGCTGATTGGCTCGCGCAAGCCAGATTCCCTTGGCAAGAACCCGGACGTGGCGCGACTGTTTCCAAATTATCGCGAAATCGAGCGCGAGTTTTACAAGGCGACCAAGGTGTTCCCGATCATGCACCTTATCGCCATCAGGCGCGATGTGCACGACGCCAATCCGTGGCTCGCCAACGCGCTTTACAAGGCGTTTGTCGATTCGAAAAAACGCGCCATGGCGCGGCTGCGCTACGCTGGATCGCTCGGCACCTGTCTGCCTTGGCAACTCTCGGAAATCGAGGAGATCGACGAGGTTTTCGGCGGCGACGCGTTTCCCTACGGCGTCGAGCCGAACCGGCCAACTTTGGAGGCGCTGATGCGGCACATGGTCGACCAGCACTTCATCGCGAAGCCGATTCCGCTTGAGGAATTGTTTGTGCCGCTGCCGGGCGCGATGGAGGGTTAGCCAATGAAGCGAACGCCATTCACCGCCGCCGCGCTCGCGTTTTTCGGCTTTGCCGGCATGTCGCGCGGACAGACGATCGAACAATATTACTCCACCCATGTGGTAACGCTTGTCACAAGCTTCGCGCCCGGCGGCCTCAACGACATCGCCGGCAGGCTGGTGGCGCGGCATCTCCCGCGTTTCCTTTCCGGCGCGCCAGTCGTCAACGTGCAAAACATGCCGGGCGCGGGCGGCCTCGTGGCGGCGAATTACCTGTTCAACGTCGCGGCGCGCGACGGCTCCGTGATTGGCCAGATCGACCGCAGTGTCGCGCAGAGCGGCATTCGGGGCGCGCCCAACGTCAAGTTCGACCCCCTCGAATTCAACTGGCTTGGATCGCTGTCGACCTACGCCAACGAGGCCTACATCATGTGGGTCGATGTGAAACATCCCGCGCGAACCGTCGCGGACCTCGACAAGCCGGGCATGCGCGCGCGCATGGGCGCTGTCACCGGCGGGACAAACCAATTGATGTCGCTCGTCGCGCAAAGGGCGCTGGGCCTGAACATCGACGTGATCTCCGGCTACGCTGGCGGCGCGGCGATCTGGCTCGCGATGGCGAACGGCGAAATCGACGGTCAGATCATCGGCGTCACCTCGGTGAAGGCCGAGCACCCCGAGCTGTGGCGCGACCACGCGCTGAGAGGTCTTGTTCAATTCGGACGCGCCGACCGCTTGAAAGATTTTCCCGACCTGCCGACGGGACGCGAACTGGCGAAGGACGACGAGACCCGTTCGCTGGTGGAGTTCGCGGAACTGCCATTCCTGACATCGCTGCCCTTCGTCGCGCCGCCGGGAGTGCCGGCGGAGCGGGCGGCCGCGTTGAAAAAGGCGTTCGCGGCGATGACCGCAGACGCGGATTTCCGCGCCGAAGCCGCGAAGCTCAACGTCGAATTAAGCCCGCAAGGCGCCGGCTATATTCAGCGTGTGCTGAAGCGCTCAGCCGAGATTCCAAAATCCGTCATCGCGCGCTATAATTCGATGATCGACGCGGCGAAGTGAAACCTCACTTGACCTCGACGAGTTCGATCGCCTCCCTGCTCGGCCCCTCGATCATGATCGCGCGGGTGTCGCCGCGCTTGTATATTCCGTCTTCGAGGAACGTCACTTTTTCGGCGCGCAGCTTGGCGACCCACGCGTCGAGATCGCCAACGCTCAGGCCAATATGATCATAAAGCTGGCCACGCGTCCCCGCGAGTGGCTTGTCGCCTGGGTTCGCGTACCAGGTGAGCGCGACATCGCCGAACAGCACCGCCGCCGTCGGCGTGCGGAACATGCCCTCGGGCTCCAGCGCCGGCCAGGTGCGGTCGGGGCCTCTCGCGGTTTTGCAGGTGACTTCGTCGAGCGGCTTGTCGCCGCCGCGGCCAGGCATTTGCGGCGCGTTGAGATGTTGCTGATACCAAACCTGGGCGCAGAAAACCTGGTCCTGATACATGTGCACGTGGTTGAAGCGCTCTTGCGGCTGAACGCCCTGATATTCGATGATCACATTGTCCGGCCCGCGCAAATAGCCGAAGCCGTTGGGTCCGCCGCCCCGCTTTTCGCCGGCGGCCTTGGCGGCCGCGATTTGCTCCGCTGTCAGGCCGAGCACCGAACCCTTGCCGGGCCATGTGTCGGCGCTGATGTCGACCGCGCCGGAGCCGTCGCCAGTGTACAGCGGCAACAGGCTCATATTGGTTATTCCACGGAATTTTTGCCGCGTCGCGCGCAGATCCGTGACATGCCAGCCGAAATGCCAGATCGCCGATTGCGGCGCGATGGCCGGCGGACTCGCGACCTTGTTGAACAGCACCATCACATTGTTGGGCGACTTCAACACGCTCATGCCGCCCCATTGGCCACGCGAGGTCGAGGGAAAGTTGCGGACATAAAAATCGATCGCAGCGTCAGGATCGACGGAGTTGAGTTGCAGATGATGAAAGCCCGGCGTCGGCAGACGCGTCTGCGCGAACGCCGGAAAGACGGCCGCCGCCGCGGCGAAACTCAACAACCATCGCATCATGTCGTCTCCCCCTTTTGTTTCGCCGTCGTTTGGCGGGAACTCAGCCTGTGTCGATCAGAGCTTCGTCGACGTCTGTCGTTTCCTGCGCGCCGCGCGGTTCGCGAACGACGGTCACCGTGCAGCCCGCGCGCCCGACGACTTGCGCCGCGACGCTGCCGAGGTAACGGCGAAACCTGGATGTCGCTCCGGCTCCAATCAACACCAAATCGACGCTGTTGGAGCTGGCGAACGCGATCAGCGCGTCCGCCGGGTCCATGTGTTCGAGCACGTGGAAAGTGACGTGCGCCTGGTCGAGGCCAAGCGGCCGAGCCCACTCTTTCAGCTCAACAAGCCGTCGGACGTGGATCGAGCGGCCATCCTCGTCAAGCGTGCTGGTGACGGTGAGTCGACCTAGCTTCAGCACGTTGACGCACGCGACCCGCACGCCGGGCATGATCGCGAGCACGCGCTTGACGTGAACCAGCACCTCCTCGGCGAGCGCTTCCTGACCCTCGGTGAAATCCACCGCGGCCATGATGATTGGCGCGAGATTCGTCTGCCGCGCTGGCTGGACCGGGCCCGCGTTGTCGGCCTTGGACTTGAGCCAGCGCTTGAACGACACCGGCAGGCCGTCCCGGCGCGTCTTTTGCGCGCGGGCGGTCAACTCGATTTGTTCGGGATGCGAAAGGTCGAACGCCAGTTGCGCCGCGGTGTCATAGCGATTGGCGGGCTCGACTTCCAGGCATCGGAGAATGCCCTCCTGCAACCAGGGCGGAATCGCCGGCACAAGCTGGCGGGGCGGAACGGGGTCGCGCCAGAGGCGTTTTCTGAGTTGGCTTTGCGCGCTCGGCAAGCCGAAAGGCCGCACATTGGTCGCGAGATAATAGAGCAACACGCCAAGGGAATAGATGTCGGAGCGCGGCTCGGAGCGGTTCTTCATAACCTGCTCGGGCGCGATGTAGGGACCGGTGCCCATCGGCACGCGGAATTCCTCCTCAAGCAAGTCCGGCAGCATGAGATGGCGCGACAGGCCAAAATCGATCAACGCCGCCGAACCGCCGTCACGGATCATCACGTTCGACGGTTTGATGTCGAGATGGAGCACGTTCTGGCGGTGTAAATCGGCGATGGCGCGCGCCACCTTGGCGCCGAGGCGGGCGACCTCGTCGCTGGGCAACGGCGCCTTTTGGATGAGCGAATACAACGAATACCCTTGGATGTATTCCATCACCAGATAGGGCTGCCGGGCGAAATCCCCCATCGCGTAGAACTTCGGCACATGGCGGCCGGCCAGCCGCGGAAGGATCATCATCTCCATTTCGAAACCGACGATCACGGTGGGATCGTCGCCTTCCTGAATCATCGGCACCTTCATGACGATCGGTTGCTCGATGTCCGGCTTCGTCACTCGCCACAACGTCGCCATTCCGCCGGTGTGAATCTTCTCGCCGACAAGGAAACCGTCGATATCGGATCCTGGCTCTAGTTCGCCCTTCGCCATGGCTATCTGCCGATGAAAAGTCGGGCGGCCAGCATTTGCGGCAGGCCCGCCGCGTGAATTTTGGCCGCGGCCTTCTCGATGTCGTAGGGAGCGCGTTGATAGGTGAGTTCGTTCGCCGAGGTGTCGAAGACCGCGTAGGCAGCTGCGGGATTGCGGTCGCGCGGCTGCCCGACGGAACCCATGACCGCGAGCCACTTTCTGCGGCCTATTAAAGGTATCGGTGTCCCCGCCTGTGGCAGGAAAAAACCGGGAGGCTTGGTTCGCGACATATGATAGAGTTGCGGACGATGCACGTGACCGCACAGCGTCACCCGCGCTTCGGTGGCGCGCATGCTTCGCTCGGCGCCCATCGTTTCGGTTATGTAGTTCCAGGATTTCGGCGACTGCGCCTCCGCGTGGACATAGAGCCTGTCGTCGTCCATCGCCGACATCGGCAGCGCGCGAACGAAGGCGGCGGAAGCCCCGTCGAGTTGGCGCGCCGTCCATTCGATCGCCGCGCGGGCGTATTCGTTCATGCCGTCGCCCACCCCGGAGACGGCGGCTTCGTCGTGGTTGCCCAGAATGGCGAACGCGCCTTCCTCGACCAGCCGCGCGACTCGTTCGACGACATAGACGGGGTCCGCGCCGTAACCCACGAGATCGCCGAGGAAAACGAACTTCTCGACGCGCTGCTTCCCCGCGTGCGCGAGGCTGGCGTCGAGCGCCTCCCGGTTGCCGTGGATGTCGGAAAAAAAGCCGATGCGCATGGGTTGAGACTAACGCCTCTTCATCGCGTGGATAGGCGCCTAAGCGGCCGGCTTGAAGTTCATCGCCACGCCATTCATGCAATACCGCAGGCCGGTGGGCGCCGGCCCATCGTCGAAAACGTGGCCGAGATGGCCGCCGCAGCGGGCGCAATGCACTTCGGTTCGCGACATGAAATGCGAACTGTCCACCGTGGTTTCGACCGAGCCCGGCAGAGGATCATTGAAGCTCGGCCAGCCGGTGCCGCTTTCAAATTTGGTCTTGCCCACGAACAGGTCTTGGCCACATCCGGCGCAGGCGAAGGTTCCAGCGCGTTTCTCGTGGTTGAGCGCGCACGATCCTGGACGTTCCGTGCCGTGTTGGCGCAGCACGCTGAACTGCTCGGGAGTCAATTGGGCGCGCCATTCCGCGTCCGTCTTCGTCACGGGAAAGGACTTGCCTTCCTTCTTGGCCGTTTCACCAAACATTTTGACACCCTCCGTTGGCAACCTCATATGTAGCGCAGGCGGGCGCGGGTTGCGAGGCCCCGCGCTGGCGGGCCGGCCCCCCTGCGGCGGCGTTCAGCGCATGTCCCGTTGTTCGTCGTTCCAACTGTAGGTCCATGTCTCCGTCAACGCCCGGCCCGCGGCCCGAAGTTGAATTCTCATGTCGGTCGTGGTTCCCGGCGCGAGGCTGACGTCCAACGTGACGCGAAAGCCGGAAATCTTTGGGTTCGGCGTCAGAAACGCGCGGATGATTTTCGCGTTGGACGCGGTCGAAACCAGTTCCACCAAATTGGACTGGCCAAGATAGAACCCAACATCGCCGCCAGCGAAGTCGACCAGGAAGCGGCGCGTGCCGGGGCCCCCATCCTCGCCTGATCCAAGCGCGCCGACCGGAGCGGTGAACGTGTTGACGACCCGTCCGGCGGGAGACAGACGGGGATCGTCCAACAACGCTGTGAGTCGGTATGCGTATGTCGAAGCCTTGCCCGCCGGAGACGTTTCCTTCGGTCGCCACGACAGCACGATATTGTCGGCCGTTTCGTCTTTCGTGGCGAGTTCGATAAGTTCCAGCCGCCCCTCGCCCCACTGCCCCTTCGGCTCGATCCAATAGGTTGGACGCGACTCGTAGGCGAGCTCGATATCCTGATAGTGGTCGAAGGCGCGGTCGCGCTGAACGAGGCCAAAACCCTTGATGTCGCCGGACTCGAACAAGCTGACCTTCTGGATGAAGGGATTTCTCAACGGCCGCCACATCCATTCGTCCTTCGCCGTCAACATCAGCAGGCCATCGGAATCGTGCATTTCGGGACGGAAGTCGTCGTAATGGTTTCGGTCGTTGTAATGGCGGTCGTTCTCGCCCATGAAGAACATCGAGGTCAGCGGCGCGAAGCCGAGGCCGTTCTGCGGCGAGCGCGGGAACACGTTGGCGGTGACGTCCACCGTTGTTTGCGCGCCCGGGCGGACTTCGAACCGATAGGCGCCGCTGAGCGAGGCGGAATCCAGTAGCGCGTCGATGACAACCTTGTCGCCATCGCCGCCGGCGCTCGGATCAATCCAGAACTCGCGGTAAAATGGAAACTCCTCGTTATTGTCGAGGAGCCCTGAATTCACGGATACCGCGCGCGCCGACAATCCGTATTGCTGACCACGGCCAAGCACGCGGAAATAGCTCGATCCCACGAAGGAAATCAGTTCGTCGTTGAACTTCGGACTGTTGAGGGGATAATGAAGCCGAAATCCGGCGAAGCCGAGATCGGCGGGCAGCGGCTTGTCGAATTTGGTTTTGCCATAGTCGAACAGCGCGGCCGAATATGGATAGGGCGTCGCCATCCCGTTGTTCACGACGTTCAGCTTGATCGCGCGTTTGAAAAGATGGCCCAGGTGGAACGCTTGTAGGGTGAACGGCGTGTCGCCTTTGCCGATGACCGCTTTATCCGGGCGAAAGCGTATGTCGCGCCATTCGTCGAAGTCGAGTTTCGCGAGCGCCTCGGGCAGAGGCGCGATAGTCGAGTCGAAGGGCTTCGACGCGAGGTCTGCGGCCCGATTCACGAGTTCCTCGTAGGACCAGCGTGTTCCGGCCGGCGCGGCGGGGGCGGATTGCTGCGCGAGCGCGCCGGTGGCGGGCGAGGTGGCGAGAGCCGCGAGCATGGCGCGGCGGGTCAGAGCGGGCATGGTCCTCAGGGGCGGAGTGGGTAATCTGGGGCGCAGCCTATAGCACCAACCCGGCGAGGCGGACAGGCGGCGGTCGCCTCAGCCGGCGCGCCCTGGCCTCGCCCATTTCCCCCGTTTTTGCTAATACGTCGCCAGTTCCGCGCCGCGACCGGCGTTTGGAGTCCGACGGGGGAAACGGAAATGGCGTCGCCGGAAAAAAAGGCCCGGAAAATATCAGCCGACGACGCCGCGGCGCTGGTGAAATCCGGCGACTGGGTCGATTACGGCTTCGGCCTCGGCCAGCCCGACGTTTTCGACGCCGCGCTCGCCGCCCGCCGGCAAGCGCTGCGCGATGTGAAAATCCGCGCCGCCCTCACGGTGCGGCCCCGCGCGACGCTGGAGGCGGACCTGAACTGCGAGGCCTTCGGAATGCTCAATTGGCATTTCAGCGGCTACGACCGCCGCAAGCACGACGCCGGCCAGTGCGGCTACATTCCAATGAATTTCGGCGAGACCCCCGACTTGTACCGGCGCTTCATCGAACCCGTCGATGTGGCGTGCGTGCGCTGCTGCCCCGTCGACGCCGACGGCAACTTCAATTTTGGACCCGCCGCCAGCTATCAAAAGGCGATGACCGAGCGGGCGAAAATCGTGATTATCGAAGTCTGCCCTCAAATGCCCTACGTCTTCGGACCCGAAAATTCGATCCATTCGAGCCGTGTCGACTTCGTCATCGACGGCGACGGCCGACCCATGGTCGAGGTGCCGAACCCGCCGATCTCCGACATCGACCGCGCCATCGCGCGCCATGTCGTCGGCGAACTCGAAGACGGCGCCTGTTTGCAGGTCGGCATTGGAGGCACGCCGAACGCCGTGTGCTCGATGATCGCGGGCTCTGGCGCCAAGGATCTTGGCGTGCATTCCGAAATGTTCGTCGACGGCATCATCGACCTCTACGAGGCCGGCCTAGTCACTGGCGCTCGCAAATCCATCGACAAGGGCAAGATGGCGTTCACCTTCGCGCTCGGCACGAAACGGCAATACGACGCGATCGACCGGAACCCCGCGGCGATTGGCCACCCGGTTGACTACACCAACCTGCCGCACAACATCATGCGCAACGACAAGGTATTCTCCATCAACTCCACCACGCAAATCGATTTGCAAGGTCAGGCTTCGTCGGAAACCGACGGATTTCGCCACCTCACCGGCACCGGCGGGCAATTGCAATTCGTGCGCGGCGCCTACGCGTCCAAAGGCGGCAAATCCTTCATCTGCCTTCCCTCGACCTACGACAAGCGCGGCAAGCCCCAAAGCCGGGTTGTTTGTGGCCTGACGGCGGGCGCCGTGGTGACCACGCCGCGAACGGACACCATGTATGTCGCGACCGAATACGGCATGGTGAATTTGAAGGGCAAATCCGTCGCCGAGCGCGCGAAGGCGATGATTTCCATCGCCCACCCGGATTTTCGCGAAGCCCTTGAGCGG
>CAIKAR010000069.1 GCA_903825465.1 uncultured Hyphomicrobiales bacterium | reverse complement strand
TTATACGCGGCGACAGATCCCAAATATAAGAAGGTTTTTTTCGAACGCGGTCTCGCTAATTACGGCTATAACAAAGGCTTCGCAAAAAGATCGCGAGAATTAGCTGAAGCGTATATGCTTGATTTGGTTGACTTCAAGGATGCCGATCTAATTGTGGATTGCGGCGCGAATGTTGGCGATCTGTTGATGTATTTTGACATCAAGGGTCTGAAAGTCGAGTATATCGGCTTTGAACCGTCGCCGTCTGAATTTATGTGCCTGGAACGGAATGTAAGCCCGCGACGCGCCATGAATCTGGGCCTGTGGTACGAGGAAAAAGAATTGAAATTTTACGTTTCGTCCGGAGGCGCGGACTCATCGTTCATAGAGCCGCCCCGCTACGACTCAATAGCGAATATTCCCACAAAGCGACTAGATACAATAGTAACAGATCGACGTATCAAATTATTGAAACTTGAGGCCGAAGGCGCCGAGCCGGAAGTCATTCAGGGATGTGATAAAATACTCGCTGACATAGAATTTATCGCGGCGGATTTGGGCGAAGAGAGAGGGAAGGAACAGGAAAGCACCATGGCTCCCGTGATCAATTATGTTTTATCTCGCAATTTTGAGATTATAAGCATCAACGCGATTCGTGGATCAGTCTTGTTTAAAAACAAAGCAATCTCTGGCGGCGAAGCGCGCCACGTTTGATAAATTACGCGGTGGATGCAACGAAACGCAAGGCATAGTGGCGAAGGCCGTTGGTATGCTAGGCCTTCCACGACCCCAACGCCGCTATAAGCTCCGTCCATGCAAACCACCTTCACAGCGGCGCAACTCGCCGATCCGCCAACGGCGGAGGCGGAAAAAATCCTGCGGACCTGCGTCCATTGCGGCTTCTGCACGGCGACCTGCCCGACCTATCTTTTGCTTGGCGACGAGCTGGATTCGCCGCGCGGAAGAATTTACCTGATCAAGAACATGCTGGAACGCGGCGAGCCCGCGACGCCCGAGGTGGTCAAACATATCGACCGCTGCCTCTCCTGCCTGTCCTGCGCGACGACCTGCCCCTCGGGCGTCGATTACATGCACCTGATCGACCACGCCCGCGCCCATATCGACCAGACTTACAGGCGCGACGCCGCCGACCGGTTTTTGCGGGCGGCGCTGGCCCATATCCTGCCCTACCCCCACCGCTTCCGCTGGGCGCTGGCGGCGGCCCTGCTCGCAAAACCGTTTCGCCCACTCATCGCCGCGTTGCCGGTTGTGGGCAAACGGCTCGCGGCCATGGTGGCGCTGGCGCCGGCGCGGTTTCCCGCCCTGCCCGTCGCCGCGGCCGACCCGGTTGTCGCCGCGCCCCGCCGCGGCAGAGTCGCGCTCCTCGAAGGCTGCGCCCAGCCGGCGCTCTCGCCCTCGATCAACGCCGCCGCCCGGCGGCTGCTCGCCCGCCACGGGGTCGAGGTGGCGCCGACGCCGGCGGCGGGATGCTGCGGCGCCCTCGTCCACCACATGGGGCGCGAGGCCGAGGCGATGGCGTTCGCGCGCAAAAACGTTGACGCGTGGCATAATGAAATCCACTGCGGACTCGACGCGATAGTGGTGACCGCCTCCGGCTGCGGCACGTCCATCAAGGATTACAAGCACTTATTGCGTGGAGATCCCGCCTATCGCGACAAGGCGGCGGCGGTGTCCGACCTCGCGCGCGACATCACGGAGTATCTCCACACGCTGGAACCCCTTGAAAACGCGCGGAAAACCGGACAAATCATCGCCTATCACTCGGCCTGCTCCCTGCAACACGGCCAGAAGGTCACCGACCTTCCCAAGCGGTTGCTGAAAGCGGCGGGATTTGTCGTCCGCGATCCCCCCGAAGGTCATATTTGTTGTGGTTCCGCAGGGGTTTACAACATCCTCCAGCCGGAAATCGCGGGCCAACTGCGAGCCCGCAAGATCGCCAATATCGAAAAAACCAAACCCCTCGCGATCGCAGCCGGCAATATCGGTTGTATGACCCAACTATCTGGTGGAACAGGGATTCCTGTCGTTCACACCGTCGAGTTGCTGGACTGGGCGGCGGGCGGTCCAAAGCCGGAATCGTTGACAGGAGCTGGATTTTAGCCACTTTCGTTGGCTCATTGGCTTTAGAGGCGGACAATGGCGGCGACGAAAAAACCGGTGCGGAAAAAAGCGGCGCGA
>CAIKAR010000068.1 GCA_903825465.1 uncultured Hyphomicrobiales bacterium | reverse complement strand
GGTCTCCTTGATGCGCTTGTCGAGTTCGGCCAGTTCGTCCTTGCCGTCTTCGCCGTCGCCGAGCTCCTTCTGAATGGCCTTCATCTGCTCGTTCAGATAATACTCGCGCTGCGTCTTCTCCATCTGCTTCTTGACGCGCGAACGGATCTTCTTCTCGACCTGCAGCACGGAGATTTCGCTCTCCATCAGGGCGAGGCACTTCTCAAGCCGCTTGGCGATCGACGGCATCTCGAGGATCGCCTGCTTGTCGGCGATCTTCACGGCGAGATGCGAGGCGACGGTGTCCGCGAGCTTCGAGAAATCGTCGATCTGCCCGACCGCGGCGACGACTTCGGGCGAGGACTTCTTGTTGAGCTTCACATAGCCTTCGAACTCGTTGACGACGGAGCGGGACAAGGCTTCGACTTCGACCTTCTCCCCAACCTCGTCCGGGATAACCTCGGCGTTGGCCTCGTAGTATTCGTCAACGCGGGTGAAATCGCGCAGCGCGGCGCGCGACGCCCCCTCGACAAGCACCTTCACGGTGCCGTCGGGCAGCTTGAGCAATTGCAGCACCGTGGCGAGCGTGCCGATCTTGAAGATCGCGTCGGCGGCAGGATCGTCGTCGGTGGCGTTCATCTGCGTGGCCAGCAGAATGTGGCGCTCGCTCTTCATCACTTCTTCAAGCGCGCGGATGGACTTCTCGCGGCCCACGAAGAGGGGAACGATCATGTGGGGGAAAACAACGATGTCGCGCAGTGGCAGGACCGGATAGCTCGCGACAACGCCCGGGGCTGCGAGGACACGCTTCTGAGTGCTCATTCTTATCGTCCTTTGGTTTCGCCTCGCGGACCCTCCGAAGAGCGGTTCGTTCAGCGGAACGCCGGAACACTGGCCCCGGCGCCCCCGCCGCGAAGCCTGTTCAAGCGCTTCCGGCGAGAAGATGCGCCGGCCAATAACCGCCGATCACATCTGTTCGAACAACACATGGCGACGGTTTCCAGCGGTTTCAACCGCCGCTCGCCGCGCCGCGATCCGAATCCCAAGGACGATATAGGATTCGGCCTGTTCCGCAAACGCGGCCCGAAACAACCATCGCCAGCTTACGCGCTGGCGTTGGCTTTGCCCGCGCGCTCGGAATAAATGTAGAGCGGCCGCGCCTTGCCCTCGATGACCTCGGGGCCGATGACAACCTGCTCGACGCCATCAAGGCCCGGGAGATCGTACATCGTGTCGAGCAGCGTGCCCTCCATGATGGAGCGCAGGCCACGCGCGCCGGTCTTGCGGTCGATGGCCTTCTTGGCGATGACGGTCAACGCCTCGTCCTGGAAGGTGAGATCGACGTTCTCCATCTCGAAGAGCCGCGCGTACTGCTTGACCAGCGCGTTTTTCGGATCCGTGAGGATCTTCTTCAGCGCGGCCTCGTCGAGATCTTCCAGCGTCGCGATCACCGGCAAGCGGCCCACGAACTCCGGAATCAGCCCGAAACGCAGGAGGTCTTCCGGCTCGACGGTGCGGAAGATTTCGCCCGTGCGCCGCTCGTCGGGCGCCTGCACCGAGGCGCCGAAGCCGATCGAGGTGCCCTTGCCGCGCGCCGAAATGATCTTCTCAAGGCCCGAGAAGGCGCCGCCGCAGATGAACAGGATGTTCGTCGTGTCGACCTGCAGGAACTCCTGCTGGGGATGCTTGCGTCCGCCCTGGGGCGGCACGCTGGCGACCGTGCCCTCCATGATCTTCAGGAGGGCCTGCTGCACGCCCTCGCCCGACACGTCGCGGGTGATCGAGGGATTGTCCGACTTGCGGCTGATCTTGTCGATCTCGTCGATGTAGACGATGCCGCGCTGCGCCCGCTCGACGTTGTAGTCGGAAGCCTGCAACAGCTTGAGAATGATGTTTTCCACATCCTCGCCGACATAGCCGGCCTCGGTCAGAGTCGTGGCGTCGGCCATGGTGAACGGTACATCGAGAATGCGCGCCAGCGTCTGCGCCAGCAGGGTCTTGCCCGAGCCCGTCGGTCCGATGAGCAGGATGTTGGACTTCGCCAGTTCGACGTCATGATGCTTGGAGGAGTGGTTGAGGCGCTTGTAGTGGTTGTGCACCGCAACCGACAGCACCCGCTTAGCCTGCGGCTGGCCGATGACGTAGTCGTCCAGAACCTTGCAGATTTCGCGCGGCGTCGGAATCCCGTCTTTGCTCTTCACCAGCGCGGTTTTGTTTTCCTCGCGGATGATGTCCATGCACAGCTCGACGCACTCGTCGCAAATGAACACGGTTGGCCCGGCGATCAGCTTGCGCACTTCGTGCTGGCTCTTGCCGCAGAACGAGCAATAAAGGGTGTTCTTCGAGTCGCCGTCGGCTCTGGCCATTTCAAAACTCCATCGGGACCCCGCCGGACAAAGCCGGAATCAGGTCATGTTACAGGTTAAACGCGACCAACTAACAAAAAGTAGCCAAACCACCCGCCGTCAGCCCCATCCACCGTTTTCAACGCCACCCCCGCCCAAGCCGTTCCGGCGCGGACGCCGGAACCACCTTTAACGCACATGCAAACACGGTTCCGCGTCAGGATCAAGGCGCGCTTTGTGGGCTGGATGCCAAGGGTTTCCGGCCAGCGCCACGCAAGGCGCGGGCCAACCGGGCACCCTCCAGCCAAGTCAAGGCTTGGTCTTAGGGCTTGATTTCGACGCCCGCTTCCGGCCGCTTGTCGAGAACCTTGTCGATCAGGCGAAACGCCATCGCCTCGTCCGCAGACATGAAATGGTCGCGGTCGAGCGTTTTTTCAATGGTATCGTAGTCTTGGCCCGTGTGCTTCACGTAAATCTCATTGAGCCGTCGCTTGATTTTCATAATATCCTCGGCGTGGCGGAGGATGTCCGAGGCCTGGCCCTGGAAGCCGCCCGAGGGCTGGTGGACCATGATGCGCGAGTTTGGAAGGCTGAACCGCATGCCGGCCTCGCCGGCGCACAGCAGCAGCGAACCCATCGACGCCGCCTGCCCGACGCAAAGGGTCGAAACGGGACAACGGATGAATTGCATTGTGTCGTAAACCGACAGGCCGGAGGTGACGACGCCGCCGGGTGAATTGATGTAAAACGCTATTTCACGCTTCGGGTTGTCCGCCTCCAGATAAAGTAACTGGGCGACCACCAATGTCGCGGTCTGGTCATCGACCGGGCCCGCCAGGAAAATAATGCGCTCCTTCAGAAGTCGCGAGAAGATGTCATAGCGGTAGGAACCGCGCGACGTCGTTTCCTCGACCGAGGGGATGACGAAGCTGTTGTAGATGTCGAGATGGTCGCGCATTTCAGGCTTTTCCTCGCGTCGGGGAAGCGGTGTTCGGAAACCGTTCACGCCCCCGAATCGACAACAAGATAGTGACGCCAGGCCGCTTCGAAAAGCCCACGCGTCAATATCGGGTGAAACCCCGCCGGGCGTTCGATCGGATGGTCAGGCGACCTCGTCGGGGTCGGGCTTCATCAATTCCTCTTTGGAAACCGGCTTTTCGGAAACCTTGCACTTCCCGATCACGTAATCGACGACTTTTTCCTCGTAGAGGGGCGCGCGAACGGACGCCAGCGCGTCGGCGTTCTTCCGATAGTAGTCCCACACCGCCTTCTCCTGGCCGGGGAACTGCCGCACCCGCTCGACCAGCGCCGCCGAAACCTCTTCGTCGGTGACTTTAACCTCGGCCTTCTCTCCGACTTCGGCGAGCAGCAGGCCCAGCCGAACGCGGCGCTCGGCGATCTTCCGGTAGTCGGCGCGCGCCGCCTCTTCCGTCGTGTTCTCGTCGGCGAAGGTCTTGCCGGAACGCTTCTGCTCGTCCTCGACCTGCCGCCAAATGCCATCGAATTCCTGGCCGACGAGGCCCTCCGGCAGCTCGAACGAGTAGCGCTTGTCGAGCGCGTCGAGAAGCGCCCGTTTCAGTTTTTCGCGGCTGGCCTTGGTGTATTCGCCCTCGATGTTGGCGCGAATCGCCTCCTTGAGCTTGGCGAGGT
>CAIKAR010000067.1 GCA_903825465.1 uncultured Hyphomicrobiales bacterium | reverse complement strand
GAAGGTCCGCATCGACAAGGAAAACACGACCATCGTCGACGGCGCCGGCAAGAAGAAGGAAATCGAGGCCCGCGTCTCGCAGATCAAGGCGCAGATCGAGGAAACCACCTCGGACTACGACAAGGAAAAGCTCCAGGAGCGCCTCGCCAAGCTCGCGGGTGGCGTCGCGGTGATCCGCGTCGGCGGCGCGACGGAAGTCGAAGTCAAGGAGAAGAAGGACCGCGTTGACGACGCGCTCAACGCCACCCGCGCGGCGGTGGAAGAGGGCATCGTTCCGGGCGGCGGCGTCGCGCTGCTGCGCGCCAAGGGCGCGGTCGCCAAGCTGAAGAGCGACAACGCCGAGGTCGCCGCCGGCATCCAGATCGTGCTCAAGGCGCTTGAAGCGCCTCTGCGCCAGATCGTTGACAACGCGGGCGTCGAAGGCTCGGTCGTCGTCAACAAGATCTTCGAGAACAAGTCGGAGACCTACGGCTACAACGCCCAGACGGAGGAGTATGTCGACACAATCGCGATGGGCATCGTCGATCCGGCCAAGGTTGTGCGCGTCGCCTTGCAGAACGCCGCTTCAGTGGCGGGGCTGCTCATCACGACCGAAGCGATGATTGGCGAGGCCCCGGCGGACAAGCCGGCCATGCCCGCGGGCGGCGGCATGGGTTACTGAGGCAAATCAGTTGAGATAAATCCGCTACGATCCAAGCCGGGATTTCCGGCTTGGATCGGGTCCGGCGCCCCAGGCCACAAATCAACGGGCAATTCGATCGAGACGCGCGCAACGGCCCCGTCGTCGTCAACGGTGTGCGTACATGCGATCAACGCAACCACTTCCTCCCCCGCGTGTGAATCGACTCTGAATACCGACCCCGCGCCGACTAACACGCATTCCCAAAATTCGCGGTTTTTCCCCGCTGTTTTCCCTGTTGGCGGGGAATTTGGCGCCGCGGACGGGTTCGACGGGACCGCGTCCGCCACCAACTCTTCCGAACACGTTTTCTAAAAATAACGGATGTTTTCAGACGACGAAAATATCCACCATTGCTTCGCATATCCGCCGCCGCCCATGGCTTGGCGGCGTGAATTCGCTTTGAAATATGTGCGTGCTTTCAGGCGCGAAAATCATTCAACAGCATTATTATCGCCGCGTCTTTTGCGATCGGGTCCTTGCGCCGACAATGAATTCGGACGACGTGTCCATAGCGGGAAATTCAATCGGTCCCGAGCGTGGCAAACTTTAACAGCGGGTTAATCTTCGCGACATTCAGCTTGAGTTCCAATTCGCTCATTGGGTTGCTCGGCGTCCGAGGCGGGGCGCAGACAAGCCCCGGGCAAGCTCGCTCGGCGATGAAGGAAAACGTTCAACGCTGGCGGCTTTCCATGTCCGACATCTTTCTCTTTCGCCTGGCGTCCCGCAACGTTCAGTGGCTTGGCGAGAGCCAGGCCATGGTGGCTTCGAACATCGCGAACGCGAACACGCCTGGCTACGAGGCCAAGCGGATCGCGCCGTTCTCGATGCGGGATTCGGGCGCGAGCTTCGAGCTTGCGGCCACCAACGCCGCTCATATTTCCACCTCGTCCGACGGCGCGGCGTCGTTTCGAGCCCTCAACACGCCATCGCCCGAGACGACACTGTCGGGCAATTCGGTCAACATCGAGCAACAACTGGTGGAACTTGGAAACATCAACAGGTCGCACACGATGGATGTGAACATCCAGCGCGCCTTCCATCAAATGCTTCTAGCGTCGCTGAAGTAGCCGCCATGCAGGATGGCCTTCAGGCGGCGCTTCGAATCGCGGGTTCCGGACTCAGCGCTCAGTCCGCGCGTCTGCGCGTCGTGTCCGAGAACGTCGCCAACGCGCAGTCGATTGGAGGCCAACCAGGCGCCGATCCATACGCGCGCAAGACCATCACCTTCGCCAACGAACTCGACCGCGCTTCCGGCGCCGACCTCGTCCAGGTGAAGTCGATCGGCGTCGACGCGAGTCCATTCAAGATAGACAAAGACCCGAGCAGTCCCGCGGCCGACGAGAACGGGATGGTGAAAATGCCGAACGTCGACATCCTGACGGAGCTCGCCGACATGCGCGAGGCGAACAGAAGCTACGAGGCCAATCTTCAGGTGGCCAAGCAAGCCGCGGAGCTCATGACGATGACCGTGAATCTGCTGAAGGACGCGTGACGACAAGGGCGCGCGGCCCCTGTGGACCGTGGCCTCGCTTGAACAGGAGCTGGCGATGATAAATGGACTTGCGGCGCTCTCGAGCGCGACGAAGACGCTCGGCGCGGGGCCGACGGCGGGCGTCGGCGCGGCCACCGCGCCCACGGGGGTGTCGTTCGGAGACATGCTCGGGCAGGCCGCCAGCAGCGCCATGGGCGCGATCCAGGGCGGCGAAGCGGCGGCGATTCAGGGAATTCAGGGCGGCGTGAGCCCGTTCAAGGTCGTCGAAGCGGTGATGAACGCGCAGCGCACCCTGCAAGGCGCGCTGGCGATCCGCGACAAAGCCGTCGCCGCCTTCCAGGAAGTTTCCCGGATGGCCATTTAGGCCTGTTTTCCAAAGGGTGAAAAAGCATGAGAGCGTTAGCGATCGCGGCCACCGGCATGAGCGCCCAGGAGAAGAACCTGGAAGTCATCGCCAACAACGTCGCCAACATCAACACGACGGGGTTCAAGCGGTCGCGCGCCGAATTCACCGATTTGATCTACCAGACCGAGCGGCTGATGGGCGTCAGCAACAGGGGACGGGACGCCACCATCCCCGAAGGCGCGAGCATCGGTCTGGGCGTTCGAACGGCGGCCGTCAGGACCGTCAACATACAGGGCTCGCTGACCAGCACCGGCAACTCGCTGGATCTGGCGATCAACGGACGTGGCTGGTTCCAGGTGACGACGCCGAACGGCGACACGGTCTACACGCGCAGCGGCGCCTTCAACACCAACGCCACGGGCCAGCTCGTCACGACCGACGGCTACCAGGTCATCCCGCCAATTCTCATTCCACCCACGGCGCTCAGCGTGGCTGTCAGCCAGACGGGCGTCGTGTCGGCGACCATCAACGGCCAGACCGCGCCGCAGCAGCTGGGACAGCTGACGATGGCGAACTTCGTCAACGAAGCCGGCTTGCAGCCGCTGGGAAGCAACCTGTTCCAACAGACCGCGGCGTCGGGCCAGCCAAACGTCGGCGTCCCCGGCGACACGGCCTTCGGCATCGTTCAGCAAGGTTACCTTGAAGCCTCGAACGTCGATCCCGTCTCGGAAATCACCAACATGATCTCCGCGCAGCGCGCCTACGAAATGAACTCCAAAGTCGTGCAGGCGGCCGATCAGATGTCCGGCACCATCTCGAACATGCGCGGATAGGCACCATGCCAGCACGCCAGCGAACCTGGGTCCGCGCGGCCATCGCCGCGATGTTGTTCGCCTCGGCGGCGCCGAAAGGCGCGCGCGCCGCGGACGCGATCCCGATGCCCGCGGTCGTCATCTACCCGGGCCACCGAAGGAGCCTCTGAGCCTCGTCTTGACGCCTCCCGGCTCGCTGTATCGACAACTCGCCATCGACGCGGTCGACGCGGCCCGGCGCCGCTATGAAATCGCGTGCGTAAGCGCGGATTTCAACGTTCTGAAGGCGGCCGTCCGCGCCAAGCTCGGCGTTGCGCCAATGATCGCTCCCGCCATCGAAGTTCTTGGGATGAGCGCGGTTCGCGACCTTCCCCGCATCGTTGATGTCGAAATGTCGATCGTCCATCGACAAAAACGAAACTCCAGCGTTTTCGAGGACGAACTCGCCGGCATCTTCGACAATCTTTTTCGTTATGTTTCCTGACACGACGCGTGAGTTGTGGAGACCCATTCGCCGGAACCGCGCCCGTCGCCACGCGCCGCCGCGTTCGCCAGATTGATCCGCGCGAAGGCTTCCCCTATAGCGAGCGTTAAATTCCACGTCCGGAGGACCCCGCCATGAACAAGGTGAAGCTGACGATCGCGTCGACCGACTACGACCACTTCCGCGACTTTCGCTTCGGCCTGGTTCAGGCCGAAGGCATCGAGCATCGTTGGCTCAACCTCGGCCATCACGAGGTTTTCGCCCGCTTCACCTTCAACCGGGAATGGGACGTCTCCGAGCTGTCTTGCGCCAAATTCTCCGCGCAGGTCACGCGCGACAACTCGGACGTGATCGGCCTGCCGGTGATCTGCTCGCGCCTCTTCCGCTTCTCCTCGTTTTACGTGAATAAAAAAAGCGGCATCAAGACGGTGCAGGATCTCAAGGGCAAACGCGTGGGCTCGCCGGAATGGGCCCATTCGGCGGCGGTCTACATGCGTGGCTGGATGCACAACGAATGCGGCGTGAAGTTGCAGGACGTGCATTGGTATCAAGCGGGCGCCAACGACGCCGGGCGCGAGGAAAAAGTCGAGCTGAGCCTGCCCGAGGGCGTGAAGCTGACCCGCGTGTCGGACAAATCGTTGTCTGAAATGCTGGCTTCGGGCGAAATCGATTGCGCCATCATCGCGCGCCCGCCGACCTGTTTCCTCGAAGGCCATCCAGACATCGTCCGGCTGTTTCCCAACTATCTGGAGATGGAGGAACAGTACTTCGAGAAAACCAAGGTCTGGCCGATCATGCACATCATGACGATGAAGAAGAAACTGCTCGAAGAGAACCCCTGGATCGCCCGCAACCTGCTCAACGCCTTCAATGAATCAAAGCGCCGCAGCCTTGAGCGCCTCTTCGACCCGGCGGTGTCGCGCTACCCGCTGCCGTGGCTGTCGACCTACGCGCGCAAGATGCGCGACATGATGCATGGCGACACTTTCCCGTTCGGCGTCGAGGCGAACCGCCCGACGTGGGAGCAGTTGCTGCTCTACACCTATCAACAGGGCATCGCGCATCGCCACGCCAAGGTCGAGGAAATCTTCCCCGCGGGAATCGACACCCAGATTATCGTCTAAGTCGGCGTCCGGCGCGCCGCACCGAAGCGGCGACGGGGGGCGAGAGCGCGAATTTTCAGGCCAGGGCCTGATTTGCGCGACAAGATCAGGCCGGCCACCGCGCCAAGGGGGCCATCGGCTCCACGAGACCCTCCGTTTCGCGGAAACTCACGCCGACATGGCGGCCATCGCGCCAAACGACGTGGGCGTTGCGCGGCGGCAGGGCTTCCCGGATTTCGAGCACGAAATGCGGCGGCGGCGAAAACACCTCGGCCAACTCAATTCGCGCGCCCTCGGCGCAGATATCCCTGATGAAGCAAATCCGCCGCGTTTTGGGCGCGCGCCCATAAGCGATGAAGCCAGTCTGGAATGTTTTGCGGCGAACGCCGCCTCGCTTGGATAGTTTGCTGCGCGCTGGCATGGCCGCCCCTGCGTTATTGCAAGGGGATACAGTTATGTTCCATCCCTTCCCGAGGGAAAGAAAAAGTTTCCCGGCACCGCCCAAAGATTGATTTTTGGTTAACTCCGCGCGGCAAAAGACACCAATAAGTGATCTTCCGCTCGCGAGCGCCCCAGCCCCGCCCTCTTTTCGCCACGCGGCGCCATCCCTATATGCAAACAACGGCGACAGGTTTGCGCGGTCGCCGTCGGACGCCCCGATCGGGGGTCCAAGGAGGATCTGATGGCTGCCGCGTTTCCGATGATTGCCGCCGAGGGCGGCCTTTCCCGCTATCTCGCCGAAATCCGCCGATTTCCAATGCTGGATCCGGCGGAGGAATATATGTTGGCCAAGCGTTGGCGCGAGCACGACGACCGTGACGCGGCTTCGAAATTGGTCACCTCGCACCTTCGCCTCGTGGCCAAAATCGCCATGGGCTATCGCGGTTATGGCCTGCCGATTGGCGAGGTCATTTCCGAGGGCAACATCGGCCTCATGCAGGCGGTCAAGCGCTTCGAGCCGGAAAGGGGCTTCAAGCTCGCCACTTACGCCATGTGGTGGATTCGAGCGTCCATTCAAGAGTATATCCTGCGCTCGTGGTCGCTGGTGAAAATGGGCACCACCGCAAACCAGAAGAAGCTGTTCTTCAACCTGCGCAAAGCGAAAAACCAGATTTCGGCGCTTGAGGACGGCGATCTCCGCCCGGATCAGGTCAAAACCATCGCCACCAAACTTGGCGTTCGCGAGCAGGAAGTGGTGGACATGAATCGCCGCCTGAGCGGCGACGCTTCGCTAAACGCGCCCATACGCAACACCGGCGAAGGTTCTGGCGAGTGGCAGGACTGGCTTGTCGATGGCGGCGCCAGCCAAGAAAGTCTGCTGGTCGATCACGAGGAGTCAGAAAACCGCCTTGGCGCGCTGCGAAGCTCCTTGAGCGTGCTCAACGAACGCGAACGTCGGATTTTCGAAGCCCGCAGGCTGCGCGAGGAACCGGAAACCCTTGAAAATCTGTCGACCGAATTCGGCGTGTCGCGCGAGCGCGTGCGGCAGATCGAGGTGCGCGCCTTCGAAAAGGTGCAGCAAGCGGTCAAAGACGGCGTGGCGCGGCTTGAAACACTGCCCCCGCCCGCCGTGGCGAGGCCGGCGCTGCCGGCGCGCTGATCCAGCGAAACACGCTGATTCGGAGCTTGGGGACGCGTGAGCCTACTGTTGTTGGGCCCACGCGTCGATGATTTGCCGGACCAGTTGGTCGCCAACGGCGCCTTTTTCCAGCGTGATTTTCGCGATCTTGTTCGTCGTCAACAATATCGGCACATCGAGCCATCCGCGGCTGCGCAGCAAGTCGATATTGCGCTCGACGGCGGTGTCGCCCTGCGCGAGGGCGAACCAGAAGTAGGAGTCGGTCACCTGCGCCGTCACTCCATTCATGGCGTCGCCCGACGGGTGGTCTTCAAGGCGCATTTCGGGAGCCGCGATCTGCTTCACGCCGGAGACGCCGTTGTCGTTCGCGCCGACGGCGAAGCGCAATTCTATCCGATGGGTCGAGGCTATCTTCGGATCGATGTTTTTGACAATGAAAATATCGAGATTGAAATTAGCCCCGGGAATACTGGCCTTGGCGCGCAATCCCGGCAGTCCGTTGGACGCCGTTTCAATCGACCACACAACGGTTCCAACGAGCGTCTTGACCTTGGAGGGCTCGTCTGGCGCCTCGATCAGCAGCGCGGCCCGTTGCGCCACAGGCACTCCCGCTGGCGATGGCGCGGCCGCCGCTGTCTTCCCCTGAACCGCGTCGCCGCCTGTGTCCTTCGCAGGCGCGGCGCGCCCCGCGATCTTGTTCGCGCCCGGGTCCACGTCCGCGCTCGGCGTGGCGGTCGGCGGAGCGAAATCCTCCGGCTTATCGCGCGTCGAATAGGCGTAGCCGCCAATCGCGGCCATCGCCAGGAGCGCGATGAGCGCGCCGAACAGCACGCTTTTATTGACGCCGCCCGAGGCGTCGCGCGACACGGGCGCCAAGGGGCGCACCGCTTCCGGCCGCGTTTGGATCTCGCGCCGCTCGACATCCGCGGACGCGTTGTCGGCGACGGACGCTTCAACGCGGGAACGCCCGAAATTCCGCAGGAAGTCCCCACCCGCGGGGTCGTCCTGACTGGAAAGGGGCGAGGGCTCGATCCCCGCGGTCGCGTTTGTTTCGGTCCTCGGCGCGTCAATTGTCGGCACGGCTGTTGATGGCTCGGGCCAGGCCCCGAAGGGTGGCGGCGTCCGCGCGACAGCCGCTTTATCGAGGGAAAGCGGCGTTTGGTTCACGGCTGGGGGCGGCGCACTTGGCCTTGCGGCCGAAGGCCGGACGGATGGCGGCGCGCGCAAGGGCGGCGGTGGACGCAAAGCGGGCGGAGAGTTGAACCGCGAAGGCGCCGCGGGCGGCGACAGGGACACATCGCCCTTTTCCGCGGAGGAAACGGGACTCGGCGCCTGGGCCGGCATGGGCGCGGTCAGCGGCGCGCCCTGCGCCAAGTGCGCGGCGATTTCAGTCTCAACCCGCGTCGCGGCGGCGTCGAGGGCGGCCTCCTCGCGGGCGATGTCCGCGTCCGGAACCGGCGGCTGAGCGTTTTTCAGTTGCGCCAACAACGCCTTGCGCGCGCGCTCGTACAGCGCCCGACGCGCTTCCGCGCTCGGCTCTTTCAGATTCGCCGCGGCTTTGGCCAGCAGGGGATAATATTCAGCCATGATCGTAGTCGTGCGCTGTCGTCAATTCGGCCATCCCTCGCGATCAGGTATTTGTAGATGGACGCTTCGTCCATCCCGCGTCAACCCGCGCCGCGCCGTCCCTCGCGAACACAGATTCAATCCTGAAATGGATTTTGCACAAGAATCGTGTCTTCCCGTTCCGGACTCGTGGACAAAAGAGCGATGGGCGCGCCGATCAATTCTTCGATGCGGCGGACATATTTCACCGCCTGCGCCGGAAGATCGGCCCACGACCGCGCGCCGGCGGTTGTGCCCTCCCATCCCTCGATTTCCTCGTACACCGGCTCGACACGCGCTTGGGCCGCCTGGCTGGCGGGGAGGCGGTCGATGATTTGACCATCCAGCTTGTAGCGCGAACATACTTTTATCGTCTCGAATCCGTCGAGAATATCCAGCTTTGTCAAGGCGATGCCGTTGATCCCCGAGGTCTTGACGGTTTGCCGGGTCAACACCGCGTCAAACCAGCCGCAACGTCGCGGCCGCCCCGTAACCACCCCGAATTCCTTGCCTTTTTCGCCGATGAGCTTGCCAGTGTCGTCGAACAGTTCCGTCGGGAAGGGTCCACCGCCAACTCGCGTTGTATATGCCTTGGCGATTCCGAGCACATAGCCGATGGCGCCGGGGCCCAAACCGGACCCCGTGGCGGCGTTGCCCGCGACGGTATTCGACGATGTTACAAAGGGATAGGTGCCATGGTCGACATCGAGCAAGGCGCCCTGCGCGCCTTCGAACAAAATGCGCTTTCCGGCGCGGCGTAGTTCGTCGAGCAAACTCCACGCGGGGGCCATGTGCGCCAGCACTTTCGGCGCAACCCTCAGTAATTCCTCGCGAATCGCCGCCGCGTCGATCTCCGGAAGCCCGAGCCCGCGCCGCAGTGGATTATGATGGGCCAACGCGCGGTGGATTTTGTCGTCCAGCGTGTCGGGTTCCGCGAGATCCATGACGCGGATCGAGCGCCGCCCCGCCTTGTCCTCATAGGCGGGGCCGATGCCCCGCATGGTCGTGCCGATCTTGGTGGCGCCGGTCGAGGCGCCTTCCCGGTGGGCGTCGAGCTCCCGGTGCAGCGACAGGATCAGCGGCGCGTTCTCGGCGATCTTGAGATTGTCGGGCGTGATCTCGACGCCCTGCCCTTCGAGGACGGCGATCTCCTTGACGAGGTGGTGGGGGTCGACGACGACGCCGTTGCCGATGACCGAGAGCTTGCCCGGCCGCACGATGCCCGAGGGCAGCAGCGAGAGCTTGTAGACCTTGCCGTCGATGACGAGCGTGTGGCCGGCGTTGTGGCCGCCCTGAAAGCGAACGACGACATCGGCCTGAATCGACAGCCAGTCGACGATCTTGCCCTTACCCTCATCGCCCCACTGGGCGCCGACGACGACGACATTGGCCATAGCGGTGGTTCAAATCCCGATTTTTTTCACGCGACATGTCGTTTGCCATGCGCGCAAACAAAACCCCGGCGCAAATCCCAAAAAGGAGTGCCCGGGGCCCATTGCCGATATGGATTAGCGGAAAGGTGCGGGGGAGGCAAGTTGGGGCGGTGTGCGGTTGTGGGTCAGTTTGAATTTTGATCGGCGATCTTTTTGTAGGGGCCGTGCTTTTTGGTCGGCACGCCCGCGTCCATCTATTTAATGACAGTCAAATAATCGCCCCGAGAAGGAGTCGCATTTAACCTAGCTTCCCCCGATGGAAGGCCAATTTTTACCAGCCCAAAAACGAGCTTCACAATTTCCTCAGCGGGTAATAGCAGCTTGTCAGCAAGCCCTTGCACACCAAGTCCTTCGCTCCGAACGGCGGCAAATACCTTTCGCCATACCTGAGAAGTTTCCGGCTTCATCCCGCCGGGCTCTCCTGAGCGAAACCCTCGCCTTGAAAGCTCAACAAACAACCGATTATAGTGATAGTAAGTAAGCATGCCGAGCGAATGAAGCCTCATTGTCATTGCGCTTGCAGAAACAGACCAAATTTGTTTCTGCTGAATTATAAAATTGAAATTTGGGACAACGCGACCTATCGCTTTGATGCTCGATTTTGGCATTAAAAACGCAGAAGCAAACGCATGCGCTTCTTTCTCAGCATCGGACCCACTTTGCGCAGCACGACGATGCAACACCAAATGCGCCAGTTCATGCGCAGCATCAAACCGACGCCGCTCACCGGACTTCCCTGTATTCAGGAACACAAAAGGACGACGCCCGCGCCAAACTGAATAAGCATCAACTTCGTTGGAGTTTTCCGCCAACGAAAAAACACGGACCCCGCGCAACTCTAGCAAGTGCAACATGTTCTTGATGGGCTGAACGCCGAGGCGCCAATGCATGCGTAAAGACTCAGCGGCTATCTCCGGATCGACGTTCGAATAGTCCGGTATGTCAACATCAGGGAGATCAAATTCTCGGTCAACCCAATCACTCAGAACAAAAGCAATCGATCCGGCAGCAATCGCTGCGTCCCGCTGTTTGGCGGTCATCTTAGTCATTGACCGAAAGCTGACGCCATTGGTCGACAAGATTTCAATGTCATCCGCTTCCAAGAATTCTGCAGGAAATCCAGTAGCGCGCGCAAGGCGACGCAGGTTCTCGCCTGTAGGCTCGTACTGTCCCGCCTCAAAACCAGAAACTGCGCGTGGATCAACGCCTATGCGATTAGCCAATTCCTTCTTGGTCAGCCCCGCCCGTTGACGGGCGACAGTAAGTCTCGAAGGATTCAGCATGGATCACGCTTTCCGCCTCACGGGAACATCGATCTCATCGCCGTCGTCGCGTGATGGAAGGGGCTTGCGATCAGCGAAGGGGGCTTCGGGATCGGGTATGAAAATGCGTTCTTTCCAACTGACAATTTGATTGTCCTCGACGATATCAGGCAGAGAAAGTTCCGCCACGTAGGAGTCGTCTTTGATGTGAATGAGAAGAATGTAGGTTTGATATTCAAGAAGAATGTAGGTTTGATATTCAAGAAGTGCTGCAACGCGCCGCAAAGCGTCCGCGACGGTTTCAGGAAACATATCCATTTCAAGCCTGTTCCGAAGGGCGACGGCTTCGATATAAAGCCCTTTCAATCCCTTCGTTCTTGGCTCTGCATGAGCTTTCCGTGTAAACCGATCACCGCTCTCCACAACGACGTTGATCTTGCGGGCATCGTTTATGGTCAGTGAGAAATTTCCGGGGTCAGCCTTTCGCCAACCCAAAGGAAGCAGCTCGTCCCGGAGGGTGCAAAGGGTCTGCGCCCATGCATATGTGCCCGGCATGTGAGGGGCATCGTTGGGCGAGGATGCTATTCGCCTCGCGTGACCGTCAGCTATGGCACGCTGAAGAGCTTCCATCGATACGCCGAGTTCCATGAGCCGGCGGGCGGCAGCGGCCGGAGTTTCGTAAATTTTGCTGGCCATCGACAGCCTCACTTCCGATTTTCAATCAATATATTGATTGAAAATCGGAAGTCAACCGTTTAGTCGCGATTCCCCCACCGCATAACCGCTGCCTTCTTGACGGTCTCGGCGCGGCCTTCCCAAGTCGGAAATGGGCGGGCAATTCACGCGGCGGCGCGGGCTCAATGTCGGGATGCCGCGGCGCCTGATCCGCCATTTCGCCGTCTAGGAAGCGTCCGCGAGGACGCGCTCGACGACCTCGGGCTCCCGCTCGATGAGCTTGAGATAAGCGCGCGCCGCCCCGTCGGGTTGCGAGCGGCCCTGTTCCCAATCACGCAGACGCGCGACGTTGAAACCATACCGGATCGCGAACGCCTCCTGGGTCATATTGCGGGCCTTGCGCAGCGCGCGCAGGTCCATTTTTTTGGGAACGTGAACAACATAGGCGTCGAGATCGGCCGCGTCGTTCACAAAGGCCAGGGCTTCCCTCGCGCCCTGAAGAATGCGCTTGCCCGCCTTGCTCATTTTGGTCTCCTTTTCCTGTAGAGGTCGGCGATTGTCGTCAGGATGGCGTTAAGCTCGTTCCGTTCGGCCTTCGATAAATTGGCCTTCTCGTCCTTGCCGAAAATGTCCAACAAAAAAACCGGAAACGATTCGTTGGCGTAGTAGCTAATCACCCGGTAGCCGCCGCTTTTGCCCTTGCCGCGACCTGCGAAGCGGAACTTGCGCGCGCCGCCCGCGCCTTCCATCACATCCCCCGCCAGCGGATTGGCGGCGAGAAATTCGACGATTTGCGACCGTTCGATTTCCGTGACGCCGGCGTCCTTGGCCGCGGAGAGATAAGCGGGGGTTTCAACGACCGTTTGCACCGCTGATTTGTACTACGGAAATTCCGTATATGTCAAAACAAAACCGTGAAAATTCCGCGGCTATTTCGTTTCAACAGGTGCCGGCCAACGCCGACATCGCGCGGATGCCCCGCTGGACGCGCGCGACCGCCCTCTTCATAATGCGTTTTCGCGCTTGGCCACGAGCGTACATCCAAGGGAGGACTCGCATGTCGCGCAAGCGCGGCGTTGTTTTTTTGGCGGGGCTTTGCGCAGGGTTCGCCGCGTGGCTCGTCGCCGCGCCGGCGGCCTTGGCGCAGAGCGACTTCTATAAAGGCAAGGTCGTCTCAATCGTGCTTGGCGATCCGCCCGGCGGCGCCGCCGACACTTACGCGCGGCTGTTCGCGCGGGAGTTGCCGCGTTTTCTGCCGGGCGCGCCGACCATCATCGTGCGCAGCATGCCGGGCGCGTCGTCGCTTTTGTCGGCCAACTACGTCTACAAAACCGCGCCGCGCGACGGCACCGTGATCGGCATGCCGCAGGCCGCCGCGGTTTTCACGCGCCTGTTCGGCAACCCCGCCGCGCTTTTCGAGCCCAACGAATTCCAATGGATCGGCAACCTCGACCAGGCGACGGGCACATGCTCGGCGTGGAAGGGCTCGGGGCTGACGAGCTTCGCCGACCTGCTCAACACGCCGACGCTGCTCGCGGCCACCTCGCCGTCCGGCCTCGCCAGCGAATATCCGCGCGCCTTCAACGCGATCTACGGCACGCGCGCGCGCGTCATTCACGGCTACCCCGGCACCAGCGACATCCTCGTCGCGATGCAGAACGGCGAGGCGCAGGGCTCCTGCGCCTTCATGGTCAGCTCGCTGCGCTCGGCGTTCAAGACCTACTTCGAGTCCGGCGAATTGAAGCCGATCATTCAGACCGCGCGCCGCGACCCGACGCTGGCCGGCGTGCCGCACATCCTCGACTTCGCCCGCGACGAGGACGAGCGAAGCGTCATGCGCCTCGTCACCGACCGCGACATCATGGCGCGCACGCTGCTGGTCGCGCCGGGCGTGCCCGCCGACCGCGTCGCGGCGCTGCGCGCGGCCTTCGACGCCATCGTCAAGGACAAGGAGTTTCTCGACGGCGCCGCGCGCGCCAGCCTGCCCATCAATCCAAGTTCCGCGGCCGAGGTCGACGCGCTGGTCAAGAGCATGACGGGCGCGAAGCCGGAACACATCGCCCGCGCCCGCGCCGCGCTCGAGTCCGGCGTGACCGAGAACGCCGACCTCAAATCGCTCTCGGGCGTTGTCGCGATGTCGGGGCCGTCGTCGGTCGACATCGCGGACAAGGACGGCGGCAGGCGCGCCATCAAGCTCGCGCCGGAAAGATCCGTCGTCATGATCGCGGGCGCGCCGGGCAAGGTGGAGGCGCTGCAGCCCGGCATGGCCTGCGCGCTGCGCTACGGCGCCGACGACGTCGCCGAATTCGTGATCTGCAAATAGGCGTTTCGCCGCCGGTGGACGCGCGCCGCCGCCATGTCCATAATGCGTTTTTTTCGCGCCTGGCGGGCGCGCACACACGGGAGGACGGCTTGTCGGAAGACCGGAAAGCGAAACTCGCCAAAACAAACCATTACGGCGAGTTGCTGGCGCTGCGCGACCGCCAGCGCGAGGAGGCGAAGCGCGCCATTCAGGTGGTGCGCGACGAGGACCTGCCGCAGGAGACCAACCAACAGGGGCTGATGCGCTGGTATCTTCACCCCTCGATCCGCGACACGGCGCTGCAAACGATGATCTTCTTCGAGCAGGAGATACCGCCGGGCAGCCGCACGGGCCGCGTCAAATTCCAGGGCGGGCAGGTGATGATGATCGTCGAGGGCGAGGGCTACACGATCCTCGACGGCGTGCGCCACCCGTGGAAATCGGGCGATGTCGTCAACATCCCGCTGCGCGCCGACGGCGTGATCGTTCAGCATTTCAACGTCGACAAGGCGAAGCCGGCGAAATTCGTCGCCGCCGAGCCCAACTGGTTCGAGTGCGTGACGGTGGACCGCGGCTGCGGCTACGAGCAACTGGAAAACGCGCCGGAGTTCACCAAGTAAGATGAGCGACCACGGACATTCGCATTCCCACGGCGGCCACGCGCACGCCCACGTCGACCACCTCGCCAACGAGCAATCGCTGGGCGCGAAGCTGGCGATCAAGCTCGACGCCGATCTGATGCGCGTCATGGGCGTCGGCGTCGGCGACCTCGTGCGCGTCGCCACCGACCGCGGCCGCTCGATCGTCGCGCGGCTGGGCGAGCCAAGCGCGGCGGACACCGGCGCCAAGATCATCCGCCTCGACCGCTTCGTCCGGCAGGCGCTGAAGGCGCATCTCAACGAGGATGTCGAGATCGAGCCGGCGAAGCTCCGGCCGCTGAAGAAGCTGGAGCTGTTGCCCGCCGTCGACGTGTCGATGGCTCACGACCTGACGCCGCATTTGAAAGCGGTTCTGGTGGCGAGCCGGACGCCCGCCAGCCAGGGCGCGGTGCTCTACATTCCGTTCCCGAATTCGCACGCGGGCACGACCTACGAAGTGCACAAGACGCCCGACGGGCCGGGCCTCGTCACCGAGGAAACGGAAGTCGTCCTGCACTACCACGACTCGCATATTCCCGACGGCGCCTTCGACATCACCTACGAGGATGTCGGCGGCCTCGGCGCCCAGATCAAGCTCATCCGCGAGCTGGTGCAACTGCCGCTGAAGTTCCCGCACGTCTACCGCCATCTCGGCATCAACGCGCCGCGCGGCATCATTTTGTACGGGCCTCCGGGCTCGGGCAAAACGCATCTCGCGCGCGCCGTGGCCAACGAGGTCGACGCGCGTTTTTACTACATCAACGGGCCGGACGTGATCGGCACCTACACCGGCGAAACCGAGGCGAACCTGCGCCGCATGTTCTCGGAGGCGAGCCACCACGCGCCGTCCATCATCTTCATCGACGAGTTGGACGCGATGGCGCCGAAGCGCGGCGAGACCGGCGCGCAATCCGACATCCGCACGGTGACGCAATTGCTGTCCCTGATGGACGGCCTGAAGCGCGTCGATTCGGTCATCGTTATCGGCACGACGAACCGTGTGGACGCGGTGGACACGGCGTTCCGCCGGCCCGGCCGCTTCGACCGCGAAATCTTCATCGGACCGCCCGACGCGCCGGGACGCCGGGAGATACTCGGCATACAAACGCGCGAAATGCCGCTGTCGGACGACGCGCTCAAATATCTCGACGAGGCGGCGCGCCGCACGCACGGCTATCTCGGCGCCGACCTGATGGAGCTTTGCCGCGACGCGGGCCTCAGCGCGCTGCGCCGCAGCGCCGGCAACCTTTCCGATCCCCGCGCCGCGTTCCGCATCCCGGTCGAGGATCTGCGCGTCGAGAAGGAGGATTTCGAGACGGCGCTGACGGAAACGCGGCCGAGCGCGCTGCGCGAGACGCTCATCAGCGTCCCCGATGTGTCGTGGTCCGACATCGGCGGCCTCGAAGATGTGAAAAAGCGCCTGCGAGAGACGGTGGAACTGCCTCTGCGCAATCCGGCGCTGCTGACGCAAAGCGGCCTGCCGCCGCATGTCGGCATGTTGCTGCACGGGCCCTCGGGCACCGGCAAGACGCTGCTCGCCAAGGCCATCGCCAACGAATGCGGCGTCAATTTCATTTCGGTGGACGGGCCGGAGATGTTCACCAAATGGCTCGGCGAATCCGAGGAGGGCGTGCGGCAGGTGTTCCGCATCGCGCGGCAGGTGGCGCCGGCGGTCATTTTCTTCGACCAGCTCGACGCCATCGCGCCCATCCGCGGCCAGAACGCCGGCTCGATCACCGCCGACCGCGTGGTGAGCCAGTTGCTCGCCGAGCTGGACGGCGTCGAGCAATTGTCGCGCGTCGTCGTCATCGGCGCGACGAACCGCGTCGACCTCATCGACCCGTCGATCCTGCGGCCGGGCCGCTTCGGCCTGCACATCCCCGTGGGCCTGCCCGACGAAGCGACGCGCGCGGAAATTCTGCGTGTGTGCCTGCGCTCGAAAGCCGCCGACGCGGCGGGCGGGCTCGACGCGGTTGTCGCCGCGCTTGCGCCGGACACCGAGGGCCTGTCGGGCGCCGACCTCCGCCACCTCTGCGACGAGGCGAAGCGCATCGCCATTCGCAAGACCAACTTCACCCGCGCCGCCGCGCCGACGCGCGACGACGCGATCGAGGCGTTGCGCGCGTGGCGCGCCAACATCAGGGGAGTGTAAGCCATGGCCGAGATGGACCGCGTGCGCGAGCGCGAACGCCCGCCGATCGCCGACAACCCCTATGAATCCGTCATGCGTCACCGCAAGGCCATGAAGGAGCGCAACCAGAACGGCCCCGTCGTGCTGCGCGCCGACGACCGCCCGTATTTTCAGGCGCGGCAGGGCAAGCTGCGCTTCTTCCTCGATCCGGTCAGCTTCAAGGACACGCCCTTGCAGCAGTGGCGCGTGTTCACCCACGAAATCCGCACCAAATCGGGCCGTCATGTGCATCAGGGCGGCCTTGTCATCTACGTTGTGGATGGAACCGGCTACTCCATCGTCGATGGCGAGCGCGTCGATTGGAAAAAGGGCGATCTCGTCCTGCTGCCGTTGAAGCCCGGCGGCGTCGAGCACCAGCATTTCAACCTCGACCCGGCGAAACCCGCGGTCTGGGCTGCCTTCATCCATGTGCCAATGCAGGAGTTCCTCGCGTCGGACCTGGAGCAAAAGGAAACGTCGCCGGATTTCAAGGACAGTTGAGGACGCGGGACAAGACATGACCAAGCAGGTTTCCGAAGCCAACCGCCACGCCGCCCTCGGCGACCTCCGCAGGGCCATCGAGATCGCGGAGGAAATTGGCGAGCTCGACGTGATCGAAGGCGCCGACCCACATCTGGAAATGGGCGCGATCTACGAACTCAGCCTGCGCAAGCCGACGCCGCCGGTGCTGCTGTTCCGCAAGATCAAAGGCTATCCCGACAACCACCGCGTCGTCGTCAACATGCGCGCGTCGAAGGTCTTCGCGGCGGGCGTCGGCCTCGATCTTGTGCGGAGTTTCCGCAAAGGCAACCGCAAGAGTTCCGAGCCCATCGCGCCCGTTCACGTCGCCTCCGGACCGGTGATGCAAAACACGCTGATGGACAACGAGGTCGATGTCCTCAAATTTCCCGCGCCGCACTGGAACGCCGGCGACGGCGGCCAGTACATCGGCACGGAATGCATGGTGATCACGAAAGACCCCGACAGCGACTGGGTCAACGCCGGCACCTACCGCGTCTCCGTGCGCGACGGCCGCACGCTCAGCGTCTTCATCGAGCCCGGCAAGCACGCGGACATTATCCGCAAGAAATACTGGGCCAAGGGAGAGCATTGCCCGATGGTCGTCAGCGTCGGCCAGGCGCCGGCGCTGGGCGCGGTGGCGGCGCAGACCATGGCCGAGAACGTCACCGAATTCGCGGCGGCGGGCGGGCGCCTGGGCCGCGCGATCGAACTGGTGACGGGCAAGCTCACCGGCGTGCCCTTCCCGGCCGATTGCGAGCTTGTTTACGAGGGCTTCATGCCGCCGCCCGAGGAAATCACCATGCATGAGGGGCCGTTCGGCGAATGGCCCGGCTATTACGCGGCGTCAGGGCCCGAACCCATCCTGCGGGTGAAGGCGATCTATCACCGCGACGACCCCATCATGACGGCGTCGCCGCCGGCGCGGCCGACGTTTCCCGGCACCTACTACGGCACGGCGGGCTCGGCGCTGCTGCGCGCGGCCTCGCTGTGGGACGATCTCGAAGCCGCCGGGGTGCCCGGCGTCAAGGGCTGCTGGCGCATGCCCGGCGGCGGCTCGCGCTTCATCAGCGTCGTCGCCATCGAACAGATGCACCAGGGCCACGCGAAGATGGCGGGGCTTGTCGCCGCGGGTTGCGGCTCGTCGGCCTACCTTGGCCGCATCGTCATCGTCGTCGACGACGACATCGACATCACCAACGCCGCCGAAGTCATGTGGGCGGTCGGCACGCGCTGGGACCCGAAGACGGCGACCGACATCATCGACGGCATGTGGACCGGCCTCATCGACCCCATGCTGCTGCCCGAGCGGCGCGCGCGCCACGAGCTCGCCAATAGCCGCATCATCATCTACGCCGTGCGGCCCTTCGCGTGGAAGGACAGCTTCCCGCAAGTGAACCGCGTGCCGCCGGAATATTCCGCCGAAATCGCGGCGAAATGGGCGGGCAAGCTGAGTTTCCTGAAGGACTGATCCCGCGGACGCGGCCGCGCGCTCGACTTGCCCGGAAATCGGCGTTAGCGCTCAAGGCGAGGCTGATTCGCGGAGCGCCCTTGGAAACCGCCCTTTACGCGCCGGTGAAGCGCTTCCTCGAAGGCCTCGGCTTCGAGGTCAAGGGCGAAGTGCGCGACTGCGACGTCGTCGCGCTGGACAAAGGCGACCCCGTCGCGGTCGTCATTTGCGAATTGAAGCTCAGCTTCACGCTGGAACTGGTGTTGCAGGCCGTCGATCGCGCCGCCGCCTGCGACGAGGTGTGGCTCGCGGTGCGCGCGTCGAAGCAAGGCGGTGGCCGCGAGAACGATTCGCGCGTCAAGAAACTGTGCCGGCTGCTGGGATTCGGCCTGCTCGTCGTCTTCAGTTCGGGGCGCGTCGAGGCCTTTGTCGAGCCCGTTCCGTGGAAGCCGCGCAAGGACGCCAAGCGCCGCTCGCGCATCGTCGACGAGCATCGGCGGCGGCGCGGCGACCCCTCGGAGGGCGGCGGCAACAAGCGGCCGGTGATGACCGCCTACCGCCAACAGGCCCTGGGCTGCGCGGCCGCGATGGCCACGGCGCCGGCGCGGCCACGCGATCTCAAGCCAACGATGCCGGACGCGGCGAAAATACTGCGCGACAATGTCTATGGCTGGTTCATCCGCGTCGAGCGCGGCACCTACGCGCTCACCGGCGCCGGCCGCGAGGCCTTGTCGCGATGGGGCGATTTCCTCCCCGCGCAGGCCGCCGAGTAGCGGGCGCCGCGGCGCTTGACGGGAGGGCGCGCATGGAACACGATCCCGCGCCCGCGCGTTGTGAAGCTTGTCGGGGGTTTTTCCAACCTAATCTTTCCAACAAGGAATTTTCATGTTCGAATACTGGACAAATCTCGCCAAGCTCGCCGCGGAATCCCAGCAGGTTATCACGCTGCGGATGATGAAACTCGCGGAGGGCGGCGCGCCAGCCATGCTCGAAGTCAACCGCATGGTGTCCGAAAAGATATTCGCCGCGCAAAGCTCGACGTTCGAAATGATGATGGGCGCGACGCCCAACAGCGTCGTGCGCTCCTATCGCGGCAAGGTGCGCGCCAACAAGCGCCGGCTGTCGCGTTAGGGTCCGCGCGGCGTCAAATGCCCGCCGCCGCGTAGCCCAGGCACAACGCCACGCCCAGAAACAGCACGGCGAAAGCCGCCGCGAGCTCGAAACCCCGGCCAAGCAGGTCGCCGCGCCGCGACTTCGTTCCGGTGAACCGGAGAGCCAGGCTTTTGGCGAACACCGCCATCGCCGCCAGGGCGCCCGTGGTGATCGCGGTGCCCAGCGCCATGGCGAATGTGGACGCCACGCCGGCCCAGAACAAGCCCTGCGCCAAAGCGAAGACGAGCACGATGATCGCGCCCGAACAGGGCCGCGCGCCCGCCGCGACAACGGTCAGCGCCGCCTCCCGCCACGAAAAGTCGCGGCCGCCGAGCGTCGAAGGATCGGGCATGTGGAAATGGCCGCAATTCTCGTCGTGCGTGTGGGCGGCGTCCGCGTCGACCGCCTCGCACGCGAAACGGGAAGGCGCGCCCACCGCGGCCGCGGAAAGCGACGCCGGCGCGACGTTCCACGCCGCCAAAACGGCGTTGCCCTTGCGCCAGACCAGCCACGCGCCGAGCGTCGCGACGCCGGCGAAGCTCGCCATTTCGACGAACGCCGCCGCGTCGCGCATCCGCGCGGCCGTGGCGCGCAGCAGAAACGCGAGAACTCCAACAATGGCGATGGCGACGACGCCTTGCAGGATCGCCGCCAGAAACGAAATAACCAGGCCGCGCCGCAGCGCCCGCTCGTTGGCGAGCATGTAGGAGGCGACGACCGCCTTGCCGTGGCCGGGGCCGGCGGCGTGGAAGACTCCATAGACGAAACTCAGGCTGGTCAGCGTCCACAAGGCGCCGCCGCCGTTGTGAACCGCGCGAATGGCGGCGCTGAGGCCGCGCTCCATCTCGATCTGTTTGGCGATGATCCAGCCGACCAGGCCCGTGCCCTGCCCACCGCCCTCGGTGATGCCGACGTTGAATGGGTTGCGCGCCTGCGCCAGCGCCTCGCCGCCGAGCGCCAGGGCCGCGACGACGAGGCAGACGCCCAGAACAAGCGCGCGCCGCCGGGGATTCAGCCAGGAACTCACGGGCACGCGACGATGGCGCGGTCGGCCAGACGGAAGGCGAAATCGTCGCCCGGCGAAAAGTTCTCCGTCATCGCCTGATCGAGTTTCTTTTGTTCTTCCGCGTTGAGCGCCTGCGGTTTGAGAACGCTCATCGAGCAGCCTTTCGGGCCGCCTTCGAGCTTCACCGCGTCGCCTTTTTCAAACGTGAAGGCGACGAAATAGCTGGGATCGTAGACCGCGAACGCGAAGGCCCTTTTCGTGTCGGCGGGCTTGGCCAGCGGCAAGGTGAAATGCAGCGTCGCCATCTCCTCCTTGGCGTCGTAGGTCATCGAATAGTCCTTGGGGTCGGCGTATGTCACGGGCTTGCCGTTGAGCTTGCCGTAAGTGAAAAAATCAAATTCCTTCAGCGACTCGACGTTGGTCTGCGCGACCGGCTGCAAATCCTCGGACGTGGGCGGCTGGCCATCCTTGCCGAGGTTGGCCGTCACGAAAGCCGAATACATGTCGTCGAACGTCCAGTGGTGGCGAATGGCGACGACTTTTCCGTCCGGACCCAGAATGGCCTCGGCCTTCACCGCGACCCACACGTGGGGATGAGCCAACGCCGGCGCCGGCGCGGCGGCGAGACAGGCCAAGGCGAGCGCCGCCGCGGCGACTGTGTTGCGCATGAGGTTCAACTTTCGATTCGCGAAACAGCCTCGCCGCTCCAGCTTCGGCATCAATGCCGCGATTCCGGCGCGAAGATGGCGGGCGCCGCGTTTCTTCCCTCGCCGAAAATGAACGCTTGAGCCGTTTCGCGCAAGCCCTCCGTCGATGGCGCTTCGCGTCCGCCGCGACCGCCAACGCTGGAACAGAACCGCCTCATCTTCCCCAACTATTTGTTTTCGAAGGAATAAATCTTAATAAATGTCGAGTCTAATTCAATTGTTTCCTAACGAGCGCGAAACATCCCGGAAAAAATCGAACTCAAATTCATCGGAGGGACGAATGAATTTCCCACGCTTGTGGGCCATCCGGGCCGGCGTTTTCGGACAGGCGGATTCGATATTCCTGCAGTCCGGACAAATCGCCATCAGTTCGGCGGATGTCGAGGGCGACGTCAGCGCGCTGCCCGCGACAAGGGGCGCCTTCAAGGCGGCGTTTGGCGAGGCGCTGGTCGAACGTCCCGAGGCGGTTCCCGCGCAGGCCGGGCAGTTGTTCCGCTTCGTTCACGAAATGCGCATCGGCGATCGGTTGATCTATCCGCGCCGTCACGACAGGACGCTCCATTGGGGAGAGGTCGTCGGTCCCTACGTTTTCGAGGGCGTCGACGGCGGCGAATTCGCCCATCGGCGCGCCGCGCGGTGGCTCGGCAAACGAAGCCGGGACGAGTTTTCGCAGGGCGCGCTCTACGAACTGGGCGCGCTGATGGCGTTGTTCGAGGTGAAGTCCTTCGTGGCCGAAATCTGGCGCGGATTCGAAGGCGCGGCGCCGGAGATGGAGGACGGTTCCGGCGTTTCCGAGGAGGAAGCCACGGCGGCGGTCGGACGCGACATCGGCGACGCGACGCGCGATTTCATTTCGAGGAAAATAAAGACCGAATTGAAGGGGTATCCCTTCGAGCCCTTCATCGCCGACCTGTTCCGGGCCATGGGCTATCGGGCGCGCGTCACCCGCAAGGTCAAGGACGACGGCGTCGATGTCATCGCCCATCGCGACGAGTTGGGCATCGAGCCGCCGATCCTCAAAATCCAGACCAAGGTCGTCGAGGCGAACATCGGCGCGGACAGCGTCAAGGCGTTCTGCGCGATGGTGCATGAACGCGATGTCGGCGTGTTCATCGCGTCGGGCGGCTTCACGTCGGCGGCGCTCGAATTCGGGCGCTCCAAGGCGAACCTGCGCCTGATCAACGGCGTCGAACTCGTCGAACTCATCCAGAAATACTACGACGGGCTCGACATCGTTTATCGCCGGCTGATTCCGCTTCGGCGCGTGTTCGTGCCCGACGTGGCCGAGCCCGCCTGAGCCGGTTGCACGGGTTGTGCGGGCGCCGAAAGGCCGGGTTTTTCTTGCCTTGCCGAGTTGAAAGGTCTATAGGAGCGCATTCCCGCTAGATCGCGAATATGAGGCTGCGCCTCGGCCGGGCCGGAGCCCGGCGGCGCTTGCCCGCGATCCCCCACAAGGCGCCGTGCGCCGCAAGGAGACTGAAATGAGCGCCAACGCCCCGTTGATGCCCATGGCGACCGCCGTGTGGCTGGTCGAAAACACGTCGCTGACCTTCGATCAGATCGCCGATTTCTGCAAGCTGCACCCGCTCGAGGTCAAGGGAATCGCCGACGGGGAAGTCGCGGCGGGCATCAAGGGCCACGATCCCATCACCTCGAACCAGTTGACCCGCGACATGATCGCCCACGCCGAAAAGAGCGACGCGGTGAAACTGCAGCTCGCCCCGCCGAAGACGATCCTTCCGGAATTCAAAAAAACCACGCGCGGCGGGCGCTACACCCCCTTGTCGCGGCGGCAGGACCGGCCAAACGCCATTCTCTGGCTGCTGCGCAACCATCCCGAATTGAAGGACGCGCAGGTCATCCGCCTTGTCGGCACGACCAAGACCACCCTTCAGGCGATCCGCGAGCGGACGCACTGGAACTCGGCGACGTTGCAGCCCCTCGATCCGGTGACGCTGGGCCTTTGCAAGCAGATCGACCTCGACATGGAAGTGGGGCGCGCCAACAAGGACAAGCCGCGCGAGGCCGAGGACACGAGCGCGACGCTGGTGCCGGCGGAAATCACCACCGCGCCGCGGCCGGAGCAGGCGCCCACCCACGAAAACGTTTTCGGCGGCGCGCGGCCCGCGCGCGAAGAGGAAACAAAGATCGACATCGATTCCGTCTTCGCGAAGCTCAAGGATCTCAAGCCGACGGAGTGACCGAAGGCTTCGCGCCCGCCCGCGCGGCGTCGACCGCGTCCGCGACGCTGTAGAAGGCGCGGTCGGATGTCGCCAAACACGACGCGCCCGCCCTGTTCAGAAGGTCGCGCGTCGAATCCTTGACCCGCGCGAGGAACAGCGTTCGGCCGGCTTTCGTCAGGCGGTTGTCGAACTCGATCAAAGCTTCGAGCGCGGTGCTGTCGAGGTCGTCGCTTTCCTCGATGCTCAGCACCACCCAGTTCGGCGAGCCGGCGCGCTCCACATGGGCGAACACGCGCTCGCAATTCGAGAAGAACAGTGGTTCGGCGGGGCGGTGGACGCCGATGCCCGGCTCCGTTTTCGCGTCGGGATGCTTCGCCACGTCGACGAAATCGCGCGTGTCGCCCAATTGCCCGAGTTGCGCGACCATGGGGCGGGAGAACCGCTGGATGACGGCGGCCAACGACAGCGCGATCGCGATCAGCATGCCGTTGAGCACGCCGAACACGAGCACGGCCAGCGCCGCGCCGGTGGCGACATACTGGTCGCGGTCGATGCGCCAGAGGTGAATCAGCGGCTTTAAATCAAGCGCGTGGGCCAGCGCCGAAATCACCACCGCCGCGAGCGCGGCTTCCGGCAGCAGGGCGATGTATTTCCCCCCCAAGGCCATCAGGAGAACAATCGCCGCCGCGGCGACGACGCCCGCCAGGCGCGAACGCGACCCCGCGGCCTCGTTGGCGGAGGTCGCCGAAAAGCCGGCGCCGACCGGCATGCCGCGCATCAGCGCGGAAGCGGTGTTCGCCAGGCCCAGCGCGATCAACTCGCGGCTGGGATCGAGCGGCTCGTTGTGGCGGAGCGAGTAGGTGCGCAGCGAGCCCCACGATTCCGCGTACAGGATCATCGCCAGTGGCGCGGCGAGCTGCGCCAGCCGGCTCCATTCGTTCCAGCCGAGCGACGGCACGCCCGGCAACAGCAGCGCCGCGTCGATGTTTCCCACGCAGGCGACCTGGCCATCGCACAAGCCGCCGGCCATCGACGCCGCGACGCCAAGCGCCAACACGACGAAGGCGCCCGGCACGAGCGGAAAGCGCTTGAGCGAAAACAAAACCGCCAGCGCGGCCACGCCAATCAGGCACCCCGTCGCATTCCAGCTTTTAAGCCGCGACAGCAACGCAAGCAGCGTTTGCGCGGGATCTCCCGAAGCCTTGACGCCCGCGATCAGCGGCAATTGCTTGATCACGATCGTCACGGCGATGCCGAAGGCGAAACCGCGCAGAACCGGACGTGAAATGAAGCTCGCGAGCGCGCCGAGGCGGGCGACGCCCGCGGCCATGAAAAGCACGCCTGTGAACAGCACAAGGCCATAGGCCAGCGCCAGTTTTTCGGAAGGGTCGGCCGAGGGAAACGACGCCACGGCGGCGGCCAGGATCGCCGCCGACGACGATGTCGGCGACACCACCGCGAAGCGGCTGCGCCCGGCGATGGCGTAAACAAGCAGCCCAAGCACGGCGGCGAAGATCGCGTGCTCCGGCGTCAGGCCGGCGATGGTCGAATAGGCGACCGCCTCCGGCAGCAACAGCCCCGCGACGGAAAGGCCGGCGACCAGATCGGCGGCGCGGCCACCCGACAAGGCGGACTGTGGGGCGGTCGACGTCACGGCGCGCTCCTTGAGCATGACAGCGGGGGTTGGCGACCATGTGCGGATTTGCATGGCGTGGCAAGGAGCCGTCGCCGCGCGCAGCGCTTTTCCAAAGCCGCGCGCAGCGCTTTCCCAAGCCGCGCGGATTGCGTAGGATCGCGCCAACGACAAATTCAAATTGGCGGGAAGAGGACGAATGGGGCGGTTGATCGGCATGGTTTTGGCGCCGCTGGCGGCGATCGCCGCGACACAGGCGCCAGCGCAGGAGGCCTTCAAGGGCAAGACCGTCAGCATCGTCGTCGGCTTTTCGTCCGGTGGCGGCTTCGACATCGTGGCGCGGCTGGTGTCGCGCCATCTTGGACAACATCTTCCGGGCAAACCCGATGTCGTCGTCGTCAACATGCCCGGCGCGGCGAGCCTGACCGGCGTGCAATATCTCGACACCATCGCGCCGCGCGACGGCACCTTCATCGCGACCTTCAATTTCGGGCTGATCGGCGATTCCCGCGTTTTACCCGAGCGGGTGAAAGCCGACTTCCGCAAATACGCCTGGCTCGGCAGCGTCAGCGAGGATGTCACCGTCTGCTACACATGGGGCGCGCTCGGCGTCAAAACGCTCGACCAGGCGCGCGCCATGCCCGTGGTCCACATGGGCGACGTCGGCCCCGGCACATCGGCGTTCGTCAATCAGAGCATTCTCAAGAACATCTTCGGCGTGAAGATTAAGCAGGTGCTCGGCTATCCCGGCAGCGCGGAGCAGCGCATCGCCATCGAGCGCGGCGAACTCGACGGCGATTGCGGCGCCTGGGTCAGCCTGCCGCCGGACTGGATCGACAACCACAAGGTCGCGCCGCTCGTGCGGACCGCGCCGATATCGGCGCTGGGCATGCCCGACGGCGTGCCGGTGATGGCCGACATCGCGCCCGACGCGACATCGCGCGACATCATCAAGCTGCTGACGGGGTCCGGGCAGGTGGGGCGGCCGTTCATCGCCTCGGCCGCGGTGCCCGCCGACCGGCTCGCGATGCTTCGAAACGCCTTCGACGAGACCATGCGCGATCCGGGATTTCTCGCCGACGCGGCGCTCATCCGGCAACCGGTCGCGCCGAAAAACGCCGACGAGGCGCTTGAAGTCGTCAAACAAATCTACGCGACGCCGGACGAGATCGTCGCCCCCGCGCGAAAGATTTCCGGAGAATAAAACGCGGACGGTCCGCCAATGGAGCCAGCCATGACCAACACGCCGACGCCCATCGCGCCCACGCCGCGTTCGCTCGAAGACGGGATTCGCCGCCTTGAGCAGCGGTGGTTCTACATCGCCGCCTTCGGCGCGCTGGTCTGCCTGTTCGGCGTCGCGGCGCTCGTCATGGTGGGCGCGGCGACGCTCGTCTCGGTCTTCACCATCGGGTTTTTCATGTTCCTTGCCGGGGCCGTCGAAATCGGCATCGGCTTTGGCGCGCGGACCTGGGGCCGCCTGTTTCTCTGGATCGCGTCGGGCGTCATCTACGCGCTCGCCGGGGTCGTCGCCATCTCCAAGCCCGGCATGGCCGCCGCGTTCTTCACGCTGATGCTCGGCGCCGGGTTGATCGCGAGCGGCGTGGTCCGCCTGTTCCTCTCAACGCATTTGCCGGCGGGCGCGCCACGCTGGGCGGCGGTCGCGTCGGGCGTCGTCACGACCTTGTTCGGCTTGTTGATCCTCGTCGGCTGGCCCGGCGACAGCCTGATCGTGCTCGGCACGATCCTCGGCGTCGATCTGATCTTCGCCGGCTCGGGCTGGCTGACGCTCGGACTTGGATTGCGCGCGCGGATGCAAGGACGGGCGTGACGCGCTGGAGCGTCCCGCTTTAGTCGAATCCCATGGCCTGGCGGAACGCCGCGCGCACGTCCTTCGGCTGGCCGTAGCAATGGCGGTGGTCGAGCAGGCGCAGCTTCAGGAAGGGATGCGTTTTCCATTCCTCCATCGTCAGTTCGCCCGCGCCCGACACGCGGCCGACCAACGCCAGCGGCACGCATTTGGCGACCTCGGGATCGCGGATGACGCCCTTGGGGTCCTTGCCCTCTTCGATGCGCTTCATGTCCTCGAAGTAGCGCTTGCGCATCATCATGATGCCGCGGTCGCTGGCCGCGAGGAATTCCTTCGTGCGGTCGGCGATCCGGCCCTGCCCGACCCAGGCGACGATGTCCTGGTTGATGACGTGGCTCGTCACCCAGCGGCCGTTCTCGTCGGTGATCGGGCTTTCCCACACCGGCACGCTGGGCTGCTCGAAGGGCTTCGCGTCCTTCGGCGGCTGCGAATAGAACCACGCGAGCGACAGCGTGTTCTCGTCGTCGACCGGCACGCGCCATTCGAAGTGCTCGCCGAGATAAAATCCGATGGGCCACAGCGCCAGGCGCCCGATGGTCCACAGCGGCGAATTCTCCTCCTGCCCCTCGCGGACGCGGCGGTAGGCGTGGCCGTACTCCACCTCGTCGAAGGCGAGCTGCAAATGCTTCGTCGAATACTCGAAGCTGTCGTTGAGGCGCTGGCTCCAGTTGTCGTGCATCCATTCGAAATGCACGGGATCGCAGGAGTTCTCCTGGCATTGAAACCAGTTGCAGGGAATGTCCGAGCGCACGATCTCGCGAAAGCCGCCTTGCCATGTGAACGGCGCCCAGACCGGCAGTTCCGGCGCCGGCGACGGCCCCATGTAGGCGAACAAAAGGCCGGCGCATTCCTTCACCGGGTAGGCTTTCGTCTTCGCCTGCGACTTGAGGTTCTGCTTGGGGTGCGCGGTGTCGTCGTAGGGAATCTCCACCACGTCGCCGCGATGGTTCACCAGCCAGCCGTGATAGTTGCAGCGCAGGCCGCATTTCTCGACAAAGCCGTAGGAAAGGTCGGCGCGGCGGTGCGCGCAATGGCGGTCGACGAGGCCATACGCGCCGTCGAGGTCGCGGTAAACGACGAGATCCTCGCACAACAGCCGCACCGCCTTGACCGGCGTTTTCTCCAGCTCGCTGGCGCCGCAAAACGGAATCCAGTAGCGCCGCAGCAGCTTGCCCATCGGCTTGTCGGGACCGACTTCGGTGAGCGCGCGGTTTTGTTCGGCCGTGAGCATGGCGGCGTTCCTCTTGGCCGCTTAATTCGTGGGCGGCCTTGTCGCTACATAACCAAATAGAGGCTGGTGGGGCAATCGGCGCGCCGCGGGCTTGAAAAGCAGATGGCCGGCCCTCCCGGAGGAGCGCCGGCCAAGCCGCGGTCGATCAAAAAATCACGCCGCCTTTAGCCCCGCCGCCGCGACCTCGCCGGTCGCGACAACCATCCCCTTGGCGCCGTCGAGCGCGCCCGGCTCGAATTCCAGCGCCAGGAAACGCTCGACATCGACGGGGCCAGGCAGCGCCAGACCGCGCGTTGGCGCGCGTGAAAATCCGAAGCGCGCGTAATAGGGCGCGTCGCCGACAAGCAACACCGCCTTGTGGCCGAGGCTCGCGGCGCGGAACAGCGCCTCTCCCATCAGCCGCGCGCCGAGCCCCACGCCGCGCTCGCTCTCCGCGACCGCCAGCGGCCCGAGCAGCAGCGCGGCAACGCCGCCGGCGTCCACATGCCACAGCCTGACCGTGCCAACGATTTCGCCGTCGTTGGAGGCGATCAGGGAAAGCCCGCGCGCGCAAATACGGCCCTCGCGGAGGCGCTCGCTTGTCTTGCGGCGGCGGTTCGGCCCACAGGCCTCGTCGAGCAGTTTTTCGCGCGCCGCGAAATCGCGCGCGCGCTCGTCGCGGATCGCCGTGGCGGGCGTCGAAAACGCCGGCGCGAACAACAGCGGGCGGGCGGCTTCGAAGGATTTCGCGTCAAACGTCGTCAAGGTCATCTTTGCCTCCATCAGGGCAGGACGACCCTCGCACCACCGCGTCAGCGGCGCCGAACGGGAACAGGGGGATTGGGGCGATGAGAACGGACGACGGCGGCCGTCGTCCGAAGCCTAGATCACGTAGGACTTCAACGGCGGAAAGCCGTTGAACTCGACGGCCGAGTAGGTCGTCGTGTAGGCGCCCGTGCCCTCGATCAGCACCTTGCCGCCGATTTCGAGGCTCACCGGCAGCATGTACGGCTCCTTCTCGTAGAGCACGTCCACCGAATCGCAGGTCGGCCCCGCGAGCACGCAGGGTTCGAGGTCGTCGTTGTCGAACGCAGTGCGGATGGGGTAGCGGATCATCTCGTCCATGGTCTCGGCGAGCCCGTTGAACTTGCCGATGTCGAGATAGACCCACTTGACCTTGTCGTCGTCCGACTTCTTCGAGATCAGCACGACTTCCGCCTCGATGACGCCGGCGTTGCCGACCATGCCGCGGCCCGGTTCGATGATCGTCTCCGGGATGCGGTTGCCGAAGTGCTTGCGCAGCGACCGGAAGATCGACTGCCCATAGGCGCGGACGGCCGGCACATCCTTGAGGTACTTCGTCGGGAAGCCGCCGCCGAGGTTGACCATCGACAGGTGAATCCCGCGCTCCGCGAGATCGCGGAAGATCGTCGACGCCGACTTCAGCGCGCCGTCCCACATGCGCGGATTGCGCTGCTGCGAACCGACGTGGAACGACACCCCGTAGGAGTGCAGACCCAGGCGGAAGGCGTGCTCAAGCACCCGCGTCGCCATTTCCGGCGCGCAGCCGAACTTGCGCGACAAGGGCCACTCGGCGCCCGAGCCATCGCACAGGATGCGGCAGAAGACCTTCGCGCCGGGGGCGGCGCGGGCGATCTTCTCGACCTCGGCTTCGCAATCCACAGCGAAGAGGCGGATGCCGAGCGCGTAGGCTCGCGCGATGTCGCGCTCTTTCTTGATCGTGTTGCCGTAGCTGACGCGGTCGGGCGAGCAGCCGGTCGCCAGCACCTGCTGGATCTCGACGACGGACGCCGTGTCGAAGCAGGAGCCGAGGCGCGACAACAAGTCGAGCACTTCGGGGGCCGGATTGGCCTTCACCGCGTAGAACACGCGCGTGTCCGGGAGCGCCTTGGCGAAGGCGCCGTAGTTGTCGCGCACGACGTCGAGATCGAGGACCACGCAAGGGCCATCGTCGCGGCCTTCGCGACGGCGGTCCTCGAGGAAACGGAGAATACGGTCGGTCATCGCTGCATCCCTTCGAAGGGCGCGGATACTCCGCGCCAAGCAAGTTGCTTCGTGGATGGCGATGCATCGTCGGGCGCGCTTTGGAGACGCGACCGAGTCAGTTGACCCGCCAAACGTAACCGTGTTCGACGTGTCCGGTCGCCCGGACGCGAAAAACAGGTCAGGTGCTGCGCCGTGGATACGCTTCGCCACCGACCGGATTCACCGGGAACGGAGGGTGTTCGTAGCCATCGTTTGGAAGGGATGAGCTCCCGTCCGCACGCCCGGCAAGATAGACTAGCCTCTTTGGTACGCCCGCTTTGGAGGCAGGCAGAGACGAAAAAGGCCCGGTCCGTCGTTGCTTTAAGTCGCGTCCCCCGTTTGGCGGGGTTCGCCGGTTCGCTCCGGCTGCCGGTTTTTACTGACGGTTAACCGGCCTCTTGTCCGGATCCCCGCCAACCGACACACGACCACAGGCACGTGCGATTTGGGCAAGCCGGTAGATACGGCAATTCTGAAATTCCGCAAGGGTTTTTTCGCCTTGCGGCGAACTTTTTCCCGCCACTGTCACGACTTGCGGCGGCTCGACCGCCGCATTACTGACGTGTCGGGCCTCGGGGCCGCTATTTTGAGGCTCGCATGGGCAGGATCGACCGCCGCGGTTTTGTTGTTTCGCTGGTCAACGCGGGCGCCGCGGTCGCCGTCGACCCCGCCATGGCCCAGAACGCCGCGCCGCAGCAACCGCCGCGATTCGGCTACGCCGAAGTGGTGGCGCGCGCGCGTGGCCTCGCGACGGCGCCGATGACGCCCGCGAAGCCGTTGCCGGAGCCGCTGGCGCGCTTGGACCCCGGCGTCGCGAGCGACATCAAGTTTCGCCCGGAGAAGGACTTTCTCGCTTCGACCGGAACCCGGTTTCGGCTGGAGCCCATTCATCTCGATCCGAAAAGCGCCCGCTCCGTCACCGTCAACCTCATCCGCGACGGGATCGCGACGCCGATCCCCTACTCGGCCAACCTGTTCGATTTCGGCCGCGCGAAATTCGAACGGCCGCTGCCGCTCAATCTTGGATTCGCCGGCTTCCACCTGAAATTCCCGATGAACCAGCCGGCTTCCGCCGACGACGCGCTGGTCTTCACCGCCGCCAGCCAATTCGAATTCCTCGGACGCGGCCAGAGAATGGGCGCGATGCTGCGCGCGTTGTCCGTGAACGCCGGCGAAGCCAACGAGGAATTCCCGTTTTTCCGCGAATTCTGGGTCCAGATTCCCGGACCCAACGCCGCGCGCGCCACGGTTTTCGCGCTTCTCGACGGCGAATCGGTCACCGGCGCCTTCAGTTTCCAGGTCGCGCCCGGGGCCGATTCGACGCTGGATGTCGTCGCCACGCTCTTTCCCCGCCGAATCGGCGGCAAATTCGGCCTCGCGCCCATCGTGTCGATGTATCTGCGCGGCGCGGGCGGGACCGCGATGGATTTCCCTCCCGCCGCGCATAGTTCAGACGGGCTGGCGCTGCGCAACGGCGCCGGCGAATGGCTGTGGCGCCCGCTGCGCAACCCGTCCGAGGCGGAGCGCTTCGAGTTTCTCGACCGCGCCCCCCGCGGTTTCGGGCTCGCGCAGCGCGGCCGCGCGTTCGCGCGATTCCAGGACCTCGAGCAGGCGTTCGAGGCCCGGCCAAGCTACTGGATCGAGCCCGTCGGCGACTGGGGCGAGGGCCACGTTGAACTGCGCGAACAACCCGCGGCTGACATCAACGCGTCGAATATTTCCGCCGCCTGGGTCGCCAACGCCCAGCTCGAACCCGACAAGCCCCTGAATTACGCCTACCGGGTTTTCGCCAGCATGGCGCCGACCCCCGCGACTCCGCTCGGGCGGGTCGTCGACACGTTCGTGTCGCGCCCGACGGACGCCGGCGCCAGCGGCAAACGGCTGCGCGTCGATTTTTCCGGCGGCGATCTCGCCTATTTCCTCGGCGACCCCTCCCGCGTCGAAGTCCTCGCCACCGCCAACAACGGCCGCGTGGTGGCGGCCACCGCCGCGCCCAATCCACACGTCAAAGGCTTCCGCGCGACGGTCGATATCGAAGCCGCGCCGGGAGAAGCCGCCGATGTCAGAGTGTCGCTGCGCGCCGCGGGGCGGACGCTGACCGAGGTGTGGACCATGCCCGTCGAAGGATAGGCCCGTCGAGGGGCGGGGAAAGCCGGAGTTTCCGGCGGCCCCTACGCCCGCACTTCCTGCCTTTGAAACAGCACATACGCGATCGTGAACAGCAGGATGAAGCTGGCGAACAAGCCCGCCACCTGCGGCCACACCAGCCCGACGCTTTCGGCGAAGGGCAGCGGCCCGCTGATGGCGCCCTGCAATTGCTGGGGCAGCAGCACGCCGAGGTTCTGGCCGCGCTCGGCGGGGTTGAGGAAGGCCAGCGCCGTCTCCGAGAACAGCGTGTTCGGCGACAGGCGCGACAGGCCAAGGCCGACCTCGACCGTGTGCACTTGCGAGGCGACGCTATAGGGGTCCGCCGGCGCGATGATCGGCGTCAGCAGCACGACCAGCATCTGCCAGAAGAAGGCGAACAGCAGCCACACCGACAGGGCCGCCAGCGCCGCCGTGGCGGCCGAGCGGAAGATCACCGAGAACAACATCGCCAGCGCCAGCCACACGCCGCCATAGGCGATCGACGCGACGAGGAACGCGAGGCTGCGCATGACCTCCTCGGTGCTCGGCGGCAGGCCCATCATCCAGATGCCAAGGCCGATGACGAACAGCCACAGCGCCGTCAGCGCCATGGAGATTGTCGCCAGCCCGGCGAGAAACTTTCCAAACAGCAGGCCGTCGCGGTAGATCGGCTGCGCCAGAATGCGGCTCATCGTGCGGCGGTTGAACTCGCCGTTGACGCCGTCGAAGCCGAGCGCGATGGCGATGATCGGAATCAGGAAGCCGAGAAAGCCGACGAAGGACGGCAGCGGCGGAATGCCGGTGGTGAACACGCGCAGGAAGATGAACGGGTCCTCGCCGATCACCTCCTTCACCGCGCCGATGGTCGAATAGACCGCGCCGGCGCCGGTGATGAAAATCAACCCTTCGAGGAGGCGCATGCGCGTGCTCGACAGGTTGTCGGCGAGCTCTTTCATCATCACCGCGCCGACGCCGGCGAAAGCGGAACCCTCACGCGGCATTCGGAACTCCTTCGAAATAACGCGTGTAAACATCCTCGAGGCTGGCTTCGCCCGCGTCGATCATCTTGAGGTCGCCGCCCGCGTTCACCACCGCGCGGGCGATGTCGCCGCGCAGGTCGCCCGAGGCCTCGACGCGCAGGCGCCCGCCTTCCGGCGCGACGCGCGCGACGCCCGGCACTTTCGCGATCGCCGCCGCGACGTTGGCGCCTTCGGCCTCGACGCGGATGACGTGCGTGCCGCCGAGCACGTTGCTCATCAGGTCGCCGACCTTGCCCATCAGGCCGATTTTGCCGCGGTTGAACAACGCCACGCGGTCGCAGATCGACTGCACCATCTCCAGCAGGTGGGACGACAGGAGGATGGTCATGCCGTCGTTCTTGAGCGAGCGGATGAGCTCCAGAAACTCGCGCGACGCCTGCGGATCGAGCCCGCTCGTGGGCTCGTCGAGAATGGCGATGGAGGCGCCCTTCATCAGGATTTCGGCGATGCCGAGGCGTTGCCGCATGCCGCGCGAATAGGTGCGCACGGGCTTCCGCATCGCGTAGTCGAGCTTCACGCGTTTCGCCGCGGCCTGAATCCTGTCGTCGGCGTCCTGGCCGCGCAACCCGCACAGTTTGGCTGTGTAGCGCAGGTTTTCGAGCCCGGAGAGGTTGTCGTAGAAGCCGACCTGGTCGGGCATGTATCCGGCCCGCCGCTTGACTTCCAACGGCTGGCGCAGCGGGTCGAAGCCCGCCACGGTCGCCTTGCCCGATGTCGGCTCGGTCAGGCCAAGCAGCATCAGGATCGTCGTTGTCTTGCCGGCGCCGTTCGGTCCGAGCAGGCCGAACACCTCGCCGGGCTCGATCTGGAGGTCGAGACTGTCGACCGCGACCGCGTTCCCGTATTTTTTCGTCAGTCGCTCGGCTCGAATGACCGGCTCGCTCATCGACGCCCAAACCTTCCAACCGCGCCCACGAGCACGAGCAAGGCCACGGCGATGACGGCGAGGCCGGTGATGCCCCACAGGGTGGAGGTCGTGACGGTGACGCGGTAGCTCGCCGATTCCGACACGCCATCGCCCGAGGCGCGCGCGCTGACCACATAGTCGCCCGCGATGGCCTTGGCTGTCGGCGTGACGACCATGTTCACCTTCTGCTCGCCGTTCGGCGCGACATCGGGAACGGTCTTGGGATCGAAGGTCACCGTCCAGCCGCTCGGCGGCGTCGCGTTCATCGCCAGGCCGGTCGCCGCGGCGGTGCCGGTGTTGCGCACGACCAGCGGGAACGTCTTCTCCTGGCCCGCGACGGCGTCGCCGCTCAGGCGCTCGTCCTGTCCGGAGATCGACACCGTGGGCTGTCCGGCGATGTCGAGCGTCAGATCGGATTCGACCTTCGCCTTGTCGGCCGTGAACGACACCTTCACCGGCGACTGGCCCGCCGGCGCGTTGGGCGCCGGCTTGATGTTGACCGAGATGTCCTTGCTCTCGTTCGTCTTGATTTGCAGGGAGGTGATTTCCTGCGTGTTGTAGCCTTCCTTGAAGGTGGTCGTGTAGCCGGCCGGCGTCGCCGCGGCGAGGTTGACCGTCATGTCGGACGAACTCTCGTTCTTCACGGCGACCGAGAAGTCGAAGCTCGTCTTCGGCGTGCCTTTCAACACCGGGAATTTCGGCGTCGCCGTCAATTTCGCGGCGACGGGCGCGGCGAGGTCGATGGCGATCGGCAGCGTCGATTTCGCGCCGTCGCCTTCGGCCGACAGCGTGATGGGATAGGCGCCGGGCTTGGCGTTGGCCGGCGGCGTGAGTTTCAGATTGAGGCTGGCGCGCCCGTCGTAGTCGACGAAGGCGGCGCTGACCGGCTTGCCCGAGCCCTGAAGTTCGACCTTCCAGTCGGCGGGCAGGCCGGACATGGTGACCGCGGTGCGAAGCGGCGGCAGGCCATAGTTGTAAATGGTGATCGGAAGAGTGGTGTCTTCGCCAGCGCGTATCTGGATCGCGGGAAAGTCGGTCGTGAGGTAAAGACCCTTCACGTTGTCCGGGCTCGGATCCTTCGCATAGGCCACATTGCCCAACGACAAACCGACAAAAAGCGCCAAAACGCCACTGCGCATGCGCGAACCCTCCCGATGTTAACCCTGACGTGCCGCGCCCACCCGTGAACGCGACGGTGAAGTGGGGGGGAAATAAGGCTAAAATGGGACTGAAAGCAAGTGTCGCAATCACACTGGCGCGAGCGCGCGGACGACGCGCGAAACGTGCTAACACCCGTTCGCGAAAACCAATTCGAAGATCGATTCCACTTCAACGGCGAATTCCAATTCGGAAACCAATTCAAGGGGGAGATCCAAATGTCCAAGCAAACGAGGCGGCGGCGCGGGCTCGGCGTGATCGGCGGCGCGGCCTTCTTCGCCAGCCTGCTCGCCGGCGCCGCGAAGGCCGACCCCATGCCGCCGGGATGGACAGCGTCCAACCTGGATGTCCTCGGCTTCTCCGCGCTCGGCGGCAGGCCGGGCGCTTTCAAGCTCGCGATCAAGCACGCGCGCAACGACCATTGGTATCTCTACGCCGGCCATTCCTTCGACCAGGGCTGGAGCATCATCGATGTCACCGACCCGCGGAATCCGCGCTACGTGAAGTTCATTCCCTACGAGACGAAGACGCCTGGCGTTCTCACCGCGCAAGTCACCTTGCACGACGACATCATGATCACCGCGCTCGACAAGGATTCGGAGCCCGACCCCTCGATTCTGATTTGGGACATCGGCGATCCCGAGAATCCAAAGCGCGTCGGCCAGTGGAAGGGCGCCGAGGGCGGCTCTCATCGCAACACCTACCCCGGCGGCAAATACGCTTATCTGTCGACGTTCGCCGACGGCTATCAGGGCAACGGCCACGAGATGGTGATTCTCGACATCTCCGATCCCGCCGCGCCGAAAGTCGCCGGCGTGTGGGCGCAGCCAGGCCAGAAGAACGGCGAGCCAAAGCCCGCCATCGGGCCAGGCTTTCACGGTCCGGTCAACGTCAGTCCCGACGGCAAGATGGCGACGATGGGCTTTACGCCCGACGTTGTGAACGTCGACATCTCCGACATCGCGCATCCCAAGCTGATCGGGCGGCTGACGATGACGCCGCCCTTCATGTACGCGGGCAATCAGTCCGTGCACACGGCCCTGCCCTTCTGGGACCGCAAGCTGATCTACGCCAGCTCCGAGGCGAGCAAGTGGGGCTGCGACGAAGACGGCATGAACTGGGCGGCCTTCATCGACAACAAGAATCCCGCCAAGCCGCGCCTCATGTCGCTCTTCCCGACGCCGCGGCCGCCGAAGGGCCTCCCCTACACGGACTTCTGCTTCAAAGGCGGGCGCTTCGGGCCGCACAACACCGTCATGGAGCAGCACAATCCGGATGTGCGCAAGCAGGGCGACACCATGTATGTCACATGGTTCAACGCCGGCCTGCGCGCCTTCGACATTTCCGATCCCTATTTGCCGACGGAGGTCGGCTGGTTCATGCCGCCCGAACGCCCCGACGCGCCGAAGATGTCCGGGCCGCACGCCGCGCCGACGAACTGGATGGAGGATGTCGCGCAGGATTCGCGCGGCTACATCTACGCCGACGACGACAAATGGGGCATCTGGGTGCTGCGCGACCCTCGCAGGCCGTGATTTCGGGGGGCTTGGATTTCCGGGGACTGGCCGCGTTCGGCGCTTGCTTGCGCGCGCGCGCGCGAACACACTTGCGCGTCGATTCGGTTTGTGACGGGGACGTATGACGGCGGCGCCAGGAAAAGCGTGCGGGGCTTGCAACATGTGCTGCAAGGTTCTCGACATCGAGGAACTCGACAAGAGGGCCGGCCCCCTGTGCGGACACTGCACGGCGACGAACGGCTGCACCATCTACAAGAAGCGCCCAGAGGTGTGCCGCGACTTCGAATGCGAGTGGTTGATGGAGCGGTCGCTCGCGAACCCGCTGAAGCCCAACCTCACCGGCACGATCCTGATGATCGACCCCGACACGGACCAGTATCAGGCCGTCACCGATCCCGCCCGCCCGCAGGCGTGGCGGCATCCGCTGGTGTTCAAACACCTGATCGCCAAGGCGAAGGAGGGCCACGTCGTCGTGGCCAAGTCGGGCCTCATGTCGTGGCGCGTTTACGCCAGCGGCGAATGCGCGCCGTGGGTGTGAGCCCCGCCTGAAACAGGCTCGCGCGGCGGCCCTTCACCGTCCAATCGCGCAGGCGTGATCCTGCAAATCCTCGCCATGGCCGCCCGTTGGATTCGCGGCGTCGCCGCGCCCCGCCAGCACGACGAATCCGTCGCCTTGGTCGCGAAAGCCCGCGCCAACAACGACAATCGTCATTTGGCCCATGGCGTCCTTCGCCTCCGGCAACCCTTCCGCGACCAGACGGAAGGGATTGAGCCCGCCGAGATTGTCCCGGGCGATTTTCAGGGCGCGATAGGAGCTTCCCGCGAGATCAACGGAATCCCGCGACCATCCCTCGCCAAGTCCGTCGGCGAGAGCGGCGACCCGATCGCGAACGTCGCGCCGCAAACAGTCGATGTGAATGTGCAACTGGTCCTGACTTCTTTCGCCGGCGGAGTTGATGGCGAGCGCGATGTTGTCGCGCGGCAGCGGCCGGCCCAGGCGCTCAAACAGGAAGCGTCTGGCGTCCCAGGCGTCGGCGAACCAGTCGGGCGCGTCGGGCGCGACAACATCCGGGCTTTCAATTCCCGCGATTCGACGCGTCGGGATCAGCAGGAATTGCGTGCCGCCAACAAGGTCTTTGAGAACGACGAAGCCATTCGCCTCGCCCTTCGACACATCGACCAGCGCGCAGGGCTTGGGATCGCCGGCGGCTTCGAAACGCGGCTCGCATTTCCCGTGCGCGATATTCCACAGCGCCGAGCGGTCCGTCGCGAGCCCCCAGCCGATGGCCGCGACCGCGAAGACGCCGGCGAGGCCGATGACACGCGCGATATTGACGGCGTTTTTCACAACAGCGGCTCCCGACGCTCGACGCCCGGCCTATCGTCCACGAAACCATCTCGACACCCACGCCACAGCGATCGAGGCGGCCGCGACAAGGGTTAAAATCGCCAGGGCGCCGGCGAACAGAAAAATCAGCAGCCCCGCCACGACAACCGCGACGATCGTCCAGGCCAGCAGCCGCAGCGGGCCGACGCGCTGGATGAAGACGCGCTCGACGCGAACGCCATCGCCAAAATTCGCGCCAAAACCCGAGCCAAAACCCGAGCCTAACCCACGCCATCCCGCCGCGTCGTCGCGGCGCGGCTCAGGCGGCAATATTTCGATCTGTGGCTCGCGGCGGGGCGGGCTGTTTCGAGGTTCGTCGTCGTTCATGGCTCAAGACCGTTGCGGGGCGCGGGCGCCGATTGCCGTCTTTTACACGCAAACGCGCGGCGGCGCCCGCGCAGTCAAACGCGCCGCGGCGATTGGCGGTCGCCGGGATGGCAAGCCGCTGACGGCTGGTTTACAATCGTCCCGACCGGGCGCCGAACGGACGCGCCCGCCGACATCCCAAATCCCGGAGCGCGCCCATGACCGAACCAGCCGATTACACGCCGCCGAAAGTCTGGACCTGGAACAAGGGCAACGGCGGCAGATTCGCCAACATCAATCGCCCTGTCGCAGGCCCCACGCATGACAAGGAACTGCCGGTTGGGAAGCATCCGCTGCAACTCTATTCGCTGGCCACGCCGAACGGCCAGAAGGTCACGATCTTGCTCGAAGAGCTGCTCGCCGCCGGTCACAAAGGCGCCGAATACGACGCCTGGCTGATCAAGATCGGCGACGGCGACCAGTTCGGCAGCGGCTTCGTCGATGTGAACCCGAACTCGAAGATACCCGCGCTCATGGACCGCTCGGGCCCCAAGCCCGTGCGTCTGTTCGAATCCGGCGCCATCCTTCTCCACCTCGCCGAAAAGTTCGGCGCCTTTCTGCCAAGCGCGGGCCCGGCGCGCGCGGAATGCCTGTCCTGGCTGTTCTGGCAAATGGGCAGCGCGCCCTATCTCGGCGGCGGCTTCGGCCATTTCTACGCCTACGCGCCGACGAAGATCGAATACGCCATCGACCGCTTCGCCATGGAGACGAAGCGCCAACTCGACGTTCTCGACCGTCGCCTCGCGGAAAGCGAATATCTGGCGGGCGGCGACTACACGATCGCCGACATCGCGGTGTGGCCCTGGTACGGCGGCATGGCGAAGGGCTGGCTCTACGGCGGCGGCGAATTCCTCGGCGTCTCCGAATACAAGAATCTGCAGCGCTGGACCGAGGCGATTTTCAGCCGGCCGGCCGTCAAGCGCGGACGCATGGTCAACCGCGCGACCGGCGAGCCCTCGGAACAGTTGCGCGAACGCCACGACAGCGGCGACTTCGCGACCAAAACGCAGGACAAGATCGCGCCCGCCGGCTGAGGCCTTCGTTTCGCCGCGCGGTCGTCAAGGCGGCGCGGCGAAAACCCCGCGCGCCGCGCCGAAGCCGCGCGCCTCGACTTGCCTCCCGCCGCGTTGTAGGGCTCGCCAACCCTAGTGTTCCCCTTCGCCGCCAGCGGCGAACAACGCATAGATGGCGATGCCCGATCTTCTGTTTGAGCTGTTCTCCGAGGAAATTCCCGCGCGCATGCAGGCGCAGGCCGCGGCCGACCTCAAAAAGCTGGTGACCGACAGGCTTGTCGAGGCCGGCCTGCTTTACGAGGGCGCGGCCGCCTTCGCCACGCCGCGGCGCCTCGCCCTGCATGTCGCCGGCCTGCCCGCGCGCCAGCCCGACACGCGCGAGGAGCGCAAGGGCCCGCGCGTCGGCGCGCCCGAACAGGCCGTCGCCGGCTTTCTGAAAGCCGCCGGCATCGCCTCCATCGATCAGGCGAAGATCGAGAAAGACCCCAAAGGCAAGGGCGAATTCTACGTCGCCGTCGCCGAGCGCAAGGGCCGCGCCACGCTCGACGTGCTGGCCGAGATTCTGCCCGCTGTGATCAAGGCGTTTCCCTGGCCGAAATCCATGCGCTGGGGCGCGGGCTCCACGCGCCCCGAGGCGTTGCGATGGGTGCGGCCGCTGCATTCAATCGTCGCCACCTTCGGGCCGGAAACCGAAGAGCCGGAGATCGTGCCGTTCGAGGTGGATGGCGTCAAAGCGGGGAATGTGACGCGCGGCCACCGGTTTCTGGCGCCGGGCGAAATAAAGACGCGCCGCTTCGACGACTACGCGCCCGCGCTTGAGAAGGCGAAGGTGGTGCTCGACCCCGCGCGCCGCCGCGACATCATCCTGCACGACGCGAAGGACCTCGCCTTCGCGCAGGGGCTCGAACTCGTCGAGGACGAGGGTCTGTTGGCGGAGGTCGCCGGGCTTGTCGAATGGCCCGTCGTGTTGATGGGCGAATTCGACGCGGCGTTTCTGCAAATTCCGGCGGAAGTGATCCGCGCGACAATCCGCGCCAATCAGAAGTGCTTTGTGCTGCGCGGGCCCGACGGCGCGCTGGCCAACAAATTCATCCTCGTGTCGAACATCGCCGCGACCGACGGCGGCAAGGCCATCGCCGCGGGCAATGGCCGCGTTGTTCGCGCGCGGCTGTCGGACGCGCTTTATTTTTGGCAAACGGACCAGAAGCCGCTGCCCGACTACGCCGACAAGGGCAAGCTGCTCGATCAGCGCATGGCGAAGCTGCGCGCGCTGAACATCGTGTTCCACGAAAAGCTGGGCACGCAGGGCGAGCGCGTCGATCGCATCAAGGAACTGGCGAAGGCGCTCGCGCCATTGCTGGGCGCCAACGCGGACGACGCCGCGCGCGCGGCGGAATTGTGCAAGGCCGATCTGGTGACGGAAGTCGTCGGCGAATTTCCCGAAACGCAGGGATTGATGGGCCGCCGCTACGCCGAAATACAGGGCGAAAACGCGGATGTCTGCGTCGCCATCGAGGATCACTACAAGCCGCAGGGTCCAAGCGACCGGGTTCCCACCAACAAGGTGGCGATCGCGGTGGCGCTTGCCGACAAGATCGACACGCTGGTGGGATTTTGGGCCATCGACGAAAAGCCGACTGGGAGCAAAGACCCCTTCGCGCTCCGGCGCGCGGCGCTGGGGGTGATCAGGATTGTGTTGGAGAATGGAATAAAATTGAATCTATTGGAGCGGATTCTTACGCCACTCCGTTTTGCTCGAATTCACACGATCATGGCACGCCTCAGGCGGCTGCAACTACAAGAGGCGAAGTTTAACACTGCCGCCGCTATTGAGAACGCGGCTTTGGGCGAGCAGGCGAGAGAAATTGGCAATCGAATTCGATTCTTCGCTGTTCACCAGCCGGATGAATCGCCTTTATTATTGGACCTCCTCGCTTTCTTCATCGACCGCCTGAAAGTCTATCTCCGCGACAAGGGCGCGCGGCATGATCTCATCGACGCCGCGATTGGCGACGGCGGCGAAGACGACCTCCTTCTCATCACGCGCCGCGTTGACGCGCTCGGAAAATTCCTCGACACCGACGATGGCAAGAACCTGCTCGCCGGCTTCAAGCGCGCCGCCAACATCCTGAAGGCCGAAGAAAAGAAGGAGACGGACGGCGGCAAGTCGTTCCTGGAAAAACACGCGCCGAGCCTGCGCAACGGCCCCGAGGAAGACAGGCTGGCGCTGGAAATCGACCGCGCCGCGAAGAACGCGCGCAAACATGTCGCCGAAGAGGATTTCGAGGCGGCGATGCGGTCGCTGGCGCAATTGCGCGAGCCCGTGGATAATTTCTTCGTCGCCGTGACGGTCAACGACGCCGACCCCGCGCGCCGCCTCAACCGGCTGCGCATTCTCAACGAACTGCGCGAGGCCACGCGGGTGGTGGCGGATTTCTCGAAGATTTCGGGATAGCCATCGCCCCTCCCCGCGCGCGGGGAGGGGAAGCGGGCTTTGCTACTCGCTCAGCGGCTCGACGTGGATGATCTTGCCGTTGTGCTGGTCCTCGACCCACAGGCTCGACAGCGTCCCGTCTTTTTGCACATCGACGTGGCGAATGTTGGTTTCGCGCGGCATCGTATATTCGACGAACTCGCCCGTCGTTGTGTTCATGCGCTCGATCAGATCGGCGCTCATGCCGCCCGACCACACGTAATTCTTGTCGTCGAACTGCGCGTCGTAGGGGTTCATGAATTTCGTCGGGACTTGCCACGCCGTGACCTTTTTCGTCGCGGGGTCGAACATGGCGATGCTGTTGCCGTAGAACTGCGCGAACCACAGCCGGTTTTGCGAATCGAAGTGGCCGCGGCGGCCGCCCGCGCCCCTGGTCGGCAGCGGGATGTAGCTTGTCTTGAGCGTCTTCGCGTCGGTTTCCCAGATGTTGTCGTTGGCCATGCCCATGCCATAGACGTTGTTGCGCTCGTCCGCCGCGATGCCATAGGCGTAAGCCGGCGGCTCGCCCTGCGGCACCGTCACGCGCGACCATTCATTGGCCTTGATGTTGAACTTGAACGCCGTGTTGCCCGGCGGCAGGCCCGCCTCGTTGACCCAGATTTCGCCGGTGTCCGTGGCGAAGCGCGGATCGATCATGGTGACGCGGGCGTCGCCGGTCTGCCAGTCGGGCGCGGGCCACGTGTCCATCTTCTCGGTCTTCGGATTGAAGCGAACGACCTGCGCCTGGCCCATTGTGCCGATGTAGACGTTGTCGTCCTTGTCGAAGGCGAGTTGCAAAGCGCCGGTGGGAAAACCCTTGTCGACGGGCTTCTGCGTCGGAATCTGATATTCGGTCACCTTGCCGGTCTTCGGATCGAGCTTGCCGAAGATGGGCGACTGGAAATCCGAATACCAAATGTTGCCTTCCTTGTCGCGGCCGGTGTCGTGCGGCGCGGCGTCCGCGCGCGGCAGGTCGTAGCTCGTGAAGATGACTTGCGTCGCCTTGCCCTTCGGCCGCGGCAGCGTCTTGAAATCGAAGCCCCACTTGTCGCCCGACGACAGGTTGATGGAGGCGATATAAGCGCCGAGGTCGGCCTGCTGCTTGGTCGGCGGCTTGGCCTGCTGCTCGTTGGCGTCCTGATTGAAGAAGGGATGGCTCGGCGCGGCGTTCGTGGTGTGCGTCGACATGCGCTGCACCACCTTCGCCATGTCGTCGGCCTCGTAGGACGAGAACAGCGGGCGCTGCAGCGTGTGGCACTCGCCGCAGCCGATCAGCGAAGACTTCTGCTGCTCGGTGCCCGGCATCGACATCAGCCATTCGGCGTTCGACAACTGCGCGTGCAGCCGTTTCGTCTTCACCAGCGCGAGATCGATTTGCGCCGGCGCCGCCGCCGCGACATCGACCTTCGCGGGGGCCTTGAGATCGTAGCCGATGGCGCGGATCGTCACCGCGTAGGAGCCGGGATCGAGCCGGCCGGCGGGGAAATGGAACTCGCCCTTCGCGTCCGTGACGACAGACACGGTGATCGTCGAGCCCGCGCGCTTGGCGCTGACGACAACGCCTTCCATCGCGCCTTCCTCCGCCGAGGTCGCCTTGCCCGCGAGCGTCTGCGCGAAGGTCGGCGACGCGCACAAGGCGGCGGCGGCGACGCCGAGCATCAACGAGGCCCGGATTGCTGGAATTTTCCTGGACATGGCTTTCCTCCCCGGCTCGAACGCCGTGTTGTTTCAGCCGGGTTTATCCACCCAGCCGCGCGGCGACGCAAGCCTCGCGCGCGCCCTGTTTCAAGCGGGCGGCCCAGGCGCCGCGTCGGCGGCTACGGCTTGAAGCCCACCACCAGCGGCGCCGGCCCCGATTGCGCCACCGGCTCGCCCTTGCTCTTGACCGTGACGAGGTACATGCCCGGCGCCGCGATCACGTCGCCCGGCAGCGTCGCCTCCAGCTCGGTGCGGCTGACGAACTTCGTCTCCAGTTCCTTGCCGTTCACCAGCACCTGATGGAACGGCCAGAAGCCCTTGCCCTTGACGTGGATCGTCGCCGTCTCGCCCTGCGTCAGCGCCAGCGGCGTCGCCTCGATGTGTTCGGACAACTGCTGCCACGAGTTGAACTCGGGGATCGGATTTTCGAAATGCGTGAAGGCGGGGTCGACGAGTTTTCCGTCGAGCACCACCATCTTGACGTTCTGCGTCATCCAGATGTCACGCAGCGGGTCGCCCTCGATGATCGAGAGATCCGCGACCTTGCCGACCTCGACGCTGCCGTAGTCCTTGTCCTTGTGAAAGGTCTTGGCGACGTTGATCGTGGCTGCCTGTATCGCCACCATCGGCGGCACGCCCGCCTCGACGTCCATCGTCAGCGCCTCGTGCATCAACAGCGCCGCCATGCCGCGCGGCGAGTCCGAGCCTTCCTTCAGAATGCCGCCGGCCTGAACGAAGCGGCGGATGAATTCGTTGGCCTTCGCCAGCCCGATCCGCGTGTTCTCAAGCTGCTGCGGCTTGTAGCGCTTGAACAGCTTCTCCGTCGTGTATTCGGTGACGATGCGCACGGCGGCGGGGAAGTTCGCCTTCGGATTTCCCAGAATTTCCTGCTCGCGCGCCCAGAACCGCGGCGCGCTCGGCGACAGCGGCCGCAGCCATTTGGCGATCGTCGGCGTCCACGCGACGTGGTTGTGGACCAGCGCGGCGATCACGGTGTCGAAATTCTCGACCTGGTATTGCGCGCCCGCCTCCTCCGCGTCGATGCGGCCGGCGGTGCGGTCGACGGCGAGCTTGTTGCGCTTTTGCAAATCCATGATCGAGGCGTAGCCGATGGACCAGATGTGCTCGACGCCGTCGACGCCGGCGTTGGCGGTGGCCGTCGTGTCCCAGCTGTGCGATGTCACGCCCATGCCGAGCTTGTGCGCCTCGTCGGTCACGGCGGCGATCAGCTTGGGTTCGAGGAATTCGCTGACCTTGATGACCTCGTAGCCCTGCTCTTTCTTTTCGCGGACGATTTTCCGCGCCGCTTCCTCGTCTTTGACTTTCATGTAGCCGCGCCAGGCGCGCGATCCCTCGGTCTCGTATTCGCCATCGCGCGCGCCCAGCGCCTGCCCCGAGGCCCAGATGCGGGGGCCGCGAATTTTGCCCAGCTCCACGCCCTTCTTTTGCGCCAGCACCCAGGGGCCGTTCTGCTGGGTCTCGATGGCGACGCAGGTGGTGACGCCGAGATGCAGGTAAAGCTCGCCCCAGAACGCCTCGTAATGGCAATGGCCGTCGATGAAGCCCGGCAGGATTGTCTTGCCCGTCGCGTCGTACACCTGCGCGCCGGCGGGAATGGCGACCTCGCCGCGCGCGCCGACCGCCTTCAGACGGTTGCCCTCGATGACGATGACGGAATTGGAAATCGGCGCCCGCCCGGTGCCGTCGATCAGCGTGCCGCCCTGGATCACAAGCGTTTGCCCGCGCGCCGGCGCGAACGCCGCGAGCGCGACAACGCCGACGAAAGCCGCGATCATGTGGCGCCGCATGGAAACCTCCCGAAACTCGCGCGCGTCCGCCAAGGCCGCGCTTTGCCCAGACCCAATTCCATTTCCGACATGAAAGCAAGCGCCGCGCGAACGCGAAGCGCGGCTTCCCGTGGCGAAGCGGTCACCCCCGCTCCGCCTCGACCATGCGCTCGAGCATGCGCCGCGCCATCGCCGGACCCCTGTCGTAAATGGTGCTGACCCGCTTTTCCGCTGGATATTTTTCCAGCATGCGCTGCTGAGCTTCGAGAATGCCGAAATCCTCCTCGAACACCTTCACCATCCCCGGCCCGAAGAAGTGGTCAATCTCGGGATCGTCGTGCTTGAAGGCGCGGGCGAAGGCGAAAAAGTAGTGGCACGCGCCCTCTTCGGCCGGCGTCGGCAGGTTGATCGACACAAGTTCGACGCGGCGCGGGCTTTGCCTGATGTCCTTGCCCGGCCCCCCGTGGCCGACATCGACGCAGCCCGCGAAATTCACGCACACCGCCGGCGCCCAATATTCCACCGCGGCCCAGCGGTCGGCGTTGCCGTCGAAGTCGCCAGCCTTCGCGTAGGCCGGCGGCGGCGGCCGGTCGAGCATCCAGCGCGAAATCCGAACCACGCGCTCGTCGTGCGTGATCTCGGGCTCGAACGCGACGATGCTCGACGCGCCGATCGTCGTGGGATGCACATAAGTCAGATGCGTGGCGTCGAGCACGTTGTCCATGATCAGGCGGTAGTCGCATTTCAGATGCGCCATGTCGGGCGTCGAAGGCTTCCATTCCGCGTGGTCGAGCCACCAGAGGGCGGGTATTTCGGCGGGGTTGGCGGGCGCGTCGCCCATCCAGATCCACACGCAGTGGAACTTCTCGGCGACCGGATACGACCGCGTCCGCGCATGCTCGGGAATATGCGATTGCCCGGGAATATCGACGCAGGCGCCGGTGCCGTCGTAGGTGTAGCCATGATAGCCGCATTGGATGTTTCCGCCGACGATCTTGCCGAGCGAAAGCGGCAGCGCGCGGTGGCAGCACATGTCGCGCAGCGCCACCGCCGCGCCGGCGCCGTCGCGATAAAGCACCACGGGTTCGCCGCAAATCACGCGCGCCAGCGGCTTGTCCGTCACTTCGCGCGGCCACGCCGCGACGTACCAGGCGTTTTTCACAAACATCGATTCACCCGCCTTCGAACCGCCGCGATGATAGCCGCGCGGCGCGGAACTGGAAACCCGCTTCGCGCGGCGCCGGTCACTTCACGCGGCGGGAAGGGTTCGTCGCGGCGAGCGCGAAGCCCATGGCGACGAATCCCGCGACCAGCAGAAACGCGGCGCGGAAGGCGCCGGCGATTTCGCCTTCGACCACGGCGCGGCGCGCGGCGTCGAGCCCGTCAAGCGACCGCGGCCCATAGTCCACGACCTGCGCGAACAGCGACGCCGCCTCCGGATCGCTCGCCGACAGCGTGGCGAACAACACGCTCGACATCGCCGCCGTGCCGAACGCCGCGCCGACCGTGCGCGAGAACTGCACCGAGCCGGCGGCGGAGCCGATGAACTTGCGGCCCGCCTCCGTTTGCACGGTCACCTGCACCACGGCCATGACCGAGCCGATGAAAAAAGACGCGGCGCTGACGATGATCATCAAGTTCCGCAACGACAACGATGTCAGCGAAAACGCGAACAGCGCGAACAGCGGCGCCGCGCAGGCCAGGCCGATCGTGGGCCAGATCATCGTCCACCCCGTCCGCGTGACCAGCCGCCCGGTGAGGATCGACCCCAGGCCGATGAAAACGCTGATCGGCAACAGCAGCAACCCGGTTTCCGACGCGCTCGCGCCATGGGCGACGCGGAAGTAGATCGGCAGAAACGCGACCAGCGGCGTCAACGCCGCGCCGTGGCAGACGCCGAGGCAATTGGCCTTCCAGATCGCGGTCTGCCGCAGCATGTCGAGGGGCAGCAGCGGCGAGGCCGCGCGCTTCTCGCGCCGCAACAGCAAGACAAGCGCGGCGGCGCCGAGCGCGAGCAGCGCCACGATGAACGGCGCCGTTCCCGCGTCGATCCGCCGCGCCTGTTCCAGCGCGATCAGCACGGGCACGATGAAGCAAACGAAATAGGCGAGGCCCGGCGCGTCGAACGAAAACCCCTCGCGCCGCGCGCCGGGCTTTTGCGGAATGCGGAACACGAGCAGCGCCGCGATGGCCACCATCGGCGCGTTGAAAAGGAAAATGGAACGCCAGCCGAAGCTTTGCGTCATCAGGCCGCCAACGACCGGGCCGAGCACAGCGGCGACCGTCGCCACCGTCGCGAGATAGCCCTGGTAATGGCCCCGCATGCGCGGCGGCACGATCTCGCCGATCAGCGCCTGCGACAACGCCATCAGGCCGCCGCCGCCAAGCCCTTGCAGCGCGCGCGCCGCGGCGAGCGTGGCGATGTCGGGCGCGAGCGAACACATCACCGACGACGCCATGAACAGGCCAAGCGCGAAGAACAGGAGTTTTCGCCGCCCGAAAACATCGCCCAGATAGCCATAGACCGGCGCGGCGACAGTGGCGGCGACGAGATAGGCGACCACGACCCACGAGACATGCTCGACGTCGCCAAGCGACGCGGCGATGCCGGGCAGCGCGCTGGCGACGATCGTCTGGTCCTGCACCGCCATGTACATCGGCAGCATGACGGAGGGATAAACCGACCAGAAGAGCGATGTCGTTTTCGCGGGATCGAAGGAGCCGCTGGGGAGGGTCAAAGGGCGAAGTCCTGGCGCGGCGAACGGCCACGCGTCCCGTCATAAGGGCTGCCGGCGTCCGCGCCAATGGCGCCTTCGTCAACGCTGGCAGACCGCGCAATAAAACGTCGAGCGGCCGGACTGGACAAGCCGTTGGACCGCGCCCCGGCAATTCGGCGTCTGGCAGGCCTCGCTCTCGCGGCCATAAACGCGGAACGAATGCTGGAAATAGCCGAGCGAGCCGTCGGCCTGTCGATGGTCGCGCAGGCTCGATCCGCCGGCCGCGAGCGCGGCGTCGAGGGTTTCGCGGATCGCGGCGGCGAGACGGTCCGCGCCGGAGGTCGGCGCGCCGTTCTTTCGCGCCAGCGTGCCGGCCGCGCGGCGCGGCGAAAGCCCGGCGCGGTGCAGCGATTCGCAGACGTAGATGTTGCCCAGCCCGGCGACGAGCGTCTGGTCCAGCAACGCCGCCTTCAACGGCGCCTTCTTGCCCGCGAACAGGCGCGCCAGCAGCGCGCCGTCGAGCGCGTTGCCGAGCGGCTCGACGCCCATGTCGCGAAACAGCTTGTGTTCGGCGAGCGTCGCGCGCGGCTCCAGCAGCATGAAGCCGAAGCGGCGGGGATCGTTGTAGGTGACCATCGCGCCGCCGCTCATGTGGAACACCACGTGATCGTGCCCGGGATCCTTCGAGCGGTCGATGTGGAACAGGCCCGGCGTCGACGCGTCGACGCGGAAGGAGCCGCTCATGCCGAGATGCATGACGAGCGCGGAGGCGTCGTCGAGGTCGGCGATCAGGTATTTCGCGCGCCGCGAAAGCGCTTCGACGCGCCGACCCGACAAACGGGCGGCGAAATCGGCGGGGAAGGGGAAACGCAAGTCGCCGCGACGCTGCTCGACCCTGTCGAAGCGATGTCCCTCCATCGCCGGCGCGAGGCCGCGGCGCACCGTCTCGACCTCCGGCAACTCGGGCATTCAGGCGGTCTCCGCCAGGCGCGCGGCCATATCGCCGACGCCCGGAACGATATTGCCGGCGACATCGAGATGGCTGTCGATCGCCGCCATCCACAACGGGATCTCGGGATGGCCGCAGCGCAGTTTTTCCACGCCCTCCGCCGACGCGACGACGCAACCAAAGCGGATATCGACCGCGCCGCGCTCCTTCAGGGCGGCGATCGCCGCGACCGCTTCGTCGCCCGACGCGAGCCCGGCGTCCAGCGCGACGACGAGATGGTCCGCGAGCGACGAGCCGTCGGCGGCGACAACCCTGGCGAAGGGCGCGGCCACGGCGGCGCCTTCGACGACGAATCGGCCGGCGGACGACAGCGCCGCGAGCGCGACGTTCTTCTTCGCCAGCGTCGGTCCCAGCACGCCCACGCCACCGGATTCCGTTTCCGCGATGTCGGGCTCGACTTCGCGCAACGCCTCGTGGACAAGCGCGGCTCCCGCCGCCCGCAGGCAATCGCGGAACGCGGCCGCCGGGGCGGCCCTGTCGCGCATCGCGGTCAGCGCGTGTTGCGCGAGCGGATGCTCGACGAGCGACACGCGCTGCGTGAGCCATTCCTCGTAGTCGTAGAAATCGTCGCGGCAGCAGGCGCAGCCCGTGTCGAACCTCGTCACCAGGGCCTCCCTTTCAACGTCGGCGCGAGGCCGAGGCGCCGCGCGAGCGTCGCGCCGATGTCGGCGAACGTCTCGCGCCGCCCGATGTTTTCCGCGGCGACGCCGGGCCCGAAGGCGAGGATCGGCGCGTGCTCCCGCGTGTGGTCGGACCCGCGCCACGTCGGATCGTTGCCGTGGTCGCCGGTGACGACGGCGATGTCGCCCGGCGTCAACAACCGCGACAATTCCGCCAGACGGCGGTCGAAATCCTCGACGCACGCCGCCGCGCCCGCGACATCGCGCCGGTGGCCGAATTCGGTGTCGAGGTCGAGGAAATTGGCGAAGATCAGGCCGCCGTCGGGAAGTCCGGAGAACGCGCGCAGAAACTTGTCGAAAAGGTCCGCGTGGCCGTGGCCCTTGATTTCCTCGCCGGCGTTTCGGTGGCGGAAGATGTCGCCGATCTTGCCGATGGAGACCACCTCGCGCGCGCCTTCCGCCGCGCGGTCGAGCAGGTTGCCAAACGGCGGCGGCATGGCGAAATCCCTGCGGTTGCCGGTGCGCTTGAACTCCCCGCGCCGCGCGCCGACGAACGGGCGCGCGATGACACGGCCGACGCGCAGGGGATCGACAAGCTCGCGCGTCGTTTCGCACAGTTGGTAAAGGCGCTTCAATCCAAAGGCCTCCTCGTGCGCGGCGATTTGCAGCACGGAATCGACCGACGTGTAAACGATGGGCGCGCCTGTGCGCAGATGCTCCTCGCCAAGCTCCTCGATGATTTGCAGGCCTTCGGCGCGGCGGTCGCCAAGCAGGCCCGGCAAGCCGCAGCGCGCGATCATGGCGCGCGTCAGTTCGGGCGGGAACGCGGGCCTCGCGTCGGGAAAAAAGCCCCAGGGAAAATCGAGCGGCGCGCCGGCGATTTCCCAATGGCCGGAGGGCGTGTCCTTGCCCGCCGAGACTTCGACGCCGTAGCCGTGG
>CAIKAR010000066.1 GCA_903825465.1 uncultured Hyphomicrobiales bacterium | reverse complement strand
GACCGACCGCTGGCTCGACGTGCGCTGGGACATCGACGAGGACAGCAACGATGTTTTTCCCGCGCGCATTCTGCTGAATTGCCTGAACGAGCCAGGCGCGCTGGGCGTCGCGGCGACGGTCATCGGCGATCTCGGCGCCAACATCGTGCACGTCGAGTTCAACAGCCGCTCGCCCGATCTGCGCGACATCGTGCTCGACGTGCGCGTGCGCGACCTCGCGCATCTCAACGCGATCATCGCGCAACTGCGCGGCAAAAGCGTCGTGACCCGGGCCGAGCGTGTGAATGGCTAAATTCGCGGCTCGCGGCCCTTGATCGTTCCCGTGGGCTATGCGCCTATCGCGAACCGGTCGAATGGGGAGTTGGACATGGCGTTTGGAAAAATGGCGGCGGCTTTCGCGGCGGCCGCCTGCTGGGCGATCGTCGGAAATGGAGCAGTCCGCGCGCAGACCTACCCCGACCGGCCCATCCACATGGTGATTCCGCTCGCCGCCGCCAGCGCGGTGGATGTCGTCGCGCGCGTGGTGGCGGAGAAGATGGCCGCCGATCTCGGGCAACCCGTCGTCGTCGACAACCAGCCCGGCGCCTCCGGCCTTGTGGCCATGCGGGCGGGCGCGCGGGCCACGCCCGACGGCTATACGATCCTCGCCGTCAACGACAGCATCATGACCATGCTGCCCAACATGAAGGACGAGGTCGGCTATGATTCGCTCAAGGACTTCGCGCCGATAACGCGGATGGCGACGGTGAATTTCGCGCTCATCGCCAACCCCTCCTTCGCGCCGAATTCGGTGAAGGAGTTCATCGATCTGGCGAAGCAAAAGCCGGGGGCCATAGACTACGCCTCCGGCGGCCCGGGCTCGCCGCAACATGTCGCGATGGAACTGCTGATGAACGCGACGGGCATAAGGCTGAACCATGTGCCCTACCGGGGCGTGACGCCGGCGTTCAACGACGTGGTCGGCGGCCAAGTCCCGATCATGATCACCGGCCTTCCCGCGCCGAATGAATTCGTCAAATTGGGCAGGCTGAAAATGCTGGCGATCACATCGGCGAAGCGATCGAAGGTGTTTCCCGATGTTCCGACTGTCGCGGAGGCGGGCGTGCCGGGCTTCGAGTTCAGCGCCTGGGGCGCGCTCGTCGCGCCCGCGAAGACGCCGCCCGCGATTCTGGCGAAGCTCGAGGTGTCGGCGTTGAAGGCGCTGCGCGACCCCGACACGGTGGCGCTGCTCGACAAGCTCGGATTCGACGTGATTGGCGATCAGCCGGCGGCGTTCACGGAATCGCTGAAGCAGGGGCTCGCGCGCTACGACGCGCTGGCCAAGGCCGCGCATATCCATCTGGATTGAGTCAGTCGATTCCGCCGACGAAAACATCTTCCGGCGCGACGGCTCGCGGCGACAGACCCTGCTGCTGGACATAGCGGCACACCGCTTCCAGCGTCGGCCTGTTGGCTTCGACGCCGTAGGCCCACCAGTCCTTGCCGAAGACCGACCACAGCTCTTCAACATGGTCGAGGAGCCAGGGCAGGCCGAGGCGGAGCGCGTCGGTGTCGTAGAGGTCGTCGAGGGCGGTTTTGCGCGCGGCGAGGAAGGCGTCAAACAGGGATTTCGCCACCCATGGATGCTTTTCGCAAACGTCGCGCCGCAAAGCGAGCGTGTGCATGATCGGGAATATTCTCGTGCGGCGATAGTAGTCCTTTTCCGCCTCGCGATAGTCGGGAAACAGCCGTTTTATGTGCGGCGCGCCGGCGAGAAAACTTGGCGGGATGAGAATCGAAAACAGCGCGTCGAGCCGCCCTGCCGCGAACATTTTTTCCAACGTTTCGCCGGGCCCTAGAAACGACAGCTTCACATCGGCGGGCGGATCCAGCGGGATGAGCGGCGTTTCCGTCGGCTTGTCGAGCCCGCCGACAAACCATTCCATGTCGGATTGCGCGACGCCATGTTCATCGCGCAGCATGCCCTTGATGAAAACGGTGGCCGTCGCGCCGAATTGCGTCGAGCCGACGCGCTTGCCGATCAAATCGCGGGGCCCGCGGATGCCCGCGCCCTCGCGCACATAGACGCAGGAATGTCGAAACACGCGCGACAGCATGACCGGCACGCCAACGAAGGGCGAATCGCCGCGTCCAGCGAGAGCGGTCAACGACGCCAGCGAAATTTCGGAGACATCGAATTCGCGGTGTTCCAGCATGCGCGGAAACATCTGCCGCGGGCGCAGCACCTCGATGTCGAGATCGACGCCCTCCGGCTTGACGCGGCCGTCGATCAAGGGCCGTGTGCGGTCGTAGTCCCAGCACGCGAGTTTCAAGCGGAGCGGCGCGCCGCTCACAAAATGAAGCTCACCGATCCGAGCGAGCCCAACTCGTGCGACTTCAGCGTCATGCGCCGCTCCTTGATCTTGAACGACGCGCCGTCGCGCTTGAGCACGTAGCGGCAATGCCCGACGTATTCGAACGTGCGCTCGTAGCGGCGGTAGCGGTTGACGATGAAGTTCGCGGTGGCCGTGACGAGGTCGCCCTCGGCGGACGCGATCCGCACGTTGCCGATGATGCGCGATAAACGCGATTTCGGATGCTCGGCGTGGCAGTTCGGATCGAGCGCGCGGATGATGCGCTGATGGATGCGCTCGCGGTCGTCGGCGATGATGAACAGGCTTGAGCGGAAATCGCCCTCGGGGTCGTCGTTCGCCGGGATTTGATAGGTCGCGTCGTCTGCGAGCAGCGCTTCCCACTCTTTCAGCTTCCAGTTGTCGAGGAGGTCCGCTTCAAGAAACAGGAAATCCTCGACTTCCGCGCGGATCGAGGCGGCGCTCACGCGTGTTCTCCCATCATCGCGTCCCATTTGCGCCAAAACAGGCGCAAGTGGAATTCGTCGCTGTTCAATTGCTCGCCGCCTTCGCGGCCCATGCCGCGCGACATCTCCGTCCAACGGTCGTCTTGCCAGTTGGCGAGGCCCTTTTGCACCATCTCGAGCGCTTCGACGTCGTCGGGGGTGGCGAAGCCGCCCGGCCCGTAGAAAGTGAGGAAGGCGTCGAGCCTTCGCGCCCGCGCGGTCTCGCTCTCCTCGATCGGACCCAGCGCCCAAGCGGTGACATGCATCTTGCCGACGCCGTCGGGATAGAACGCGCGCACCGTCACCGAGGAGCCGTCGTTGATGACGAGGTTGGGGAAAATCACGAGGTTGCGGTTGGTGTCGCAGACACGCGTGGCGCGATCCGGGCCAAGGCGTTGCACGAGCTCGGCGCGGATGGCGTCCATCTCCGGCTTCGCCGCTTCGCCGTAGAGCGGTATCCACGCCGCGACAGGGCGGCCCCGGAAGTTCACGTTGTCGGTGGTGAAGTGTCCGTTGCCGAGATCGACCGCGTAGCCCTTGGTCGGCAGCACGAGGCCGGGCTCCTTCGGCGGCTCGACCTTGACGCCGGAATTTTTCATGAAGTTCAGCCAGGTCGAGTGCGTCGAGGGCAGGTGGTAGTCGTCCACCGAATTCTCGACCATCAGCTTCCAGTTGGCGGCGACGTCGTATTCCTGCGTGCCGGGCAGAATTTCCATTTTGCCGGATGGCGACTGGTCGACCACGAGATCGATGTATTCGGTGGTCTTGCCGAGATAGTCGCGCAGCGAGGGCGCGCCGGGGTCGAGGTTCAGGAACCAGAAATCCTTGTAATTGTCGAACTTCGCCGGGCCCTTGAGGCCGAGCGTCGTCTTGTCGAAGGCTTCCGTGTACGCGTCTTCGCCCGGCACGCGCGCGAGCGTCCCGTCGGTGTTGTATATCCAGCCATGATAGACGCACATGAAGCGGCGGCTGTTGCCGGAGCGGTCGGCGCAGACGATGGCGCCGCGGTGGCGGCAGGTGTTGAACAGGCAGCGCACCTCGCCCTTGGCGTCGCGGGCGAAAATGATCGGGCGTCCGGCGACGTTGCGGGTGTGGAAATCGCCGGGTTTCTTCAGCTCGGAGCCGTGGCCGACGTAAATCCAGCACTTGGCGAAGATGGTTGTCATCTCCCGCTTCAGGATGTCGTTGTCGACATGGACCGAGCGGTCGAGCAAGAAGATCCCCTTCTCGCGGTCGTCGATCACGTAGGAGCCGTTGGCACCCATGGTTGGGCCTCGCGTGAGGGTGAATATGAATGTGATTTAGGAGCGGGGGCGGGGGGTGTCAATTCAACCATATTGGGTCATAACGGCGCCAACAGGCGGTCGGGGCGATGGCCGCCACGGAGAAGCGAATGAGCGACGGCAAGCGTGTGTTGTTGTGCAAAACATCCGACCTCGCTCCCGGCGAAGTCCGCAAGGTCGAGCGCGCCGACGGACCGGCCATCGCCGTCTACAACATCGAGGGGACGTTTTACGCCACCGACGATTGTTGCACCCACGGTCTCGCGAGCCTCGCCGAGGGCGTCATCGAGGGCGAAAACATCGAATGCAACCTGCATTTCGGCGGCTTTCACGTGCCGACGGGCAAGGCGGTTTTCGCCCCTTGTTCGATCGATATCCGCACATTTCCGATCGAAATATCGAACGGCGACGTCTTCGCCGTGACCACGGATTGATTTTGGGGGACGCGATGGCCGCGGTTCGAACGCCGCGCCGGAATCGGCGTCCATGACAGGAGGGCCCGGAAGATGATGTGCGAACGCGGCGGCTGCGCGGGCTGCGAAGGCAACCTTGTCAGCCCGATCTACCCCTTTCTGATGGTGGTCCTTTTCATCGCCGCCGTCGCGGCGGGGCGGTATTTCGGCTTCATCGCCTGAGCCTTCCCTTTCGGCTTCTGGCGCGCCGCCCGCCGCTTTGCTAGGACGGGGCGACGGGACGCCAGGAGGAACGAATGGATCGCGAGAGCTACGATGGGCTGCGCACGTTTTTAAAAAAATGCGAGGAACACGGCGAGGTCAAGGTCGTCAAAGGCGCGGATTGGAACCTCGAAATCGGCGCGCTCACGGAGTCTGTTTCCGAACTCATCAAAGAGCCGCCGGCGCTGCTGTTCGACGAAATCAAGGACTATCCCGAAGGCTTCCGGGTGCTGTCGATTCCAACCGCTTCGCGCGTCCGCATGGCGTTGGCGCTGGGGTTGCCGACGGACACGCCGAAGATGGAAATCGTCCGTCACGCCGCGGTGAAAATGCGCAACGCCGCGCCAATGCCGCCGCGCGAGGTGCCGACCGGCCCGGTGATGCAAAACATCATGCGCGACAACGAAATCGATCTCTCGCGCTTTCCCGTGTTGAAATCGCACCGGCTCGACGGCGGCCGCTACATCGGCACCGGCGACAGCCTCATCAACCGCGATCCCGAAACGGGCTACGTCAACGTCGGCACCTATCGGATGCAGATGCACGAGGGAAACCTGCTTGGATTGTGGATGAGCCCGGGCCAGCAGGGCCGGCAAATCTGCGAGCGCTACTGGAAAGAAGGCAAGGCCTGTCCGGTGGTCGCCGTGTTCGGCGCCGATCCCGTGCTGTTTTTCCTTTCCTACACGAAGTTTCCGTTCGGCGTGTCGGAACTCGACCGCGTCGGCGGCATGCTTGGCCATCCGCTGGATGTCGTCATAGGTCCGATCACCGGCTTGCCAATTCCCGCGCACGCGGAAATCGCCATCGAAGGCGAGGTGCCCCCGCCAGGCGAGCAGACCCACAAGGAAGGGCCGTTTGGCGAATGGCCGGGCTATTACACGCAGGGCGCCAGCGGCTCCGACCCCGAACAGCCCGTCATCCGGGTGAAGGCGATCTACTATCGCGACAATCCTATCCTGCTGAACATGGCGCCGCAATGGCCGGGCGCGCCGCATCATTCGGTGCGTTTCGAAGGCGGCCTGTTGTGGCAACAGCTTGAGGCGGCGGGGGTGCCCGGCATCGCGGGCGCCTATGTCCACCATCCCATGTTCATCGTCGTCGCGATCAAGCAGCAATACGCCGGCCACGCGAAGCAGGCCGGCATGGCCGTGCTCGCCTGCGCCGCGGGCGCCCGCAACGGACGTCTGGTGGTGATCGTCGACGAGGACATCGATCCCTCCAACATCGACGAAGTGGTGTGGGCGATGTCGACGCGCATCGACCCCGCGAGCGACATCCAGGTCGTCGACAATTGCTGGGCGAGCCCCCTTGATCCCCGTATGCCGCCCGACCGCAGCGAGAACGGCCCGCACACCAATTCGCGCGCCATCATCTACGCGGTGCGGCCGTTCGAGTGGCGCGACAAGTTCCCGGCGGTCAACCGCATCGGTCGCGACGAGATGGCGGCGGTTGTCGAGAAATACAAAGACATCCTGCCCTTCCCGAAGCGGTGACGCGCGTGTTTGGGCCGCTGGCGCGCGCGCTGCTGTTGGTCGAATTGGCCCTCGCCGGGCCGGCGTCGGCCCAGGAGGCCGTCGCCAATTTCTACAAGGGCCGCGCGGTGACGCTGCTGATTGGCGTCAATGTCGGCGCCTCCTACGATCTCGAAGGCCGTCTGATCGCCCGGCATTTGGGGCGCTTCATTCCCGGCAATCCGACCATCGTGCCGCAGAACATGCTGGGCGGCGGCGGCATTGTCATGGCGAACTACATGCAGGCGATCGCGCCGCGCGACGGCTCCTATCTCGCGATGGCGCCGAACACGTTGCCGATGGCGCAGGCGGTCGGGCTCGAGGGCGTCAAGTTCGAATTGGGCGCGTTCAACTGGCTGGGCTCGGTGATGCCGATGGCGCACAGCGCATTGATCGCCTCCTCCGCCTCGGGCGTGAAAACCTTCGAGGAGTTGCGCAAGCGCGAGGTCACCAACGGCGCGAGCCCCAAGGGCTCCTTCACCTACACCATGCCGGCGTTGCTGAACGACCTCGCCGGCGCGAAGCTGAAGATCGTCGCGGGCTATCAGGGCATCAACACCATTTATCTGGCGTTGGAGCGCGGCGAAGTGGACACAGTGGCTGTGACGTGGAACGATTTCGAAAAGGAGAAAGCCGATTTGATCCGCGATGGAAAAGCGCGCGCGTTGGTTCAATCCTCGCCGCCTTCGCCAACGCTTCCGGCCACGCCCGTCGTCGAGGACTTGCTCGCGAACGCGGGGGACAAGCCGCTGGTCGACCTGCTGTTGTCGGGGAACCGCATCGGCCGCCCGTTGGCGACGAGCCCGGGCGCGCCCGCGCCGCGGGTCGCGGCGTTGCGCGAGGCCTTCGAGTCCATGCGAAGGGATCCTGTTTTTCTGGAGGACGCGCGCAAATCCGGCGTCGATGTGGGCGGGATCACCGGCCTCGATATTCAGCGCGAGATCGCGGGCATTCTCGCGGCGCCGCCCGAAATCGCGGGACGCGCGCGCAAAATTCTGGAATAAGGGCGGCCACGTCCGGAAAAGGAGACGACATGTTGCCGCTGTCGATGGATCAAGCGCTCGCGATCCTGCAGAACACCTTCAAAAAGGCCGCCGACATGCGCGCCCACGCGCTCGCGGCCATCGTGCTCGACGCCGGCGGTCAGGTGAAGGCCTTCCTCAAGCAGGACGGCGCGTCGATCAAGCGCTTCGAGATCGCGCGTGGAAAAGCGTTCGCTTCGCTGGCGATGCACCGCTCGTCGCGGCAGGTGTTGCAGAAGGCGCGGGAAAAGCCGCTGTTCATGGAGACGCTGCGGGCGATTTCCGACGGGCCTATCTTTCTCGAGGCCGGCGGCCAGTTGATCCGCGACGCGCAGGGAGAGATTGTCGGCGCGCTCGGCGTCACCGGCGATGTCAACGAGGTCGACGACATCTGCGCGATGGCGGGCATCCGCGCGGCGGGCTTTCGCTGCGACAGCGATTTTTCCGACGCGGACTGCGCGCGCCTGAACATCAAGAAGGACGCTGAAATCCGTGACCCAAGATAACCGGTTGGACGCGCGCGCGGCTCTCGGGCTTCTCGTCCACACGAAGCCCGGCGCGGGGGCGCGACGCTTGTGTTTGGCGCTCGCCACGCTGATCTGCGCGCCGCCAATGGCGGCTCGCGCGCAAACTTCCGATGTCGAGAAGTTCTACGCCGGGCGCAACGTCGAGTTCCTCGTGGGCTCGGCGCCGGGTGGCGGCTACGCCATCTACGCGAACCTGCTGTCGCGCCACCTCGGCCGCCACATTCCCGGCGCGCCGCATGTGATCGCGCGCACGGTGGAGGGCGCGGGAAGCCTTACGGCGGCGAACCAGATTTACACCACCGCGCCGCGCGACGGCTCGGTGTTCGGCGCCGTCTTCACCGGCGCCATCGTCGAGCCCCTCATCGGCGACAGGGCCAAGGCGCGCTACGATTCGCGCAAGTTCAGCTTCGTCGGCAGCGCCAACCGCGAAACCAGCGTGTGCTTCGCGCGCAAGGACGCGGACGTGAAGTCGTGGGCCGATGTCTTCGCCAAAAAGGTCATTGTCGCCGGCGCGGGCTGGGCGAGTTCCATCCGCCAGTTTCCCGCCGTGTTGAACAAGGTGCTGGGGACGAAGTTCGAAATCGTCACCGGCTATCCCGGCTCGAAGGAGGCCGTCGGCGCCGTCGAAAAGGGCGAGGCGCAGGGCGTTTGCGGCATTCAGTGGTCGAGCTTCGGCCCGCAATACGGCTCGTGGATCGACAAGGGCGACGTCGTGGTGTTCGGCCAAATCGCCGCGCCGCCGGGCGATCCCCTGCAAAATTCGCGCGGCGTGCAAAACATTTGGGACGTCGTGACCGACGCGGGCAACCGCCGCGTGCTCGAAGTCATCTTCAACCAATCGGAATACGGACGACCCTATATCGCGCCGCCGGGCGTGCCGCCGGAGCGGTTGAACGCGCTTCGCCGCGCCTTCGACGCGACGATGAAGGATCCCGAGTTCCTCGCGGACGCGGCGCGCGGGGGGCTGCCGATCAATCCGATGACGGGCGAGGAATTCCAGGCGGCGGTCGACAAGGTCTACGAGGTGCCCGAGACCGATGTCGCGCGCGCGAAAGAAGCGCTGGAATAGGGCATGTCGTCATTGAAAACCCTTGTCGTCAGCACGTTTCCCAACGCCAAGGCGCTGCCGCTGTGGGCGGGCGCCGACGCCGGAATTTTCGCGCGCCACGGCGTCGAGCTCGTCGTCGACGAGACGGAGAGTTCCGCGGCCCAGCGCGAAAAGCTCGCGGGTGGCGACATCCACATCGCGCAGGCGGCCGTCGACAACGCGCTGTCGATGATCGCGGGGGGGCGCGACGTGATCATTGTCATGGGCGGTGAAAGCGGCATGAACGATTTCATCGTCCGTCCTGAAATCGAAACTTTCGCGGATTTCCGCGGCCGGACGTTGCTGGTCGACTCTCCCGACACGGCTTACGCGTTGCAGGCGCGTGAATTGCTCGGCCGCGCCGGACTTGAGGCCTATCACGACTACGCCATCCAGCCCGCGGGCAATTCCGGGCGCCGCTGCCGCGCGCTGATGACGTCGGCGGAATTCGCGGGGGCCGTCCTGAACCCGCCGTTTTCGTCGCAAGCTTTGCTGGGCGGCATGAAAAGCCTCGGCCGGATGGTGGATTTGCTCGGCCCCTATCAGGCTGGCGGCGCTTTTCTCTTGCGGCGTTTCGCGCGTGAAAACGCGGAAATCGTCGAAGACTATATTCGGGGCTACGTCGAATCGCTCGAATACGTCGCCGATCCCGCGAACGCCCCGGCGATGACCGCGACGCTCGCCCGGCGGCTTGAACTCGCGCCCGATGTCGCGGCAGCGACGCTTCGCCAAATCGTCGATCCCGGGTTCGGCTTTACGACCAAGGCCAAGCTTGACCGTGTGGGTCTCGCCAACGTGCTCGCGACGCGGGCGCGGACGGAGGGGCCGGACGCCCGTCTCGCGGATTCGTCCCGTTGGATCGACGAAGGCTATTACATTCGCGCGATCACGCGATGATGTCCGCCGCCTAGCTTTTCGCAAACGCGAAACGGGGTTACGTTGCGCCATATCGAAACGAGTCCTTCGAAAGCGCTTATGTCCCTCAAAAAGCTTCTTCTCTTCTCAACCTTGTCGGCGCTCTGTTTCGGCCTTCGGCCGGTCGGCGCTTCCGCGATGGAGTTTTTGATCGTGCCGTTCGGCGGCGCCCCCAACTGCGGAACGAATTGCCCCGAGGTGGTCAGCGCTGTGGGCGAAATCACCGGCGACACGCCACAGCAATTCTTCGCTTTCCTGAAATCCCACGTCCAGGACGGCCGGTTGCGCAGCATCGTTCTTCTCAATTCGCCGGGAGGCTCGGTCGCGGGGTCGATGCGGCTGGGGATGATGTTCCGCAAAACGGGCGTCGCGTCGGTTGTGGCGAGCGCGGCGGGCGGCGGCGTGGGCCCGGGCGGCTGCTACTCCGCCTGCGTCTACGCCTTTATGGGCGGCAAAAAGCGCGTCGTGCCGCCGTTGTCGCGTCTCGGCATTCACCGCATGTCATTCGAGGAGTGGGAGCGGGATCTCTCGACGCTCGAATACAAGGAGCGTCGACACTACGGCACGCCCGAAATCGTGGGTCAGCTTTCGAACTACGCGAATTACATGGGCATCAGCCGCGACTTGATCGCGACGGCGGAAACCATCAGTCCCGATACATTCCACATCGTGTCGCCGGAAGAAATGCGGCGCTGGCGGCTGGGCTCGACCAAATTCTGATCTCCAACGCCGGCGGCTCGCGCGGCGGGTGATCGCCTTGACTTGCCCCCACGACTGTCTTATCCGGCTGCATCCCGCAGCGAGGCGACGCCGGTTGCGGGCCCTGACGCGGGGGAGTAGCTCAGTTGGTTAGAGCGCCGGCCTGTCACGCCGGAGGTCGCGGGTTCGAGTCCCGTCTCTCTCGCCATTCATTTCAATAACTTACGCGAATTTTGTCGGAAAGGTGACACTTTTCCCGCGGGCGCGGTGACACTTCCCCCTTGTTTTGTTCGCGAATTCGCTCGCGTCCTGTTTTCCGCGCCTCATCGACTTGACGCACCGTCGCGACATCACGGCATATAGTCGCGAGCGCTCTATACCTTGCGGGCTGTCGAGGCTTGAATCACGGGCTGGGAGCCGGTTTCAACTAACATGCCAACGAAATTCCGGTCGGTCACTCGACTGAGAAAATCCGGTCCAAGGCCCCGCGTCTGAAAGGAACAGAAGTCTCGCCAATCGGTTATCTAGCTCGGACCCTGCCACTGCTCGCTATTTTGGCACGGTAGGGGAAGCCCTATCAGTTTTTTCGTCGGTCACTAGCCAGAGCTATCAGAATGCATTCTTCCAGCGATCAGGCCGCGACGGGTGTTTCGGGCCTGGATGACATTTTGCAAGGCGGGTTTTCCAGGGGGAACGTCTTCCTGGTGGAAGGCGAACCCGGGGCGGGCAAAACCACTGTCGCGCTGCAGTTTCTCCTTGAGGGAGCCAAGGCTGGCGAGAGGTCGCTTTATATCACGCTTTCCGAGACAGAGGATGAATTGCGTCGGGGGGCTGCGTCGCACGGTTGGACGCTGGGACCTGAGATCAACATTTTCGAATTGGTCCCGCCGGAAAGCCTGCTCGACTCCGCGCAGCAACAGAGCCTCCTGTACTCATCCGACTTGGAGCTGGGCGAGACCACGCGACAGATATTCGACGCGGTGGAGCGCGCCAAACCTTCACGGGTTGTTCTCGACAGCCTATCCGAAATACGTCTCCTAGCCCAAAGTTCACTGCGATACCGCCGTCAAATCCTCGCCATCAAACACTATTTCTCCCGCCACGCCGCGACGGTCCTCTTGCTGGACGATCTAACCGCGGAGGCGGATGACAAGACGGTGCACAGCGTGGCTCACGGCGTTATCCGACTGGAAGAATTGGCGCCGGATTATGGAGCCGAGCGCCGACGGATGCGTATCTTGAAGTATCGCGGAAAGCGCTATCGCGGCGGATATCATGACTTCGTGATTGCCGAAGGCGGCGTCCGCGTCTTTCCGCGTTTGGTTGCGTCCGAGCACCTTACGGATTTTGCCCGCACCCAAAGCTCGACCGGCATCCCGGAGTTTGATGGGTTGCTGGGCGGCGGCATCGAGGCGGGCTCCAGCACGTTGGTTCTGGGACCAGCCGGAACCGGCAAATCCCTTGTTGCGATGTCGTTCGTCAAAGCGGCTATCGCGCGTGGGGAAAAAGCCGCGTTGTTTATCTTCGATGAAGAGTTGGGGCTGCTGTTTCACCGCATGAAGGCGATGAACATTGATCTCAAGGCCGAGATCGACAAGGGCAGCATTCTGATCGAGCGCATTGACGCAGCCGAGCTTTCGCCCGGCGAATTCGCTCACCGGGTCCGGAGAACCGTCGATGCCGAGAAGATCAAGAGCGTCGTTATCGACAGCCTCAACGGCTACCAAGCGGCGATGCCGGATGAAAAGTCGCTCATTCTGCACATGCACGAGCTGTTGCAGTATCTCAACAGGCAGGGCGCGGCCACGTTCATGACAGTCGCGCAGCATGGTCTGGTTGGCCAAATGTACACCCCGGTCGATCTGACCTATTTGGCCGACAGCGTCATCCTGCTGCGATACTTTGAAGCCATGGGCACAATTCGCCGCGCCATATCGGTTGTCAAAAAACGAACCGGCTTTCACGAAACCACGATCCGGGAGTTCAAGATTTCGAATGCCGGACTGACGATGGGCGAACCGCTGGAACACTTTCACGGCGTCTTAACCGGCGTGCCGGGCTATACCGGCAATCAAGAAACACTCATGAATAGCGAAGCCACGTGAGCGACGCCGGAAATTTATCCGAACGCGCCGTCATCCTCGCCCCAACGGGACGCGACGCGGAGATTGCCGGGCTAATTCTCCGCGAGTCCGGATTTTCCGCGGACGCGACCCGCGATTTGCAATCGTTGCGCGAGCAATTCGTCGCCGGAGCCGGATTGGCCATTATCGCGGATGAAGCGTTGCAAACCGCTGACCTCCGGCCGTTGGCGGACTTTGTCTCGGATCAACCCTCTTGGTCGGATTTTCCCGTCATTATTTTGACGCGGCGGGGCGGCGGGCTTGAAAAGAACCCTTTCGCAAGCCGTCTCGCCGATACGTTTGGAAACGTGGTTTTCCTGGAAAGACCGTTCCACCCAACCACATTGGCCAGCCTTGCGAGAACCGCGATTCGCGGACGCCGCCGTCAGTACGAGGCGCGCTCCCGGCTTGAAGAGTTGAGCGGGCTTGCGGCAACGCTTGAACAACGTGTCGCCACGGAAATCAACGCGCGCGCCGAAGCCGAAGAACTTCTGAGGCAATCTCAGAAAATGGAAGCGGTTGGGCTGTAGATTTTCACGAAGAACTGACCCGGGATTTTCACTGAGAAGTGACCCGCCCTTTTATGTTCCGTGGGTCAGTTTTGAGTCAAGGCATTCGATTTCTCCTTCCGGTTTTTAGTGGTGGCGATGTC
>CAIKAR010000065.1 GCA_903825465.1 uncultured Hyphomicrobiales bacterium | reverse complement strand
CTCGCCATGCCGCTTGAGAAAGTGCGCAAGGTGCTGAAGATCGCCAAGGAGCCGATCTCGCTCGAAACGCCGATCGGCGACGAGGAGGATTCGCACCTCGGCGACTTCATCGAGGACAAGAACGCGATCCTGCCGATCGACGCGGCGATCCAGAGCAATCTGCGCGAGACGACGACGCGCGTTCTCGCGTCCCTGACTCCGCGCGAGGAACGCGTGCTGCGCATGCGCTTCGGCATCGGCATGAACACCGACCACACGCTCGAGGAGGTCGGGCAGCAATTCAGCGTGACGCGCGAACGCATCCGCCAGATCGAGGCGAAGGCGCTGCGCAAGCTGAAGCACCCGAGCCGGTCGCGGAAGCTGCGGAGCTTTTTGGACAACTAAGGGGCGCGCGGCGGCGCCGTGTGTTCGCCGGAAAACGCAATCGATTCCCGGCGATATCGCGAGCCCCCCATGTCCTTTCTGTCAAAACTTTTCGGCGGCGCCCCCAAAAAGCCGGAGCCGTCAAAAACCCAGGAATACAAGGGTTTCCTCATCACCGCCGCGCCCTTCATCGACCGCGAGCGCTGGCAGATCGCGGGCGTGATCGCGCGCGAGGTCGACGGCGCGATGAAAGAAGAGCCGTTTATCCGGGCCGATTCCACCTCCTCGCTCGACGACGCGGTGGAGATGAGCTTCTTCAAGGCGCGGCAGATCATCGATCAGCGCGGCGCGGAAACGCCCAAATAGCCGGGGTTACTGGCTCGTCCACAGGATGCGCGCCAGCCAGTCGACGTTTTCCATTGGCAACACGCGGTCTTCGTGTTCCGCGTTCAGCGATTTCAGCTCAAGCGTCTTGCCGGTGCGGCGCTTCAATTCCTTCGCCAGCACTTCGCCGTCGGTGGTCTTCACCACAACGCGGTCTCCGCGGCGCACGGGGGATTCGGGGTTGACGATGACGATGTCGCCCTCGCGATAGACGGGCAGCATCGAGTCGCCCGATATCTCCAGCGCGTAGGCGTGCGCGCCGCCGGCCTCGGGCGCGTCGATCTCGTCCCAGCCGCCGCCGACGGGAAAGCCCGCGTCGTCGAAAAAGCCGCCCTTGCCCGCCTGCGCCAGCCCGATCAGCGGCACGGTCGTCTTGCGGCCGGACGCGGCGGCGCCGACAAAGCCCAAAAACTCCTCAAGCGGCGCGCCGGTGGCGTCGAGTATTTTCGAGATCGATTCGGTCGATGGCCAGCGCAGCCGGCCGACGGCGGATTCGCGCTTCGATTTGTTGAATGTCGTGGGGTCGAGGCCGGCGCGCTTGGCGAGCGCCGACGGGCTCATGCCATGCTTGGCGGCAAGTGTTTCAATCGCGCCCCAAATCTGGCTGTGGGTAAGCATGTGGCCTCGCCGCCCCGACTTCCGGCCCCGATGACCAGGTTCCTAAAGCGGTATAAATGCCTTTTTTCGAAGACGCAAGCCCGTCAAGCGGGGGTAGGGCGCAGCTGGGTCAATCCTTGATGATGAACGCCCGCAGCGCGTCGTTCATGCGCCCCTGCCAGCCCGCGCCGGTGTTGCGGAAGGCGGCGAGAACGTCTTGATCCAAGCGCATGGTGACGGGAACCTTCGTGGGCGCCTTCTGCGGGCCGCGCGCGCGACGAATCGACGCCGCGAGTTCCGGAAATACCTCCGCGAAGGGGCGGGCGTTCGCCAGTTGCTCGTCCGTCCATTCCGGATTGTCGGACACTTCCGCCAAATCTTCGTCCGTGTAGCCGCGATTTTTAGTCATAGCCGCTTGGGCTCGTCCCAGAGAATGATCACGGGTTATTTGTATGCACAATTTGATGGGTTGTCAACAACAAAATGTACGTACAAAAAAATGACGCCTCGCGTGGGGCATGAACCGCAATTCCACTGCGCCTGAAAACGCTATAAACCCTAGGGCATGACACTCGTTTACAAAATCGTTCCGCGAACGCTGTGGCGCGACGCCGAAGCCATCGGACAATTCGCCGGCGCCACGGTCGATCTCGCCGACGGATTCATCCACTTTTCCACCGCCGAACAGACGCGCGAAACCGCCGCCAAACATTTTCGCGGCGAGCCCGATTTGCTCATGGTCGCTGTCGAAGCGGAGGAGTTCGGCGCCGCGATGAAGTGGGAGGTGTCGCGCGGCGGCGCGTTGTTTCCGCATCTTTATGCCGCATTGCCGACGACCGCGGCCCGCTCCGTCGCCGCGATCCCCCTGGCGCCCGACGGCGCGCACGATTTCGCGGGCTTGCTCCCGTGATGAAACTGGCCGGGCGCCTGGCGCTGCCGCTGCTGCTCGGGCTTGAACCCGAGGCGGCGCATAGGGCCTCGATCCTGGCGCTGAAATACGCGCCCCTGCCGCCCGCGCCGCCGGCCGACGCGGCTTTGCGGGTCGAGGCTTTCGGCCTGTCGTTCGCCAATCCGCTCGGCGTCGCGGCGGGCTACGACAAGGGGGCGGAAGTCCCTGACGCCCTGCTGCGGCTGGGGTTTGGCTTTGTCGAGGCGGGCACCATCACGCCCTTGCCGCAGCCCGGCAATCCCAAGCCGCGCCTGTTCCGGCTGTCCGCCGACGAGGGCGTCGTCAACCGCCTCGGCTTCAACAGCGAGGGGCGGGGGCCGCCGCTGGCGCGCCTGCGGGCGCGACGGGGCCGCGGCGGAATCGTCGGTGTCAACATCGGCGCCAACAAGGACTCGACCGACCGCGCCGGCGATTACGTGAAAGGCGTCGAAACCTTCGCCGAGGTCGCCAGCTATTTCACCGCCAACATCTCCTCGCCCAACACGCCCGGCCTGCGCGATTTGCAGGAGGCCAAGGCGCTCGACGATCTCCTCGCCCGCGTGATCGACGCGCGCGACCGGGTCGCCGAGACACATGGCCGCAAGCCGCTGCTGGTGAAGATCGCGCCCGACCTCGGCGAGGTCGAGATCGACGACATCGTCCGGGTGGCGCGCGCGCGGAAAATCGACGGCCTGATTGTGTCGAACACCACGATCGCGCGGCCCGACAGCTTGCGCGACAAGGCCACGGCGCGGGAGGCCGGCGGGCTCTCGGGCCGGCCCCTGTTCGATCTTTCCACGCGTGTGCTCGCGCGGGTTTATCTGCGGGTCGGGGGCCAGTTTCCGCTGATCGGCGCGGGTGGCGTCGATGGGCCGGAGACGGCGCGCGCCAAGCTCGAAGCCGGCGCCACGCTGTTGCAGCTTTATTCGTCGATGGTGTTCAAGGGGCCGAGCCTGCCGCGCGACATCGCCACCGGCCTCGCCAGCCATCTGCGCGCCAACACCATCGCCAGCGTCTCCGCCCTGACAGGCGCGCGCGCGAAGGAGTGGGCGGCGACCGGGGGAATGGGATAGGCGGGCGGGCGCGAACCCTTCTCCCGCGACGCGGGAGGAGGGCCACGCCCATCCCGGCGTTGACACTCCGCGCGAGCGTTCCGCCGTGTAGCCGAAATCCACCGCGGGGCCCCGCAGGGGATTCCCGCAGTGTATTTCCGCGTCACCAAGTATAAGTTTTCGACTGATCGAAAAACCGCTCCACCCGTTGCGCCCCGCCGCAACCCATGTAGCATGGACCCACAAACCGCCGGGAAACGCCCATGAAAACCATCCAACTCGCCGTCGCCCTCTTGCTGGCCAGTTCCGCCGCGCGCGGCCAGCCTGCCGACCTCGCCGAGTTCTATAAGAACAAAACCGTTGTTTTTCTTATCAATTTCACCCCCGGAGGGTCGACGGATTTCGAGGGCAGGGTGCTCGCCCGCCACCTGAGCGACCACATTCCCGGCAAGCCCAGCGTCGTGGTTCAAAACATGGGCGGCGCCAGCGGCTCCATCGGCACCAACTATTTGGGACAGGTCGCCCGGCCCGATGGGCTGACATTGGGCTATCTCACTGCTTCCGTTGGCAAACAGGCGCTGGGGGAGGACGATCTTAAGGTCGATCTCAAGGGCCTGGAATTTCTCGGCAATGTTCCCGATGTCAATGTCACCTATATCCGGACGGATGTCCCGCCGGGCCTCAAAACACCCGCCGACCTCCTGAAAACAAAGGGCTTTTGGATTGGCGGCTTGACCCCCGACAGCCCCAAGGACCTCGGCATGCGCATCCAGCTCGACATGCTGGGCGTCTCCTACAAATATCTTTCCGGTTACAAGGGCTCGCCGGAAGCGCGTTTGGCCGTGCAGCAGAACGAGATTCAGTTCTACAGCGAGGGAATGGCCTCCTACCGGGCCGCGATCGAGCCCGGCATCGTCAAATCGGGCGTCATCCTGCCGGTATGGACGGACTCGCTCGAAGACGGCGGGAAGCTCTACGCCTCGCCCGCCGCCGATGGCATTCCGGCGCTCCCATATCACGCGTTTTATCAAAGCGTTAAGGGCGATCCGCCCGACGATGTCAGATGGCGGGCCTATCTGCGCCTCAATCAGCTCTCGACGAGTTTTTTACGCGTGCTGATGATGCCTCCCAAGACCCCGCCGGCGATGGCGGCGGCGATGAGCAAGGCGCTAGCCGACACGTTCGACGACCCGACTTACCGCGAAGACGCCCGCCAAACCATTCACAGCGTTCCGGAATTCCGGACCGGGGAGGCCACCCGCAAGGCGTTGTTTGAGGTGCTCGAAAAGCGTCCGGGGGTGAGCGAGTACATCGCCGACTTCATGGCCAAGGGCTATCGCGAGGTCGGCGACAAGAAGTAATTAAGCCAAAGAAACCGCTTGTTACGGCCCCAATTCGATTTTTTCGCGCTCACAACACATGCGTCGATTCATCATAAACCCGATCTTAACACGTCGGGCGTTTAATGAACGCAGGGTGAATACGGTAGAGTGAGTGGCGTGATGTACAATGTGTTTCTCGCGGGCGTTTCGCGCCCCGCTGTAAAGCTTGCTTTGGTTGGCGCCGCCGCCCTGTTGATGGCCGGCTGCTCGTCCGACGCCACGCGCTTCGCCGACAACGGGATGTTCGGGGCGACAAAGTCGGATGTGACTCCGACCGCCTCCATTCCCAACGGCAAAACCGCGGCGGCCGGCTACGCGGCCAGACAGGCCGGTGGTTACACGCCGCCGTCATTGCCGAGCGGCAAGCCGCTGGCTTCAATCACCTCCACCCCGCTTGAGCCGCCCAATTCCAAATTCGCCGCCGCTGCGACGCCGAGCCCTACGCTGTCGCGGCCCGCGATTTCCGCGCCGGCCACGACCGGCGCTCTCGCGCCATCGACGTCCCTCAACGGCTGGCGCGCCGACGGCGGCACGCCGATCGTTGTCGCGCAGGGCGAAAGCGCCTCCATGCTCGCGACCCGCTACGGCGTGCCGGTGGCGGCGTTGCTAAAGGTCAACAACTTCACGTCGCCCTCGCAAATCCAACCCGGCGCGCGACTTGTTGTGCCTGTTTACAGCGCCGCTGGCGCGACCCGCGCGGTCGCCGCCCCGCATGTGGCCGAAGCCCCGCGGCCGGCCGCCGAGCCGCGGGCCGTGGTCGCCGACGCGAAGTCAGCCGACGTCAAGGAGAAGCTGCGCTTCCGCCCTGGCGCGCCGGCGGCCAAGATCGCCGCGACGGAAAAACCCGCCGCTCACCTCGCGAAGGCGGAGCCGGCTCCAGCGCCCGCGACGCACGCGGAGAAAGCCGGCGCAAAACCGGAAAAAACGGCGAAGGCCGAACCGAAGGTTCGTCCGGGGTCGGACTCCAAAGTCGCCAGCGTGGCGGCGGCGAAGCCTGTGAAGCAGGAAACGCCGGGCAAGACCGCGAAGCTCGAAGCGCCTGTCAGGGCGGAGAAGCCGCCGCTCGCCGCCAAGCCCGACAAGAAACAGGTCGCGGCTCTCGAACCGAAGAAGGCTGCCCCCGCGCCGGCGGCCCAACCAGCCGTGGATTACGACACCAAAACGTCGAGCCTGCCTCCGGCTGAAACTGACAAGCAGCCCGCCGCCGACAGCGACAAACCCGAATTCCGCTGGCCCGCGCGCGGTCGCGTGATCGGCGGCTTCAAGTCCGGCGGCAACGACGGCATCAATATCGCCTTGCCGGAAGGCACGGCGGTCAAAGCGGCCGATGGCGGCGTCGTCGCCTACGCCGGCAGCGAGTTGAAGGGCTACGGCAACCTCGTGTTGATCCGTCATCCCAACGGCTTCGTGTCGGCCTACGCCAACAACGGCGACATCCAGGTCAAACGCGGCGACGCCGTCAAGCGCGGCCAGACCATCGCCACGTCGGGGCAGTCGGGCAACGTCTCTTCGCCGCAATTGCACTTCGAACTGCGCAAGGGTTCGACGCCGGTGGATCCGACCGGTTACCTTGCGGGGCTTTAGCCCCGGGAAAAGGAATCCGAATTCGGTTTCCGCGAGACACGTAAACCGAATTCGTACCAGCGGCGGCGGGCTCCAATGAAAGGGCCCGCCGCCGGTTGCGTTTTTAGACCGGGAGGGGCGCGGCGAGTTGGCCGATTAACCCCGCGTCTTCGCCTGTTTCATCCGCAGCGCCTCGTATTCCGACCGCACAATCTCGGGGCCGCGCAACCGCTCAAGTCGACGAACGGTGAAGTGGGCGCGCGCGATCGACTGGAAATGGTCGATGAAGGCGTAATTGACTGCCGCGCCCCCCAACGCGCCGAGGATCGGAATCGATTGCGCGGCGACCTTTTGCGTCACCACGACGCCAAACCGCTGCGCGATGAGCGCGACGAGCCTCACCAGCGCCGGCGCGGCCTCGTCAACCAGACCTTTTTGAGCGATGTAGCGCGCCGCCTCCGATACGGAACGGGCGAGCACGGCGCGGGCGGCGAAATAGCTGGAATCGAGATTGTCGCCGCTCTCTCCGCGCTGTCCACCGAGGGCGAAGACCTCAAGGCAAGCCAGCGCGGTTTCCGGAGCGCGCATGTCCTCGCCGTTTTCACGGGCGATGTCCGCGATCGCGCGCAACATCACGATTGTCGAGGCCGGCAATTCGACGGGCAACGAGGCAAACCCCAAAGCGCCGCCGGCGGCCCCAGCCGCCATGGCGATGACGCGATGACGGGCGTTTGAAGCCGGCCCTTTGCGCGCCGCCGCGCCTTTGATCGCGACGTGCAGCGCCGCGCGCAAAGCCATGGTGGTCGCCCGCGCGGCGAGGGCGCGGGCGCGCTCAGGCACCAGATGCGTCACAATATCGATGGGCCGGCCGATCAGACCAGCGAGGCGGACGGCGAGGCTGACGTGTTCGAGCGCGTCAACGGCGCGGGTGAGTTCCGCCCGATCGGCGGCGCCGAGCGCGGGATGCGGCGGAATCAGCGTGGTTTCCAACATGGCGCGGCTCCTCCGGCGGTTCGCATGTGGGGCGCCGTGGCGGCGGAGACAAGACTGGCAAACGGCTTCGCCACCTTGAGCGCGGGACAAAAACACGCCCGTTAACCCGTCCGAGGTGGTCGAATTAACCATCGCCGCTGCGTTGCGCGACCGAGATGTGGTTTACTCAAGGTTAGCGCCCGCCCGGAGGCCCGGCAACGGCAGCACCGCTTCCAATGAAAATCGCTTGCGCGAAAGGGGCTTGTGTATCGTCCGCGGAGGGGAGGACATTTCAATTTTACGAAAAATTATACTTACCGGGTAGGTGACTCAAATTAACGCGATTGCCTAGAATGCCGCGTTTTTACTTACACGGACCGCAAAAAGCCGCTGTCAATCTCGCCCCAACAGAAAAACGGGGCGTCTCATGTTCGGCACGGTTTCGAAGGTTCTTGGTCTTTTGCTACTCGGAGCCTTGGTTTATATTCCGCTTGAGAGCGTCACGGTCGCGGGAAGCGACGCCGGCTATATTCCGGTCGGCGCCAAATCCCTGCCGCCTTTTGGCTGGGTCGATTTTTGCCACCGTTACAAGAGCGAATGCGACAACGCTCCGCAGCAGGCGCAGGATGTCAATCTGACGCCGGAAACACTGAAAATCATTCGCCAGGTCAATACCTGGGTCAATGGCAACATCAAGCCGATGTCGGATTGGGATCACTGGGGCCTCGAAGACCAGTGGGACTACCCGACCGACGGTTTCGGCGATTGTGAAGACTACCAGTTGCTCAAGCGCCGGCTGCTGATTGACGAGGGTTTGCCGCGCCAGGCGCTCCTGATGACCGTCGTCAAGGACGACAATGGCGAGGGACACGCGCTCCTCACCGTCAAGACAAACAAGGGCGAGTACATCCTCGACAACCTCACTAACGAGGTCAAAGGCTGGACGCAGGTCCCTTACAAGTTCGTGAAGCGCCAGTCGCAGACCGACCAGAATGTGTGGGTGAGCATCGGCGACCCCACCACCGCCCCCCTCACCGTCTCACGTTGATTTCAACGATTTGACGGCGCCTTGCGCCGGGCTTTGGCCCGGCGTTTTTTTTTGTTCAAGCGCCGTTCATCCAATAATCGCTAGATATCCCCACGTTCGCAATCGCGACGGCCAAGTTTGGAACCCGGCGCAATTGACGAAACATGGCGCTTGCCCTTGGCTTCGCGCGGCAGGCCTCATTGGATTCCTGCGCGAATTTTGGGAGATATGATCATGTTAATTCGCACAGCCATGGGCGCGACCCTTATGGGAATCGGCCTCAGCCTGACGACATTTTCGTCCGCCAACGCTCTTTCGATGACCGAGTGCAGCGCCAAATACAAGGCCGCGCAGCAGAGCAACACGCTCAACGGCCAGAAGTGGGTCGATTTCCGCAAGGCGCAGTGCGGCGCCGACGCGACCGCGCAGCCCGCCGCGGCTACGCCCGCAGCCGTTCCCGCGCCACAGCCTGCGGTGGTCGCGCCGAAGCCCCAGCCCGCCGCTGTCGCGCCGAAGGCCGCCGCTCCCGCGCCAATGGCCAACGCCGTGTTCCCGAAGGCGGTCGATCCCAAATATTCGACGCTTTCCGCCGGCGTGCAGCGTCGGAAAACCTGCGACGACCAGTACAAAGCCAACAAGGCCACGGGTGGCAATGCTGGCATGGAATGGATCCAGAAGGGCGGCGGCTACTACAGCATGTGCAACAAATCGCTTAAGGGCGCGTGACCGCTTCGACCCCTTTGAAAACGGAAATCCCCGGAGGCGACTCCGGGGATTTTTTCATGGGCGGTGAAAAAACCACCCTCAGGCGTTTTCGCGCGCCAGCCACCGCTCCAGCCAATGGATGTCGTAGTCGCCGTTCTGAATGTCCGGCTCCCGCAGCAATTTCTGGAACAGCGGGATCGTCGTGTCGACGCCCTCCACGATGAATTCGTCGAGCGCGCGGCGCAGACGCATCAGGGCCTCGTTCCGCGTCCGGCCGTGCACGATCAACTTGCCCACCAGCGAGTCGTAGTTGGGCGGAATATTGTAGCCCTGATAGACGGCGGAATCGACGCGCACGCCCAGCCCGCCGGGCGGATGATAGTAGGCGATGCGTCCGGGCGAGGGCCGGAAGGTTTCGGGATGCTCGGCGTTGACGCGGCATTCGATGGCGTGGCCCGAAAACTTCACGTCTTTCTGAGCGAAAGTCAGCGGCAGTCCGGCGGCGATGCGGATTTGCTCGTTGACGAGGTCGATCCCGGTGATCATCTCGGTCACGGGGTGTTCGACCTGAATCCGCGTGTTCATCTCGATGAAGAAGAACCGCCCGTTCTCGTAGAGGAATTCGACTGTGCCAACGCCGAGATATTTCAGCTCGCGCATGGCGTTGGCGACGATCTCGCCGATGTCGGCGCGTTGCTTGTCGTCGAGCGCCGGGGAGGGGCTTTCCTCCAGCACCTTCTGGTGGCGACGTTGCAACGAGCAGTCGCGTTCGCCCAGATGCACCGCCTTGCCGCGTCCGTCGCCGAGCACCTGGATTTCGATATGGCGGGGCTTCTCGAGATATTTTTCAAGATAAACCGCGTCGTCGCCGAACGCGGCCTTGGCTTCCGACCGCGCCATCGACAGGGCTTCCGACAAATCGGCTCCCGTCCGCGCGACTTTCATGCCGCGGCCGCCGCCGCCGGCCGCCGCCTTCACCAAAACAGGAAATCCGATCTCGTTGGCGACGCGCATGGCCTCGACGTCGTCGGTCAAGCCGCCGTCGCTGCCCGGCACGCAGGGAATGCCGAGGCGCCGGGCTGTGCGCTTGGCCTCGATCTTGTCGCCCATGATGCGGATGTGCTCGGCCTTGGGGCCAATGAAGACGATGTTGTGCTCGCCGCAGATTTCGGCGAAGCGCGCGTTTTCCGACAAAAAGCCGTAGCCGGGATGAATGGCGTCGGCGCCGGTGATTTCGCAGGCCGACAGCAGCGCGGGAATGTTGAGATAACTGTCGCGCGCCGGCGGTGGCCCGATGCAGACGGATTCGTCGGCGAGGCGCACGTGCATCGCGTCGCGGTCGGCGGTGGAATGGACCGCGACGGTCTCGATGCCGAGCTCTTTGGCCGCGCGCAGAATGCGCAGAGCGATTTCGCCGCGGTTGGCGATGAGAATCTTGTGGAACATCGGCGTCCCCGGCCCGGCCGCGCTCACTCGATCACAAGCAGGGGTTCGCCGAATTCGACGGGCTGCCCGTCTTCGACGAATATGGCGGTCACAATCCCCGACCGCGGCGCGACGATTTCGTTGAAGGTCTTCATCGCTTCGATCAGCAGGATCTTTTCGCCCGCTTTCACGGCGCCGCCGATTTCAACAAAAGTCTTCGCGTCGGGGGATGGCCGTCGATAGGCCGTGCCGACCATCGGCGATTTCACCGCGCCAGGGTTTTCCGCGGCGGGGGCCGCCGGCGCCGCGGCGACTGGCGTTGAAACAGCCGCGGTCGACGCGGCGATATGAGCGACATGCTTGGGCTCGCGGCCCGGGCTGTGCCCTTGCCCGTGCCGCGAAACCTTGATCCTCAACCCTTCATGTTCGACGACGACCTCGGCGAGATCGTGCCGCGCCGCGATCGCGGCAAGTTGTTCCACCACGTTCACGTCGAGCTCGGCGCGCGCATGCGGGGGCCGCGGTGGCAAGGGTTTTGGTTTTTTCGGCGGTTGGGCCATGGATCACGAATTCCCGTTTTTTTCCCCGCCCGACATCAAGACGTCGAGCGCGAGGTCGTAGGATTTTGGGCCGAATCCAAGAATGACGCCTTCGGCGACGGCGGAAATGAAGGAATGACGGCGGAATTCCTCACGCCCGTGGACGTTGGACAAATGCACCTCGATCACCCGCGCGCCACTGCCCATGATGGCGTCCGCGAGCGCGATCGACGTGTGGGTGTAACCAGCCGCGTTCAGGATGACTGGCGCGCCAACCGCGCCAGCCTCTTGAATCCATTGCACGAGGTCGCCCTCGTGATTGGATTGCCGGAAGACAACGCCGAAGCCCCGCGTGGACGCTTTGGCGCGCAGGCTCGCCTCGATCTGCGCAAGAGTCGTCGTGCCATAGACCGCGGGCTCTCGCGAGCCGAGCAGATTGAGATTGGGACCGTTGAGGACGTGGATATCGGGCATGTAAAGCGGCCGGAAATAAACAAGCCCGGCAAAGCCGGGCGCGCCGTCTTAGCCCGGGGCCGCGCGCGAGGGAAGGGCGGCCCTGGTTTTCCACCGGGCGGGACGAATCGCCGCCCCCCGCGCCGAAACCGGTTTCAACCCGGGGAAAGCCGTGAAATTCCTAAAAAACCGGACGTTGCCGGCAACGCGGTGCCAGGGGTCGCGTTTCGTGAACAGCCGCACATGGGAGAGCTACCGTTGCCAATCTTTTCAAACCCGCTGACGACGCCTGTCTTCATGCTTATCTGTTCGAATGTCTTCATGACCTTCGCCTGGTATGGACATCTCAAATTCAAGGATCAGCCGATATACGTCGTGATTTTGGCGAGTTGGGGAATCGCGTTTTTTGAGTACTGCTTTGCGGTGCCCGCCAACCGGTTGGGAAGTTCCGTCTATTCCGTGGCCCAGCTTAAAACCATTCAGGAAGTCATCACGCTTTCGGTTTTTGCTGTATTTTCAACATTTTATCTAAAACAGCCGCTCGGTTGGAACCACGCGGTCGGGTTCGCGCTCATTTGCGCTGGCGCGTTTTTCATCTTCAAAGACAAGCTTTGAGGGACAAGCTTCGAGGCTTGGACCGCCGTCTTCCCCCACACCTGTTCCCGGCGTAAAAGGCCGCCAATTCCAGCCCAGCCGAATCCCCGGAAGGATCCGTCATGACCGCGATTGTCGACATTCACGCCCGCGAAATCCTCGATTCCCGAGGCAACCCGACCGTTGAGGTCGATGTGCGGCTTGAAGACGGCGCCTTTGGCCGCGCCGCGGTGCCCTCGGGCGCGTCCACGGGCGCGCACGAAGCGGTCGAACTGCGCGACGGCGACAAGAAGCGGTTTGGCGGCAAGGGCGTCGAAAAGGCTGTCCACATCGTCAACAACGATATTTTCGAGGTGTTGGGCGGTCTCGACGCCGAGGATCAGCCGAAAATCGACGCGGCGATGATCGCGCTCGATGGTACGCCGAACAAGGCCAAGCTGGGCGCCAACGCCATTCTTGGCGTGTCGCTGGCGGTGGCGAAGGCGGCGGCGGAAAGCGCCGGCCTGCCACTTTATCGCTACGTCGGCGGCGTCAGCGCGCATGTGCTGCCGGTGCCGATGATGAACATCGTCAACGGCGGCGTGCACGCCGACAACCCCATCGATTTTCAGGAGTTCATGATACTTCCGACCGGCGCGTCGTCGCTGCGCGAGGCGGTGCGCTGGGGCGCGGAAGTGTTTCAAGTTTTGAAGGCGGGCCTCAAGAAGGCCAAACACAACACCAACGTCGGCGACGAAGGTGGTTTCGCGCCGAATCTGCCGAGCGCCGAAGCCGCGCTCGATTTCTGCGTGAGCGCGATCAAGGAAGCTGGTTTTACGCCCGGCAAGGACATCTATCTCGGCCTCGATTGCGCCGCGACCGAATTCCACAAGAACGGCAAATACCACTACCAGGGCGAGGGCAAGACGCGCTCGATCGACGAGCAGGTTAAATATCTCGCCAAGTTGGTGAAGGACTATCCCATCGTCAGCGTCGAGGACGGCATGTCGGAAGACGATTGGGAGGGCTGGAAAGCGCTGACGGAGGCGATCGGCGACAAATGCCAGCTCGTCGGCGACGATCTCTTCGTCACCAATGTCACTCGCCTCGCGGACGGCATCAAGACCAAGACCGCGAATTCAATTCTGGTGAAGGTCAATCAGATTGGCTCCCTTTCGGAGACGCTCGCCGCTGTCGACATGGCGCATCGCGCTGGCTACACCGCCGTCATGTCGCACCGCTCGGGCGAGACCGAAGACGCCACCATCGCCGACCTCGCGGTGGCGACGAATTGCGGACAGATCAAGACGGGATCTCTGGCGCGCTCCGACCGGCTGGCCAAATACAACCAGTTGATCCGCATCGAAGAGGAACTGGGCTCGCAGGCGGTTTACGCGGGCAGGGGCGCGTTGAAGGCGCTGGCGTAACGGGCCGCAAAACGAAAAGAGCCCAGCGGCGAGGCCGCTGGGCTCTTCTCTCAACGTTCGAACCTAGAACTTGTAGTTCACGCCAACGCGGACGATGTTTATCCCGCTGTTGTTGTTGCCGCCCACGAAAGCGGTGCCCGGAATCGTTCCCGAAAACAGCGTGCGGTTGGACGAGCCAAGGTTGGCGTAGAGGTATTCCGCCTTCACGGTCCAATTGTTCGTGACAGCGTATTCAACGCCGCCGCCGACCGCGTAGCCGGTGTTGGAGCTGTGGCCACCGCCGTAAACCGCTGTTGGCACGCCCGTCCCGTTGGCCTGGTTGAAATAGGCGACGTTGTTGTTGCCGTAGCCGCCGCCGTAGGCGAAGCCGCCCGTGGCGTAGATCAACGCGCGGTCGATCGCGTAGCCAAGCCGGCCGCGCACCGTGCCGATGTAGGAAGGCATGTTGTTGCCGTTGCTCCCAATGGCGTAGGGAACGACGCCGGCCACAACGCCCGGCTGGATCGGAGCGACGCCGCCGGCGCGATTGCCGCCGCCGTTCGCGATCCCCTGAATATCGGCCTCAACGCCCAGGACGATCGAGCCGAACTGGTAATTGTAGCCGAGCTGGCCGCCGCCGATGAAGGACGCGTTGCTGCCGTTCCCCGAACCGTTGAATATGTTGCCGTTCGGGTTTCCATTGCCGCCCGCCGGGAAGCCTGTCGACGTGTAGCCGTTGTTGTTGTTGCCGTTGTTGAAGCCCACGCCGGCGTTCGCGCCGATGTAGAAGCCGGTCCACGAGAAGGCGATCATCGCCGGCACGGGAGAATAGGGCTCTGGCGCTTTCCGGGACGGCAAATCCGCCGCCATGGCGGAAGAGGCGACCGCGACCAGCGCGGTTGAGAGAAGTAGCTTGTACATCACTTGGGGTTCCTTGCTTGCTTTATTCAACTCATGCCCAACCCCAACACGGTTAGGCCACGGCCCGTTCCCGCGCGCAAGCGCATTTTGCAATGAAACGAGGCGGTGTGCCTTTAATACAACTTCGGATCAATACGGCGAAGCTTATGCGCTGTTCAATTATGGGACATAACTAAAATATAAACTGCAAACGTGAAGCCTGTGGCTTGGCTATTTCTTCATAAATCGGCGAGCGGAAGCTCGGCTTGTCAAATTATTGATTTGGGGACGCGCGTATCATCGCCTGACTGGAGCGGATATAGTCGAGCGACAGTCCTTTCATCGCGAGCGACAGCGCCATGGCCCGCCTTCACGATCCCCTCGTTCTTGGTCCGATTACCCTGAAAAACCGCGTTGTCATGGCTCCCATGACGCGCTCGCGCAACGACGACGCGGGGTGCCCCACCGACATCATGGCGACCTACTACGCGCAACGCGCCTCGGCCGGATTGATCATTTCAGAGGCGACTTGCGTGTCTGAGATGGCCAAGGGCTATTCGCGCATTCCGGGCCTCCATTCGCCCCAACAGGTCGCCGCGTGGCGCAAGGTCGTCGAAGCCGTCCACGCCAAAGGCGGCAAGATCTTCGCGCAACTTTTCCACACCGGCCGCGTCGCGGTGCCGCAACTGCTGCCGGGCGGGGCTCAGCCCGTCGCGCCTTCGGCCATCGCCATCAAGGGCAAGAACTACACGGATTTCGGTCCCATCGAGTACGTCGTGCCTCGCGCGCTCGAAATCGGCGAAATCCCCGGCGTCGCGGCGGAATTCGGACACGCCGCGCTGAACGCGCTCGCCGCGGGCTTCGATGGCGTCGAATTGCACGCGGCGTCGGGCTATCTGATCCACCAGTTTCTCGATCCAACCATCAACACGCGCTCCGACGCGTATGGCGGGTCCGTCGCCAACCGCTCGCGGTTTTTGCTTGACGCTCTGGACTCGATGATCGCGGCGGCGGGCGCGGCGCGGGTTGGGATCAAGGTCTCGCCCCGCATCAAATTCAACGACGTGGCGGAGCCCGACGCGGAGGAGGTCTATCCTCATCTCGCGCGCGAATTGTCGGCCCGCCAGATCGCTTATCTTCACGTCGCCCAGCAGGGGCCCTATGAGGCTCACGCGAACATGCGGCCATTGTTCAAAGGCGCGTATTTCGCCGGCGCGGGGTTCGACAAGGCGAGCGGCGAGGCGATGCTGGCGAGCGGGGCCGCCGACGCGATTGTTTTCGGCAAGTGGTTTGTCTCCAATCCCGATTTGCCCCGGCGTTTCGCCGACGGCCTTCCGCTGGCCGAAGGCAGTTCGAAGACGCACTACAGCAAGGGGCCGGAAGGCTACATCGACTATCCCCCGGCTTGATCTGGCGCCACGATCACAATTCCTTAACCAAGCCTTGCGACCATCGGCGCATGGTTATCCGCTCCGGTATTCGCGCGATCGTGTTTCCGCTGGCGCTCTACGCGTTCTCCGGCGGCGTCACGTCCTATTTCATCTGGCACGCCGACAATGGCGACCGCGGATTGAAGGCGAAAGCCGTTTACAAGGAAAAAATCCACGCGCTCGAGGCCGAGTTGGTGGACCTGCGCGGCCAGCACGCGGAAATCGACCGCAAGATTCAGCAATTCCAGGCTCAATCCGTGGACCGCGACCTTCTCGACGAGGAGGCGCGCGCGGAAATGGGCGTCGCCAACCGTAACGAAGTGCTGGTGCTGTTGCCGCAGCCCCGCACTTAATCGAAAACCGGCTAATTTGAAGATGTAACTTGTATTGAGTTAATCAACAAAAATCCTTTCTTTATCATGTAGTTGTGAATTGACGCGCCGCACGCGCGCTGCCTCGCTTCTTCAGTCGGCTTGGGCTATGAAGGGGACGGAGAAAGCGTCCCCCCGAGGTTCAATAATGGCAATCGCCGCCCGCGCCAAAACAGCCAAATCCACCGCCGAGTCGGCCGCGCCGCCGGCGTTGACGAAGGAACAGGAACTCCTCGCTTACCGCGAGATGTTGCTTATCCGCCGCTTCGAAGAGAAGGCCGGCCAACTCTACGGCATGGGCCTCATTGGCGGTTTTTGCCACCTTTACATCGGCCAGGAGGCCGTTGTCGTCGGCATGCAGATGGCGATGAAGCCGGGCGACCAGATGATCACCGGCTACCGCGATCACGGCCATATGCTGGCCTGCGGCATCGATCCCAAGGGTGTCATGGCCGAACTGACCGGGCGCAAGGGCGGCCTGTCGAAAGGCAAGGGCGGCTCGATGCACATGTTCTCCAAGGACAAGAATTTTTACGGCGGCCACGGCATCGTCGGGGCGCAGGTGTCGCTCGGCACGGGCCTTGGCTTCGCCAACGCCTATCGCAAGAACGGCGCGGTTTCGATGGCCTATTTCGGCGACGGCGCGGCCAACCAGGGCCAGGTCTACGAGAGCTTCAACATCGCCGAGTTGTGGAAGCTGCCGGTCGTTTTCGTCATCGAGAACAACCGCTACGCCATGGGGACGGCGGTGACGCGCGCTTCGGCGCAGCAGGACTTTTCCAAGCGCGGCGTGTCGTTCAACATTCCGGGCGCGCAGGTCGATGGCATGGACGTGCGCGCGGTGAAAGCGGCGGCCGAGAAGGCGCTGGCCTGGGCGCGCGAGGGCAAGGGGCCCTTCATTCTCGAAATGCAGACCTACCGTTACCGCGGACATTCCATGTCCGACCCCGCGAAGTACCGCACCAAGGAAGAAGTGCAGAAGATGCGCGAGGAGCACGACCCGATTGAACAAGTCGGCGCCCGCATGCTGCGCGAAAAACGCGCGAGCGAGGACGAGTTGAAGGCGCTCGATCAGAAGGCGCGCGCCATCGTCAACGAAGCCGCCGAATTCGCCAGCCACGATCCCGAGCCCGACGTGTCGGAGCTCTGGACGGACATTTTGGCTTAGAGACAGGGCAGGGACCGCAGAAATGGCCACCAATATTCTCATGCCCGCGCTGTCTCCGACGATGGAGCAGGGCAAGCTCGCCAAATGGCTCAAGAAAGTTGGCGACAAGATCAAGTCCGGCGACGTGATCGCCGAGATCGAGACCGACAAGGCGACCATGGAAGTCGAAGCCGTCGACGAGGGCGTGCTGTCGAGCATTCTCGTCGCCGACGGCACGGAGAATGTCGCGGTCAACACGCCCATCGGCGTGATCGCCGGGGAGGGCGAGGACGCCTCCGCCGCGCCCGCGCCAGCCGCTGAAAAAGCGCTCGCGTCCGCCAGCGAGAAAGCTCCCGCGCCGAGCGCTCCGGCTGTTCCCGTCCAGGCGCCAGCGTCGGAGGAAATCCCCGCTGGAACCGAAATGGTTGTCATGACCATGCGGGAAGCCTTGCGCGACGCCATGGCGGAGGAAATGCGACGCGACGAAAACGTCTTCGTCATGGGCGAGGAAGTCGCGGAATACCAGGGCGCCTACAAGGTCACGCAAGGCCTGTTGCAGGAGTTCGGCCCCCGCCGCGTTGTCGACACGCCGATTACCGAACACGGCTTCACAGGCGTCGCCGCCGGCGCCGCGATGGCGGGCTTGCGGCCCATTCTTGAATTCATGACGTTCAACTTCGCCATGCAGGCGATGGACCAGATCATCAATTCGGCCGCGAAAACGAATTATATGTCTGGCGGGCAGATGGGTTGTCCCATCGTGTTCCGCGGCCCCAACGGCGCCGCGGCGCGCGTCGCCGCCCAACACAGCCAATGCTTCGCGGCGTGGTATTCGCAAGTGCCCGGCCTGTCGGTGGTGATGCCCTTCACCGCGGCCGACGCGAAGGGATTGTTGAAGAGCGCCATTCGCGACAACAATCCCGTGATCTTCCTCGAGAACGAGATTCTTTACGGGCAGAGCGGCGAAATCCCGAAGATCGACGATTTCCTCGTGCCTATCGGCAAGGCGCGGGTCCATCGCGCCGGCAAGGACGTCACCCTCGTTTCCTTCGGCATCGGCATGACCTACTGCGTGAAAGCCGCCGACGAACTGGCGAAGGAGGGCATCGAAGCCGAGATCATCGATCTTCGCACCATTCGCCCGATGGACACGGAGACCGTTGTCCGCTCGATTCAGAAAACCGGGCGCTGCGTCGCCGTCGAAGAGGGTTGGCCCCAGTCGGGCGTCACCGCCGAAATCGGCATGCGCATCATGGAAGCGGCATTCGACTATCTCGACGCCCCGGTCGCGCGCGTCACCGGCAAGGACGTGCCGATGCCCTACGCGGCGAACCTTGAAAAGCTGGCGCTGCCGACGGTTGGCGATGTTGTGCGCGCGGCGAAGGCGGTTTTGTACCGGTAGGAACATGGCCGATCCCGTCATCGAGGAACTGCCCCCGCCGTTCGACGCCAACATGTTCGGCGGCAAGGAGATCGTGCGCGCTTTCGTCATCAACGGCGATCTGCACGTGACGCTCGACAACGCCTTCGAGGACACGTCGGTGTGGGGACTGATGCTGGTCGACATCGCGCGGCACATCGTCACAATGCGCGAACGGGAAACCAAGCAGCCGCGTGAAAAAATCCTCGACGAGATCCGCCAAAGCCTCGACGCGGAATGGTCGTCCGCGGCCGACGCGCCTTAGGGAAGGGAGTCCGAGATGGCCGAGCCAGCCGGAAAAACCGCCGCCCCCGCGCGCCCCGAAGCCGCGCCTTTCGACAAGCCCATCGCCGCCACGCCAAATCCCTAAATCCTTCGAGGACGCCATGCCCATCAACATTCTCATGCCCGCCCTGTCGCCAACGATGGAGAAGGGCAATCTCGCGCGCTGGCTCAAGAAGGTCGGCGACAAGGTCAAGGCCGGCGACGTCCTCGCCGAGATCGAGACCGACAAGGCGACCATGGAGGTCGAGGCGATCGACGATGGGGTGTTGGCGAAAATCGTTGTCGCGGACGGCACAGCGGATGTGCCGGTCAACCAGTTGATTGGCGTCATCGCCGGCGATGGCGAGGACGCGAAAGCCATCTCGGCGGGACCGAGCGGTGGCGCCGCGTCCGCTCCGGCTCCCGCGGCGCCAGCCCCGGCCGCCGAGAACACGAACAATGGCGGCCATGTCGTTGGCAATCCGCAAACGCCGAACGCGCGTGGGGACGAGGATCCGTTCCCCCTTAAAAACGGCGCGCGCGTGTTTTCCTCGCCTCTCGCTCGCCGCATGGCGAAGGACGCGAACCTCGACCTGACAAAAATCGCCGGCTCCGGGCCGCATGGCCGCGTCGTCGAGCGCGACGTCAAGGCCGCCCTCTCCGGCGGCGGCGGCGCCAAGGCCGCCCCGGCGCCTGCCGCCGGGCGCGCGCCAGCGCCCGCCATGTCCGACGACGCGACTAAAAAGCTGTTCGCGGCGGGCAGCTACGAGGAGATTCCGCATGACGGCATGCGCAAGACCATCGCGCGCCGCCTCGCGGACGCCGCCTCGTCGATCCCGCATTTCTATCTGACGGTGGATTGCGAAATCGACACGCTGCTCGCCGCGCGGGAGGCGATCAACAACGCGGCGCCGAAGGGCGCGGACAAGCAGCCCGCCTACAAGATTTCGGTCAACGATTTCGTGGTGAAGGCGCTCGCCGTTGCGTTGCAGCGCGTGCCCGCGGCCAACGTCACGTGGACCGAAGGCGCGATGCTGAAGCACAAGCACTCCGACATTTCGGTCGCGGTCGCCATCCCCGATGGTCTGATCACGCCCATCGTGCGCAACGCGGAAACGAAGGGGCTTGCGGCCATCGCCAGCGAAATGAAGGATTTCGCCGCGCGCGCCAAGGCGCGCAAGCTGAAGCCCGAGGAATACCAGGGCGGCGTTTCCGCCGTGTCGAACCTCGGCATGTTCGGCATGAAGCACTTCACGGCGGTGATCAATCCGCCGCAGTCGAGCATTCTCTCGGTTGGCGCGGGCGAGCAGCGCGTCGTTGTGAAGAAGGGCCAGCCCACTGTCGCGACCGTGATGACGGCGACGCTCTCGTGCGACCATCGCGCCATCGACGGGGCGCTGGGCGCGCAGCTTTTGAGCGCGTTCAAAGGGCTGATCGAAAATCCGATGGGAATGCTGGTTTAAAGGATTTTTGGCATGACCACTCCCTACGACATCCTCATCATCGGCTCGGGCCCCGGCGGCTATGTCACCGCCATCCGCGCCGCGCAGCTTGGTTTCAAGACCGCCATCGTCGAGCGCGAGCATCTCGGCGGCATTTGCTTGAACTGGGGGTGCATTCCAACCAAGGCGCTGCTGCGCTCGGCGGAAATCATGCACTACGCCCAGCACCCCGACGCCTACGGATTGAAGATCGAAGGCAAGGTGAGCGCCGACGCCGCGGCCATCGTCAAGCGCTCGCGCGGCGTGTCGGCGCAGCTGAACGGCGGCGTCGGCTTTTTGCTCAAAAAGAACAAGGTCGATGTGATCTGGGGCGAAGCCACGATCACGAAAGTCGGCGAAGTCGCGGTCGCGGCGACAAAAAAGCCGCCGATGTTGCCGCAAAACCCCGTGCCGAAAGGCGTGCTGGGGGCGGGGACATATCAGGCCAAGCACATCATCGTCGCGACGGGCGCGCGGCCCCGCGTGCTGCCGGGCATAGAGCCCGACGGCAAGCTGATCTGGACCTACTTCGAGGCCATGGTGCCGCCGGCGTTCCCGAAGTCCATGGTGGTGATGGGCTCCGGCGCCATCGGCATCGAGTTTGCTTCTTTCTACAAAGCGATGGGCGTCGATGTCACCGTCATCGAAGTGTTGCCGCAAATCATGCCGGTCGAGGACGCCGAGATCGCCGCCGTCGCGCGCAAGCGTTTCGAAAAGCTCGGCCTCAAAATCATGACCTCCACGAAGGTGACAAAGGTCGAAAAGGGCGCGAACGACGTGACCTGCCACGTCGAGGACGACAAGGGCGGCAAGCAAGTCATCAAGGCCGAGCGGCTGATTTCGGCGGTCGGGGTTGTCGGCAACATCGAAAACCTCGGGCTCGAAAAACTCGGCGTCAAGACGGACCGCGGATGCGTCGTCATCGACGATTTCGGCCGCACCAACGTGCCCGGCCTCTACGCCATCGGCGATGTCGCCGGGCCGCCCATGCTCGCCCACAAGGCGGAGCACGAGGGCGTGATCTGCGTCGAGAACATCAAGGGTCTGCATCCCCATCCGATGGACAAGTTGATGATTCCCGGCTGCACCTATTGCAATCCCCAGGTGGCGAGCGTCGGCCTGACAGAAGCGAAGGCCAAGGCCGCCGGCTACACGGTGAAGGTCGGCCGTTTCCCCTTCATTGGCAACGGCAAGGCGATCGCGCTCGGCGAGCCCGATGGACTGGTGAAAACAGTGTTCGACGCGAAAACCGGCAAGCTTCTTGGCGCGCATCTCGTCGGCGCGGAGGTTACGGAGCTCATTCAGGGCTTTGTCATCGCGATGAACCTCGAGACCACGGAGGAAGACCTGATGCACACGGTCTTCCCGCACCCCACATTGTCCGAAATGATGCATGAGAGCGTGCTCGATGCCTATGGGAAAGTGATCCACACGTGAGGCGGGGCGTTCTGTCCCCATCTTTTCCCCGCCACGCTTATGTGCTTGTGTGGCCCCGCCTCCGGAGGGGCTTATTGGGAGATTTCAGATGAATGAGCCTTTGGGAATTCTGGGCACGCCGCACATGGGCCTTCTCAGCTTGATCATCATCGGCGGCCTCGCGGGCTGGATCGCGGGCATGATCGTGGGTTCGCGCCACTGGATCTTTACCAACATCCTTATCGGCATCGTTGGCTCCTGGTTGGGCTCGACGCTCGCGGACCTCGCCGGCGTGGCCGTTGTCGGCTCCACCATGCATTTCGTCGCCGCCCTGGTGGGCTCCTGCATTGTGCTGGTGCTTTGGCAGCTTATGCATCCCATGCGCGCGATTCCGCCGCGCGGCGGCAACGACGTGTTCCCTCGCTAGCTGGCTCACCCGGCGGCCGCTTCAAAAGCCGCGCCGGCCACCTATATTTGGCGCACCATGGCGGTTGTATTCGACATCGAGCGGGACAGGATGGGGGAGGCGAAACCTCGCCACCCCGAGAAGGCGCATCGCCCCGACCAGCCGATCCTGCGCAAGCCAGACTGGCTGCGGGTGAAGGCGCCGGGGTCGAAGCTGTGGGCGCAGACCAGCCAAATCGTCAAAAGCCACGGCCTCGTCACGGTGTGCGAGGAGGCGGGTTGCCCGAACGTCGGGGAATGCTGGGAGAAGAAGCACGCCACATTCATGATCATGGGCGACACCTGCACGCGCGCCTGCGCCTTCTGCAACGTCAAGACGGGCATGCCAGCGCCCCTCGACGTGGACGAGCCCGCGAAGATCGCCAGGGCCGTCGCGGAACTTGGCCTCGACCATGTCGTGATCACCTCGGTCGACCGCGACGATCTCGACGACGGCGGGGCTTTTCATTTTGTTCAAACCATCGAGGCGATTCGACGCGCCACGCCGAAAACAACCATCGAAATCCTGACGCCGGACTTTTTGCGCAAGCCGGGCGCGCTGGAAAAAGTCGTCGCCGCGCGGCCCGACGTGTTCAACCACAATCTCGAAACCGTGCCGTCGAAATATCCGCGCGTGCGGCCGGGCGCGCGTTATTTTCATTCGATCCGCCTGCTGCAACAGGTGAAGGAACTCGACGCGTCGATTTTCACGAAATCCGGCATCATGGTCGGCCTGGGCGAGACGCGCGACGAAGTCCTGCAATTGATGGACGATCTGCGCGTCGCCGACGTCGATTTCCTGACGATAGGGCAATACCTCCAACCCAGCCGCAAGCATCATCCGGTCGTGTCGTTTGTCACGCCGGACGAATTCAAGTCCTACGAGACCATCGCTCTCGCCAAAGGCTTCGCGCTGGTGGCGGCCTCGCCGCTGACGCGTTCTTCGCATCACGCGGGCGAGGATTTCGCGCGGTTGCGGGCCGCGCGCGCCGGTCGTTAGGGTTAAAAAAGGGTTGCGCTTGCGCGCGCCACCGCAGCGGGCTTCATTCGTTCATTGCACAATGGCTGCCGCTTGGCCGGAGTCAAAGCCCGGATTTCGGATGTCACAGGAACCCATCGCGGAGCGTCGCGCCAATCCCCGCTTGCCGGTGAATCTCAGCGCCCGCATTCCCGCCAACGACATGACCTCGCCGATTGAATGCGCTGTCGTGTCGTTGTCGCGCCACGGCGCGCGGCTGGAGCCGTTGCCGCCGCGCGCGCTGCCGCCGGCCTTCGACTTGTCGATCGATGTCCGCGCCAAGACCTATCGCGCGCGCGTGGTGTGGCGCGAGGGCGGATTGGCCGGCGTCGCTTTCGACAGCGACGACGCCGAAAAATGGGGTCCGGAAAACGAAAACGACGACGCCATGGCGCGTATTCGGCGGAGCCTGCGCTTCGGTGTCCGGGAATCCTCGAACGAGTAGGAATCACGGCGCTTTTCCCGGCGCGCGGGCGTGATATGTAGCCCGCCACCGCCGGGAGCCCCATGCCTTCGTTTCGCGTGACCCGCAGGGTCGCCCATTCCGCCGAAAACATGTTCGCGCTCGTCGCGGATGTCGAGGCCTATCCGCGATTTCTGCCGCTGTGCGTGGGCCTGCGCGTGCGTCGGCGCGCGCCCGCTTCGAATGGCCGCGAGACGATTTTCGCCGACATGGACGTGGGCTACAAGAACATCCGCGAAACCTTTGGCAGCCGGGTGACGCTCGACCGCGACGGTCTCAAAATCCTCGTCGAATATATCGACGGACCGTTCCGCCATCTCGAAAACACCTGGACCTTTCGCGACGAGCCCGGCGTGAACGGCGGACACGGTTGCCGCGTCGAATTTTTCATCGACTACGAATTCAAGAGCCGGGTGCTGGGCCTGCTGATGGGCGCGATGTTCGACACGGCTTTCCGCAAATTCGCCGAGGCCTTCGAGCGCCGCGCCGACGAAGTTTACGGACGCGGCGGCGCGGTCGCCACGTGAGGCGCGTGGCTCTCGCCGCCGCGCTGTGCGCGCTCGCGGAAGTCGCCCGCGCGGCGGCGCCGGTCACGCTGCTGGTGGGTTTCGCGCCGGGGCAGGGCGCGGACGTGGTGGCGGGGCCGGATAGCCTGACGGACGCCGGGCGGCGGTTGACGTCGGAAGCGACCTACGATGATTCCGGGCGCTTCTACGCCGAGCGTCTAGGCGCGTTTCTGCCGGGCGCGCCCGCCGTGACAATGAAACTCCTGCCAGGGGCCGGCAGCCTTTTGGCGGCGGCGACCCTGCGGGCGGCGCGCGGCGACGGGTCGGTTTTGGCGATGTTGGGACCGCGCGCGGTCCTTGAGCCGCTGGTGCGGCCCCGCAACGCTTCTTGGCGGGCCGCCGATTTCAAGTGGATCGGCGCGCGCCAACGCGACGACGATGTCTGCGTCGCGCGCGCGGATTCAGGCGTCGCGACAACAGCGGATTTGCGCGCGAAAGAGCTGTTCGTCGCCGCGCTCGCGCCGGGATCGCGAAGCTACATCTACGCCAGCGCGCTGAACGAGCTTGGCGGCGCCAGGCTGAAAATCATTTCCGGATATGGCGGCGAGTTCGAGGCGGCGCGGGCGCTGGAAACCGGCGAGGTTCAGGCCTGGTGCGGCTGGTCGCAAAACGCGCTGCTATACCGCCATGAGGAGCTTTTGCGCGGCGGACGCGTCAGAACCCTCGTCCGGTTTTCGGTGGACGCGGTCGACGGGCGCGACGTTCCACGCGCCGAAGACATTCCACGCGCGGAGGACTTGGCGGCGTCGGGCGACGACCGCGCGACGATGCGCGCCGTTGCGAGCCAGACCCGCTTCGGCGCCTTCACCCTCGCCGCGCCGCCATCGACGCCGCCCATCGTCGTCGAGCGGCTTCGCGCCGCTTATCTCGCCATGCTCCGCGATCCCGAGACGCTGCGGCTGGCGGCGGCGCGGGGGCTGGATGTGGACCCGGTTCCCGGCGACGAATTGCAGACGCTGGCGGGGGAACTGGACGCGCTTCCCGCCGGCGCGGCGGCGAGATTGGGCGTGGCGTTGGGGGAGCGGCAATAGGGCGCGGTTTTCCGTCCACTTGACGGCGTCCGTCGACGCGCTCCAATTGGCCACCGACCGAACTTGGAGACGCCCATGTCCAACGCCGCCACCCAGACGCCTGAATTGCTGGCGTTTTCGAAAGACATCCGGCCGCTGGATCTCGCGCCTTTGTGGGAGCGCACCGTGTCTCAAAAGCCGGGCTCGCCCTGCGTGCCTCACCACTGGAAATGGAGCGATCTCGAGCCGCTGCTGCTCAAATCCTGCGAGCTCATCGACAAGAAGAACGCCGAGCGCCGCGTGTTGATGCTGGAAAATCCGACGATGCGCGGCCAGAGTTTCATCGCCAACACGCTGTTCACCGGCTTACAGATCATCATGCCGGGGGAGGTCGCGTCGGCCCATCGTCACACGCCCAACGCGTTGCGCTTCGTGGTCAAGGGGCAGGGCGCCTACACCGCCGTCGCCGGCGAGCGCGCCATGATGTCGCCCGGCGATTTCATTGTCACGCCGAACTGGACCTGGCACGACCATGGCAACATTGGTCACGAGCCCGTCGTCTGGATGGATGGGCTCGACAGCGCCTTCACGCGCTTTTTTGGCGCGACGTTCCGCGAGGATTACCCGGCGGAGACCCAGCCGCTTTATTCACCCGAGGGATCGTCCGCCGCGGCCTTCGGCGCGAGTCTGCTGCCGGTGGACACAAAGCCCGGCGACGGCCCATCGCCGCTCTTGCGATACCCGTTTGATCGCACGCGCGAGGCGCTGGCTCATCTCGCGAAAAACCAGCCCTTGCATCCCGCCCATGGCGCGCTGCTGCGCTACGCCAATCCGGTGAACGGCAAATATCCGTTTCCGACGATGGCTGCCTTCATGCGGCTTCTTCCCAAGGGTTTTTCCGGCAAGCCGTGGCGCAGCACCGAGAACATGGTTTTCAACGTCGCCGAGGGCTCGGGTCGCGTTACAATCGCCGGCGAGCGCTTCGACTTCCAGCCGCATGACATCTTCGTCGCGCCGTCCTGGTGCGAGACATCGTTCGAAGCGCGGGAAGAGTGTGTCGTGTTCAGCTACTCGGACAGGCCGGCTCAGGAGGCCACTGGCTTTCTCCGCGAGGAATTGGTGATGATCTAGAAGCCGGGAGTCAGCGCGCCTGATGGGTGGAAGCTCAGCATATTCAGGGATATGCTGTTGCAACCGTTTTGAAATGTCGCGATCTCCGCAAAGTAGAAATGTCGCAGCGGCTTCAATTAAGCTCCCGACCGGGCGATAGCTGGTCAGGGTTGCGAAGCCCGGTCGGGAGCGGGCCGATAAGGCGCCATCGCCGAATTTGTCTAATTATGGCGGGCGACGATGGCAGGATTGTCGATGAAATCTCTCCGACGACCCGGCTTCGGACCACGCTTCTGATAGCCGTTCTGCTCACTGTTGTTCTTGATGCGTGGCGCCGGCCGTAGTTCGTCTTGTCGGCTTTTGATCCAAGACAGAACCTCCCCGAGGCGCTTATTCTCCGTGATCGCCGTGTGAGTTACACGTTGGTCCTTATCGAAGACGGTGTAGGGCAACGCGCAGCCCTTCCAACGAACATCGAGACGCCCGTCGGCAAAGTCGTAGGTGTCGACGTATTTGCCCACCAAACCTATGGATATATCGTTCCTTTCCAACATGATCTGTCGGCGCTCATAGGAGAACGAGAGCTGCTGCCCGACATAGCGCTGCTCACGTTTGCAGAGCACGTCGCGTAGCCGATCGATCTGCATGTTCAACGGGCGATGCAGATCGATCGGCCGAGCAGGGGCTTTGGCGAACTTGGTGTCGAAGTGTGTCATGAAGGTCGGAAGAAACGCATTGCCCGATTCGATATTCGAGATGTCGGCGAGCCTCAGTTCCTTCACCAGCCGATCCTGCAAAGTGCGGTTGGCGCGTTCGACCCGGCCTTTCGCCTGGCTCGAATTAGCGCACAGGATCTCAATGTTGAGTTCGCATAGGGCGCGTCCGAACTGCGTCATGCCGCGACCGGCGCGAGCCTCCGTCTTTGCCACTCGGAACACGGAATGCTTGTCTGAATAGAAGGCGACGGGACATCCATGCTCCTTCAGATACAGCTCCAGCGCTTCAAAATAGGAGAACATGCTCTCAGACCGCACAAAGTGTAATTGCAGCAGCTTGCTGGTGGCGTCGTCGATGAAGACGAGCAGGGTGCAGGGGTCTCCGCGATCCTCAAACCAGCGATGTTCAGAACCATCAATCTGAACAAGCTCACCACAAGCTTCACGACGCAATCGTGGCTGATGGAATGTTCGTCGTTGTTTGCGCGAAAGCCAGATGCCGGCTTCCGTCATCCAGCTCCGCAGCGTCTCGCGAGAGACCTTGAGGTCGTATTCCTCGGCAAGCTTCTCGGTGGCCAGCGTTGGTCCGAAATCGAGGTAATGTTCGCGGACGAGGTTGACGGCGAAATCGCGAACACCATCGGCGATGCGATTGTTCGACTGTTGACCGCGTGCCTTGTGGCGGAGGGAGGCGGCACCCTCAGCTCGGAATGTCTTCAACAGCCGCTGAACCTGGCGGGCAGTCAGGCCAAGTAAATTGGCCGCTGCAATGGTTGTCATCCGGCACTCGATGACCTTCGACAAAACTTCGATGCGTTGCAGCTCGCGCTCGCTCATCAACACCAGACCCATCTTGACGCCTCCAACGCTCGGCCACGAGCAAGGAGGCTGACATCAAGCAAGCAGGAGCGACATTCCTACTTTGCAGAATCCGGACATTCTAACTTTGCGCCTACATATGCGATTCGCATAATCTATATTATGGAACCTGAATGTTGACGTTGAAATGAACGCCATCCTTAGATAGCCACCACCATCCCGTCGAACGCCGGCTCGACGCCAGGCGGCAGTTCGCGTCGCAGCGTCTCGAAATCCACTTCTGAGCTCAAATTCGTCAGGATCGCCCGGCGCGGTTTCAACTTGCTGATCCACGCCAACGCGTCCGCCACGCAGAAGTGCGTGGGATGCTCGCGGTAGCGCAAGGCGTCGACGATCCAGACATCGAGCCCCTCAAGCATGGCGGCGCTTTCCGGCGAAATGCTCACCAAGTCGGGCGTGTAGGCGACATCGCCAAACCGGAAGCCCAGCGCGTCGATTTCGCCGTGGTTGAACAGCATTGGAAGCGCGGCGACCGATCCGGCCCGCCCCTCGACGACGACCCTATTGCCCGCCGAAATCCGCCTTTCGCGCAGCGGTGGTGGGTATAGCGACCCCGCCGGACACTCGAACAGATAGTCGAAAGCGCGGCGGACGACCGCGCTCGTGGGTTCGTCCATGTAAGTGTCGAGCAGCGCTTCGCGTTTCATCACCAGCGTTCGGACATCGTCGATGCCATGGAGATGGTCCGCATGAGCGTGGGTATAGAGGATCCCATCGAGGTCAGGGACATCGGCGTCCAGCAGCTGAACGCGCACATCGGGTGTCGTATCGACCAACACCCTCGTCACGCCGCTTAACTCCGACCGTTCCACGAGAACCGAGCAACGCCGGCGGCGATTTTTAGGGTTCGCGGGATCGCAAACGCCCCAGCCCAACCCGACCCGTGGCACGCCGGCGGACGACCCGCAGCCGAGAACGCGCAGACGCATCATGCGGGTATCGCCGGAAGTTTCGAGAAATGTTTCAATGTATTGCGGGTGGTTGCTAAAGCGATTTCATCGCTCGAAATGCCCTTGACACCGGCAAGAACCCCAGCCGTCGCCGCGACAAAAGAGGGTTCATTGGTCTTGCCCCGGTACGGCACCGGCGCGAGAAACGGCGCGTCCGTCTCCACAAGCATCCGGTCGATAGGCACCTCTCTTGCGATAGCTCGGAGGTCGTCGGAGTTCTTGAAAGTCAGCACGCCGGAGAACGAAATCATCAGGCCGAGTTCCAGTCCGGTCATGGCGAGGTCGCGTCCAGACGTAAAGCAATGGAGCAGGGCCTTGAAAGCCCCCTTCCCCATTTCCTCCCGAAGGATGCGCGCCATGTCGGCGTCCGCGTCGCGTGAGTGGATGACGAGCGGCAACCCAATCTTCCGCGCGGCGTCGATGTGGACGCGGAAAACCCGCTCCGCCACGTCGCGGGGGCTCTTGTCGTAGTGGTAGTCGAGCCCGGCCTCGCCGATGGCGACGCATTTGGGATGGTCGGCGAGGGCGACGAGTTGCTCGACCGTTGTGTCCGGCTCTTCGTGGGCGCGGTGAGGATGCGTGCCGACGGAAAACCAGACGTTGTCGTTTTCCTCCGCGATCGTCCGGTAGACATCGTGCTTGGCGACGGACGTGGCGATGGTGATCATGCGCGACACGCCCGCGGCCTTGGCCCGCGCCAGAACGCCAGCCCGGTCGCTCGCGAGCTCGGGAAAATCGAGATGGCAGTGGGAGTCGATGAGCATCGCGCTAGCCCTTCGCGGCGCCCTTGACGCCGCTCTCCACGGGCTCGACGTAGCGGGGGAAGATCGGCGCGGGCGCGGGCAATTCCATGCCGCCGACGATCTTATGCTCCGGCCCGACAAACGTGAACTGGCGCGCGGTGGCGGGAATCGAGAGCAAATCGAGAAGTTTCCCGGCGGCGGCGGGGATCGCCGGTTGCGCCATGATGGCCACATTGCGGAGCGTTTCGGCTGTGGTCCACAGCACCGTCGCCATGCGGGCAGGGTCGGATTTCGCCAGCTTCCACGGCTCAAGCGCGGCAAAATAACGATTGGCGTCGGCGACCACCTTCCAGACATCGGCCAGCAGCGTGTGGATCGCGAAATCCTTCATCGCCGCCCGGCCTTTGTCGGCAAGCGCCCAGGCGTCGACGAGAAGCGCCTCGTCCTCGGCGGCAAGGGCGCCGGGCATCGGCGCCCTGCCCTCGCAGTTGCGGGCGATCATCGACAGCGAGCGCTGCGCGAGATTGCCGAGGTCGTTGGCGAGGTCCGCGTTGGTGCGGTTGACGATGGCTTCGTGCGAATAGCTGCCATCCTGCCCAAAGGGCACTTCCCGAAGAAAGAAATAGCGGGTCTGATCGACGCCATAGTGCTCGGCCAGCGAGAAGGGATCGACGACGTTGCCGAGCGACTTCGACATTTTCTCGCCCTTCGAGAAAAGGAAGCCATGCACAACCAGTTGTTTGGGCACAGCGGCGCCCGCCGACATCAAAAACGCTGGCCAGAACACCGCGTGGAACCGCGTGATGTCCTTGCCAATCACGTGCGCGTTGGCCGGCCAGTATTTTCCACGCGGCCCGTCGAGGTCCGGATAGCCGCAGGCCGTCAGGTAGTTGGTCAGCGCGTCAACCCACACATACATGACATGCTCGGGATCGCCCGGCACCGGCACGCCCCAATCGAAGGTGGTGCGGCTGATCGATAGATCGGCGAGCCCACGTTTAACGAAGGCTTTGATCTCATTGAAATATTTGCCTGGAACAACGAAATCAGGATGCGATTCGTACCATGCCAGCAACTTGTCGCCATAGGCCGACAATTTGAAAAAATAGCTTTCCTCGGCCACCCATTCCACGGGTGTGCCCTGTGGCGAGAGTTTCCCGCCGTCTGCTGACTCGGAGATTTCGCTGGCGTCGTAATAGGCCTCGTCACGCACCGAGTACCAGCCCTCGTATTTAGACAGGTAGATGTCGCCGTTCGCCTTCATCTTTTCCCAAATGGCCGCCGACGCCCTGTAATGGCGTGGTTCGGTTGTCCGAACGATGTCGTCGGCGACCGCGTTCAGCGTCTCGCCCATGCGTTCGAAAATCGCCGCCGTCCGATCGGCGAGTTGGCGCGGGGTCAGCCCTTCTCGTTGCGCGGTCTGCTGCATCTTAAGCCCGTGCTCGTCCATGCCGGTGACGAAAAACACATTCCGGCCATCAAGGCGCATGAAGCGCTGGATCGCGTCGGTCGCGATGCGCTCGTAGGCGTGGCCGATGTGCGGCGACCCGTTGGCGTAGGGAATCGCCGTTGTAATGTAGAAATTCTCGTTGTTGGACATGCGATTCCGTTGTTCAGGCGCAGACAATGGATAAAGCTTCGAGCGCGGCGCCACAAGGGATCGCCAGCCGGGCGCCGCGTCTGCCGCCGCCGCTCAAGCCGCTCGAAGAAATGATTTGCCCATAAAAAAGAAAACGCCGCCACCGGTGTCCCGGTTGGCGGCGCGTTGAAGTCGAACAAGCCTATGTGATTAAATCACATGGCCTTGAGCTGATCGGCCGAGGTGCGGCCCGAACGCTTGTCCTGGGTCAGCTCGTAGCTGATCTTCTGGCCGTCGCGGAGTTCGCGGAAGCCAGCGCGCTCGACAGCGCTGATGTGAACGAAAACGTCCTTGCCGCCGTCGTCGGGTTGAATGAAGCCAAAGCCCTTCTGGGCGTTGAACCACTTCACGGTTCCAGTAGCCATATTAACTCTCCAATGGGTAGGGAGAAGGCCCGCATGTCGCGGGGCCGGATCGATCGATATTTTGGAGAGTTTCAAGCATCGGTCCCGCGAGAGACAAAGTTCGAAGTTATCAGGCCGAAATTCGATGTATGGACCATAGCGCAAATTCACAAAAAAGCAAGCCTTGTCTGAAAAACAATGGTTCACCGCTCGACTGTTTATGTTGAGGCGAGCATTGCGACACCTGTTTCCGCCGCCACCGCGTCGAGTTGGGAGCGCAATGGGGTGGACAATGGAACGCCGTCCCGCTCGCGGTCCGCGCGCCGCGCCGCCCTGTCGTCGCCCGGCAGGCGAATGCGCGCAACACCAGGCAAACATTCGGAATTTCGCAACTCGTCGAGATGCCTGCGCGCCATGTCCGCGAACACCGGGGGATCGATGAAGCGCCCGACATCCAGCGCGAGAATGAACTGACCGGTGTTGGCGGTGGATTTGTTGTCGTAGTTGAAATCCACCACGTCGCGGCCGACGCCGGCGCCGTTCAGCACGCCCGCCAGCAAACCCAGGATCATCGACAGTCCCGCGCCCTTGTAGCCGCCGATCGGCAATAAAAATCCCTCGCTAGCGCGCTCGGGGTCGGTCAAAGGCCCGCCTGTCGCCTTGTCCACCATCCAGCCTTCGGGCATTTTTTCGCCCCGTAGTTCGTATGATTTCACCGTGCCGTAGGAGACCACGGTGGTGGCGATGTCGAGCATCACAGGCGCGTCGCCGCCCATGGGCAGGCCAATGGCGAGCGGATTGGTGCCGAGCAGCGAGTCGACGCCACCCCAAGGTGGCATGTGGTTGGCGCTGGCGACGGCCGAATAGATCGAAATCATGCCAGCCCGGACCGGCATTTCCGCGTAAACGGAGGCCGCGCCGGCGTGGTTCGAGCGCCGCGCGCCGACCCAGGCGACGCCGGATTTTTTGGCGAGCTCGATGGCGGTTTGGGCCGCGCGGGTCATCACGAGATGGCCCATGCCATTGTCGCCATCGACCAGCGCGGTGGCGGGACCAGTGTGATTGACCGAGATGTCGGGGCGCTTGTTGACGCCGCCGCCCTTCAAACGTCGAACATATTGCGGCAACCGGAAAACCCCGTGGCCATCGGCGCCAACGAGGTCGGCTTCAACCATCCGCGCGGCGATGATTTCCGCGTCCGCGTGGGGCAGATCCAGCGCGACGAAAACGCGCGCCACGAAATCGCGCAACGCCGCGGCGGAAACCCTCGCCATGTCAGCGCTTCACCAGCTTGTCGGCGGCGTGTTCGGCCGCCACGGGACGGGTTTCTCCGGTTTCAACCAGAGTGCGGGTGGCGGCGATGGACGCGTAAATCCAGAAAATTTTCATCGTCTTCGTCGTGGATGGATTGCGGAAAAAATGCGGGACTTCGGCGGCGACCCATGTCGTGTCGCCGGCGCTCAGACGATGCTCGACGCCGTCGATCATGGCGATGGCCTCGCCCTCCGTCACCAGCACGCTCTCCTCGCAATTGTGGTAGTGCAGGCCGATGCGCGCGCCGGGCTCGAACATCGTGAACCCGTTGAGGATTTGCGTCGAGCCGCAGCCGGGCGTCACCATTGGAATGGTGCGCGCGCCCCCTCCCCGGTCGGCGAGCGGCTGTTCCGAAGGGCGCAGAACGACGGCTTTGGAGGGCATGGCGGGCTCGCAAAGGGTTGCGCCGCCCTCATCGCCCGCCAACGCGCCCATGGCAAGGGAGGGCGTGGCGATGCTAATCTGGGGCATGGAATCGCACAGCCGCCGCGCGCTCATCCTGTCCTTTCTCGCCGCGCCGTTGCCCGGCGTGGCGTTCGCCGTCGGCCAGCCTTTCGCCGCGTTTCTGGAAACACTCTGGCCGCTGGCGCAAAAACAGGGCGTATCGCGAAAAACCTTCGACACCGCGTTCGCGGGATTGACGCCGGACCCGACGCTGATCAACCAGGGCGCGCGACAATCGGAATTCGAACGCACCATCAAAGCCTATCTCGACGGCGCGGTGTCGGCGGGGCGCGTGTCGGGTGGCGCCGCCGCGCGGGCGAAATGGGCGGCCGAGCTCGCCGCGATTGGGCGCGCGGAAGGCGTGCCGGCTGAAATCATCGTCGCCATCTGGGGCGTTGAAAGCGAATATGGCCGCGGCGCCATGGGAGACCACGACGTCGTCCGCTCGCTCGCGACGCTCGCCTACGCGCGCGACGACGACGATATCGCCGGGGAAGCGGTGGCAGCGCTCGTCATGCTCGAAAAAGGTTTCGCCACGCGCGAAAAGCTCAAGGGATCCTGGGCCGGCGCGATGGGCCAACCCCAATTCCTGCCCTCGGCCTATCTCAAATACGCGGTGTCGCTGAACAAGACCGGCGCGCCCGATATATGGAGCTCGGCGCCGGACACGCTGGCGTCCATCGGGCGGTTTTTTCGCGCTCAAGGCTGGAAACCGGGGTCAAGCTGGGGCGCGGAAGCCATCGTTCCCCAGGACTTTGACTGGCGTTCGTTAACGGGTTCGTTCGCGTCGTTTTCGGCGAAGGGCTTCCGCCGCGCCGACGGCGGCGCCCTGCCCGCTTCCGGCGACGCCACGCTCTACCTGCCGGCCGGCGCCGGCGGCCCGGCCTTCCTGCTGGGCGACAATTATTGGATCATCAAGCTCTACAACGTCTCGGACTCCTACGCGATGTCGGTGGCGCTGCTGGGCGAGCGGATCGCGGGCCGCCCCGGCGTCCGGGCGCAATGGCCCAAGGATTTCCGACCGCTCGATCCGTCGGACCGCGCGAGGTTGCAAACGCTGTTGCGCGAGCGCGGCTTCTACGACGGCAAAATCGATGGACGCTTCGGGCCATCGTCGCGCGACGCTATTCACCGCTTTCAGGTAAGCGCCGGGCTGGCGCCAGCGGATGGTTTCGCCTCGTCGCGGGTGCTTGAGGCGTTGAGGGCGGGTCGCTGAGGGCCGGCGCGCGCGGCCAGTTCATCGGTCTCAACTCCATCGTCTCTCCCCCTTCACATTTGAGCCCGCCGTTCCGACGCGCTACACTCCGCGGGAGGAAACAGGGCGCGTCAATGAAGCTATTGTTGTGGGCCGTCGCGGTCATCGCGCTGACGACGACTTCGGTCGTGGCCCAGCAGGGCGCGCCGGCGAAACGTCAGGAAATCTGGGACTTGAAATTCGGCGCGCCCGCCGCCGATCAGCCTTCCGAATTTGTTGAATTCGCCTGCGGCACGCGTGGCGGGCCACCGTCGCTGCCGCTGCGGAATTTTTCCGATTTCAAGCGCTGCAAGCCGGAGGAAAGCGGGCTGCGCGAAGTCTATTTCCGCTACGACGACGAGATGGAATACTGGGCCCGCGCCAACAATCTGGCCGGCGAAATCGAACGCTTCGGTGGCACCAAGACCTACGGGTTTCCCATTGTCGCGTCGGCGCTTTTCTCCGACGACGGGATTTTGCGCGGTATCAGGCTGGTCAGCGACCCCCGCTACGACGACAACCGCGACGAAGCCTATCTACTCAAGAATTTCATGACCTCGCGTTTTGGCCGCGATGATTGGACCTGCGCCGACCTTCCGCCCGAAGACGGAGAAACGCCCGTCGATGGCCTTTTCATCAAGCAAAACTGCGAAAAAACCCTCGATGACGGGCGCGGGGCGAGCATGATGGTCCGCCACATGCGAAAGGCCGGTCAGGAGCGCTACGACCCCCGCAGCGGCAAACAGACGGTCAATCAGTTCCAGAGCTCGGTCAGTTTTGAAATCGTGGCGAAAACGCCGGCGCCGTGAGTCTAGCGTCCCCGCACAGGCACTACCACCGCCCGTAGCGGCGGGGGAAAATCGGGGGCGGTCGACGCGCGCGCGCCGCGATTGGCGTCTGCCGCTAAATCGAAATCCGGCGTGTCAACGCCGATCCTTGGCGTCCCGACGCCGGCGCGGCCGAGATCGCCGTCGTTTGGATATTTCGTCGCGCCGCCATGCTGCCGTCTCGTGCTCGTCATCGTCGCGCCGATGTCGGCGAGTTCGGCGGGGTCGCTGACGCCAGCCGCCCGCGGCGGCGTGTTTGGCCCGTCCACCACGATGTTGAAATCGTTGCGGCTGGAGACGACGCGCCCGGCGCCATTCGACACGGTGACAATGCCGTAATGGCCGAAAACGCGCAGGCTTTGACCAACAAGTTGAACCGTCATCACGCCGCCGCGCACGCCAATCGTCGCGACAGGGGTTTCAACCGTCGCGCCGCCGCCGTGCGATATCTTTCCGCCGACGAAGCGCAGCGCGCCGCGCGCCAGACTCGCGGCCTGCGCGCCCGCGCCCGCCGAGGGATCGTAAACATAATTGTCGATGGTCACGCTCGAATTGCGCGCGACCGCCATGGAGGAGCCGTCGGTGAAGGAAAGCTGCGCCGAGCCATTGGCGTCCGTCTGCACGCGCTCGTTGTGGACGATGTTCGCGCCCAGGCTCACCGCGCCACCCGGCGGCGCGCCCTTCGTCGATTGATTGACCGCGCCAACGTTGCCCACGTTCTGCGCGCGGGCGGCGGAAGCGACCACGCAAAGCGCCGATGTCGCGAGAAGAAGGAATCGCACGCGAGACATTGGCGCCTCCTAAAACCGCACGGTCGCGCCGAGCGACGCCGTCCAGGCGGAATAGCCGAACTGGACGTCGTTGGAACGATTGTTCTCGTATTGCGCCAGGGCCGTCAGGCCAAGCCAGGCGTTCAGCGGCATGTCGAGCTGGCCGCCGGCGCGCCAAAGCGTGTCGCGGCGCGGCGTCAGTTCCTGAGCGAAGGCGTTGACCCGGTCGAAAGCGACCGTCGTGTAACGCGCGAAGGGCGTGATCGACCAAAGCAGCGGAATGCCCGAAACCGGCGGATCGAAATCGAACTTGATCGAGGCCTCGACACCCTGTTGCGATGAGGCGAGCAAGATATCGCTTGTTCGGTTGGTCGACGCGAAGACCCTGCCCTTGACCGTCACAACATCGCTCGCCGACCATTTGGCCGCGAGGCTCCCCGTCCACTCCACGCCACTGTTGAGCGTCGCGTCGGTGACTCGGGCAAAACTGTCGTTGACGAGGACGCTGGCCCATTCGACGCCCGGCTCAAGCGAGAACCAGCGCGTCAAGGGCGCGCCGATCGACACGCCCGCGCCCTGTGTCGTGGCGTAAACCGAGCCATTGACCGACAGCAGCGAATAGGCGCCGTACGGATGGATGGTCCAGCCCGGCAAAACTTCGGGGGCGATCGCCAGGCGCGGCCCGGCCGAGAGGTTCGCCAGCCCGACATTCAGCGCCGACAATCCGAACTGCGCGGTGGCGTAGCCCTGCACGTGCGCCTCGAACGTGTCGCCGCGTTCGTTTTGGAAGTCGTGGACAAAGCGCGCGTCGAAAAGGCCGAAGCCCATGCCGACGCCGCGGCCGGCGTTGCCCGCGCCGATCGGGACGGTCAGCAGGTTGCTCGCGATCAGGCTTGCCGGCGGGAGACCGCCCGGATTCGAGTTATAAGCCGCGCCGGCTTCCAGCAGGCCATAAACGCGGTCGGGCTGGAGTTCCTTTTTCGCCAGGGGCAGGTAGGTTTCCGCGCGGACGCGCAAGTCGGGGTCGAGATCCCCCGCCGCCAGCGCTTCGCCAAAATAACGCGCCGCCATCGCGTTGGAGCCCAGCCGCATATAGAGGTTGCCAAGCTCGTATTTCGCGCGCGTCAGCGCCGGGTTGAAAAACAACAGGCGTTCCAGCGCCGAAATCGCCGCTTCGTCGTCCCGCGCCGCGGTTGAGGCGCGGACGTAGGCGAAGGTCGCGTCGTAATCCGTGGGATGGGCGTTGATTTGCGCCAGCAAAAGACCGCGATCGTCCGCGCGCGCGGCGGGAGTCGACAACGCGACGGCCGCGACGACAGGCAACGCTCGGATTATTCGACCGGATAAAGGCGCGAAAGCCATGATTCTCGCCGTCTTGAACACGCGAGCAGGCTAGCATAGCCTTTACACCGGGTAAAATCGCCGCAATTGGAGCGCTCGCGCTCCCCTCACAGCATGAAATCCATTCGTTCAGGCAGGCCCAGCGTCGACCAACCAAGGTCGCGCCCGTGCAGCGCGGTCTGGTTGGTGACGTGTTGCTTTGCGGCGGTGATGTCGGCCATCAGCCGCGAAAAAGGATGAGCCGCCGACAGGCCCGCCGTGCCCGAAAATTCGAGGATTTTCAGGGCGGCGTCGCGACAGGCGCGCGTGATCGTCGAGAGCTGGTATTTGTAGAGCAGCCGCGCCGGGATTGGCGTGATCTCGCCCCGCGCGGCAAAATCCGCCATCTCGCCGAAGTTTCGCCGGACGATCATGCGCGCCATGTCGATGGCGCCCTCGGCCTCGGCGCAGGCCAACTGAGCGTCGGGATCGTCCGCGAGCGCCGCCCCAACGCGCTTGCGCTCGCCCGCCGCCTTCACGAACGCGTCGAGCATCGCCCGCAAGGCGCCGACAGCGGCGACCGACACGCCGGCGGCGAAAACCTGGCCGAACGGCAGCCGATATATGGCGGCGCGATGCGTGGACAAGCCGGGACCAACGCAATTCAGATTGTCGATCATTCGGACAACGCGATGCGCCGGCACGAAGGCGTCCTTCACAACGATGTCGTTGCTGCCGGTGGCCTGCAATCCCGGCGCGCGCCAGCAATCGACAATCTCGAAATTTTCCCGCGGGACAAGCACAAGCAGGTGGTCCTCTGGCCGCGGCTCGTCGGTTGCCCGCAGGGCGCCGAGCGCCGCCCACCCCGCATGGTCGCAGCCGCTGGCGTAGCTCCAGCGCCCGCTCAGACGATAACCGCCGGCGACTGGTGTCGCGACGCCCGAGCGCCGCAAAGCGCAGCACAGGATGGCGCCGGGGTCGCCACCCCAGACATCGTCGCCGGCCCGCGCGTCGAAAAGCGCCATCAGCCAAGCGACGACGCCGCCCACGCCAAGCACCCAGGCGGCGGACATGTCGCTTTCGCCCACGATCATCTCGACTTCGTAGACAAGCGGCGGCGGCAATTCGAAGCCACCCCAGCGCGCCGGCTGCATGAGGCGGAAGAATCCTGCCTCGCGCATGGCGTCGAGCGATTTTTTCGCGAGGCGGTATTGTCCCCTGCCCTCCGCCGCGTGTCGCGCCAGCGTCGGCCCCACCGCGCGGGCGCGGGACAAAAACTCCGTCGGGCAGAGCGCGCTCACGCGGCCGCGGCCAGGCCAAGGCCGAACACGCGGTCGGCGTTGCGCCAGAAAATGTCCTGCTTTTGCGCTTCGGTGATCGGCAGGGCGTTGACGATGTCGATATGCTCCTTCGGATCGATCGGCACAGGGCCGAAATCCGTTCCAAACATCACGCGGTCCGCGCCGAACACCTCGACCGCCTGTTTGAGGTGCGGTCCCCACAGCCCCATGGTGTCCACGTTGAGGCGGCGCAGGTAATCGCTCGGCAATTCCGCGCAACGGATTTTCGCGTGCTCCGGCAACCCCTCGGAGCCTAGCCGCCAGCCGAAATTCAGCCTGCCCATCACCGGCAAGAGACCTCCGCCCATGTGCGCGACCGTGATGTTCAGGTTTTGAAAACGGTCGAACATGCCGCTTAAAATCATGCGCGCCAACGCCATCGCGGTGTCGAAGGGCCGGCCGACAAGCTCGTCGAGCTTGTATTGTCCCATTTCCTGATCCGCGCCGATGGGCGCGCGCGGCGGGTGGATGAAGATCGGCGTCCGCGTCGCGTCGGCCCATTCCCAGAACGGCGTCGCCTCGGCGTTGTCGATGAAGCGCTTATGCCAGCTCGAACAGAGAAGCAGGCCCTTGAAGCCGAGCGCGCCCACGCAGCGCTCGGCCTCGGCGACCTGCTTCTCGTCGAGCGGATTGACGTGGCCCATGCCGTAAAGGTTTGACGGCGACTTGGCGACGATGGCGGCGACCAGGTCGTTGCCGTGTTTGACGACATCAATCGCGGGGCTGGATGAAACCTGCGTGATCGCCTCGGCGGAAAACGGGTTGGAAATGATCCGCCGCGTCACACCGGCTTTCGCGCTCGTCGCCTGCTGCCAGTCGAAATCCGCCATTTCCCGGTGGCCGATGGCTGGCAGGCCGCGGAAGTTCGAGACGATGTCGCCCTCAACGGAGCGGCCGCGGAAAACGTGGCCGACGCCAAAGGGATCGTCGCGGCTCGGCAGCACGCAATGGGTGTGGATATCAACGATATGGGACACGGAAGAGCCTACGTGAAGGGGACACGGCCGGTGCCCGGCTGGCGGTTCCAGCGGTGTTCAAGCTTGCAGTAATAGTTCCAGCAGCGAGTGGCGCGGGCGGCGAATTTGACGTCGCCCTCGAATTCCGCCCGGTCTTCGACGCCAAAGCAATGGAACTCGCCGAGCGACGAGGCGAGCGTGTGCTTTTGCGCCTCGTCTTCGAGAATGAGCGAGGAGTAAAGCATCTCCTCGACGCTGCGCGCCGCGAGCGCGATGCCGTGGCCCTTCATGAAGATCGCGGGGCTGTCGCCCATGGCCTTCGCGAGGTTGAGGCCTTTTTGCATCGTCGTGACGAGCTGCGGCTCGTGATAGAGCGGCAAGCCCCCCGCGAAATAAGTGCCTTGCAGCGTGATTGGGTGGAATTGCTGTTTCGAAACCGAAAACAGCGTCGCGTATTGGGCGTGCAAATGCGCGACGGCGATGGCGTCCGTCCGCCCGGCGTGGAGCGCCATATGGATCGGCCATTCAAGCGCGAATCGCTGGCTGGAGTTGAAAACCTTGCCATCGAGGTCGCCGACGACAATGTCGTCCGGCGTCACCTCGGCCTTGTCGAAGCCCATGGCGGGCGACATGTAAACGCGTCTCGCGACGGGATCGAAAACGCTGATATGGCCGAAAAGCCCCAGCATTTCCTGCATCGCGAATATTCGCGCGCAGGCCGAAAGTTTTTCGCGCAGTTCCGTTTCCGCCGCCATTTGTCTTGCCTCCCGCGCGCCCGCGCTTGTTAACCACGCTCGATTTGTCTACCATTGGAAATGCTTTTGAACGAGGCGTCAATCGCGGCCGCGGCGGGCTCGCGGGGCGCCGCATATGGAGGCCTGAATGTTTCGTGGTGGCATTGGTTTGATATTTGGCGCTCTGGCGCTCGCGTATGCGCATGCAGGCCCCGCCTTGGCCGAAGACGCGCCAACACCCGCCCCGGCGCCCGAAGCCGCCGCGGCGAGCCCCGCCGCGTCCGGTCAGGCGGCGCCCGCCAGGCATCGGTTGAAGAAGCGCCGCCGCGTCCGCGCGAGTTCGCGAAGCAGGACAGCCGCCGCCGCGGAATCCGGTTTGAAGCTGCCGGGCGGCAAAAACCTCGAAGCTCGACACCAAGTTTGCCTCGCTTTCATTCAGCGAAACAACGAGAGCTGCGACCCTTGGCAAACGCCGACCTGCGGCTCCGACATCGGCTACATGCGCCCGCTGGAGTGCATCGCGCCGTAATCAAACGAGGAAAACGCCGCGACGTTCGGCCGCCCGGCGGCGACAAAGGAGCTTGGCGATGGTCTTGACCTTCCCGTTGGTCGCTCTGGTGGTCGTCCTCTATTTGCTCAGCTGCCTTCGCGTGCTGCGCGAATACGAGCGGGGCGTGGTGTTCTACCTCGGCAAATTCGCCGGGGTTCGCCAGCCCGGCCTCAATATTATTTTCGCGCCCGTGCAGAGCATGACGCGGGTGTCGCTGCGCACCGTGACCATGCAAATCCCGTCGCAGAAGATCATCACGCGCGACAACGTCTCCATCGATATCGCGGCGGTCGCCTATTACAACATCGTCGATCCCGAGCGCGCGGTCATCGTGATCGAGAACATCTACAACGCCGTCAATCAGATCAGCCAGACAACGGTGCGCAACGTCGTGGGACGCTTTAGTCTCGACCAACTGTTGGCCGACACCGCCGGCATCAACCAGCAGATCAAGGATGTGATCGACGGCCATACCGAGCCCTGGGGCGCCAAGGTCACCGCCGTCGAAATCAAGGACATCATGTTGCCCGACAACATGCAGCGCGCGATGGCGCGGGAAGCGGAGGCCGAGCGCGAACGCCGCGCCAAGATCGTGGCGGCGGAGGGCGAGTATCAGGCGGCGGTGAAACTCGGCGAGGCCGCCGACATCATCACCGCGCATCCGGTGGCGCTGCAATTGCGGACGTTGCAGACGATGGCGGAGATTTCGGTCGAGAAGAATTCGACGATCATTTTTCCCGCGCAGTTCATGACGACGGTGCAGGAAGCGCTGGCGCTGATGGCGCGGGATTCGAATCCGAAATAAGAGGACTCGCCGCCGCGCCTTGCGTGGCGCGCGCTCCGTAGTCCCTGAGCGCGGCGGCGGCCGTGACGTAGCCTTCCGCCAAATCGCGCTGGATCGCCGCCAGCGAGCGCTCCGTCGCCGGTCCCCAGCCACCGCCGCCGCCCGTTTCCACGCGCAACAGGTCGCCCGCCGCGAGCTTGAGGCCTTTTTCCTTGCCGACGGAGATTTCATCGTCGGTGCCCGCTCGGATAAGCGTGAAGCGACCGGGCGCGGCCTCGCCGCCGCCATTCGCGCCCCAGGGCGGAAACTTCGTGCGGTCGAGATTGGTTTGCAACTCGCAGGCCGCGAGCATTTCGTATTCCTTGCGGAAGCCCAGCCCGCCGCGGAATTTGCCGGCGCCCCCGCTGTCGGCCCGCAGCGAGAACTCGCGGATGCGCACAGGCAACACCGCTTCCTGGAGTTCCAGCGGGATGAGGCGGGTGTCGCCATGCGCCATGGTTCGGAACGGACCGGCGCCGTCGCGCGTCGCGGAAGCGCCCCATCCGCCATGGCCGGAATCGTGGCTGTCGAACCACGCGCCGTTCGCTTTTTTGCCGTAGAACCGCACCCCTGAATGCGTCGCGAAATGTCCGCCGGGCACGCGCTCCGGCGCGGCTTTTTCCAGCGCCTTGACGACCGCGTCGATGACGGTTGGAAACGGCGTGGAATAGTTGCCCATCGGCGCGGTGGCCTCGGCGCTGAGGATTTTGCCGGGGGGCAAAATCAGCTTCAGCGGCCGGAACGTGCCTTCGTTCGCCATCTCCCCCGCGCCCAAAAGATATTTGAACGCGACGCGCGCCGTGGTTTGGCCACCGCCGAACCAGCCGGAGTTGATCGGCCCCTTCACCGCGTCGGCGAGGCCGCTGTAGTCAACCACGAGTTCGTCGCCAGCGACAACCACCTTCACATGCAGCGGCAGCGGCGTGTCGCCGCTTCTGTCGTTGTCCAGATAGGTTTCGTGCGCGTATTCGCCGTCCGGCATGGAACGGATGAAGGCGCGCGCGGCGGCTTCCGATTGATTGAGAATGATCTCGACGGCGCGGCGGAAAACCGGCGGGCCGTATTTGTCGACGAGCCGCGCGGCGAGGTCGCGCCCGCGCAGGCAGCCCGCGAGCTGGGCGGCGATGTCGCCCATCAATTGCGCGGGGAGCCGCGTGTTGTTCTCGATGATGCGGTAGACTTCCTCGATGGGCTCGCCCTTCGACCACAGCTTGATCGAGCGGAGTTGCAGGCCCTCCATGAAAATGTCGGTCGAGCGCGGCACCGAGCCGCCGATGTCGATCCAATGCACGTTGATGGCGAAAAAGCCGATCAATTCGCCCCGGCCCTCGCTGGCGTGGATGGGCGTGTACATGACGGTGTTGTTGAGGTGCTGGCCCTGAACGGCGGCGTGATTGCACAGCGCGACGTCGCCGTGATGAAGCCTTTCCGCGCCATAGACGCGCAAGCCGTCGCGCACGGCCATGCCAACGGAATCCGCCACGAAGGGCGGCATTCCCCCTGTGTTTTGGGCGATCAACATGCCCTCGGCGTCGGTCAGGCCAACGGCGAAGTCGTTGTATTCGTAGATATAGGGGCTGAAGGCGGTGCGCTTGATGTTGGCGTCGATTTGATTGGCGATCGACACCAGCCCGTAGCGCACCACTTCCAGCGTGATGGGATCGATGGTGTCCGGCAATTCGGCAGCCCCTAGCCCGCTCGTTTTCCACGCCAATATTGCGATCGCCGACGCGGTGTCCAGCGCGCCGCCACGCGGTCAGACGGCGCCCTTGCCCTTGGCTCGTTCGATCGACTCCATCACCATCGCCTTCGCCTTGTCGGCGTCGCCCCAACCGTTCACGCGCACCCATTTGTTGGGTTCGAGATCCTTGTAGTGCTCGAAGAAATGCTCGATCTGCTTGAGCGTGATGTCCGGCAGGTCGGTATAGTTGTGGACGTTTTCGTAGCGGCGCGTGAGCTTCGCCGAGGGCACGGCGATCAGCTTTTCGTCGCCGCCCGCCTCGTCCTCCATCAGCAGCACGCCGACAATCCGGCAGTTGATGATGGCGCCGGGAATGATGGCGCGCGTATTGGCGATGATGACGTCGCAGGGATCGCCGTCGTCCGAGAGCGTGTGGGGAATGAAGCCGTAGTTTCCGGGATAGCGCATCGCCGTATAGAGAAAGCGGTCCACCATCAGCGCGCCGGACTCCTTGTCCATCTCGTATTTGATCGGCTCGCCGCCGATCGGAACCTCGATGACGACGTTCACGTCCTCGGGCGGGTTCTTGCCAATCTTGACGGCTTCGAGACGCATGATCGCTCCGGTTCCAATAGCGTGGCGAGACAGCGGCCGCCGCTCCAATCGGCGATATTAACCGCCAAAATGGTTATTTTTCGGGAAACCCTTCAGCGTTACCAGCCGTCCGGCCTCGGCGCGGTTGCCAACATAGGGCGCGAGGTCTTCGCCGCGCGCGGTGAAGACGCGGCCGGCGCCGTCGGTCCAGGTCAGGCCCTCGCCGAGAACAAAGGTCTTGGCGTCGGACAGCGCGCCATCCTTGTATTTTTGCAAGCGGACGCCCTTGCCGCGCGCCATTTCGGGCGCTTGCGACAGCGGAAACACCAGCAGCTTGCGGTTTTCGCCGATAATGGCCACGTGGTCGCCGCCCGCGGCGACGGCGAGCGCGGCTTTCGCCGGCGCGTCGACGCCCAGCACGCCCTTGCCTTTGCGCGTCGACGAAATCATCTCGTCCTGCGTCACCACAAAGCCGCGGGAATCGCTCCCCGCGATCAGCATTTTACGTCCCGCGGCGAAGGGGAACACCGACACGATGTCCTCGCCGTCGTCGATGTCCACCATCAGGCGGATGGGATCGCCAAAACCGCGTCCGCCCGGCAGTTTTGACGCGTCGAGCGTGAAGAACTTGCCGTTTGTCGCGTAAACGAGAATTTTCGACGTGGTCTCGGCGAAGAAAGACGTCATCAATTCGTCGTCGTTCTTGAACTGCACGGACGACACGTCCGCGACCTGTCCCTTGAGCGCGCGAATCCAGCCTTTTTTTGAAACAATCACCGTCACCGGCTCGCGTTCGATCATGGCTTCCACAATCTCGGCCTCGTCGGCCTTCGGCGCCTCCTCGAACGTGGTGCGGCGCTTGCCGATCTTCGTCTCGGGGCCGAACTTCTTGCGGACTTCGCGAATCTGCCAGGAAATCGTCTTCCACTGCCGGCTCTCGTCGCCCAGAAGCCCTTCAACCTCGGACTTTTCTTTCGAGAGCTCGGCGTGCTCCTCGCGCAGCTTCATTTCCTCCAGCCTGCGCAGCGCGCGGAGCCTTGTGTCGAGGACATACTCGGCCTGGACGTCGCTCAGGGCGAGTTTCGCCATCAGCGTCGCCTTCGGCTCGTCCTCTTCGCGAATGATTCGAATCACTTCGTCGAGGTTGAGGAAGACGATCAACATGCCCGCCAGCACCTCGAGTCGGCGCTCGATCTGGGCGAGGCGGAATCGCGAGCGCCGCAACAGCACTTCGCGGCGGTGGTCGAGCCATTGCTTCAGCGCGTCGGCGAGCGACACCACGCGTGGCACGACGCCATCGACCAGCACGTTCATGTTGACGGGAAAGCGCGTTTCCAGCTCGCTCAACCGGAATACGGATTCCATCATGACGCGGGGATCGACGTTGCGCGCGCGGGGCTCGATCACCAGCCGAACGTCTTCCGCCGATTCGTCGCGCACATCGGCGACCAGCGGCAGCTTCTTGTCGGCGACGAGCTCGGCGAGCTTCTCGTAGAGCCGCCCCTTCTGCACGCCATAGGGAATCTCGGTGACGACGACGACCCAGGTGCCGCGGCCGGCGTCCTCCTGCGACCATCGCGCGCGCAGGCGGAAGGCGCCGCGCCCAACGCGATAGGTCTCGGCGATCTGTTCGGGCGTGTCGACGACGACGCCGCCCGTGGGGAAGTCCGGCCCCTTCACATAGGCCATCAACTGATCGGTCGTCGCCGTCGGCCGCGTCACAAGATAGAGGCAGGCGTCGAGCAGCTCGGCGAGGTTGTGCGGCGGAATCGATGTCGCCATGCCGACCGCGATGCCCTGCGCGCCATTCGCCAGCAAATTGGGAAACGCCGCCGGCAGGACGATGGGTTCCTTTAGGTCGCCCGAGTAGTTGTCACGGAAGTCGATCGCGTCCTCGTCGATTCCGTCGAGCAACAGGCCGGCGACTTCGGTCATGCGCGCTTCGGTGTAGCGGTAGGCGGCGGCGGAATCCCCGTCGATGTTGCCGAAATTGCCTTGCCCGTCGACCAGTGGATAACGCGACGAAAAGTCCTGCGCGAGACGCACGAGCGCGTCGTAGATCGCCTGATCGCCATGTGGATGGAACGAGCCCATCACGTCGCCAACAATCTTGGCGCTCTTCTTGAACGGTGTGTTTGGATCGAGCCGCAGGATGTTCATGCCGTGCAGGATGCGGCGGTGCACGGGCTTTAACCCGTCTCGGGCGTCCGGCAGCGCGCGGCCCATGATGGTGGACAGCGCGTAATCGAAATACCGCTGCTCCAACGCTTCGCGCAAGTTGACTTGCACGGCGGCGGGAGGCGGCGGCGGCGGGGGAACGGTGGGGGTCTTGGCCATGGGGATGGCCTAACCAAGCGGGCGATTCGCGGCAAGCGGGGACTTTGCGCCGCCGCCGCGCCAGGGGGGGTAACAGCTGTTAACGCCCGTTATTTGCCGCGCGGTCATACTTTTTCGCGTGTGTTGCTGCGTTGCACTAGCCCGACTCGCCGTGCGCCACTATTTAGCGCGCCAACTAACCTGACGGGTGCGACGCCGCACCGATATTTTTGTTTGCGCTGTTAAATTTGTCATGACCACGGAATATTCCGGCGGCGTCGCTTTGGTGGAACGATGATTAAGCTTTTATCTACAATCGGCGCGCTCGCTGGAATCGCTTTCCTGGCGTTTGCCTTCCTCGATCCGCCGTCGATGGGCGCGTCGCAGGCGCGCGAAGGCGCCGCGGGCTGCCGCAATGTCGATGTGCGGCTCGACGAAGGCTACGGCGTGAGCCAAATCGAGACGCGGGTGGTTTGCGGCCGCTAAAATTTCGCGGGAATCAGCTTTATCGCCGCGGCGATGAACGCGCGGCGGCAATCCGGCAAAGGCGAGCCGCGCGGCGCGAAAAATTCTCGTTCCAGAAAATACCCGGTCAATCGGAATCCATTGGCGACATCGGTCGAATCGGCTTGCGCCGAACCACCCGCCAGAAAGGCCGGCAAGGGCAACAGGCGGTCTTTCCATGGTTTGCCCGCGGCCCGGCTGACGGCCTTGGCGGATTTTGGCGAAACATAAATCAAATCCTCGCGCGCGCCGGTCGCCGCGCAGCGCTCGAGGTCCAAGCCGAAGCCAAGTTCCGCCAGCATCGCGAGTTCTAACCGCGCCATCAGCGCCGGCCCCACGTCCGGCGCGTGCAAATGGTCGGCGACAAGCTCAAATGTTTCATAGAGGGCGGGATGGGGATCGCGCTCCGGCAGCAACCGCGCCAGCGCGCCAAGATAATTGACGCCATGCAGCGCCATCGCGGAGCCGAGGATTTCGCTGGAACGCAACCGCGTCGGCTCCAGCGTCCAATTGCCGATGTGCTCATCGAGCCGCGCGCGCCAAACCGCCGACACGCTGTTGCCGGGTTGCAGAGCGGGCGCGTTGGTTTTCGACCGCGCGCCGCGCGCGACGCCGAGATGCCTGCCATGGCCGCGCGAAAAAACCTCCACGATGGCGCTGGATTCGCCGTGCTTGCGAATCCCGACAATCAAACCCTCGTCGCGCCATTCCATCGCGGTCTCATTGCGTCGGCGCGACGCGCCAAAGCGTCGCGGCGGTCGCCAGCGTCGCGGTCATCAACGCTCCGGCGAAAAGCGCCACGCCGGTCCAACCGTGGCTGGCCCAGTAGACGCCGGCGTAGGAACCCGCCGCGCCGCCGCCAATATAATACAACATAAGATAGAGCGAGGTCGCCTGCGCCTTGTCGCTGTCGGTCACCGAAGGCGCCCAGCCGCTCGAAATCGAATGAGCGCCGAAAAACCCGAAGGTCATGGTCGCGAGCCCCGCCGCGATGACAAAAATATTGTCGGGCGTCATGATCGCCAAACCCGCGATCATGATCGTGATGGAAAGGCACAGCGCCCTGCCCCGCCCAACGCGCCCCGCCAGGCCGCCCATGAACGCCGAAGCGTAGCCGCCGATGGGATAGACCAAAAATACAAGTCCCGCGGCGCTCTGGCTGAGGTTGAGGGGTGGGGCCTGCAGGCGAAAGCCGATGAAATTGAACACCGCCATATAGCCGCCGAGAAGGATGAAGCCCTCGACGACCAGCAGCGCGATCGCCGGCTTCGCCGACAGGCGCGCCATCGACAGAGCCAGCGCGCCAAAGCTGAATCGCCGGGCGGAAAAATGCCTCGATGGCGGCAGCAGCCGCCAGAACACCACCGCCGATCCCAGGCCCAGCGCGCCGAGGCCAACCATCGCCCAGCGCCACGAGCCATAGTCGGCGAGAAAGGCCGCCGCGAGCCGGCCGCTCATGCCACCAAGCGCGCCGCCGCCGATGTAAATGCCAACGGCGCGGGCGACATCGGTTTTTTCCATTTCCTCGCCCAGATAAGCGATGCTGACGGCTGGCGCGCCCGACAACGTCACGCCCGCGAGGGCTCGCAGCCACAGCAGCGAACTCCAGTCCGGAGCCGCCGCGAGCGCCAGCGTCAGCAACGACGAGCCGACGAGCGCGAACACCATGAGCGGCTTGCGGCCGAACACCTCCGACAACGAACTGGCGAACAGCATGGCGACGGCCATGGTGATCGTGGTCAACGACAGGGCGAGCGATGATTGCGCCGGCGTCACATCGAATTCGCGCGCCAGAAGCGGCAGCACCGGCTGCGTGCAATAGAGGATGGCGAAGATCGAAAAGCCGCAGGAAAACACAGCCACGTTGACGCGGCGGAACTCCGGCGTGCCGGCCGCGATTTTGGGCGCGGGCGCGAGTGCTTCGGCGGTCATGCGATTCCTTTCGCCGGACTCCTCCGCGATCGCGCCGCCGGACGCAAGCGGCGCTTGCTTCCCCCGGCGATCCCGTATGAAATGCCGCCACAACCTCGGGAGGATCCAATGCGGCAAATCAGGCACATCGCCATCGCGAGCGACCACCCCGGCCGCGCCGCCGAATTCTACAAGAAGACGTTCGGCTGGACGGAAATCTCGCGGCACCACATTGACGCGGATTTGTCCGTCGAGGCGCCACGGCCTTCCGGCGTTTTCATGAGCGACGGCGCGATCAACATCGCGATTTTGAAATTCCGCTGGGATCAACTCGGCAAAGGCATCGACTACACCGGCCTTCATCACTTTGGCGTTGTCGTCGATGACACCAAAAAATGGGTGGAAATGCTTGAGGCGCAGGGCCTCGAATGCGTTGACGGCAAGGATGGCGTTCCACCCGGCCGACACGCCGAAATCAAGTTCCGCGGGCCGGACACCGTGGTGTTCGACATCTCGGGATCGCCCTGGGCCACCTGACCGGGGCTGGCGGGACTCGATTCATCAAAGGAGAAGTTCATGCGCATGCTCATTTGCGACTGCGTGGCGTCGTCGATTTCGGCCATTTCATTCGCGATGTCCGCCATGGCCTCGCCAACGCGGGCTCAAATAGGTCCGCCCGATCTCATCGCGGACCTCGTGACGGCCAACCATATTCTCTACGATCAGGGCGTCGTCGATGGCTTTGGCCATGTCAGCGTGCGAAACCCCGCCAATCCCGGGCGTTTCTTCCTTTCGCGGGCGCGCGCGCCCTCGATGGTCGAGGCCGCTGACATCATGGAGTTTGACCTCGACGGCAAGCCGACCGGAGGACCGATGAACAAGCCGGTGTTCCAGGAGCTTTACATTCACGCCGAGGTTTTCCGGGCGCGTCCCGATGTGAACGGCGTCGTGCATTCGCATTCGCCCGCCGTTGTGCCTTTCGGCGTTGTGAAAACGCCGTTCCGCCCGGTGTCGCAAACCGGCGCGTTCCTCTGCGCCGGCGTGCCCAATTTCGACTTGCGCGACGACTTTCCGGACGCGCCCAATCTTCTCGTGACATCGGGGCCAAAAGGCGCCGCGCTCGCCAAAAAGCTCGGCGACCGCCCGGTGGCCTTGATGCGCGGACATGGCGACACGGTCGCGGGAGCAAGCCTGAAGGAAGCGGTTTATCTCGCCATTTTCACCGAGGTGGCCGCCCGGCTCACGACGCAGGCCATCGCGCTCGCGCAAGGCGGCCCGGTGATTTACATGGGCGACCACGAAGGCGAGCGTGGTCAGCCGGGTTCGCGGAGCAAGGGCGCAAGCGAAGGCATCGACCGCAATTGGGAAATTTGGGCGGCGGAAGCGGTGGAGCGCCGCGCCAGGCGGTGAGGGCTTCTCTCGCTACTCGCCAGCGAGCCGCAGGCGCGGCGGGCCCGCTTCGCGCAGGCGCAATTCCGCTTCGGCGTCGCCGATATAATCGCGCGTGAGCGGAACGACATCGACCTTTTTGCAAAGCTGGAATTGGTACACGGCGAGATCGCCGACGCGAAACGACGCCTCGCAACCCGCCAGATAGAATTCCCACATGCGGCAGAACCGCTCGTCGTAGAGCGCCTTCGCCTCCTCGCGGCGCGCCATGAAACGCTCACGCCACGCTTTCAGGGTTTCCGCGTAATGCAGCCGGAGAACTTCGACATCTGAAACTATGAGGCCAGCCTTCTCGACCGCGGGCAGGACTTCCGACATCGAGGGGGTGTAACCGCCCGGGAAGATGTATTTCGTCATCCAGGGGTTCGTCGCCACCGGCGGCCCGATCTTGCCGATGGTGTGGATCAGCGCGACGCCTGAGTCGGTCAGGGATTCCGCCACCTTTTCGAAAAATTTGACAAAGTAGCCAATGCCGACGTGCTCGAACATTCCCACCGATACAACGCGGTCGTATTTTTCGGCGATATCGCGATAATCCTGAAAGCGGAAATCGACCGGGTGCGCGAGATCCGCCTCTTTCGCGCGTTTTTGCGCGATCACCAGTTGTTCCCTGGAAAGCGTGACGCCCGTCACGCGCGCGTCGCGCATTTTCGCGAGGTAGAGGCCGAGGCCGCCCCAGCCGCAGCCGATATCGAGCACGCGCTGACCCGGTTCCAAAAGCAGCTTCGCGGCGATGTGGCGCTTTTTGGCGAGTTGCGCCTCTTCCAGAGAGGCGCCGTCGTGCTCGAAATAGGCGCAGGAATATTGCCGGTCGGAATCGAGGAAGAGATCATAGACGCGCGCGTCGATATCGTAATGGTGCGCGACGTTTTTCCGCGCGCGCGCGAAATTGTTGAACTGGGCGACCGGCCGCAACAGCGTGCGAAGCCGACGCGGAATTTCAAGCAATAGAGAACCGGTGACGCCGGTGACGTTGCTGGCCGCGAGCACCAGCAGGTCGATCAGTTCGCCCTTTGTGACGATCAACTGGCCATCCGTAAAAAGCTCGCCGAACGCGAGTTCGGGGTCGCGGACCATGCGCGCTTCGGCCGCCGTCGTGAGAAATTTGAAACCGAGCGGAGCGCCGGTTCCGTCGCCGAATATGGCCTTGTGTCCGTGCGCGAACTCGACTTCCAGCGTTCCCCGCCGGATGATTCGACGCAGCAGCGTTTCCACCAACTTGTCCATGGTCGCCTCGCATTCGCCGCGAAACGGGTTCGCAAAACCGCGAACTCCCGAGACTTCAAGTTAAACGCGGCTAAATTTCCCCAATCGCCGAAAAGAAGTCAAGCGTCTTGGTTGAAGGTCCGTCCATCCAATTATGAGAACCTATAACGGAAAGGACTTCCACCACCTCCGTCCATAAGCCGTGGCGCTCGATCAAGGCGCGCGTCCGCCTGCAAAAGAAAGCCAAAGTGGCGCGTTATTCGGGAATAAACAACTTCGAGGCCTTTTGTATCCAGACGCCGACGAATTTTTGCGCCCATGCGCCAAAATCGCGACGGCGTAGGCGCCGGCGCCGCCGAGGCGGACGGTGTGACGAGGATATCGTGTTTGGCTAGGGGTTAAATCACGGCAGCAACACCGCCGCCCCGGTCGTCTCTCGCGCCTCAAGCGCCCGATGGGCCTCGCCGACATCCGCAAGCTTGTAGCGCTTGGTGATAGGCACGTGGACATCCCCCGCCACCACAACCTTGAACAATTCGCGCGCCATTTTCTCCAGCGCTTCACGCTCGGCGATATAGTGAAACAGGGTCGGGCGGGTCGCGAACAACGACCCCTTCTGATTCAGCAACGCGATATTGAAAGCGTCGATCGGCCCCGACGCGGATCCGTAGGAGGCGAACATGCCCAGCGGCCGCAGACAGTCGAGCGAGCCCGGAAACGTCGCCTTGCCGACGCCGTCGTAGACGACATCGCATTTGCACCCTTTGGTGATTTCCGCGACACGCTCGACGAAGTTCTCCGTCGAGTAGTTGATCACGTGTTTCGCGCCGGCCTTTTTAGCGAGCTTCGCCTTCGCCTCGCTGCCAACGGTGCCGATAACCGTCGCTCCCAAATGCTTGCCCCACTGGCACAGGAGATTGCCGACGCCACCCGCCGCCGCGTGCACGAGCATGGTGTCGCCCTCTTTCACCCGATAGGTGCGGCGCAGCAAGTATTGCGCCGTCAGGCCTTTCAGCATCATCGCGGCGCCGGTCTCGTAGCCAATCGCGGCGGGCAGCTTCACGACCATCTGGGCGCCAATGAGCCGCTCCTCGGCGTAGCTTCCCGGTTGCGCGGCGTAGCCGACGCGGTCGCCGACCTTGAAGGTCTTGACGCCCTTCCCGACGGCGACGACATCGCCGGCGCCTTCGTTGCCCGGCGTGAACGGTAGTTCCGCTGGGTACATGCCCTTGCGGAAATAGACCTCGATGAAATTGAGCCCGATCGCCCTGTGGCGGATTTTGATCTGACCTGCGCCGGGATCGCCGACTTCGACGTCCTCAAGCTGAAGCACTTCTGGCCCGCCCGTGCGGTGTATGCGAATGGCCTTGGACATAACGCCTCCCTGAACAGAGCGGATATGACGCGATGTTTAAGGGGGGGCTGACGATCCCGCAATGGCCGCAGGGACGAGACAGGAATCGAAAGGATCGCGCCGCAGGGCGGGCGCTCCGCCACTGGCCCGAAGCAAAAACTTGGCTATTCAGCCAATGTACACCGCGCGAAAGGCATCACGACGAAATCCACCGCGCTTTTACCCGGTGGATTACGAAATCCACCGCGCTGCCGCCGCGTTGCATTCGCGGTGTGAAATTCAACGCCCGGGGGCGGCCGGCGGACCCGGCCTGCCCCGTCTCGAATTAGCGGTCGCCCATGCTGCCGCCGGACTCTTCCAGCGCCCGCCCGACCTCGAGGCCGAGATCGTCCATGGTGGTCTCGACGCGGACATTGATCTCCTCGCCCTTCTCCTGGCGTTCGGCCTCTTCCGCCGACCGGGCGACGTTGATCGTCACCTTGGCCTCGACTTCCGGATGCAAGCGGATCGGCAGATTGTGCAGGCCAAGCGCCTTGATCGGCGTCATCATGACAATCTGGTTGCGGTTGACGCCAACGCCGCCCGCGGTCACCGCTTCGGCGATGTCGCGGGTCGAGACCGAGCCGTAGAGTTGACCGGTTTCGCCGGCCGAACGGATCATGACGAAAGTCTTGCCGTCGAGCTTTTCGGCGATCTTGTCGGCTTCGGATTTCATCTCGAGGTTGCGGGCCTCGAGCTGGACCCGTTGCGCTTCGAAGCGTTTTTTATTGGCCTCGTTGGCGCGCAAAGCCTTGTTGCGCGGCAATAAAAAGTTGCGGGCGAACCCGTCCTTCACACGCACGGTTTCGCCCATCTGGCCGAGGCGGGCGATGCGTTCAAGCAAAATGACTTCCATGATTATCTCCTTGGATCAGGGTTGAGAGGGTGTTGGAATGTCGCCGCCGCGCCGGAGCGGGCGGACGACGTCGGCGATGCCCAGGCCCGCCATCACGATGAGCGGCCAGGGAAACAGGGCGAAGCAGAGAACGTAAAACCCCGACAGCACGGCGGGCCGGCCAGCGCGACCGCGGGTTACCCCATGCAGGGCCGCCAGACCGCTGATCGCGAAGGCTGTCAGCAGGGCCGCGAGGGCGCAGGCCGCCATCACGCGGATCACTCCGGGGGAGAGGCAAGCGACCGCCGCCAGACCGACGCCGACGAAGGCCGGACGCGGCAGTCGCAGGGTCGAGGGGAGGTCTGGCCAAGGGCGCTGCAGCAGGCCGGAGACGGCCGTCGCCCTGCCCGCCAGCCAGAGGTTGACAGCGAAGCCCACGACACCCCACGCGGCGGCGGCTGGCATCAGCGCCAGCGCCAGCAGTCGGGCGAGCGTGTTTGGATTGATGTCGCCGAAAATATCGCCTGACGCGTTGAAGATCGCCTCCGCCGCGGGCTTCATTTTTTCAGCGATTTCGGCAAGCGCGGCGTCGAACGATGTTCCGCCCCAAATCTCCGCCGAAATCACAATCAAAATCAGAAGGATGGACAGCAGCGCGCAAGCCAGCAACAACCATCCCGGCCCGGCCGTTTTTTCACGCGACGACAGCGCCGTGAGAACGAGGGCTGGCGCGGCAACGGAGATGAAAGCAACCGCGCAAACAAAGGGGTCGAACAGCGCCAACACCAGCGCGAGCGTGACCGCCGCCGCGAGCAGAGCCAGCCGCTCGCCATAGCCCAACCCGACGATCATCAGAGGCAGCGGAGCGAACAGTCCGAGCAATCCAGGCGCGGCCTCGCCCCTCGCCTGGAGGGCGAACAGGGCTGCCGACGCCGCGCCGGCGCCGAGGGCTGTGATCAGGGATTGTGGGTTCACGGTTGTCCCGCCCTCTCAGCGGTTAGGGCGAATCCGGGAAGGATTCGCCCAGCCTGTCAATGGGTTGGCTATTAGCCGATCAGATAGGGCAAGAGCCCCAGGAAGCGGGCGCGCTTGATCGCCTGGGCGAGTTCACGCTGCTTCTTGGCGGAGACCGCCGTGATCCGGGAGGGCACGATTTTGCCGCGCTCGGAAATGTAGCGGGACAGCAGACGGGTATCCTTGTAGTCGATTTTCGGCGCGTTCGCTCCCGTGAAGGGGCAGGACTTGCGGCGACGGAAAAACGGACGGCGGGCTCCGCCAGTGCTAGATGTGGTGGCGCTCATCAGAAACCTCCCCCAGCGTTAGAGTCGTCGCGCGGCCGGCGCGGCGGCCGATCACGGTCGCCACGGTCGGGGCGCGGACCCCGGCGGTCGCCGCGATCATCGCGATCGCTGTCCTCGCGCTTGCGGGTCATGGCGGAGGGACCTTCCTCCAAAGCCTCGACCCGGAGCGTCAGGAAGCGCAGGACGTCTTCGCTAAGGCCTTGCAAACGCTCGACTTCCGCCACCGCATCGGAGGGCGCGTCGATGTTCATGAGGGTAAAATGCGCCTTGCGGTTCTTCTTGATCCGATAGGCCAGCGACTTGACGCCCCAGTACTCGATCTTCGAGACGGTGCCGCCGCGCTGGGTGATGATGCCCTTGAACTGCTCGGTCAGAGCCTCGACCTGTTGGGCCGTGACATCCTGCCGCGCAAGATAAACATGCTCGTATAGAGCCATGATATGGTTTGCCTTTCTCATTCCTCGTCAACACCGGCGCGGAGCCCTTCGAGCCCCCTGAGAAAGGCCCGACGGAATTCGAATCGAAGGCGGAGACACGGGAAGACGGGTTGCCCCTGTTGGCGAGCGCCAACCTTCCGTTCAGCCCCCGGCCGGCTGACGAGGCGCGTTGTGCTATCATTCCGCGCGAAATGCAAGCGCGATTCCCGCGGTGGATTTCGTCTTTTTCAAGCGAAAAACCAAACTACCGCGCGGCGGCCCGCGCCGCCGCAGCGGTTTTGGCGATTCATACACCGCGAAATCACGCGCGACGCCATAGCGCCAGGTTGATACCCCCGGTTGACACAAAGCGCCGGGCCCGGACATCGTCGGCCGACCCAACCAAGACCAGGAATTTGGACCAGGACATGAGCGACCGGCTTCCCGACCCTGCCTCGCGGCTCGACGAACTCGAAATCCGGATCGCGCATCAGGATCGGACCATCGCCGAACTGAACGAGACGGTCGCCGCTCAATGGCTGAAGATTGACACGTTGGGGCGCCGGCTTCAGCAGCTTGTCGACGAGGTCTCGAACCTCCAGCCTGGCCGCGACGGGCCCGAACCGCCGCCGCCGCATTATTGAGGGCGATACCCCCCGCTATCCAGAATAATTCTTCCAAGAAGACCGCATCCACTCAAACATGTCTCGCGGTGCAACGTTCGGGCCCCATCCCGTCCATGTGTCTGAGGCTCCATCATCTTTCGCATCGATGACCATATGTTGCGCGCCTGGCGCGATCCGTTTGATTTGTTCACGAATCTGAATTGGAGTTGTGTGGTTGGTGGTAATGACGAGCCAGAAATTCGGTATCCAATTCCACCAACTTCCTTGATTCTGGAAATGCTCGCGAAGCGCAGTAATTTGGGCCTCACTTGCGTTAGAAATGCCTACGACAAACCTACGGCTCATCGCGATACCTCAATTTGTCTGGGTGATCCCGTCGCTTCTATGGGCAATGAAACGATATTTTCGACGGGCATTACGCCCGAAACGGCATCCCCCACGAGATTATGCTCGATTGCCATTTTATGGAGCGAATATTTCTCCGATCGAAGAGCGTCTCTATCGAAGCGCAGACAATAAACGTATGCGCCAGCATATATAAAAATCATAATTCCTAGCGCGCATACGATGGCAACAATCAACCAATCTTGAGCGCGAGATAATGTTAAAATGCATAATGCTGTTAGCAAAATACCTATTATCCAAGCCAACGGCTTTAATACATCGGAACGCGAGAGATTTGCGCTCATTTGTTCTCGAAGCGAGGAAACAAGATGGAGAAAGCCACTCATTTCAATGTCTTTTTCTCAGCGGCCCTTGCTGCTGCCTTCGGCTTATACGACGCGATTTTGCCTAACGCCGCCTCGAAATGCTCTCTGTCCTCGTCGCATTCGAGTGTGCGAGCGATTGCCAAGAATTCGTCAAACTGGGGCGATGAACGATGTGCTGATTTCTCACCCATCTTGCGTCTCACCTTCATAATCGAAATCTGTTTGCGCTGAATCTGTTTTCCGAAAAGCGCCCCGTTGGGCGCGAACCGTTTCTCCTCCTGCGATCTAGCGCTTAATTTTTATTAATTCCACGTCTTCCGATGAAACTGGTGGATCATCCGATCGATATTCAAATGTGAAGGAATTTGCCAAACCTCCGCTCCTTTGCCCTTTTGCGACCGTGGCGATCTGCGGCCAATAATTGAGAAGTAGAGATGCGCAAGCTTCAGCGAACTCCCCTCACCCCGCCAGAACCTCGCGGATTTTCCGCGCCAGCGCCTCTATCGTATAGGGCTTGCCGATCAGGCTCACGCCCGCGTCGAGGACGCCGTTGTGGACGATTGCGTTCGCCGTATAGCCGCTGGTGAACAGGATTTTGACATCCGGCCGGCGTTTCAGCGCCTCGTCGGCGAGCTTGCGGCCGTTCATCTCGGGCATGACGACATCGGTGAAGATCAGCGCGACGTCGGTCCGCGCGTCCAGATGGCGCAGCGCGATGGCGGCCGTCTGCGCGGGCAGCGCCTCGTAGCCTAGTTCCCGCAGGGCTTCGCTGGTCATTTGAAGCAGGGATTCGTCGTCCTCCACGACGATAATAGCGATTCCCCCGCCGCCAGTAGAGAGGTCAGGAGACATCGTCTCGATGGCCGCGGCGCCGCCCTCCTCGTCGCCGCGAAACCGGGGCAGATAAACCTTGAGTGTCGTGCCGATGCCGACTTCGGAGTAAACCTTGACGTGGCCACCCGACTGCCGAACGAAGCCGAACACCTGGCTCAGGCCTAGTCCCGTTCCCTGCCCCGGCGATTTCGTCGTGAAAAACGGGTCGAACGCTCTTTGCATCACCTCGGGCGTCATGCCATCGCCGGTGTCCGTCACCGCGATCATCACATATTGCCCGGCGCTGATTCCGTAGTTGGCGGCGACATAGGCGTCGTCGAGATAGGCGTTGCTTGTCTCGATCGTCAGCTTGCCGCCGTTCGGCATCGCGTCGCGCGCGTTGACGGCGAGATTGAGGATGATGTTTTCGAGCTGCACGGCGTCGGCGTGGGCGCGCCAAAGGCCACCCGCCAGCGCGATGTCCAGTTGCACGCTTTCGCCGAGCGTGCGGCGCAACAACTCGCCCATTTCCCCGACCATCTTGTTGGGATCGAGAGGTCGCGGCGAGAGCGGCTGTCGGCGGGAAAACGCCAGCAGCCGGCGCACCAGCGTCGCGGCGCGCTCGGCCCCTTCCAGCGCCTTGTCCAAAAAGCCGGCGGCGTCGGCGTCGCCCCGCGCCATGCGGCGCTTGGCGAGGTTGACGCCGCTGACGACGATCGCGAGCATGTTGTTGAAGTCGTGCGCGATGCCGCCCGTGAGCTGGCCGACCGCCTCCATCTTCTGCGCCTGACGCAACTGTTCCGACAGCTCCTCGCGCTTTTTCGCCTCCTCCAGCATTTGCCGGTTGGCTTTCGCGAGGGCGTGGTGTGCCGTCGTCAGCTCCGCCACATGCTCGCGCTGGCGCCGGAAGAACAGCCAAACAAGGCCGATCGCCAGCGATATGTTGGCCAACGCCAAAAGCTGAAGCGCGGCCGAGGCTATTTCGCCTTTTCGATACAGGGACGCGATTTCCGCGTCGATCGCGTTGTTTTGCCTGGCGATGCTCGCGCGGACACGTTCCATGACGGCTTCGCCCTCGCCGCTTTTGACGATCGCCAGCGCCTCGTCCGGCTTGCCCTGAGCCCGCAAATCGATCGTCGAGGTCAATTCGACCAGCTTCTGCTTGCTCAGGCCGCGCAGCGTCTCCAGCTCCGAAACAGCGAGAGGATGGTCCTTCATAAGACTTTCGAGGATCGACAAATCGGTCGCCACGGCCAGCGCGGAACCCTTGTAGGGTTCGAGATAGATTTGATCGCCGGTCAGCAGATATCCGCGTTGCCCCGTCTCGGCGTTCTGGAGCGCGTCGAACAGGGTGGCGAGCTCGGCCCGTATCCGCACCATCCCGCGGATTTCGCCGCGGTTGCGGTCCTGAAAATAGATGAACGCGAAGACCGCGACGAGCAGCAGCGCGAGCGCCACGCTGCTGAGCGGCAGCGCGAAGCGGCTTGCCCAGGAGCGCCGCGGCCGCGGCAGGCCCCAGGATCTGGATTTCACAAACTGCGCCGTCATCGGTTCTCCGCCAGGGCCCGCATTTTTTCCATTATTCAAAACGATTGCAAGCTTGCTTTTGACTATTGACGGGGAAAGTGGGTTTGCAGGTGAAGGACGCGTCGCGTTGTTTAATAGTCGTTTGACCATTCTTTGGCGTCGCCGAATATGGCGGCGCTGTTGGTGACAGCGAGGCGCGTCATAACCCAACGCGCGCCCCTAATGAAGGCGGCGCGCCAGCGCTCCGGCCGCGAAACCCAGCAGAACAACCGCGATGAAAATATCGCTTACCATAGCGATGGTTTCGTTGACGCCTCGATGTTTGGATTTGCCGTGCTCAATCCCCGCGAACGCGTAAAATATCCCGGCGGCGAGCGCCGAGGGCAATATGAACGTCGGCATCGCGAGGGAAGCCAGGCCGACAACGCCGGACGCTATATTGGCGGCGCCAAGTTCACGCACCAGCACGAAAACGTCCGGGCTTTCGATTCCCAGAATATCCCGGCTCGTGAAAGCGGGACGCGTGTATTGCCGTAGTCCGGCAAGCGACAGGCGAACGCCGACGCCCCAGAAAACGAACCATTTCCCGACAAGCAAAAGCGGGTCCGGTTGCGCCAGGGACATCGCCTCCCACAGCGCCGAGCCGGCGGGCAGTATGAACATCGTCAGGATGACAACAAGCGGATACACGGCTTTCTCCGGGCGGATGGGGCCAACTTCGGAGGCCGCGTTGACACCGCGTCCGTCCACGTTAGCATCCCGGGCCAGTGAAATCTTTGAGGGAACGCATGGGCCGCGGCGAAACCGCCATGAGGAGCGCAACGCGCGCGCGCCAACAGGCGGCGGCGCGCGGAACATTTGCCGTGGCCGCGCTGCTCGCGCTCGCCACCCCCGCCCTCGCCGCGGAAGACTTTCGCGACAAAACCATCCGCTTGATCATCGGCTCGGCGCCGGGCGGCGGCCACGACGCCTACGCGCGGCTGGTGGCGAAACACTGGGGCGCGTTTCTGCCCGGCCACCCCGCGTTCATCGTGTCGAACATGCCGGGCGCCTCGGGCGTGCAGGCGGCGAACTACGTCTACGAAATCGCGCCGAAGGACGGCGCGGTGGTCGCGACCTTCAACCGCTCGATGCCCTATTACGACGTGATCAAGCAGGGCAAGGTGCGCTTTCAGTCGCGCGAATTCGGCTGGATCGGCTCGCTCAGCCAGACCGACGACGTCACCGCCGCGTGGCGCGCGTCGGGCGTTCTTTCCATCGAGGACGCCAAGCGGCGCGAGGTCACCGTCGGCGCGCTCAGCAAGATCGGCACGATGTACGGCTATCCCGCGCTGCTCAACGCCGCCATCGGCACGAAGTTCAAGATCATCACCGGCTATGAAAGCGGCACGGCGGTGAATCTCGCGATGGAAAGCGGCGAGGTGCAGGTGCGCGGCTCCAATCCGTGGAGTTCCTACAAGGCGATCCACCCCGACTGGATCGCGCAGAACAAGATCGCGCCGCTGTTTCAGGTCGGCCTGCGCAAGGAGCCCGACCTGCCCGACACGCCGCTGCTGACCGACCTCGCGCAAACAGCCGAACAGCGCGCCATGTTCGCGTTTCTGAGCGACACGGTGTCGATCGACCAGCCCTACGTGCTGCCGCCGGGGACGCGGCCGGAATTGCTGAAGGTTTTCCGCGAAGGATTCGACGCCATGACGAAGGACGCGGGGTTTTTGGACGAGGCGAAAAAAGAGGGGCTCGACATGGCGCCGCTGAACGGCGAAGCGCTCGCCGGGCTGGTGGACCGGATTCTCGGGGCGGACCCGGCGGTGGTGAAGGCCGTGGTGGCGGTGATAGGGGCGGAGTAGCCACCGCCCCACCGCCTCGCTTCCATCTCGGCGTTCGCCTCGAACGCCTCCACACCGATCGTTAACCCCGCCGCTTTACCATGTTTTTGTTTGATATGGGAAAGTGTTCAATGTTGACTCGGCGCGCCGCGGCGATTGGCGGTTTTTCAATGACGGTTTCGGCGCTTGCGGGTTGCGCCAGCAACGATGGCCCTGTGCCCGACCTCTCCAGCGCGCCGGGCGGCCCCGACCCCCGCGTCGCGGATGAAAACGCCGTTGGCGCCCGGCCGTTGACGAAAACGCTGGCGCGACCGGACTACCAAGCCATCTACGGCGAATATCCCGGGGAAAAATTTCCGATTTTGGCGTTTGACTATACCGCTGTGCCGCAGCGCTACCTGCGCCAGACCGTGGTCTTTCCATGGGCGGAGCCGACGGGCTCGATCATCGTCGATCCCCGCGGGCGCCACCTCTATTTTGTCGAGGAACCCGGCAAGGCGACGCGCTACGGGGTCGGCGTCGGCCGCGAAGGATTTCTCTGGAACGGCGACGCGAAGGTTCAATTCAAGCGCGACTGGCCCGATTGGGTGCCGCCCGCCGAAATGATCGCGCGCGATCCCGACATCAGGGCCGAACTCGAACAAACGCCGCGCGGGCTCGGCGTGCGCGGCGGACCCAAAAGCCCGCTCGGCGCGCGCGCGATGTATCTGTTTCGCGACAAACAAGACCTCGGCTACCGCATCCACGGCACCACCGAGCCCGAGACGATCGGCACGAGCGTGTCGTCGGGCTGTGTGCGCATGGTCAACCAGGACATCGCGAATCTTTACACGCGAGCGCAGGCTGGCACGCCGGTGACGGTGCTGGCGTAGAAGCGTTCCGTTGCCTATTGAACGAGGCCGCCGGGACCACGGCGGCCTCTTCGCGTCGATATGATCGCCGCGCCGAGAAGGCCCGCGAAAAACAGGCCGACAACGCGCGAGCCGAACGCGAGGGAAATCAGGATAAGGGCGACGATAAACACAGTCATGACGACTTCTGAAACACGCATGATGAAAACCAGTCCAAGCGAAAATCGAAGCGAAAGTCCAATGCGAGGACGATACCCCGGCTGTCATGAACGCCAGGCAAACGCTTAGGGTTAACGCCGGCGAAAGCGGGCTGTTATGGCCCCATCAGCGCCGAGCGCGCGCGCTCCACCGCGTCGGGCGGCAGCGCGTAAATGTCGCGCACGATTTTTTCGAGGTCGGCGCCGGCGATCGGGTCGATGTCGAGGCCTTCGCGCCTCACCAGATCGACGAATTCGGGATCGACGAGGGATTTCGCGTAGGCAACGCGCAAGGCGTCGAGCCGGTCGCGCGGAATCCCCGGCCCCATGAACGAGGGAAATCCGGTCGCCGCCGGCCCCGCGATCACCTGCATCGCCAGCCGGTCCTCGGGCGTTTTTGCGAGATCGAGACCCAGCGGCACGCTGTCGGGGATGGCTTTCGATTTCTCGACGCCAAGCTGAACCAGCACCTCGACTTGTCCGTTTTGCAGCCACTGCAACTGCCGGCCGCTGTTCAACGCGGCCCAGGTGAAACCGACCTTGCCTTGCAACTCGCCTTTTTCAATGGCGTAATCGACCTCGCCGACGCTGGCGTAGCCGGTGACGATCTTGAATTTCGTGCCAGCGAAGGTGTTGAGCAGCGCCGGCCATGTCGCTGTGTCCTGTCCAACGCTTGTAGCGCCGACGACGACCGGCGTTGTCATCGCCTCCTGGATCGTGCGCACGGGCGTCGACGCCTTCCAGACGACGCCGACGGAGACGGTGCGCGCGGCCGAGCCAATCCAGCTGAATTTCACGGGGTCGAAGGTCGCCTGCGGGATCTTCAGCAGCGGCGCGGAGATGAAGCCGCGGGTGATGAAGCCCCACACCGTGCCATCGCGCGGCGCGATCGAATTGATGTAGTTCGCCGCCTTGATGCCGCCAGCCCCCGGCATGTTGGTGACAATCATGTTGGGCGCGCCGGGCAGATATTTCTTCATGACCTGCGCGAGGGCGCGCGGATAAGCCTCGACAGCGCCAGCATTTTCGCCCGTTCCGATAATCATCGTGATGGTCTTGCCGCGGTAAAAATCCTCGACCGGATCGGCGGACGCGGCTGAAGCGGCGGCCAGGGCTGAGACCGCGAAAATGTCGGCGATAATTTTAGTGAGCCGCCTCACCCGGCCAACGCCGCCTTCACCAATCCGCTCGCCTTGCCGAAGTCGATCTGGCCGGCGTATTTCGCCTTGAGGGCGGCAATCACCTTGCCCATGTCCTTGGGCGATGTGGCGCCTGTTTCGGCGATGGCGGCCTTGATCGCGGCGGCGACCTCCGCCTCGCCCATTTGCTGGGGCAGGAAGCCGGAGATCACCGCGATTTCGCCGCGCTCCTTCGCCGCGAGTTCGGGGCGGTTGTTCTTGTCGTAGATTTCCATCGATTCCTGGCGGCTTTTGACCATCTTGGTCAGCACCGCGACGATATCCTCCTCGTTCAGCGGCTTGCCTTCGCCGCGCAGCGCGATGTCGCGGTCCTTGATGGCGGCGCTCATCAGGCGCAGGGCGTCGCGGCGGTCGGCGTCGCCCGCTTTCATGGCGGCCTTGAGGCTTTCGGCGATCTGTTCACGCAACATTGTGCCTCCTTGGCGGGGGATTGGCGCCGGGCCGGGTTGACGCGCGCACGCCCCTCCCCTAGCTGTGAAATCAATCCAATACTTTTCGGGGTTCGAATCGGCGCGCGCCGCCGAGCCCCCGCGCGCAGGGTTTAGAGCCGATATGACCGAGGTTCAAGAAAAAGCGGGCTTGGCTCCGTGGACGCCCAGCCGCGCCACCGCCCTGCTGGTGCTCGCCGACGGCACGGTGATCGAGGGGTTTGGCCTGGGCGCCAGCGGCCACGCGGTGGGCGAGGTCTGCTTCAACACGGCGATGACCGGCTATCAGGAGATCATGACGGACCCGTCCTACGCCGGGCAGATCATCACCTTCACCTTCCCCCACATCGGCAATGTCGGCGTCAACAACGAAGATATCGAGACCGTCAACATGGCGGCGAGCGCGGGGGCGCGCGGCGTGGTTTTGCAGGCGCCCGTCACCGACCCCTCGAATTACCGGGCGACGCAAAACCTCGACGCGTGGCTGAAGGCGCGCGGCATTATCGGCCTGCGCGGCGTCGACACCCGCGCGCTGACCGCGTTGATCCGCGAAAAAGGCATGCCCAACGCCGTCGTCGCGCATGCGCCGGACGGCGTGTTCGACATCGCCGCGTTGAAGAAGGAAGCCGCGGCCTGGCCCGGCATCGACGGCATGGACCTCGTGCCCGGCGTCACCGCGGCGCAACGCTACGACTGGGACGAGACGACGTGGTCGCTGGAGGCCGGTTATGGCAGGCAATCCGCGCCGGCGCGCCGGGTCGTCGCCATCGACTATGGCGTCAAGCGCAACATCCTGCGCCTGCTGGCGGACGCTGGCTGCGCGGTGACGGTGGTGCCCGCGACGACGACGGCGGCGGAGATTTTCGCGCTGAAGCCGGACGGCGTGTTTTTGTCGAACGGCCCCGGCGACCCCGCTGAAACAGGCGAATACGCCGTGCCCGTCATCCGCGCGCTGCTCGACAGCAAGACGCCGGTGTTTGGCATTTGCCTCGGCCACCAGATGCTCGCGCTCGCGGTCGGCGCGACGACGGTGAAAATGAAACAGGGCCATCACGGCGCCAACCACCCGGTGATGGACTACACCACCGGCAAGGTCGAGATCGTGTCGATGAACCACGGTTTCGCTGTGGACGCGAAGACGCTTCCCGCCAACGCCAGGGAAACCCACCGCTCGCTGTTCGACGGCTCGAATTGCGGCGTGTCGCTGACGGATCGGCCGGCGTTTTCGGTGCAGCATCATCCCGAGGCCTCGCCCGGCCCGCGGGACTCGCACTACCTGTTTAGGCGTTTTGTCGAGTTGATGGACAAGAAGGCGGCCTGAACGCTTCAAGCCATTCAACAGGTTCAAGCATGGCTTCGACGACTTCAAGCATTTGCGTGGCTTTCGCGGCTCTCGCCGCGCTTCCGGCGTTGACCGCGGGCGCGGCGCGGGCGGCGGACACCGAAACAATCGTCCTCGTGCGGCATGGCGAAAAACCCGCGAACGGATTGGGCCAATTGAGTTGCAAGGGCCTGAACCGCGCGCTTGCGCTGCCCGCGGTCATCGCCGCGAAGTTCGGCGCGCCCAACGCCGTGTTCGCGCCAGATCCTTCCGAGCAAAAGAAGGACGGCGGCGACGACTACGATTATGTCAGGCCGCTCGCGACCATCGAGCCCGCCGCGATCGCGTTCGGATTGCCGATCAACGCCGACTTCGGCCTCAACCACACCAAGAAGCTGCGGATGGCGCTGGACGACCCGAAATACCGCCGGGCGCTGGTGGTCGTGGCGTGGGAGCACAACCTGATTCCGAAAATCGCCGACAAGCTGATCGTTCACAACGGCGGCGAGGCGGGCGTGGCGCCCAAATGGAACAGCGACGACTACGACGGCATGTATGTCGTGCGTGTGACGCGCGACGGCGACAAAAGCGCGGCCAGTTTCGAGCGCGTGACGGAAGGGCTCGACGGGCAGCCAGCCGCCTGCCCGAAATAGCCGCTCCTACTTGCGCGCGACCATCCGCGACTGCGCTTTCTCCAGGCAAGTGATGAATTCGAGCAGCACCGGCGTTCCCTTGCGCGTCATCTCGATGCCGCGCTTGAGCGCCGGGATGATCTCGTCGGGCGAGGTCACCCGCTCGCTGTAACACCCGAGCGTCTTGCCGAGTTCGGCGTAGTTGCCTGAGATGTCGGTCGCGCGGTAGCGCTCGGTCGAGGCCGGCATGATGTCGAGCTCGCAGGCCATCGAGAAATTGTTGAAGACAATCGAGAGAATCGGGATTTTGTAGCGCGCCGCGGTCTCGTAATCCATGCCGACGAAGCCAACCGCCGCGTCGCCAAACACGTTTATGCAGAGCTTGTCGGGATGCGCGACCTTGGCGCCCATGGCGAGGCCCAGGCCATAGCCGAGCTGCGTCGTCTTGCCCCAGCCGATGTAGGACAAGGGCGAAGTCGAGATCCAGAAGGGCGAGAGCTGGTCGCGCGGCGAGCCCGCGTCGTGGGTGATGATGGTGTTGTCGATATCGACCGTCTTCAAAAGGTCGGCGATGACGCGGTAGGGCGTCATGGGCGTTTCGGAAGAGGTCAGCTTCGCCCGCCATTCCGCCATCCAGGGATCGCGCACGGCGGCGATCTCGGCGGCGGTTTTCCCGATGTCGCGCGGGGTTTTCACGCGGGCCGAGATCGCCGCGTTCAGCGCGTCCAGCGTCAACGCGGCGTCGCCGATCAGGCCGACGCGGGCCTCGACATCCTTGTTGAGGTGCTTGGGGTCGAGCGTCGCGTGAATGATCGTCTTGCCTGTCGGCATCGTCACGCCGAACGCGGTTTCCGAAAACGACACGCCGAGGCCAAAAATCACGTCGGCGTCGTCGAGAAAACGCCGCACCGCGCGCGGCATGGCGGCGCCGCCGGAGCCCAGCGCCAGCGGGTGATTTTCCGGAAACGAGCTTTTGCCTTCGAGCGACGTGCAGACCGGCGCGGCGAGCGCCTCGGCGAGCGCCTTCAACTGCGGCCAGGCGCGGGCGTAGTGAACCCCCTGCCCCGCGTAAATCACGGGCCGTTTGGCGTTGGCGAGCAGGTCCGCGGCCTCCGCGACGGCGGCGGGGTCCGGCCCATAGCGCGTCGAGATCACGGGCTTGTAGTCGAAGTCGGCGGGAACCTCCTCGTTCCAGACATCGCGCGGCACTTCCACCACGCAGGGGCCGCCGCGGCCATTGCGCAATTGCGTGAAGGCCCGGCGGAAGACGTTGACGATGTCCTTGCCGGAGGTTAGCTGCTCGACCGACTTGGTGAACGTGCCCATGGATTTCGGCGACGAGAAGTTCGGCTCGACATGCGACAGCCGGCGGTCGTAGCCGCCGGGTATCACCAATATCGGCACCGACTCGCTGAACGCCTGCGCGATGGCGCCGAGCGTGTTCTCGACGCCCGGTCCGTGCTGCATGCAGAACACGCCGATCTTCTGGCCGCTCGTCACGCGCGACATGGCGTCGGCCATGTGCACGCCGATGCGCTCCTGCCGCACGACAATGGGCTTGATGCCGGCCTTCGCCGCGCCCTCGAACAGTGGATTGACGGGATAGCCGAACAGCGTGTCAACGCCCTCGCGCTTGAGGATTTCGGCGATGGCGTCGACGACTTTCATGGCGTTCCCCGGATTGGATTCGGCGACACCCTAAAGTGTTTTTAGGCGCGGCGATATCCGCTTCGCGTCGAGAAAGCGCGCGGCGTCGGCCTAATTCCCGGCCCTAGTTCCTGCGGCCATAGGGCGGCCGCGGGATGCCCAGATGCGCCTGCCGCAGCGCCGTCGACCAGCGGTCGCGCAGGTCGTGGAAATAGGGCTCGGTGTGGTCGATGCGCTGATCGACCTCGAGCTCCAGGCTGTCGCGCCGGCTGAGCGCGATGTCGATTGGCAGGCCGACGCCGATGTTGGAGCGCATCGTCGAATCCATCGACACCAGCGCCACCTTGAGGCAGTCGTAAATGTCGGTCTCGAAGACGGCGGCGCGGTCGAGCACGGGCTTGCCGTATTTGTATTCGCCGATCTGGAAATAGGGCGCGTCGCGCCCGCATTCGATGAAGTTGCCCGCCGCGTAGATGAGGAAAAGCCGCATCGGGTCGTCGCCGACTTGCCCGCCAAACAGCAACGAAAGCTCGAACGACACGCCGCTTTGCTGGTAGGCCTCGCCCTCCAGCAGGTGGACGCGGCGGATCGCGCGGCCAATCATCTGCGCGCCGTCGAACATGGTGCGCGCGTCGGTCAGCTTTTCGATTTCGCCGTTTTCGCCGCCGGGGAATCCCTCCCTCAGCAGATGCAGGATGCTTTGCGTCGCCGACAGATTGCCGGCGCTGGCGATCATCATGACGCGCTCGCCGGGCGCGTTGAACATATGCAGCTTGCGGTAGGTCGAGACGTTGTCGATTCCCGCGTTGGTGCGCGTGTCGGCGATCATCACCAGGCCCTCGCGGACCAGGATCGCGCAGCAATAAGTCATGCCCGTCTCCCCCGCCGCGCTAGATTTTCCAAACCCGCAGGTCGACGGCGCGTGTTTCGCCGCCGCCGCCCGTCATCGCGCCGCGCGCCGGCGCCGCGCCCATATAATCAAAGCCGCGCGCGACGCAGACATGGCTTTCCGAAGGGCAGGCGTCGCTCACGGGGTCGAACCCCGCCCAGCCCAGATCCTCGACATAGGCCTCGGCCCAGGCGTGCCCCGCCTCCAGCTCGACCGGGCCGTCGATGTCGAGAAAATAGCCGCTCACGCAGCGCGCCGGGATGTTCATCGCGCGCGCGCAGCAAATGAACACGTGGGCGAAGTCCTGGCAGGCGCCAGCGCCCTGGGCGAGCGCCGCCGCCGCGCCGACGCCCTTGGCCTTTTTGTCGAACTTCAGGCGCGTGTTAACTTCGGTCATCAGCCCGTGCAGCTTGTCGAGCGTGGTTTTGCCGCGCGCGCCAACGTCCGCGGCGAGCGCGCGCAGGGCCGCGTCCGGCGCGGTCAGCTCGGTTTGCCGCAGGAACAACTCCGGGGGAAATCGTTCCATGGCGCCGGTCGCGACGCCGGCCGTGTCGAAGGTTTCGACCTCGCCGGCCACCGACACCGTCAGCGCGTCGAGCCGCCCCGCCGCCGTGAACGTGTGGGTGAAATTGCCGAACGCGTCCTCGGAGGCGCGCAGGGCGCAATCGACATCGACGTCGATTCGCCACGACGACACGCGCTGGCCGTGGTGGCTGCGCGGCGTCGCGCGCAGCACCTGGGTCACCAGCCGGGGCGGCGAGGCGTAGGCGTACCTGGCGTTGTGGGAAATCCGGATGCGCATCGCCGCTCAGTGAAAGAAATTGTCAGTGAATGAGATATTGTTCGGCGATTTCCGCGCCGAGACGGTCGTTGTCCTCGACGAAGGCGGTGATGAACTCGTGCAGCCCCCCTGAAAACACCTCGTTGATGGAGGTGTTTTCGAGCCGGGTCAACACATGGCGGGCGATGCGCTGCGAGGCGCCCCGGCGGCCGTAGGCGCGAGCGATGGCGTCCAGGAAGCGCTGGATGTTGTCGTAGCAGGAGATCAGCGAGCGCGGCATCTCCGGTCGCAACACCAGCAGGTCGGCGATAAGCCACGGTTTGACGCTGTCGTGGTAGACCCAGTTGTAGGCGGTCAGCGCCGAAACGGCGCGCAGGATCGCCGTCCACTGGAAATAATCGAGGGTGCCGCCGACGACCTCGGTCTCCGGCAGCAGGATGTTGTATTTGACGTCGAGCAGCCGCGCCGTGTTGTCGGCGCGCTCGATATAAAGCCCGAGCCTGCCGAACCAGTAGGCGTCGTTGCGCAGCATCGTCCGGTAGCTGCACCCGTCGACATCGAGCGATAGTTTCACGGCGAGGTCGAGGATTTGCCCCAGCGCCTCCGAGTCCGTCCGGTCCACGCGCGCGCCGCGCAGCCGGTTGAGTTCGAGCCAGCCCGAGTTGATGGTGTCCCAGGTTTCCGCCGTCAGAGCCGTGCGCACGGCGCGCGCGTTGGCGCGGCCGGCGTCGACGCAGTTGACGATCGACGAGGGATTGGCGGGATCGAACACGAGGAAATCGATCGCGCCCGCCGGCGTGACCGCGCCGCGCGCTTCCGTATAGGCTTCGAGCGCGCCTGTCGACGACAGCGCGCTGCGCCATTCCTCGCGGTCGGGGCCGCGCGCGGCCGGCAGGGCGGCGAGCCGCCTTGTCGTGTTGACGATGCGGGCGACGTAGTCCGCGCGCTCCATGTAGCGGGCGAGCCAGTAGAGGTTGTCGGCGGTGCGGGCGAGCATGGCGCTACACTGCCACCGGATCGTCGACCACCCAGGTGTCCTTCGTGCCGCCGCCCTGGCTTGAGTTGACCACCAGCGATCCCTCCTTCAACGCGACGCGGGTCAGCCCGCCAGGCACGACGCGCGAGCCATCGGCGCCGGTCAACACGAAGGGCCGGAGATCGACATGGCGGGAGGCCAGGCCCTCGGGCGTCGATGTGGGACACGTCGAAAGCGCCAGCGTCGGCTGCGCGATAAAGTTGTCGGGGTCGTGTTCCAGCTTGCGGGCGAAGGCCGCGATCTCGTCCTTGGCGGCGTGCGGGCCCACCAGCATGCCGTAGCCGCCGGAGCCGTTGACCTCCTTCACCACGAGCTCGCCGAGATGTTCCAGCACGTATTTCAGCGAGTCGGGCTCGCGGCAGCGCCACGTCGGCACGTTTTTCAACAGGGCGTCCTCGCCGAGGTAGAAGCGGATGATCTCGGGCATGTAGGTGTAGATCGCCTTGTCGTCGGCGACGCCGGTGCCGACCGCGTTGGCGAGCGTCACATTGCCGGCCTGATAGGCCGCCATGAGGCCCGGGACGCCAAGCTCCGAATCCGGACGGAAGGCCAGTGGATCAAGGAAATCGTCGTCGACCCGGCGGTAGATGACGTCGACGCGCTTCGGACCCTGCGTGGTGCGCATATAGACTTCCTCGTCGCGCACGAAGAGGTCGCGCCCCTCGACGAGTTCCACGCCCAGCTTGTCGGCCAAAAACGAATGCTCGTAATAGGCCGAGTTGAACTGGCCGGGAGTCAGCACGACAATCACGGAGTCGGCGCCCGCCCCGCGCGGCGCCAGCGATTTGAGACAGGCCCGCAACTCGTTGGGATAGGCCTCCACCGGCGACACGCGGTGCTCGGCGAACAGGTCGGGCAGAAGCCGCATCATCGCCTCGCGGTTTTCCAGCATGTAGGAAACGCCGGATGGCGTGCGCGCGTTGTCCTCAAGCACATAGAAATCGCGCTCGTCGACGCGCACGATGTCGATGCCGGCGATCTGCACATAGACGCCGTGGGGCACGGGCACGCCGACCATTTCGGGCCTGAACGCGGCGTTGCGGTAGACAAGCTCCGAGGGCACCACGCCGGCGCGCAAAATATCGCCCTTGCCGTAGACGTCGGCCAAAAACATGTTGAGCGCCTTGACGCGCTGCACGAGGCCCTTTTCCAGCGCGTTCCACTCCGAGCGTCCGATCACGCGCGGCACGATGTCGAAGGGGATCAGGCGCTCTGTCGCCTCGTTGTCGCCATAGACGGCGAAGGTGATGCCCATGCGGCGAAACATCAGTTCCGCCTGCAAGCGCCGTGATTCCAGCAGTTGCGCGGGCGCCTCCGCCAACCAGCGCGCCACCTGGGCGTAGACGGCGCGCGGCGTGTCCCGCGCGCCCATTTCATCGAAGTACTGCGCTTGCGGCACGTTGGGCTCCCGAGACCAGTCCCGTAAAATCGAAACTCCACGTCAACACGAAGCAAAGCCGGCGCCAGCCGGGACTGGCGAACAAGCGGGCGAATAGCGAAAAATAGCGCCAACCGCGCCCGCCATTCAGGCGGAACGCCTAGTTATTGAGCTTACGACCTCCGACGCCGCGGCGGCAACCTGCCCGCGCGCAAGGCGATTGGCGCGCGTCCGCAGCGCGCGCCGGGTCCAGATGGCGACGCCGGTGATCAGCAAGGTCAGGATCGCGCCAGAGGCCAGAACATTGAGAAGGCCGGTCCAGACGCCCGAACCCGTGTGCAACGAGCGCGACCAGTTGCGCGGCTGCTCAACGACACCGTCCTTCGTCACGGCGTAGGCGTAGGTTTCGCCGTTCCGGACAACCCGCGCCACCATGCGGCCGCCGCGGTTGCCGATCGAGAGGATGGCGCCGGGATCGACCTGCGAGGCCAGCATCTTCGTCGCCTCGACAAGCGGCGCGCGCTCCGGACCACCGCGTCCGCCGGGAGCGCGGGGCCCGCCCTCGCCGCTCGCGAGTATGATGCCGGTCAGGGGGGCTCAGCGCCACCAGCGGCAGCAGCGCCCAGGCCACGCCCTTGTGCCACCCCGCCAGCGAAGCGCGCAGGCGCGAGAACCCCATGCAAAGGCCCAGCGCGGCAAGCGCCAACATGGCGTAGCTCGACGCGACGACAAGCCAGTTCATCTGGAACACGAGGCTGCGATGCAACCGCCGGTTGGCGAGGAAGAAATCGCGGAGCGCGCCGTGGGCTCCGGCCTCGGCGCCACTGCTCAAATCGACATCGGTGGAACCGTCCGCGCCGACGCCCTGAAGGGTCAGGATGTGGAGGCGGGGATCGATGATCAAACCGCGCGCCTTGCCGGCGGGATCGTATTTGGCGACGAGCGCGGTCAACTGGTCCGCGCTCACCGAGCCCGGCTTCACCGACGCCGTTTCGAGGATCGGCTCGAAGGACAGGATGAAGCCGGTGACGACGACGACCAGCAGCGGCAACGCGAACAGCAGCGCCGTCCAGCGGTGCGCCTTGAGCAGATAGGCCTTCACTACGCCGCCTCGATCCGGTGAAACCCCAGCTTCGTCTGCGTGACATCGTCCGACACGCTGAACAGGATAGCCTCGGTCGCCGCGCGATGCGACACCGCGCTCCACGTCGGCGCGACGAAGACATCGCCCTTCGTCCAGTGGAAAAGCTTGTCGCCGACCTTGCTTTCGCCGGCGCCGGACACCACCGCGAACACCTGGTTTTCCGTCGATCGCAACGCCTTGCTCCAGCCGCCGGCGGCGAGCTTGTTCATCCACAGACCCATGGTCGGCATGTCTTTCCCGCCGAGTTGAACGCGCGTCCGCCCGTGTTCGTCGGGCGCGGCCGCGGCCAGCCACTCCAGGCTTTGCTTGATCGGGAACACGAAGTCGTTGTCGCGCGAGGTTTTGTCGACCGGTTGCAGCCCGTCCCAGAAGTCGAGGAACATCGGCTCCATTAGATGCACCAGCGGCACATCGAGAAAGTCGATCCAGTAGCCCGGCCTTTTTCCCTCGTTGCCGTGGCCGTGCCAGCAATTGCCCGGCGTCAGCAGCACATCCCCCGGCAGCATGTCGATGCGCACGCCGTCGACCACAGTGTAGCAGGCCTCGTCGCAATCGAGCATCAGCCGCAGCGCGTTGGGCGAATGCCTGTGCGTGCGCGCCTTCTCGCCGGGCAGGATCATCTGATAGGCGCTGACGAGGGTTTTCAGCGTGTCGTAGTGGTTGCCCGGCACGGGGTTGACCATGAACAGGTTGCGGCGTTCGGCCTGCTCGGCGTTGATGAGCTTGCCCGCGACATCGAGCCCGACCTTGGCGTCGGCGTATTTCCAGTGCATGGGCGTGTAGGCGGTGCGCGGCTCCTTCCACAGGCTGGGCTCGTGCTTGTTCCAGCCGGCCATGAAATCGAGGGGATCGAGGGCGGCGCGCAGCGCGTCGAGGTTGCCCGCGTGGGCGAGGGTTGTGGTCGCGTCGTTCATGGGCGTTGTCCCTTGCGTGGCGCCGGCAGGACGATTGCGCGCCCCGAATTCGTGGCTAAACCTTACTCCGGCCCGAGCCGCGGGCTCAAGCTTTTTCCCCCGCGGGAGACCGTCGATGACACCGATCAAAGCGCGCGCCAACGCCGTCCCTGTGCGCGACGCGCGTGAAGGCGACATGGCGGCGGTGCAACGCCTCTACGCCCACCATGTGCTGCGCGGCGTCGCGACGTTCGAGGAAACGCCGCCCGATCTCGACGAGATGCTGGCGCGCCGCGCCGCGGTTTTGAACAGCGGCCTGCCGTGGCTCGTCGCGGAGGTGGACGGCGTGGTCGCGGGATACGCCTATTGCGGCCCGTTTCACGCGCGTTCGGCGTTCCGATACACGATCGAAAATTCCATTTACGTCGCCGCCGACCGGCTTGGCGGCGGCGTCGGCGCGGCCTTGCTGGGCGCGCTGATCGCCAGATGCGAAGGCGGCCCCTGGCGGCAAATGATGGCGGTCATCGGCGACAGCGGCAACGCCAGCTCGATCGCGCTGCACCGCAAATTCGGCTTTCAACACGAGGGCCTCGTCAAGTCGCTTGGCTTCAAGCTGGACCGGTGGCTCGATGTTGTCTACATGCGCCGCGCGCTCGGCGACGGAGACGGCTCGCCACCGTAGCGTGGCCCGCGAATGTCCAACCTCTTGCGACTTGCGCGCCGCCGCGATTGCCGCCACTCTCGCCGCAACAACATAGGGGGAGGCCGCATGTCGACGCCAGCCGAGATCACCTTTTTCGGGCCGACCTTTTTCCGGACGAGCTGTCTGCGCTTTTGCGCCGCCGCCGCGCTGCTGACCGCCGGCCTCGGCGGCTCGCTGGCGCAGCCCTACCCCAACCGCCCCGTCAAGCTGATCGTGCCCTACCCGGCGGGCGGCCCCACCGATGCGCTGGCCCGCGCGCTTGGCGAGGGTTTCCGCGAAAAGCTCGGGCAAGTCGTCGTTGTCGAATCGAGGCCCGGCGCCAACACCAGCATCGGCGCGCAGGCGTGCAAGGCTTCCGAGCCCGACGGCTACACGCTCTGCATGCTCGCCTCGACGACGCTGTCGGTCAATCCGCATCTCTACGACGACCTCCGCTACACGCCCGCCGACCTCGCGCCGATCACCAACATCGCCTCGGCGGTGGCGGTGTTCATGACGCGCAACGACGTGCCGGGAAAGACGTTCGCCGAATTCATCGACTGGTCGAAGAAAAATCCGGCCAAGGCGAACTACGGCTCGTTCGGCGTCGGCGGCGAGACGCATCTGATGGCGGAATGGCTGAACAAAAAGACCGGCGCGCGGATGACGCATGTCCCCTTCACCGGCTTCGCGCCGGCGCTGATCGCCTTCGACGGCGGCGAAATCCAGGTGATGATGCCGGTCGCCATTCCGATGATCATCGACCGCATTCGCAACGGCGAGGCGAAGGCGCTTTTCGTCGTCGGCGACAAGCGCCTTGCCGTGCTGCCCGATCTGCCCTCGATTCCCGAACTGGGCCTGCCGCCGATTGGCTTCACGGTCTGGTTCGGCATGTTCGCGCCGGCGGGCACGCCAAAGGACATCATCGAGAAGGTCAGCGCCGCGTTGCGCGAAACCGTCGCCGACAAGGCCTTTCAGGCGAAATACATCACGGCGTCGGGCATGACCGCGGTGACCAACACGCCGGCGGAATTCGCCGCTTTCCTGAAGACCGACGACCAACAGGCGGCGGACCTGGTGAAGACCTCGGGCGTCACGTTGAAGTGACGAAGTTTGAAAACAGCCGGGTTCCAACCGCCGCGAAACCGCGTTAAACCCCGACCATGCCCGTTTCGCCGCTTTATCGCCCGGAGAAAATCCACGCCGATCTCGGCGACGAATTCTTCGACATCGCCGCCGCTGCTGATTTTCCGCAACGCGTATTGCGCCACCGCGATCAACGCTGGGCCGCGCGCGTCGGCCTCGACACGCTCACGCCGGACGAATGGACGCGCCATTTCGGCGGCTTCGAGCCCCTGCCCGGCAATCTGCGCATGCCGCTGGCGCTGCGTTACCACGGCCACCAGTTTCGCCACTACAATCAGGATCTCGGCGACGGCCGCGGCTTTCTTTTCGCGCAACTGCGCGACGCCGAGGACGGCAGGCTGCTCGATCTCGGCACCAAGGGCAGCGGGCAAACGCCATGGTCGCGGCGCGGCGACGGCAGGCTGACGCTCAAGGGCGGCGTGCGCGAGGTGCTCGCCACCGAGACGCTCGAAGCGCTCGGCGTTTACACATCGAAAAGCCTGAGCCTGATCGAAACCGGCGAAGATCTGGTCCGCGGCGACGAGCCCTCGCCGACGCGTTCTTCCGTGCTGGTGCGCCTGTCGCATTCGCATATCCGGATTGGCACGTTTCAGCGGCTGGCGTTCTTCGACGACAAGGCGTCGATGGCGCGCCTGCTGGACCATTGCGTGGCGCATTACATGCCCGAGATCGCCGCGGCGCCGGCCGAGAAGCGCGCGGAAGAGTTTCTGGCCGAGGTCTGCCGCCGCGTCGCGCGGCTCGCCGCGCAATGGATGGCGGCGGGCTTCGTCCATGGCGTGTTGAACAGCGACAACATCAACATAACCGGCGAGAGCTTCGACTACGGCCCGTGGCGTTTCGCGCCCCATTACGATCCCGCGTTCACCGCCGCCTATTTCGACGAGCACGGGCTTTACGCGTTCGGGCGGCAGCCGGGCGCGCTGGCCTGGAACCTGACGCGGCTCGCCGAATGCCTGATGGCGATCGCGCCGAAGGCGGGGCTGGAGGCGGCGCTCGACGCTTATGAACCAGTGTTGCAGCGCGAATTCGCGCTCGCCCTGTTGCGTCGGCTGGGGCTCGCGGGAGCCGACCAGAAAGCCGACGCGCTGCTTGCCAAGGCGGTTCTTGAATTTCTCGGCGCGACCAAAGCGCCCTACGAACAGTTCTTTTTCGACTGGCGCGGCGGGCTGGCGAGCGAGGCGCGGGCGATGGCGGGACCATCGGCGGCGTTTTACCGCGCGCCCGAATTCGCCGCCGCGCGGGACGCCTTCGGCCGGCGCGCGCCCGACCCCGCCGCCAATCTCGGCCACGCCTATTTCCAGCGTGAAAAGCCCTGTTCGATGCTGATCGAGGAGGTCGAGGCTATCTGGGCGCCGATCGCGGCGCGGGACGACTGGAGCGCCTTCGAGGCGAAGCTCGCCGATATCGGCGAAATGGCGCAAGCCTATGGGGCGAGAAACCAGGCGCGGGGAAAATTCGGCGTTTTGTGTTGACCGGGAGCCCCCCTGCGGGTACGGAAACGCCACCCGAAAGGGAGCGCGTAGCTCAGCCGGTAGAGCATCTGACTTTTAATCAGAGGGTCCCGGGTTCGAATCCCGGCGCGCTCACCAACAAAATCAATGACTTAGTCCCATTTTTTTCAACCTCTGCTTCCCAGCTTTCGTGTTTGGGAAGCATATGGGAAGCAAATAAGCCTCGCGCGCTGGGGCTGCCCTGCGGACTTCGCAATCAATGGACTTTTCGCCAAATTCATTGAATTTCGGCATCCGGCCAGCCGCGCGTGGAGCAGCGCGTTGCCGGCGCGTATTTGAATCGGATTGGCGGAGCGAGGCGCTTTTGAGAGGAAAAATAGGCTATTGAAGCCAAATTTGACAGGAATATAGACCTATTGTAGGTTGTTGGGGCTGAAGCAGCCAGCCCCGGCATAGCTTAGCGATATGCGACGGCGGCCCCCTCGACCTCCTCGCGCGCCCCGAATTCGGGCGCTTTTCGAGCCCCGCCAGATCAAAATCTTCGCGACCGCCGGGATCTTTCACCTGGAGGTCAACCTCATGTCAAAACCGCAATCCTCGTCGCCGCCGCCGAAACCCCGCGCCCTCATCGTGTTCGGGCGCTTGCCCGGGGGAGCCACCGAACGCGCCGGGTGGTTTGGTCCCGCCGCGGTCGAGGCCGCCAAGCAGGCCGCTGGAACGTTTGGGCTCAAATGGGTGGCGGTCGCGACGGACGACCACCGCAAGGCCGCCGAAACCCTGCCCGAAGGCGTCATGAACGCCAAAGGCCAGTTCAGCCTGCCGCCGGCGACCCCCGCCGTCATCGACCAGCTCGAAAAGCTCGGCGGGGTGCAGTGTCCCAAGGCGGCGTTGGCCGCGCCAGCGGCCCCCGGGGCCTCGCCAGTGGCCATAGGGGGCCCCGAGGCCTCGCCAACGGCCCCAGCGGGTTCACTGGCGCCCTCGGTGGAGCCGGTGGGGGTGATGCCGCCAACGGGGCAGGAAATCGCCAAATCGGCCGCCCCTAAGCCAGCCGACCCCGACGAGCCCTGGACCACGCTTAAGGTCGGCCAGATCGTGCTGGCGGTCGCCTACGGGGCCAAGGGCGACTACGCGGGCTGGTGGGAGGCCAAAATCGTCAGCGTGAAGGACGATGACGTCAAGCTGCGGTGGCACGGATGCCCGGCGTCGGAACCCATTGTGACGCTGCCGAGGCGGTACGTCGCGCCCTTCCACAGCGACTACGCGAAAGAGCTTTAGGCGAATTCGACATGACCCCTGGGGCGGCGCGAGCCGCCCCTTTCGATTCCAGCGCCGGCCTTTGGCCACCGCCCCCAAACGAACGGGAGAGATTTTCATGACAGTCACCACCGACGACGCCGCCAGAACAAGCCGCGTGCGCGCTCTGAATGATCAACTACGAAAGACCT